>NZ_JBITJU010000013.1:0-221256 GCF_044460355.1 Kribbella sp. NPDC050124
AAGGCCACGATGAAACCACATCGAGGCCTTCACTCCAGCACGCCGAGCTACCGCACCGAGCACCTGCTCGCTACGGCGCTGGACCGTCAGACACGACCTACTGTGACCCAGACCCCTGGTGACACGGGTCACGAGGAGGGGACTCACAAGGGAACACAGTCCTACTCTCGGGTACATGGCGACCGAGAAGGATCGACCGTGGGTGATGCGGACCTACGCGGGCCACTCGTCCGCGGCGGAGTCGAACGCGTTGTTCCGGCGGAACCTGGCCAAGGGCCAGACCGGGCTGTCGGTCGCGTTCGACCTGCCGACCCAGACCGGGTACGACGCGGACCACGCGCTGGCCAAGGGTGAGGTCGGAAAGGTCGGCGTGCCGATCGCGCACCTGGGCGACGTACGGGCGCTGTTCGATCAGATCCCGCTCGCGCAGATGAACACCTCGATGACCATCAACGCGACCGCGATGTGGCTGCTCGCGCTGTACCAGGTCGCCGCGCAGGAGCAGGGCGCGCTGCCCGACGAGCTCACCGGCACGACGCAGAACGACATCGTCAAGGAGTACCTGTCCCGCGGCACGTACGCGTTCCCGCCGGACGCGTCGCTGCGGCTGACCACCGACCTGATCGCCTACACGGTCGCGAACGTGCCGAAGTGGAACCCGATCAACATCTGCAGCTACCACCTGCAGGAGGCGGGTGCGACGCCGGTGCAGGAGCTCGCGTTCGCGCTGTCGACGGCGATTGCCGTACTGGATCGGGTTCGCGATGCCGGTCAGGTACCGCAGGAGCGGTTCGGTGACGTCGTACAGCGGATCTCGTTCTTCGTGAACGCCGGGGTGCGGTTCATCGAGGAGACCTGCAAGATGCGCGCGTTCGTGCGGTTGTGGGACGAGCTGACCCTGCAGCGGTACGGCGTGACCGATGCGAAGGCACGTCGCCTGCGGTACGGCGTCCAGGTCAACTCACTCGGGTTGACCGAGGCCCAGCCCGAGAACAATGTGCAGCGGATCGTGCTCGAGATGCTCGGCGTCACCCTGTCGAAGAACGCCCGCGCCCGCGCGGTCCAGCTGCCGGCGTGGAACGAGGCCCTCGGCCTGCCGCGCCCGTGGGACCAGCAATGGTCGCTGCGGATGCAGCAGATCCTCGCGTACGAGTCGGACCTGCTCGAGTACGACGACATCTTCGACGGCTCGTACGTGATCGAGGCGAAGGTGGACTCGCTGGTCGCCGGGGCACGCGAGGAGATCGACCGGGTGCAGGCGATGGGCGGTGCGGTCGCGGCCGTTGAGAGCGGTTACTTGAAGCAGGCGCTGGTCGCGTCGCACGCCGAGCGCCGGCAGCGGATCGAGTCCGGCGAGCAGATCGTGGTCGGCGTGAACAAGTTCGAGAACACCGAGCCGTCGCCGCTGACCGCGGACCTCGACACCGCGATCCAGACCGTCGACCCGGCCGCCGAGGCCGCCGCGCTCGAGTCGCTGCGGTCGTGGCGGGCCGAGCGGGACGAAAAGGCGGTCGAGACCGCGCTCGGCAAGCTGCGTGAGGCCGCGAAGGGCACGGACAACCTGATGCCGGTCACTCTCGAGTGCGCCCGCGCCGGTGTGACGACGGGGGAGTGGGCCGGGGTGCTGCGGGAGATGTTCGGCGAGTACCGCGCGCCGACCGGGGTCTCCGGGTCCGTCGGTGTCTCGGCCGGTGGTGAGGCGATCGCGGCCGTCCGGGAGAAGGTTTCCGTCACCTCTGAGGAGCTCGGCGGACGGCTGCGGTTCCTGGTCGGGAAGCCCGGGCTCGACGGACACAGCAACGGTGCCGAACAAGTCGCCGTACGCGCTCGGGACGTCGGCTTCGAGGTGATCTACCAGGGCATCCGGCTGACCCCCGAACAGATCGTCGCCGCCGCGGTCGCCGAGGACGTCCACTGCGTCGGCCTGTCCATCCTGTCCGGCTCCCACATGGAACTCGTCCCCCAGGTAGTAGCCGGCCTCCGCGAAGCCGGCCTCGAAGACGTCCCCGTAGTAGTAGGCGGCATCGTCCCCGACGCCGATGCCCGAGCCCTGCGCGCAGCCGGCGTAGCCGCCGTCTACACACCCAAGGACTACGACCTCACCGGCATGATGTCCGACGTAGTAGAAGTCATCCGCCACGCCAACAAGCTCTGACCAATCTGGTGGGGTGGTAGATGTGGTGCATGGCTGATCAGGTGACGCGGACGTTGTTGAACGGGGCGGAGATTCCGGTGCTGGGGCTGGGGGTCTGGCAGGTGCGGGACGGGCGGGAGTGTGAGCGGGCGGTCGCGGCGGCGCTCGAGAGCGGGTATCGGCTGATCGACACCGCGCAGGCGTACCGGAACGAGGCGAGTGTGGGCCGGGCGATCCGGGCCAGTGGTGTCCCGCGGGAGGAGATCTTCCTGACCACGAAGTTCTACCCGGGCAGCCGCGACCCGCTGGCCGAGGCCGAGCGGAGTGTGGAGCGGCTCGGGACCGAGTACGTCGACCTGTACCTGATCCACTGGCCGCAGGGCGGGCCGACCTGGGCGTGGCCCGGAATGGAGAAGGCCAGCGAGGCGGGCCTGGCCAAGGGAATCGGGATCTCGAACTTCAGCACCGCGGAGCTTCAGGAGCTCCTGAAGGTGGCCCAGATTCCGCCGGCGGTGAACCAGATCCAGTTCAGCCCGTTCGAGTACCGGCGGGCCCTGGTCGAGGCTTGCGAGGAAGCGGGCGTCATCGCCCAGGCCTACAGCCCACTGGGAACCGGCCGGCACCTCGACAACCCCGTCGTCGGCCAGATCGCCTCAGCCCTCGGCCGCACCCCCGCGCAGGTCCTGATTCGATGGGCGATCCAGAAGGGCCTCTCGGTCATCCCGAAGTCCACCCACCCCGAACGTATCCAGGAGAACTTCGCCGTCACCGACTTCGAACTCGACGAGGCCGCCGTCTCCGCCCTCGACGCCCTGGACACCACCAACCAAACCCCCGACGCCCTCTCCCGCTCCGGCAAGTGGTGGTCCTGACCGGCCGACGCCCCAGGTGCTAGCCGGCCTTCTCCTGGATTAGGTCTTCTACTGCTTTGGGGAGGGTGGTTTCGAAGTCGAGGAGTTTGGCCCAGGTGAGGGTGATGGTGATGAGGACCATCTCGTCGTAGAGGGCTTCTACGCCGGACTTCCAGTCGGGGTACTGGTCGTCGGTCATCACCTTGTGGCCGGCTTCCAGGTAGCCCTGGGGGATGCCTTGGACCAGTTCGACGTCGGCGGTGCCGCGGAGGAGGAGGACCTTGGGCGGGAAGGCGCCTTTGTCGATGGTGATCGCGACGGCCGGGTTCTTGCGGAGGGCGGCGACCTTGGCCGCCTTCGGCACGGTGGCGATCTGGAGGCGGTCGCCGTCGACCCAGAAGCCGATCGGGACCACCCGCGGGTCGCCGTCGAGGGCGGTGTAGGCGAAGCGGGCCGGCTCGGGGCCGTACAGCAGCTCCTGGGCATAGGGCTTGGCGAGGATCTCGGCGATCTGGTTCTTGTTCATGGTTCGCGTCCTTTCGTGAGCGGCTACTCACCAGGGGGACGAACCCGGTACCCGGTTCTCGACATCGATAGGTTGACCAATCGTGGAGATCTTCGGATGCGGCGCGGGTACGGCGTACGTCGCCGACGACGGCGCGGTCGATCAAGCGGTCCACCCGGACGGCCGTCAGTTGCTGCTCGACCACGGAGTGTGGGGCAACGGCGTCGTCACGACCAACCAGGGCGGCCACCGTTTCGACGATCCGGTGCTGGTGCGGTGGCGGCAGAGCGGGATCGACGTGCTGCACCAACTGGGTCCGCTCGAGGTCCGCATCGGCCGGCGGTTCGGCGAGCAGTGGATCGAGACGTACGAGATCCGCAACACGAGCACCGAGCCCATCGAGATCGAGTCGATCAAGGTCAGCGCGCCGTACCGCGATCCGGCTGACCCTGGTCTCACCGTCCAACTGCTCGAAGGTCAGCCGTTCAGCACCGGCGAGCACTACCTCCACAGCACCGGCGGGGCGATCACGCTGGCGCCGGGGTCGTCGTACCGGTGGACCTGGCAGCTGTCCTGGGGTGAAATTCCACCGGCAGTTGACGAAGGATAGCTACCTTATCGCAGAAGTCTTTGGTAGCTTTTTCGCCACAACTGAATGCCACCGAGTGGTGGCTGACTGTGGTGGGGGGATGTCAGGTGGTTGGTGACACAACTGCCGGCCTCAGCCGGCGTCTGCACGAACCGTCCGAGCACGAGCGACTGGTTCGGGAAGTGCTGCCGGACGACGTCGCGGACGCGTACCTCGAGCTGACCGTCACCGGCGGCCGTCCGGCCCGCGAAGGCCACCCGGTCGATCAGGAGCTGGTAGATCGGCACCTCGCCTACCTGCATCGCGGCCCGGCCGCCGAGGTACTGCGTCCGGTCGACTCGCTGATCGCGGTGACCGGTCTGCTCACCGAGGTGCACCGTGAGGTCACCAAGCAGCATGATCGCCTGCTGCAGGGGTACGTCGCGGCCGCCGAAGTCCACCAGTTGCAGTTGCACGACCGGTCGGCCGGCGAAGTGTCCTCGGTGCTGGCGCAGGTGCTGACCGACCCCAACGAGATCGCGGAACGGTGGAAGACGTCCATTCACACCGTGCAGTGCGCCTACCGCTCGATCACCGTCGACGATCCTGACCTGCCGTTGCCGTCTCAGCTGAACGCCCAGTGCTCCGGCATGAGTTTCCGCGAGCTGTGTACGCCGGACTTCGTCGCCGACCCGCGGGGTGCGGAGGCGGTGCGGTCCGCGGTCGAGGCCGGAGTGCAGGTCCGGACCGTCCGGACGCTGCCGACCCGGATGGTGATCGTCGACGACCACTTCGCCCTGATCGGCCTGGTTCCTAACGGGGAGACGGCCGCGTTGCTGGTGCGGTCGTCCGTGCTGATCGGCGCGTTCACGCAGTACTACGACCGGCTGTGGGCTTCGGCGACTCCCGTCGTACCGGCGCGGTCGGCGGAGACCAAGGGACTCGGCGCCACCGAGCAGGAAGTCCTCGCGCTGCTGGTGCACGGGTTGAAGGACGAGGCGATCGCACGGCACCTGAAACTCAGCGTTCGGACGGTACGGCGGCACATCGCGACGGTGATGGAGTTCGTCGACGCACCGACCCGCTTCGCCGCGGGCGCCGCCGCCCAACGCCTCGGCCTACTGGGCGACCACCCGTGAAGAACGTGGCCAGTTAGGGAACTTGTCCACTTCTTCCCTGTCGGCGCCGCCCCGTTCCGCCGCACGCTGGTGACGTCCGCCCCGAGTTCCCGGCCACGACCGCCCCCGTCGCCGAGGCGCCGGCCCCTGCCGGCGTTCCCGGCCGCTGTGCCGTGCCCGGGAACGGTACGCAAGAGAGGTCCGCCATGTCCGCATTCCCGAGATCGCGCCTGCTGCGCGTCTATCCGGGGCGCCGATCGGCGCGCTGGATCGGTGTCACCGTCGGCCTGGCCCTGGTCGCCGGACTCCTCCAGGAGACCGGCGATGCCGAGGCCGCACCGACTGACCAAACCGCCCCGACAACCGCCTCCGAGGTGCCGCTGGAGCGCCCCGACGACGCCTCCGCCGCGGTGACCGCGCGGATCACCGGCAAGCCGGTGCTGATCACGAGCCGGACCACCGAGACGACCGAGTTCCGCGCACTGCCCGACGGCAGGATCGAGGCGACCATGGCGTCCGGCCCGGTCCGGATGCGCAGCGACTCCGGCACCTGGATCGATGTCGACGTGTCGCTGGTCCGCCGACCGGACGGCACGATCGAGTCGCTCGCCCACCCGTACGGCCTGAAGCTGTCCGGTCCGGCAGGCGTTGGCGACCACGAACTCGTCTCGATAGGTGCCGAAGGCAAGCGTTCCGCGCTCGGCTGGTCCGGCCCGCTGCCCGCCCCGGAGTTGGACGGCGCCACGGCCACCTATCGGGAGGTCAAGCCAGGCGTCGACCTGGTCGTCGAGGCCACCCGGACCGGTTATGAGCAGCACCTGCTGGTCAAGAACCGGGCCGCCGCGGCGCAGCTCAAGCAGATCCGGATGCCCTGGACGATGGAAGGCGGGCTGACGGCCAAGCCGGACGGCAAGGGCGGTCTCACTGTCCGCGCCGGTCGGCAGGCGTACGACGTACCCGCGCCGATGATGTGGGACGCGACCGTCGACGAGGCCTCCGGTGAGCACGTCCGCCGGGCGCCGGTCGGACTCGCGCTGGCCGGGAAGGCGCTCGTGCTGACCCCGGACGCGGCGTTCCTGAATCACCCGGCGACCGTGTACCCGGTGACGATCGACCCGTCGCAGAGCGCGGGTGCGAGCTTCGACGCGTTCGTCGAGAACACCTACACCTCCGACCAGTCCGGGGCGACCGAGCTCAAGCTCGGCACGTACGACGGTGGGTCCACGAAGGCCCGGTCGTACCTGCGGTTCGACAACCAGGAATGGCTGTGGGACAAGCAGATCCAGGCCGCGACGCTGAATCTGTGGGAGCACCACTCGTTCTCCTGCACGGCCAAGGGCTGGGAGGCGTGGCGCACCCCGGACGTCACCAACGCGGTCCGCTGGTCCAACCAGCCGACCTGGATCGAGCGAGTGGGTACGTCGACGCAGACGAAGGGCTTCTCCTCGTCCTGTGGCGACGGCTGGGTGACGATCCCGGTGACCGCGGCGTTCCAGCACACGGCGACCGCCAAGCTGGCGAAGACCAGCATCGGGGTGAAGGCCGCGAGTGAGAGCGACAGCTACGGCTGGAAGCGGTTCGCCTCCCGCGAGGCCGCGGCCAACCCGCCGTCGGTCACGATCACCTACCAGACCAAGACGGCGGTCGACGCGATGGCGACGGCGCCGGACACCACCTGTGCGACCGGTGCGACCCGCCCGTACATCTCGAGTACGACGCCGCAGTTGCGCGCACTGGTCAGCGACGGACTGAGCTCCCAGGTCTACGCGAACTTCGAGTACAAGCAGGTCGGCGCGGCGACGAGCACCACAGTGACCGAGGGCCCCGGCGCATCCGGCTCCTGGCTCGGCACCTACATCCCCGACGGCGTGTTCGCCGAGGGCGGCAGCTATGCCTGGCGCGTCCAGGGCAGCGACGGTACGACGGCCGGCGCGTGGTCCAACTGGTGCGAGTTCACCGTGGACACCATGGCCCCCGCAGTGGCGCCGACGGTCTCGTCGCCGACGTACCCGGTCGCGGAGTGGTCGGGCAGCGCAGGTACGGCGGGCACCTTCACCTTCGGCGCCTCAGGAGTCGGCGACGTGGCGGCCTACGAGTACGGTGTGGACTCGAACCCGCCGGACGAGGTAGTGAACGCGGCCAGTCTGGGTGCGACCACCTCGGTCTCGATCACGCCGACCGCGGACGGACCGCACACGCTGTGGGTCCGGACCCGTGACCGCGCAGGCAACCGGTCACCGCTGACGGCGTACCAGTTCTCTGTTGGTGGTGGAGCGGTGCTGACGCCGAAGGCCGGTGACATCAGTGCGGCGAAGACCGCCATCACGGGTGCTGGCCGGTCGACGGCGACCGGTGTCACCTACCAGTGGCGGCGCGGCGACACCGACACGTGGACCACCATCCCGGCGGCCCACGTGACCCAGGCCGCCGGCGGTGCTGCGGTGACCTGGCCGCTGCCGACCAGTGGCGGTGGCCAGTTCCCCAAGCTGAACTGGGACATCGAAGCGACCCTGGCCGCGGTCGACGCGCAGTCAATCCCGCGCGACGGCCCCCTGCAGCTCCGCGGAGCATTCACCGGTGGTACGGCGGCCAACTCGGGCGCAGTGAAGATCACCTTCGACCGCAACCTGGCGACCGCGGCGTCGAAGGAGATCGGTCCGGGTGAGGTCAATCTGCTGACCGGCAACCTGACGCTGACGGACACCGACGTGTCGGTGGACTCGTACGGCAGCGACCTGACCGTCAGCCGCACCTACAACAGCCGGCAGGCGGCCAAGACGGACCCGTCCGGCATGTTCGGGCCGGGCTGGATCTCCGGTGCGATCGTTGACGAGGCGCAGACGCCGTACACCTCGCTGGACGTCTTCGGCTCGCTGCTGCAGGTCGGTACGCCGGACGGCGATGTCGTCGGCTTCACCGCCCGCGACGGCATCAACTTCGACCCTGAGGTCGGTCAGGAGACGCTCAAGCTGACCTACACGAGCTCCACGGACACGTACCGGCTGACCGACGACCAAGGCTCGATCGTGGTGTTCGGCAAGGTCACTGGCGCCGCAGCAGGGAAGTACTTCCCGACGTCGACCACACTGCCCGGCAGCAACCAGACCACGACGTACGCGTGGGAGAAGGTGACCGTCGGCGGTCTGGACGTGGTCCGTCCGACCCGCGTGATCGCGCCGGTGCCGGACGGAGTCAACTGTGCGACGCTGTCTCGCGGTTGCCGGGCCCAGACCTTCACCTACGCCACGACGACCACTGCCGGCGGCTCGACGCTGGGTGACTACGCCGGACGGGTGAAGCAGATCTCCTTCACTGCTTGGGATCCGGACCTGGCGACGCCGGCGATGCGTACCGTGCCGATGGCTGCCTACGAGTACGACGCCACCGGACGACTCCGCGGCACCTGGGACCCACGGGTGGGGGCTGCGGCGAAGGAGTCGTACACCTACCAAGCCGATGGTGTGCTGGCTTCGGTGCAGCCTGCCGGTGAGGAGCCGGCGCAGTTCAGCTACACGACGACGGCCACGGACCCCGGCGCGGGTCGTCTGCAGAAGGTGACGCGGTCGGCGCTGTCCGCCGGTACCGCGGTAGAGACCGTCGTCTACAAGGTGCCGCTGTCGGGATCAGGCGCACCGAACGACTTGTCACCGGCGCAGACCAAGCGCTGGGGACAGGTGGAAGCGCCGACGGACGCGACCGCGGTCTTCCCCGCCGACCAGATCCCGAACGGCTCCAGCTACGAGCGGGCGACCGTCAGCTACCTGGACGCGAACGGGCGTGAGGTCAACGAGGCGCAGCCGGGTGGCCACATCTCGTCCACCTGGTACGACGCCTTCGGCAACGAGGTCCGCAAGCTCACCGCGGCCAACCGAGCCCGGGCGCTGAACCAGTCGGCAAGCGACGGCGACGTGGCCGAGCAGACGCTCGCGCAGAGCTACTCGACCGTCAACCTCTACTCGCTCGACGGTGTCCGGCTCGAGAGCGTGCTCGCACCCGAGACCGACGTACGGCTGGCCGATGGCACAGCAACCCGCGGCCGTCAGCTCACTCGCAACGTCTACGACCAGGGTGCGCCGACCAGTGGCGGTCCGTTCAACCTGGTCACCACAGAGCAGCTCGCGGTCCGGGTCTGGGGCACCGATGGTACGGCGGTCGAGGCTGACCGCCGTACGACGACCACGGCCTACAACTGGACGCTTCGGCAGCCGACTGTGGTCACCAAAGACCCGGGCGGCCTCGGTCAGACCGAGCGGACGACGCTGGACCCGGTGACGGGCCTGGTGACGGGCACGACCGGGCCGGCGGGTGGTACGACGACCAACACGCCGGCCACCCGCAAGACGATCAACTACCGGGCCACCTCGGGGTCAGGCTACGCAGAGTGCGACCTGCGCCCGGAGTGGGCGAACCTGCCGTGCCGATCGCAGCCGGGCGGTCAGGCAGCGACCGGACCGGAGATCCCGGCGGTCGTCACGACGTACGACATGTACAACCAGGAACGGACGGAGACGGAGAAGACCAGCGCGGGAACGCTGCGCACCACCACGACGACGTATGACGCGGCCGGACGGGTGCTGGAGACCGGCGTGACCGGTCCCGGTACGGCGGTGCCTGCCAAGCGGAACGTGTACGACCCGGTGTCGGGCCAGACGCTGCGGACCCAGTCCGTGTCCGGCGGCACAGTGGTCGCGGAGGTCGTGCGGACGTACGACACGCTCGGCCGGCTGACGTCGTACAAGGATGCCGATGGCAACCTTTCGGTGACCACCTACGACCTGCTGTCGCGACCGGCGACCAGCAACGACGGGAAAGCCACCAGGACCTACGGCTACGACGCACGGGGCATGACCACCTCGGTGAACGACAGCCAGGCGGGTGTCTACACCGGCAGCTACGACCCGGACGGCAAGCTGGTCAGCGAGACCTGGCCGAACGGCGTCAAGGTCGACACGACGTACGACGAGAACGGTGACAAGGCCGGCATCACCTACAGCAAGCCCGGCTGCGCTGCTGCAGACTGCACGCTGTTCCGGGAGGTGCTGAGCTGGTCGGCGCAAGGTCAGACGGCCAAGCGGGTGTCCACGCTGTCCAGCGAGGTCTACACGCAGGACAACGCCGGTCGGGTGACCAAGGTCGAGCAGACCGTCGGCGAGCAGTGCGTGACCCGCGTGTACGGGCTCAGCGCAGCGAGCGACCGCAACAGCGTCACCGAGTACGGTCCCGCTGCCGACGGCAGTTGCCAAACGACGACCGCTGCGTCGTCGCGGACCTGGACGTACGACACGGCCAGCCGGACGACCAGTCCGGGTTACCAGTACGACGCACTGGGCCGCACCACCACAGTGCCGGCAATCGACACCGGTGTTGCGGCAGCCGGTGACACGACAGTGACCTATCACGCCAACGACCTGGTGGACACGATCAGCCAGGGCGGACGGACCACCGACTACACCATCGACGTGATGGGGGAGCGGGTCCGCTCCTGGACGGACAACGTGACCGGCAGCCTGGTGCAGAACGTCCAGCACTTCGACGACGACAACGACAGCCCGGCCTGGACCCAGGAAGGTGCGGACCGCTACACCCGCGTCATCCCCGGTCTGGCCGGTCTGACCGCGATCTTCGAGAGCGACTCCGGTGTGCCGGAGTGGCAGGTCTCCGACCTGTCCGGCGACATCGTGGCGACCATCCACGCCGGTGAAGACGGGTTGTCGACCACCTCCGGGTCCACGGAGTACGGCGTACCCACCGACGCCGAGGCGGTCGGCAAGCAGCGGTACGGCTGGCTCGGAGCCGAGCAGCGGGCCGCGGATGCGCCGTCCGGTCTGGTGCTGATGGGTGTTCGGCTCTACAACCCGGTGACCGGCCGGTTCCTGCAGACGGACCCGGTGCTGAACGGCGGCTGCAACGCCTACGAGTACGCCTGCGCCGACCCGGTCGACAAGACCGACCTGGACGGCAAGTGGCCGTGCTTCAGCAAGAAGTGCGCGGCCAAGTGGCTGAAGAAGAAGTGGAAGCAGGCCAAGAAGAAGATCCGGAAGAACAAGTACGTCCGGAAGGTCTGGCGGTTCGGCAAGAAGGTCTACAAGAACAAGTACGTCCGCGCCTGCGTCGTCGGCGGGCTGGGCGTGATGTCGTACGACACCATCAAGAACGGCTGGAAGGCGTTGAAGAAGAAGTGGTTCCGCTGGGGCCTCGCCGGGTGTGCCGGCGGTGTGGTCGCGTACCACGCGAAGCGAAAGGGCTGGTACTGACCTGATGCGAAGCTGGGGCTGCCCTGAGCGGCAGCCCCACTCTCCTCAGCTCAGCGAGGGCAGCAGTTGACGGAGCACGTCCATCAGGTGCCGGTGGACGCTGGTGCCGTACGAGATCCGGATGGCGCCGGCCGCGGCCAACTCGGCCGGGGTCGGCCCATCCGGTGCGGCGTGGGCGTTGATCGGCCCACCGATCCCGGCGACCACCTCCGGCAGGACGTCGATCGGCGCGAAGATCGGATACGTGCAGTCGGCTCCGGCCCGGCGGTACTCGCGACCCCGCCGGACCGCCTCGGCGACGTCACGGGATGTGCCGGCGATGAAGCTGTCGATCCGGGCGTTGATGACCAGGTCCGCCCCCGCGGTCGCGCGAACCTCGGCCAGGTAGTCCGCGTGCTTCGCCGGCTCGGTCAGCACGTCGCCGACCGAGTCCTCCAGGTTGCAGCCGACCGCTCCGGTCTCGAGCAGCCGCTCGGCGAACTCCTTGGCAGGCAGGCCGTACCCCGCCTCCAGATCGGCAGTCACCGGTACGTCGACCACGCGAGCGATCCGCGCCACCGCCGAGAACATCTCCTCCGGCGGGGTCAGCTGACCGTCGTCGTACCCGAGGACCCGGGCCATCGCGCCGCTGCTGGTCGCGATCGCGGGGAATCCGGCCTCGGCCACGATCCGGGCGCTGACCGGATCCCAGGCGTTCGGCAGCACCAACGGCGTACCGGCGTGGTGCATGGCGCGGAACACTGCGGCTTGTGTGGGCATGCCGGTCAGCTCGGCTTGTAGTGGCCGGGTTCCATCCGCCCGGTGACACCGATCCGGGTCCAGGCGTTGATGGTGATGATCAGGGCGATCAACCGGGCCAGATCCTTCTCGTCGAACGCCTTCGCCGCGACGTCGTACACCTCGTCGGGGACGTGGTCGACGCTGATCAAGGTGATCGCCTCGGTCAGCTCCAGCGCCGCCTGCTCCTGCTCGGAGTAGAACTTGCGCGACTCCCGCCAGACCGGCAGCAGGCTGATCCGCTGCTGGTTGTCGCCGAGCTGCAGCAGGTCGAGGGAGTGCATGTCGGTGCAGTAGGCGCACCCGTTCAGCTGGGAGGCCCGGATCCGGACCAGGTGCGCGAGGCCGGCGTCGAGCCCGGTGTCGGAGACCGCGTCCAGCGCGATCATCGCCTGGTAGAAGTCGGGGGCCAGGTTGGCGAGCTTGACCCGCCGCGTCGTTGTGCTCATACCTCCACGCTAGGCGGAGATCGGCCCAGATCCCTGGTCCACTTTCCGGGCGATTCCAGGGGCCAATCAGTCGGACGCGGACTGGGCGTACGCGGCCGCGAACTCGGCCGACGGCGGGATCGGGGTGATCACGTCGACCAGCGTGCCGCTCGGGTCGACGGTCATGAAGTGCCGCTGGCCGAAGTCCTCACTGCGCAGGCTCAGCGCGATCTCGTGACCCGCCGTACTGATCGCCTCGTGGACGGCGTCGACCGGAGGGTCAAGCGCGCGCGAGACCGTCGAGGATCAGCGTCAGGCCGAACTCGAACTCGTTGCCGAAGTCGTACCCGCCCTTGTTCGTGTACTCGGTCGCGATCTCGACCATGTGCGGATACTCGCCGGTCGCGAACCGCTCCATGATCGCTTCCGAGACCTGCGCCACGCTGTCCGGACCCTCGAACGGCAGCGAGGCCTCCTGGATGGCGAACCCGTAGATGTAGCTGTCGAGCAGGGCATAGGCGTGCGCGGTCTTCTCCACCGAGAATCCCGCCGCCCGCAGGGTGCCGAGGACCGCGTTGTGGTGGCGCAGGGTCGCCGGTCCCGGCGACGTCCGCGACTCCATCAGTCCGATCGCCCAGCTGTGCCGGCGCAGCACCTGGCGAGCCGACTCCGCACGCTTGCGCATCTCGGTCCGCCAATCGCCGTCGGCGGACGGCAGGTCGATCTGGCTGAACACGTAGTCGACGATCCCGTCGAGGATCTCCTCCTTGTTGGCCACGTGGTAGTACACCGACATCGGCTTGACGCCGAGCTCCTGCGCCAGCGAGCGGATCGTCAGCCCGCCGATCCCGCCCGCGTCCGCGACCGCGACGGCGGCCTCCAGCACCCGGTCGCGGCTGAGCCTCGGGCGCTGTTGCCGAGTTGGCGCGGACTTTTCCATCCCCGGACCATAGCAGTTTCGTACAAAGTACGTTACCTTGGCCGTACTAAGTACGAAAGGTGCCGCAATGACCATGACCACCACCATGATGCGAGCAGTCGTCCAGGACGGGTACGGCGCGGCCGACATCCTGCGCGCCGACCGGATCGCCCGGCCCGAGCCCAGCCGGCTCGGCGACCACGACCTCCTCGTCCGCGTGCACGCGGCCGGCCTCGACCGCGGCACCTGGCACCTGATGACCGGCAAGCCGTACGCGCTCCGCCTCGCGTTCGGCCTCCGCCGCCCGCGCAACCCCGTGCTGGGACGAGACGCCGCCGGCACGGTCGAGGCGGTCGGCTCGGCGGTGCGCAGGTTCGCGGTCGGTGACGAGGTGTACGGCGTCGCGCCCGGCTCGTTCGCCGAGTACGCCGTGACCCGCGAGCACAAGCTCGCCCGCAAGCCGGCCAACCTGACGTTCGAGCAGGCTGCGGTCGTCCCGATCTCCGCGATGACCGCCTTGGACGCGCTCACCGTCGGCCGCATCACGTCCGGCCGGCACGTGCTGATCACCGGCGCATCCGGGGGAGTCGGCAGCTACGCCGTACAGCTCGCCAAAGCCTTCGGCGCGGAAGTCACCGGTACGGCGAGCACCGCGAAACTCGACCTGGTCCGATCCCTCGGCGCCGACCACGTCCTCGACTACACCCGCGAGGACTTCGCCGCGACCGGGACCCGCTACGACCTGATCATCGACATCGCCGGCAACCCGAAGCTGTCCCGGCTGCGGAGCGCCCTGACGCCGACCGGGACCGCGGTCATGACCGGTGGCGAGGGCGGCGGCAGCCTGACCGGCGGAATGCACCGGCAGTTGGGCGCCAGGATCATGTCGCTGTTCGTCCGCCAGCGGCTGACCAGCTTCATCAACAAGGAACGCGGCAGCGACCTCGAGCGGCTCACCGAGCTGATCGAGGCCGGGAAGGTGACACCGAGCATCGACCGGACCTACCCGCTGGACCAGGCGCCGGAGGCGATGCGCCAACTCGACGCGGGCAAGGTGCGCGGCAAGATCGCCGTCACCATCTGACCGGCACGTGATCAGCACGGCATAGAGTCCTTCGCATGGAGGACTCCGGAGCGGATCTGCACCTGGATCTGACGGCGGCGCGCGGGCGGAACGACCTGGTCCGCGCGCTGCACGACTCGATCCGGAGCGGGCGGCTGCCGGCCGGGACCCGGCTGCCGTCGTCCCGGTCGCTCGCGAAGGACCTCGGCATCGCGCGGAACACGGTCGCCGACGCGTACGGGCAACTCGTCGCCGAGGGCTGGCTGACCGCGCGCCAGGGCTCCGGCACGGTCGTCGCCAACCGCACCGGCACGCCGCCGGACGCCGTACCGCCGCTGTCGGCGTCGTTGTCGGAGGCAAAGAGCTTCCGGTACGACCTGACGCCGGGCGCGCCGGACCTGGCCATCTTCCCGCGGGGCGAGTGGCTGGCCGCCGCGCGCAAGGCGTTGCCCTCGGCACCCAACGAGGCGTTCGGGTACGGCGATCCGCGCGGCCGGATCGAGTTGCGGCGGATGCTCGCGGACTACCTGGCCCGGGCGCGCGGTGTCCGGGCCGATCCGGAGCGGATCCTGATCTGCTCGGGGTTCGTGCAGGCGTTGAGCCTGCTCAGTGAGGTGCTTCGATCGCAGGGTGGTACGTCGGTGTCGGTCGAGGAGTTCGGGTACGCGCTGCACCTGGACGTGATCCGGTCGCGCGGGCTGGAGCCGGTGCCGGTCCGGGTGGACGAGTTGGGTGCCTGTGTCTCCGGGCTGTCGGGTCAGGGCGCGTTGCTCACGCCGGCGCACCAGATGCCAACGGGCGTGCCGCTTGCGCCGGAGCGCCGTACGGCGGCTGTCGAGTGGGCGCGGGAAGCCGGGGCGGTGTTGATCGAGGACGACTACGACGGGGAGTTCCGGTACGACCGGCAGGCCGTGGGGGCGTTGCAGGCGCTGGATCCCGAGCGGGTCGTCTACACCGGCACCGCGAGCAAGAGCCTCGCGCCTGGGATCCGGCTCGCCTGGATGGTGTTGCCGCAGCACCTGATCGAGCCGGTGGTCGCGGCCAAGCGGACCGCGGACTACGAGACCGCGACGCTCGACCAGTTGACCCTCGCCGAGTTCATTGCCTCAGGCCACTACGACCGTCAGGTACGGCGTTCCCGCCTGCACTACCGGCGACGCCGCGACCGCCTGGTCGAGTTGCTCGCCCAACGCGCCCCCGAGGTCAAGGTCGCCGGCATCTCAGCCGGTTTGCACGTCCTCCTGGACGTCCCCGGTGACGCCGAGGACGTCATCACCCGGGCCGCCCGCCAGGGCCTCGGCCTCACCACCCTGACCAACTACCACTTCAACCCGACCCCAGCCACCCGCCAAGCAGTGATCGTCGGCTACGGCACCCCACCCGACCACGCCTACCAAGGCGCCCTCGACCTCCTCTGCCAGGTGCTAGGCGTTTAGCGACTGGGCCAGGGCGTGGATGTCGTCGGGGCCTACTCGGCAGCAGCCGCCGATGTAGGTGGCTCCGGCGGTGAGCCAGGTGGTGGCGAGGGAGGTGGTGTCTGTGGCTGCTCCGGTCCAGCGGCGGCCGCCGGCGTCCCAGGTCTCGCCGCTGTTGGGGTAGGCGATGGCCGGCTTACCGGTGACGGCTACGGCTGTTTCGACCGCGGGTTGGACGTCTTCCGGGGCGCAGCAGTTGATGCCTACTGCAACCACCTGCTCGAGGTCGGCGGTTGCGAAGGCTTCCTCGAGCGGTTGGCCGGCTCGGGTTTGTGATCCTGCGATGGAGTACGAGAACCAGGCGGGGAAGGCGAGTTCGGTCAGCAGGTCGGCGAGGACTGCGGCCTCGTCGGTGTCGGGGATGGTTTCGACGGCGAGGAGGTCGGGGCCGGCCTCGATCAGCAGCTCCAGGCGGGGGCCGTGGAAGTCACGCAGTACGGCGGGAGGCACGCCGTACCGGCCGCGATACTCGGAGCCGTCGGCAAGCATCGCCCCGTACGGGCCGACGGAGGCGGCCACGAGGCGACGTCCGCCGGGGAGGGAGTCGCGGACCTCGCGGGCGATGCGGACGCTGTCGCGGATCAGGCGTTCGGCTTCGGCACGCTCAACGCCGTGGCGTTCGAAGCCGGGGACGCTGGCCTGGTAGCTGGCTGTGGTCGCGACCGTCGCGCCGGCTTCGTAGTACGCGCGATGCACTGCGGCGATCTCCGCCGGCGCGTCCCGCAGCAACCGGGCAGACCACAGGGCGTCGGAGAGATCGTGGCCCCGGTCCTCCAGCGCGTTCGACATCCCGCCGTCGAGGATGATCGGCCGGTCAGATGTCATGGATGAGCTCGAAGACCTCGTTGGCGCAGCCCCACGACAGCGTCACACCGGAGCCGCCGTGCCCGTAGCAGTGGATGACGGGCTCGCCGGTCGTGGTGCGGACGAGCTCGCAGCGGATCGTCGGCCGGGCCGGACGGAGTCCGACGCGGTGCCGCAGCACCTTCGCCTTCCGCAGTTGCGGGACCAGTTCGGCAGCCCGGGTGCGGATCTGGTCGGCAGTCGCCGGATCGACGGCCAGGTTCCAGTCGTTGGGCTGACTGGTGCCGCCGACAACGACATCCTTCTCGCGCGGAATGACGTACGTCAGGTCGTCGGGCGCCCGATCGGCGATCAGCCAGTCGGTCAGCCCGCACTGCTCGACCGTCATCACCTGCCCGCGGACCGGTGTCACGGTCGGGTCGGACGCGGTCAGCCGGGCGCCAAGGCCAGTGCAGTTCACGACCACGTCCGCCGTCGTAGGCAGCGCCGACAGCGCGGCCCGGGTCAGCGTGCCGCCGGCCTGCTCGAGCCGCTTCACCAGCGCCTGCAGGTAAACCGGCATCTCGATCACCGGCGCAGTGAACGCCCACCCGTCCTCGAATCCGGTCGGCGGCGACGCGACCCTGGTCAGGTCCGGCAGTACGTCGGCCCAGCGCGGATCCGGCATCCGGTGCACCAGGAACTCGCGCCCGTGCCGCATCCGCACCGACGGCTCGATCTCGGCCAGCTTGGCGAACTCGTCGTACGACGTCCTGGACCAAGCCGCGACGCGGTCCTCGGGCGCGGACAGGTACGGGTACCAGATCGCGGCTGCCACCGCCGAGGTGGTCTCGAGCGGCAGGTCACGGCCGAGGACGGCCACCTCGTACCCACCTTCGGCCAGCCGGACGGCACAGCTCAGCCCGATCACGCCCGCACCGACCACGATCACGCGCATGACACATTGTTACCCGACCAGCGCTCTCACGCCATGTGAGTCAGTGCAGGTCGACCGCCAGCGAGTAGAAGCGGGTGATCTGGGTGGCGCCGTTGTTGTCGTCCGACAACAGATAGAGCTGCCGCCGCCCGCCCGGCAGATAACCACCGAGAGCGAGTGCCTCCACGTTGTCCAGCAGCGGGTTCGGCTGCGGTTGCTTGGCGACGGCACCCGACGGCGGGCAGTTCACCAGGTCGAACAGCAGTTCCTTCTGCAGGAACACCTTGTCCGGCGCATCCGCCAGCGACGCCTGCGCAGTCACGTCCGCGGCCCGTCGCAGTGACACCGTGAACACGCGGATCGTGTTGCCCACCCCCGCGACGAAGGTGCGCTCCATCGACACCAGCGTGTCGTGATCCACCACGGCCAGCTCGACCAGCGAGAGCCCCGGGTCGGTCTTGTAGGCGTACTGCGCGACCGGACGGTAGTCGTGGCCGGGCAGACCGGCGTACCGGATGATGCGGTTCCGGCCAAGGCCGTCGGGGGCGAGCGGTCCTTCCATCCCGGCGTACAGCGACAGTCCGTCCCTGCTGACCGCGAGGGACTCGAAGGTCGCGTTGGTCGTCGCCTCACCGGCGGGCGCGACCTGGAAGCGCGCGGGCACCGGCAGCGAGCCGACCTGCAGCCCGTCCGACAACCGGAACCGGCGGATCGACGGCTCCCGCTCGGACGTCGCGAGGACGGTCCGGTCGCCGCGCTCGACGACCAGTCCCTCGCCGTCGAAGTCGGCCCCCGTGTACGGCGTCCCGTCCGGCCGGCGCAGGATCGTCATCCCGTCCACACTGACCGTCGGCTTGCTGCTGATCGTCAGGTCGAACACCCGCGCCGGCGTGGTCCCGACGTTGTCCACCAACGCCACCGCGCTGTTCCGGTCCGTCACGTTCAGCGCGGAGAGCCCGGCCACCGGCTGACCCTCGAACGTCGTCTTGTCCAGCGCGTCGCTGAACCCCAGGAACCGCGCGTCCGGCGAGCAAGCACCACCCGCAGCGGGCGTTGCCGAGGCGGTCAGCGTGGTCGTGAGAGCGGTCAGGACAACAGCAGCGGCGAGCGGCTTCTGCCAACGCATTCAAGGCTCCTTGATCGAGACGACAGACCGATCGAAACCTACCCTGGGCAACACCAGGTGAACATCAGCGCACCAGACAGGGCCGCTTCGGGTCGAACACCCAGTCCTTCACCAGGTACTGCATCGCCACCGCGTCGTCCCGGGCTCCCAAGCCGTGCTCGAGATAGAGCTCGTGCGCAGCTTGCAACGCATCCCGGTCCAGTACGACGCCCAGCCCCGGAGCACTCGGTACGGCGATCGCGCCGTCGACGATCTGCAGCGGCTCCTTGGTCAGCGCCTGCCCGTCCTGCCAGATCCAGTGCGTGTCCAGCGCGGTGATCTCACCCGGCGCGGCGGCGCCCACGTGGGTGAACATCGCCAGCGAGATGTCGAAGTGGTTGTTCGAGTGCGACCCCCAGGTCAGCCCGAAGTCGTTGCACAACTGGGCGACCCGGACCGACCCGGCCATCGTCCAGAAGTGCGGATCCGCGAGCGGGATGTCGACCGCGTCCGTCCGGATCGCGTGCGCGAGCTCGCGCCAGTCGGTGGCGATCATGTTGGTCGCCGTCCGCAGGCCCGTCGCCCGCCGGAACTCCCCCATCGTCTCCCGCCCGGAGAACCCCGCCTCCGCGCCACACGGATCCTCGACATACGCGAGTACGTCGTCCAGACCCGAGCACAACGCGATCGCCTCGCGCACCGGCCACGCGCCGTTCGGATCGATCGTGATCCGCGCCGACGGGAACCGCCGCGCCAGCGCGGTCACCGCCTCGATCTCGGTGCCACCCTCGAACACGCCACCCTTCAACTTGAAGTCAGCGAACCCGTATCGCTCCTGAGCCGCCTCGGCCAGCGCCACCACCGCACCCGGATCCAACGCCGGCTGCCGCCGCAACGCCGACCACCGATCGCCGAACCCGTCGCCGGTCAGATACGGCAGATCGGTCCGTGCGGGATCACCCACGTAGAACAGGTAGCCGAGCACCGGCACCGACGCGCGCTGCTGCCCGTCGCCCAGCAACTCGGCCACCGGTACGCCGAGATGCTGCCCGAACAGATCGAGCAGCGCCGACTCGAGCCCGGTCACCGCATGCACCGTCGTCCGCAGGTCGAACGTCTGCAACCCGCGCCCGCCGGCGTCGCGATCGGCGAAGGTCTGCGAGATGGTCCGCAGCAGCTGCCGATAGCGCGAGATCTCCTTGCCCAGCAGGAACTCCACCGCATCGGTGATCGTCGCGGCGATCTTCGCGCCGCCCGGCACCTCACCGACTCCGGTGTTGCCCGAGCTGTCCGTGACGACGACCACGTTGCGGGTGAAGTACGGCCCGTGCGCGCCACTCAGGTTCAGCAGCATGCTGTCGTACCCGGCCACAGGCACGACCTCGACGGACGCGACGGTCGGAGTCACTTGACCTTCCCGATCAGGTCGGTGAGTTGGGCGAGCTCGTCGTCGGTCAGGTTCTGCAGGGGTGGGCGGACCGGTCCGGCGGAGCGGCCGATCGCGGTGACGCCGGCTTTGACGATCGAGACGGCGTACCCCTTGGTGCGGTCCCGGATATCGAGGTACGGGAGGACGAACTCGTTCAGCTTGCGGTAGACCGACGCGCGGTCCTGGGCCAGCACGTCGGCGTAGAAACCGAGCGCGAACTCGGGGACGAAGTTGAAGATCGCCGACGAGTACGTGCTCACGCCGAGCTGCAGCAGCGGCAGCGCGAAGGTCTCCGCGGTCGGCAGGCCGCCGATGTAGGTCAGGCGGTCGCCGACCCGGGCGTAGGTGCGGGTCATCAGCTCGATGTTCCCGACCCCGTCCTTGAGGCCGACCAGGTTCGCGTTGCGGTCCGCGAGCTCCGCGACCGAGAAGTCGGTCAGGATCGCGTTGGCCCGGCTGTAGACGGTGACGCCGAGCGACGTACTGCGGCAGACGGCGGACACGTGCTCGATCAAGCCACGCTGGCCGGCCTCGGTCAGGTACGGCGGGAGCAGCAGGACGCCATCGGCTCCGGCGGCTTCCGCGGCCTGGGCTTGCTCGACCGCGGTCGCCGTACCGCCGGTGGCCGGGGCGATCACCGGGACCTTGCCGTCCACCTCGGACACCGCAGTCCGCACGACCGTGTCGATCTCGGCCGGGGTGAGCGAGAACCCCTCGCCGGTCCCGCCCGCGGCGAACAGGCCGGCCACGTCGTACTGGCTCAGCCAGGCCAGGTGCTCGCGGTACCCGGCCTCGTTGAAGCTCAGGTCCGCGTGGAAGTGCGTCACCGGGAACGAGAGCAGTCCGGTCTTGAGTCGAGCGGCCAGTTCGGCGGGAGACAAGTGGGTCACGCCGTCACGGTAGAAGCGCTTTGCGATGCCTGTCCAAGATCATTTTTGGATGGATTGATGCTCTGGGAGCATCGTGAGCACGCGGTGAAGCACTGGATTCGTCGACTCCCGGTTCCAGATCGCGTGCAGCTCAACTGGCTCTCCCGGTACGCCGACCTCGCAGAAGGTGACGCCCTCGACGCCGAGGCTGCGGGCAGCCGCCGGGACCAGCGCGACCCCACGACCGGCGGCGACCAGCAAGATCACGGTGAGGATCTGCTGGACCCGCTGCTCGATCCGCGGATGGGAGTCGGCCAGGAACCGGACCGTCAACTCGTGGAAGTACCGCGCCTGGGAGGGCGAGTAGCTGATCACCTGCTCGCCGCCGAAGTCCTCCGGTGTCAACGGCCGGCCGCGGGCGGCGAGCCGATGGTTGCTCGGGACAACGGCACACAGCGGCTCCCGGGACACGATCCGGGAGTCGAGCACCCGGGAGTCGAACGGCGGCCGGCCGAGCCCGAGATCCAGCTCTCCACGCAGTAGACCGTCGATCTGCGCGGGCGTGACCCGCTCGTGCAGGATCACGTCGACCTCTGGCAACTCTTCGGACAGCCGCCGCAAGAGCGGGCCGAGCGTCCGGATCGCCGACGTCGCCGTGAAGCCCAGGCGGAGGGTGCCGGCGGCACCTTGGTCGACGCGGCGGGCCAGATCGCCGGCGGTCTCGACGAGCGCCAGCACTCTGCGAGCTTCGCCGAGAAAGGCGCGACCCGCTTCGGTCAGCACCACCCGGCGGTTGTCGCGTTCGAGTAGCTGAACCCCGACCGCCCGCTCCAGCTTCTGCACCTGGCGGCTGAGCGGGGGCTGCGTCATGTTCAGCCGCTCGGCAGCGCGGCCGAAGTGCAACTCCTCGGCGACGGCGACGAAGGCGCTCAGCTGATCGAGCGAGAACATGATTCCCGAAAGGTATCACTCGATGCCATATCGGCCTTGGGTGGGCATTACCGACCCACCCGACGCTCCCGCAATCGGCCCGGCTTCAGTCCGGATACCGCTCGCCGGTGAGGCGGTGCCGGGTGTTCGACAGGTGCACCCGCGCCGCCGCCCGCGCCGCGTCCGGGTCCGAGCGGGCGATCGCGGCGTAGATGTTCTCGTGCTCGAGGACGACGCGGGTGAGGTGGGTCGCGTCGGACATCTCGTAGGCCGGGTCGAGGCGGGTCCGCGGCAGCATGATCATCATCGGGCCGAGCGAGTCGATCAGGTCGGTGTAGAAGCGGTTCCCGGACGCGGCCGCGACCTTGAAGTGGAACGCGAAGTCCGCCTCGACCGACCGGCTCGGGTCGGCCCCGATCCGCCGGAAGTCGTCCAGCGCCCGCTCGATCGCCTTCAGTTGGTGCTCGGTACGTCGTACCGCCGCCAGTCCGGCCGCCTCACTCTCCACCCCGATTCGAAACTCCAGCAGCTCCAGCACATCCCGATGCGACCGCACCTGCCGCAACCCGTCAGCCCGCTCCGGCACCTCCAGCACGAACGACCCGCGCCCCTGAAACGTCTCCACCAAGCCGGCCGCCTGCAACCGCGAAACGGCCTCCCGCACCACCGTCCGGCTGACCCCGAACTCCTCGACCAAGCTGTTCTCGGCAGGCAGCTTGTCGCCGGGCGCGATCTCTCCACTGAGGATCCGGCCCTTCAGCTGCTCGACGACCTCGTGGGCCAGCCCGCGCTTGGTCATCGGGTGCCGAACTCGCAGGAGTCGACGGTCCACGCGGCGCACTGGTCGCTGGTGGTGAAGCCGAGGCCGGGGCGGTCGGGGACGAGCATGCGGCCGTCCAGGGTCTCCAACCGCTCGTTGAACAAGGGGTTCAGCCACTCGAAGTGCTCGACCCACGGCTCCCGCGGGTACGCCGCCGCCAGGTGCAGGTGGATCTCCATCGCGAAGTGCGGCGCCAACTGCAGACCGTTGTGGTCGGCAAGTGCAGCCAGTCGCAGGAACGGCGTGATCCCGCCGATCCGCGGCGCGTCCGGCTGGATGATGTCCGCGGCCCGCGCCTCGATCAGACGGACATGCTCACCGACACTCGACAGCATCTCGCCCGTGGCGATCGGCGTGTCCAGAGCGGCCGCGAGTTGCGCATGTCCTTCGGCGTCGTACGCGTCGAGCGGCTCCTCGATCCAGACCAGGCCGAACTCCTCCAGCACCCGCCCGAACCGCAGCGCCGTCGGCCGGTCCCACTGCTGGTTGGCGTCGACCATCAGCGGTACGTCGTCACCCAAATGCTCACGGACGGCCCGCACCCGGTCCAGGTCGATCCGGGGGTCCGGCTGCCCGACCTTGATCTTGATCCCGCCGATCCCGTCCGCCAGGGACTTCGACGCGCGCTCCTTGACCTCCTCGATCGGCGCGTGCAGGAACCCGCCGGAGGTGTTGTAGGCCCGGACCGAGTCCCGGTGCGCGCCGAGCAGTTTCGCCAGCGGCAGGTCCGCCCGCTTCGCCTTCAGGTCCCACAGCGCGATGTCGATCGCCGCGATCGCCTGCGTCGCCACTCCGGACCGGCCGACCGACGCACCGGCCCAGAGCAGCTTGTCGTACACCTTCCCGATGTCCGACGGGTCCTCGCCGATCAGGTTCGCCGCGATCTCCTTGGCATGGGCGTACTGCGCCGGCCCGCCGGCTCGCTTCGAGTAGCTGAACCCGATCCCGTGCCGGTCCTGCGCGGTGGTGACTTCCGCGAACAGGAACACGATCTCGGTCATCGGCCGCTGTCGCCCGGTCAGCACCTTGGCGTCGCTGATCGGCTGGTCGAGAGGGAGGACGACGGACGAGAGACGGACGTGGCGGATCTGATCACTCGGCATCCAGTCATCATACAAGTCGGCAACCTATACGATGACTGGAGCTCAGCCGAAGAGCTTGCGCCACCCCCGCCTGGTCCACTTCCACGACCACCCGAGACCCGGGCCGGACAGGTCAGAAGTGGACAGTTTCCGGTACTGGCCAGCGCGCGTTTGATCCCGTGGTAACACCGCGGATCCACTGTGGAAACACAAGTTGGAAAAGCTGACTGCTTCGCCCGACAGTGTGGTCGCGCGCGCCCGTTTGCCTGGGGAAGGGTTCAGCGATGGATGTGTCGGAGTTGACGCACCGCCGGTTGTTCGACGCGCTCGACAAGGACGGCGACGGCCGGGTCTGGGCCTGGGAGCTGCTCAGCCCGCTGGGCCGAGCCGGGATCCAGCCGGGCGATCCCCGGGTCCGGGCGGCGCTGGCGGACCTGCGTGACCAGGACGGCAAGCCGTTCGGGCTCGACAGCCAGCCGGTGCAGATCGACTACCAGCAGTTCGTCGCGATCGCGCAGCACGGCGACGGCATCGTCCAGCGTGCACTGCAAGGTGACCTGGCTGTGTCGCCGGCCGAGTTCGGGGAGCTCGCCCGCGGCCTGCAGCGGATCTACGCCGACGTCGAGCCGAACCGGGACGGCGAAGTCGCGCAGTACATCCCGACCTTGAAGGACGCCGATCCGGAGCGGTTCGGGATCGCGATCTGCACTGCCGACGGGCAGGTGTTCGAGGTCGGTGACTCGCAGTTGCCGTTCAGCGTGCAGTCGACCTCGAAGCCGTTCAGCTACGCGATGGCGCTGGAGGAGCTCGGCGCCGACGAGGTGCACCAGTGGGTCGGCCAGGAGCAGAGCGGCGGCACCTTCAACGACTACCGGCTCTCCCTGGACGGGGAACGCAGGCCGCTCAACCCGATGATCAACGCCGGCGCGATCGGCACCCTCGCGCTGGTCGACTCCGGCAGCGACGAGTCGGCCCGGATGCGCACGGTCAAGCAGACCTGGACGGCGATGATGGGACAGCCGCCGGGCTCCGACGTGGAGACCTTCCTGGCCGAACGGGACACCGGCGACGGGAACCGCGGCCTGGCCAGCCTGATGGCCGCCGAGCAGATGCTCAAAGGCGCGAAGGGCCGCGAGGGCGCCGAACGGGCCGCCGAGTTCTACTTCCAGGTCTGCTCGCTGGAAGTGGACGCGGCGCGGCTCGCGGCTGCGGGCGCCACGCTGGCGAATGGTGGCGTTGCGCCGTACAGCGGTGACCGCGTGTTCTCCCGGGAGACCGCGGGCCGGGTGCTGTCGGTGATGGGGCACAGCGGGATGTACAACGACTCCGGCAAGTTCGCCGACCAGGTCGGGCTGCCGTCCAAGAGCGGTGTCTCCGGGAACGTGATGATGGTGGTGCCGGAGAAGCGGCTCGCGGTGGTGGTGTTCTCGCCACGACTGGACGAGGCCGGCAACTCGGTGCGCGGCGTCGAGGCGTGCCGCCGGCTGGTGAACGAGTTCGGCCTGCACCCGTACAAGGGCCTTGGCGCCGAACGGACCCTGCAGGCCGATCAGCAGGCCGCCATCGCCGACACGGTGCGCCGGGCCCTCGGCGGCATGCCGACGCCGGGACGCGAAGGCGCCGGCTCCCAGGACAGCAAGCCAGGCGCCCACCGCGCCGGCGGCGCCGGCCGCAACCAATGGGGCCAAACGCTCTGAAAACCGCAGCAGCCCCCGTCGAGGAGATCGGGGGCTGCTGCGTTCAGCGGGCGGTCACTCCACGGTGACGGACTTCGCCAGGTTGCGCGGCTTGTCGACGTCGTGGCCGAGGGCAACGGCCGCGTAGTACGCGATGATCTGCAGCGGGATGGTGAGCAGGATCGGGTCGAGCTCCGGCTCGTTCTTCGGGACCACGATCTGCGCCGCCACCCCGTCCGGCACGTCCACCCCGGGGTGCGTGACGACGTACAGCGGGCCGGACCGGGCGCCGATCTCGTGCAGCGCGCCGATGTTGCGGTCGAGCAGCTCGTCGTCCGGCACGATCGCGACACTCGGCACGTCCGGCGAGATCAGCGCCAGCGGGCCGTGCTTCAACTCCGAGGTCTGGTACGCCTCGGCGTGCCGGTAGGAGATCTCCTTCAGCTTCTGCGCGCCCTCGCGGGCGACCGGGTAGCCGCGGGTCCGGCCGACGAAGAACAGGCTCTCGTGCTGGGACAGCCGGCCGGCGATCTTGGCCAGCTCCTCCTCCTGGGCGACGATCTCGGCGATGTGCCCGGGGATCTTCTTCAGGCCCTCGATCAGCCGGCGGCCGTCGGCGGGGGAGACGTCGCGGATCCGGCCGAGGTGGATGCCGAGCATCGCGAACGCGACCGCCATGTTGGTCAGCGCCTTGGTGGACGCGACCGAGACCTCTGGGCCGGCGTGCAGGTAGACACCGCCGTCGACCTCGCGGGCGATGCTCGAGCCGACCGCGTTGACCAGGCCGATCACCCGGCCACCCTTGCGCTTCAGCTCCTGGACCGCGACCAGGGTGTCCAGCGTCTCGCCGGACTGGCTCACCGCGATGTACAGGGTGTCGCGCTCGACCACCGGGTTGCGGTAGCGGAACTCCGAGGCCGGCTCGGCGTCGGCCGGGATCCGGGCCACCTCCTCGATGAACTGCGCGCCCATCTGGCCGGCGTAGTACGCCGAGCCGCAGCCGAGGATCTTGACCCGCTTGATCTCCCGGGCCTCCCGCGCGTCCATGTTCAGGCCGCCCAGGTGGACGGTGTGGAAGCGCTCGTCCAGGCGGCCGCGGATCGCCCGCTGGACGGCCTCCGGCTGCTCGTGGATCTCCTTCATCATGAAGTGCTCGTGCAGGCCGCGCTCGTACTCGTCGGCGGTCCACTCGACCGTGCTCTCGGTCTTGGTGGTGGCCCGGGCGTCCTGGGTGAAGGTGCGGTACCCGTCGGCGCGGACGGTGGCCAGCTCGCCGTCGTCCAGGTACACGACCTGGCGGGTGTAGCGGATCAGCGCGGCCGCGTCGGAGGCGACGTGCATCTCGCCGTCGCCGATGCCGAGGATCAGCGGGCTGCCGTTGCGGGCGACCACGATCCGGTCCGGGAACTGCAGGTCGATCACGGCGATGCCGTAGGTGCCCTCGACCCGGCGCAGGCTGGCCAGCACCTTGTCCTCGAGCGTGTCGCCCTCGGCCTGCTCGATCAGGTGCGCGAGCACCTCGGTGTCGGTCTCCGAGCGCAGCTTGACGCCGGCGTCCTCCAGCTGGGCGCGCAGCGCGGCGGCGTTGTCGAAGATGCCGTTGTGTACCACGGCGATCCGCTCGTTGCCGCTGACGTGCGGGTGCGCGTTGTCCTTGCTCGGGCCGCCGTGCGTCGCCCACCGGGTGTGGCCGATGCCGAGCTTGCCGCCGAACCGCTTCGGCAGCGACGCCTCCAGCTCGCGGACCCGCCCGGCGTCCTTGTGCACCTTCAGCTCACTGGACCCCAGTACGGCGACACCCGCCGAGTCGTAGCCGCGGTACTCCAGCCGCGCCAGTCCGTCCACCAGGATGGGCGCGGCCGGCTTGGTGCCGACGTACCCGACGATTCCGCACATGTGTTCATGCCTTTCGGAGGTTGTCGCTGTCTGAGGTCAGACCCGTCAGCCGTAGACGATCCGTCGCAGCTGCCGGGCGGAGAGTTCGGGTGAGCGGACCGGCCAGTGCCGGAGCTCGGTGCCGAGCCGGGCGAAGATCTCGTCGTTGCGGGCGCCGTAGGTCTGCAGCTCACGGTGCCGGCGCCGGACGTACTCCTCGGTCGTCTCGGTGAAGTAGGCCAGGACGTCGGCGACCACCCGGCGCGCGTCGTCCGGCGGGAGGCCGGTGGTCCGGCTGATCTGTTCGGCGAGTTCGTCCACCGGACCCGCCGCCGCCTCACTGATCACGCGCTAACTGTGCAGCGTTTCGGGGTCCAAAGCCAAGCTCTTGCCCGAAATCGGGCAAATTTCGCTGTAACGACAGGAGGTGATCAGGCCGCTCCCGGCCGTGGACCTTACTCCTGTTTTCCAGCGTGAGGGAAATCCCCACACCTGGTGCACCCGATCTTGCCGGTGCCCGGAGCCGGGCGTAGGACTGGCGTTGACGGGGCGACCCTCGGGGCTGGGGTTCGGCCGGCCCGTCGACATCCGCTCGACCGGGGAGGTCCCTGTCATGAACAGATCGCCTGTCGTGGCCGCCCTAGCGGCCCTCGCACTGGTCACCGCCGGCGTCGCCACCGCGACCGCCGGGCCGGCGGCCCCCACGCCGCTACCCAGCGGTTCGTTCGCCCTGTCCGGAGCCGCCGCTCAAGGCTTCGCAGTACCGGCCGGGATGGTGAAGCTCTGGACCGCCGACCGGGCCGGTGGCGGTACCCAGACCCGCTATCAGCAAGTGGTCGGCGCGGCCCAGGTCCTCGGCGGCCAGTTGACCGTGCTCAAGAACAAGGCCGGCAAGACCGACGCCGTCATCGGGGCGTACTTCCCGGGCCTGAAGGCCAAGAACAGCGCCTCGGTGTCCACCGCGAGCGCCCGCGGGATCGCGGCCAAACGCGTCGGCACCGCCGGAAAGTGGTCGTCCAGCCTGAAGATCGACCCCAGGGACGGGCGGCTGTTCCACCAGGTCGTGAGTCAGCGCCCCGATCAGCGCTGGGTCCAGTGGGTCGACGCCTCGTCCGGCTCGGTGAAGAAGCAGTACGACGCGGTCGCGCACGGCGACGGCACCGGCGTGAAGGGCGACACCAAGGAGTTCTCCACGACCCGGATCGGCGGCACCTTCTTCCTGCGGTCGCAAGACCAGCGTCAGGAGACCTATGACGCCGCCAACAAGCAGGTCCTGCCCGGCACGATCATGACTGACGCCGACGACCACTGGAACTTCAACCTGCCGACCTTCAGGACGCCCAGCCAGGCGCCCGGCGTGGACGCCCACTACTACGCGAACGTCACCGACGACTTCTACAGCGACGTGTTCGGGCGCAACAGCATCGACGACAACGGCATGACGATCATCTCGACCGTGCACTTCGCCAACCGGTTCTGCAACGCCTTCTGGAACGGCGAGCAGATGACGTACGGCGACGGGGACAACAAGACCTGTCTCCCGCTGTCCGGTGGTCTCGACGTAGTCGGGCACGAGCTCACCCACGGCGTCACCGAGTTCACCTCGAACCTCATCTACGAAGACGAGTCCGGTGCGCTGAACGAGGCCTTCAGCGACATGATGGGCAACACGATCGAGTTCTACGCGGCTCAGCACGGTCTCGACCCGGCCGGGTCGCCGGACTGGCTGATCGGCGAGGACGTCATCCTCACTCCCGACATCAGGCCGGGCTTCCGGAACATGGGTGACCCGCAGGAGGACGCCGACCCGGACCACTACAGCGAGTTCATCGTCACCGAGCTGGACAACGGCGGTGTGCACTCCAACAGCGGAATCCCGAACCACGCCTACTACCTGGCGGTCAACGGCGGCAAGAACGCCGGCTGCGCGCCCGGTAGCCTGAGCGGTCACACGCACACCCTGGACTGTGGCGTGACCGTGCCGGCGATGGGGCTGGCTACCGCGAGGTCGGTGTTCTACCAGGCGTTCACCAGCCTGCCGGAGTTCGCGAACTTCTGCGACGCCCGCAACGCCACAGCGGCGGTCGGCGGCGCGGCCGGCGCGGCCGCCTGGGATGCCGTCGGTGTGCACGCAGGATGTACGCCCGCGACGCCGCCTCCGCCGCCGTGCGTGAGTGACCCGGACGCCGACATCCCGTTCGAGTCGCCACATCCGTACGGCAACAACGGCGACTGCACCTGGACCTACGACAACGGGACCGCCGGGTTCGCGTTCCACTTCAGCCTGCTCGACACGGAGAAGAACTTCGACTTCATCACGGTGTCGGACGGTAACGGCGACGTCTTGGCGACGTACACCGGCCTCGACCGGAACGGTGCGACGTCACCGTGTATCAGCACCCCCACCGGCTCGGTCCGCCTCACGACCGACGGGTCGGTGGTCGCTCAAGGCTTCATCGTGGATGCGGTGGTGGCCTGCTAGAAGAGACGCAGTACGTCCGACTCCATGCCGCGTAGCGCGTCGTAGTCGACGGTCAGGCACTCCAGGCCTCGGTCCGTGGCGAGGACCTTGGCCTGGGGCTTGATCAGCTGGGCGGCGAAGATGCCCCGGACCGGGGCCAGCATCGGGTCCCGGTTCAGGAGCTCGACGTACCGGGTGAGCTGCTCGACGCCGTCGATCTCGCCGCGGCGCTTGATCTCGACCGCGACGTGCTTGCCGTCGGCGTCGCGGCAGAGCAGGTCGACCGGGCCGATCGCGGTCGGGTACTCGCGCCGGACCAGGGTCCAGCCGTCGCCGAAGGTGTGCACGTGCTCGGCCAGCAGCTCCTGCAGGTGCGCCTCGACACCGTCCTTGATCAGACCGGGGTCGGTGCCCAGTTCATAGGCGGTGTCGCTGTGCACCTCCTCGATGGTGATCCGGAGCTCCTCACCGGCCTTGTTGGTGACACTCCAGACCCCGTCCTCCTCGGTCAGCCTGCACGGCGGCGACATCCAGTTGAGCGGCTTGTAGGAGCCGCCGTCGGCGTGGATCAGCACGGAGCCGTCCGCCTTCACCATCAGCAACCGGGGTGCCATCGGCAGATGAGCCGTCAGCCGGCCGGAGTAGTCCACGGAACAGGTAGCAATCACCAAGCGCACGACAAAGCACCGTAGTCGACTCCTTACCGCGACTCCATGGCGCCGTGCCGGTGTTGGTGCGAAGCTGCCGGGTATGAGACCAGAGTCCAGCCCGCGGGCGCGATCGGAGTACGACGCTGTCGCGATCGCTCTGGAGTCGTCGGGGGTCGTGCCGGGCAGCATGTTCGGGATGCCATGCCTGAAGATCGGCCGCAAGACACTCGCCGGGTTGTGGGGTGATGCGATGAACTTCAAGCTGCCACCCGAGCCGCGGGCGCAGGCGCTGGCGTTGCCGGGTGCCGAGCCCTTCGATCCCGGGATGGGGCGGCCGATGAAGGAGTGGGTGCTGGTTCCGCTGGAGCACTCGGCCAGCTGGACCAGGTACGCGGAGCAGGCGATGGAGTTCGTCCGCGAGTGACAGCCGGGCGGATCGGCCTACGCTGAAAGCATGAGCAGGGCCGAGACCGATCTGCTGGTCATCGGAGCGGGGCCTGCCGGACTCTACGCGGCGTACTACGCCGGCTTCCGGCGGTACTCCGTCACGCTGATCGACTCGTTGCCCGAACTCGGCGGCCAGGTGTCGGCGCTGTACCCGGAGAAGGTGATCTACGACGTCGCCGGATTCGTCGCGATCAAAGGGCAGGAGCTGGTCGACGCACTGGTCGATCAGGCCGCGACCGCGAAACCGCAGTACCTGCTGGGCCATCGGGCCGAGGAACTCCTGGTCGACGACGAGGTCGTCACGGTCACCACGCACCTCGGCGCCGTCGTCCAGGCGAAAGCCGCGCTGATCACCGGCGGGATCGGGACGTTCACGCCGCGGCCGTTGCCGGACGCCGACGACTTCGCCGACCGTGGCCTGCGCTACTTCGTGAAGCGGCTGGACGACCTGGCGGGACAAAAGGTGCTGATCGTCGGGGGCGGCGACTCGGCGTTCGACTGGGCCGTGAGCCTGGAGCCGATCGCCGAGTCGGTCACACTGATCCATCGGCGGCCGGCGTTCCGGGCCCACAAGGCCACCGTCGACGCCGTACTGTCCAGCCGTGTCGAGGTGCTGACGCCGTACGAGGTGGTCCGTATCAACGGCAACGCCCGGGTGGAATCGGTGGAGATCTTCGACAACCTGACCGGCGAGCGGCGGACGCTGCCGGTGGACAGCGTTGTCGCCGCGCTGGGTTTCACCGCCGATCTCGGGCCCTTCACGCGCTGGGGGCTCGACCAGCGCAAACGGCATATCCTGGTTGACTCGGCGATGCGGACGAACCTGCGGCGCGTGTTTGCCGCAGGTGACATCGTCGAGTACGACGGCAAGGTCAAGCTGATCTCGGTCGCGTTCGGCGAGGCCGCCACCGCGGTCAACAACGCTGCGGGCCTGATCGAGCCCGGTGCGAAGGTGTTCCCCGGGCATTCCACGGGCGCGGAAGGCCCGTGAGACTGTGAGGCATGAATCTCATCTGTCCGGCGCGGATTCTGCTGCTGCCTGGGGACCTGCTGGACCCGGTGGTCGGGGAGCGGGTCGCTCAGGTCTACGCCGGGCCGTTCGAGGCGGCGGCCGGGACGCGGCTGGCGGACGGGCTTGGCGTGCGGCTGACCGTCGTACCCGAGCTGGTACGGCGTCCCGACGAGGAGTTGCAGGCGATCGCGGACCTGCATCGTGGCGAGACCGTGGTCGTGCTCGGCGTGGACCTCGGGCTGCACCTGCCCGCGATCGTCGAGCACACCGGCGACGGGTGGACGCGGGTGCCGACCAACAACGAGCTCACGCTGGCGACGTACGAGCAGGCCGCCGAGAAGTTCCGGGAGTCGATCCCGGTCGAGCCCAACGCGCTGCTCATCGACCTGCTCGACGGCGCGCTCGCCCCCGGTGCGCGGGTGCTCGAGCTCGGCAGCGGGACCGGTCGCGACGCGATCGAGCTGGAGCGGCGAGGTTTCGTCGTACGGCGGACCGACGCCGCGTCGGCGTTCGTGGAGATGATGCGCGCGGACGGGTACGACGCCGAGCGGCTGAACGCGATCACCGACGACTACGGCGGACCGTACGACGCGGTGTTCGCCGACGCGGTGTTCATGCACTTCGATCGGGCGCAGTTGACCGGCGTACTCCGGAAGGCGGCCCGCGCCGCGCCGGTGCTCGCCTTCACCACGCGGGAGGGCAAGGGCGAGGAGTGGTCGAACCGGAACCTCGACCTGCCGCGGCACTTCGTCCTGTGGCAGGAGGAGCCCCTGCGCGAACTGCTCGCCGCCACCGGCTGGATTGTCGACCAACTCAACCGAGGCGAGACCCGCATCGGCTGGTGGTTCCACGTACTGGCCAGGCACTCGTGATCCGGGCTGGAGTCTCCGGTGGTGTTCGACGAGGTGTGAGCTTGGACTCGGGGGTGACTCAGCTCATGGGCGGACCACTGGGCGGACTGGCATAGTTCGGGGCATGGCTCGGGAACTGAAGACGGTGGGTGTGGTCGGTCTCGGCACGATGGGCGCCGGGATCGCCGAGGTGTTCGCGCGCAACGGGCTGACCGTGGTCGGCGTCGAGCGCGACGAGGCGGCCGCCGAGCGCGGTCGCGGGCACATCCAGCACTCGACCGACCGGGCGGTGAAGCGCGGCAAGCTGTCGGTCGAGGACCAGCAGGCGCTGTTCGACCGGGTCACCTTCGCCACCTCGCTGGAGGCGCTGTCCGACTGCGACCTGGTGATCGAGGCCGTGATCGAGCGGCTCGAGCTGAAGCGCGAGGTGTTCTCCGCGCTGGACAAGATCGTCCGCGAGGACGCCATCCTGGCCACCAACACCTCCAGCCTGTCCGTCACCGAGATCTCGGTCGCCACCGAGCGCCCGCGCCGGGTCGTCGGCATGCACTTCTTCAACCCCGCCCCGGTGCAGGAGTTCGTCGAGGTGATCAAGACCGTCGTCACCGAGCCCGACGTGGTCGACGACGTGCAGGCGCTGGCCCGCCGGCTGGACAAGGTCCCGGTGGTCGCGGCCGACCGGGCCGGCTTCATCGCCAACGCCCTGCTGTTCGGCTACCTGAACCACGCGGTCTCGATGGTGGAGTCGCGCTACGCGACCCGTGAGGACGTCGACGCGGCGATGCGGCTCGGCTGCGGCTACCCGATGGGCCCGCTCGCGCTGCTCGACCTGATCGGCCTGGACACGGCGTACGAGATCCTCGACACGATGTACAAGCAGGGCCGCAACCGCCTGCACGCGCCGGCCCCGATCCTCAAGCAGATGGTCACCGCCGGCCTGCTCGGCCGCAAGACCGGCCGCGGCTTCTACACCTACGAGGCCCCGGACTCCCCGGTCGTGGTCGACGACGAGCACACTCCGTCGACGGCCGCCGAGGCGCCGGCGGTCCGCCCGATCAAGCAGGTCGGCGTGGTCGGCTCCGGAACGATGGCGGTCGGCATCATCGAGGTCTGCGCCAAGGCCGGGTACGACGTCCTCTACGTTGCCCGCGGCACCGAGAAGGTCGACCGGGTCCGGGCGGCCCTGGAACGCTCGCTGGAGAAGGGCGTCCAGCGCGGCAAGCTCTCCTCCGAGGAGCGCGACGCGGCCCTGCGCCGGATCGTCGGCACGGCGAAACTCGACGACCTGGCGACCGTCGACCTGGTCGTGGAGGCCGTGGTCGAGGAGCTGAGCGTCAAGCAGGCGCTGTTCGAGACCTTCGACGAGATCTGCAAGCCGGGCGCGATCCTGGCCACCACCACCAGCAGCCTGCCGGTGATCGACCTGGCGATGGCGACCAAGCGGCCGAGTGACGTGGTCGGCGTGCACTTCTTCAACCCGGCCCCGGTGATGAAGCTGGTCGAGATCGTCAGCACGGTCAGCACGTCGGCCGAGGTGGCCGACACGGTCGCGGCGCTGGCGGTTGCCGCCGGCAAGCACCCGGTGCGGTGCGGCGACCGGGCCGGGTTCATCGTGAACGCGCTGCTGTTCCCGTACCTGAACGACGCGGTCCGGATGCTCGAGGCGCACTACTCGAACGTCGACGACATCGACGCCGCGATGAAGCTCGGCTGCCGGCTCCCGATGGGCCCGTTCGAGCTCCTCGACGTGGTCGGCCTGGACGTCTCGCTGGCCATCCAGCGCACCCTCTACCTGGAGTTCCGCGAGCCCGGCTTCGCCCCCGCCCCTCTCCTGGAACACCTCGTCACCGCCGGCTACCTCGGCCGCAAAACCGCCCGCGGCTTCCGCGACTACAGCTAGGCCCGAAGGCACCGGACGCGGGCTAGCCTTGGCTTCATGGGCCAGGACGAGGCGCGGGAACACATCACGTCGGCGCTCGGCGGCAGTCCGGGCGAGCCGTTGAGCGACGAGGAGCGGGTCGAGCGCGAACGCGTCCGGAACCTGATCCAGGCCGTCGCCGCCTGCTACAACACGCTGGTCAGCCAGGAGACCGACACCGGCCGACGGACCGACCTGGTCGCCAAGCTCTCGTTCCACGACGAGGAGTTCCGCCGCCGCGACACCCTGACGCCCGCCGAGCGCGCCGAGATCCTGCGCACCTACCCTGAACTGCTGGAGCGCCTGCGAGCAGAGATCGGCGAATGACCGCCGACCTCGCGCTCACCCCGGCCGAGGCGGACGCAGTCATAGCCTCGACGTTGTCGGTGCCGGTCGTGCGTTCGGCGGGTGGTGGGCACTCCGGGCGGTCGGCGGGGGAGTCGCTGGACCGCTGAGCTGGAAGACTCACGCGGCATGCGGAGGATGAAGTATCAGCGGGACCTGGTCGGGGTCTGTGCGTCGCTGCTGCTGGTGTGTACCGGGATCGGGCTGATCGGGATACCTGGGGTCGTCGGTGCAGAGTGGCCCGGATGGTCCTCGCTGATGTTCCTCGTCGCGGTGCTGGTGCTCCCGGTGGCGTGGGTGCTGCTGCGGATCTCCTCCGGTACGGCGACAGTGGCCCGGTGGATCGCGTTGGCGGCGGTCGGCGCCGTACTGGTCCGGCTGGTCTGGTCCGCGTACGACGTGGGCCCGGCGATCGTGATCGCCGTACTGCCGTTGCTGGCGATTCTCGTTCTTGCCGCGGTGGTTCTCGTGTACTCGTGGCCGCAGGCGACGTCGCGGGCCCTGCAGGACGTTGCCCAGCGCAACGGCTGGCGGTTGCTCGACCCACGGGAGCTGGACCTGCCGCCGCTGCCGTTGCCGGTCGGGCGGGCCTGGAGTGTGCGGAACGTCGTACAGACTCCGAACGGGACGGCGTTCGAAGCGCGGTGGCTGCGGTGGCACGGGGTGCTGTGCCGGCGGCGTCGGTTGTCAGCGTTCGTCGCGCCGCGACTGTCCGCCGCGCTGCCGCCGATGGAGGTCCGCCCAGGCGGGCTGTCCCGGTCGGACATCACGCTGGAAAGCGTCGAGTTCAACCGCAGTTTCGATGTCATCGGCAACGATGCGCGCTACCTGACCGCCGTACTGCATCCCCGCACCATGCAGGCGCTCCTCGACGCCCGCCCGGTCTCGCTGGCGCTCGCGAGTACGGCGCTGGTCCTGTACGACGACCAGCCGCTGACCCCGGAGTCGCTCACCCGCGGCCTGGCGAACCTCGAGCGGATCAGCATTCCGGGTCACGTGCTCGACGACTGGGGTCAGTACGCGGGCCAGCCCAGCCGCCGCGGCCTCCGCTTCACCGATCGCGGATTCGACCTGTCGGCCGGTGCGCTGATGGCACGACTGACAGCCATGACCACCGGGCTGCTCGGCTTGACGCTGCTCACCTGCCTCGCAGCAGCCGCGACCGAGCCGGACTTCGACCCGCCCCGCTCGGTCAGCACCCTGCTCATCGCGGCCGGCCTTCTGCTGGCCGTCGCCGTAATTTGCGTGCTGGTCCCGAAGCGGAGACCTACGCTGGGCGGGTGATCGAGCAAAGGCGTGCACCGCTTCCGCGGTCGTTGCTGCCCGACGCCGAAGGGCAGTGGGTACGGCGCTGGACCGGCGACGACTGGCTTGCCGAGGCGGACGCGTGGGTGGGGAAGCAGTTGGCCGGGACTGGGACTGCTGTGACCGGTGCGCCGGTGCCGTACAAGATCCGCTTCTGGGCAGCCGTCTGGTGCTACCCGACCGACCACGGACTGTACTGGTTCAAGGAGAACAACCCCGGTCAGGCGTTCGAGGCTGCCCTGGTGGGTGCGATGGCGGAGGCGCTGCCGCAGCACGTCGTCGCCCCGCTCGCGATCGAGCCGGAACGCGGCTGGTTCCTGACCGCCGATCAAGGTCCGACGCTCGACGAGAACGATGTCGCCTGGCGTCGGCTCGTCGTCGAGTACGCCGCTCTGCAGCGCGACAGCGTGCCGGTGGAGAGCGCCCTACTCGCCAGCGGGCTCACATCACTCGCCCCTTCCCGCCTGCCCGACGCCGTGCATCGGGTCGCGGAGTGGTTCACGGACCTCGCCGACGATCATCCGCTGCGCCCTGACCAGTCGATACTTGACGGCGTACGGCGGGCCGCCGACAACCTGTCCGGGGTGGAGAAGTTGCTGCCCGGCGCCGTACCGATGGCTCTTGATCAGAACGACCTGCACGCGCGGAACGTCTTCCGGCCGGATCCGAGCGGTCCGTACCGGTTCTTCGACTTCGGTGACGCCGTGTGGGGTCACCCGTTCGCCACGATCGGGAGCGTGCGGAAGGACGTCGACGACGAGGTCATCACGTCGTACCTCGCGGAGTGGTCGGACTTCGCGCCACTCGACGTACTGCGCCGCGAGCTGGAGATCGCCGAGCCGCTGCACACGGTGCACCGGATGGTGTCCTGGCACCGGCTGCTGTTGCACGCGGACGAGCTCGAGTGCGCCGCCTGGATCGTGCACGTCGAGCACTGGCTCCGCGAGCTCGTGCGAACCTACGGCTAACGCAGGAACGGCGTCAGTACGGCGAGGAAGTCGTCGAGGCGCTCGGCGTGCACCCAATGGCCGGCTTCGGGGACCTCGGCGTACTGGACGTTCGGGAAGTACGACGCGATCGTCGCGCGGTGGTCCTGCTGGACGTAGTCGGACTTGCCGCCGTAGATGAACAGGGTCGGGCCGTCATAGCGTCGGCCCTCCGCCTCGTCCGGCCAGCCGGAGATCGCCGGCAGTGCGGCCTCGATCACCGGGAGGTTCGGCCGCCACCGGGCCCCGGCGTCGTCGAGGATCAGGTTCTGCAGCAGGAAGGCGCGAGTACCAGGAGTCTGGACCGCTTCGGCCAGTTGAGCGTCCACGTCGGCGCGGCGGTGGACGTTCGACAGGTCCGCGTCGCGCATCGCCCTGGCGTACTCGACGAAGGCCGGCGGGTAGGCCACGGGGGCAGCGTCGACCACGATCAGCCGCGCGACGACCTCCGGGTGCTCGAGGGCGGTGAGCATCGCGGTCTTGCCGCCCATCGAGTGACCGACCAAAGCGACCGGCCCGACACCGAGGGACTCGATCGTCTCCCGGACGTCGTCGGCCATCTCCGGGTAGCTCATCGTCTCGGTGTGCGGTGACGTGCCGTGGTTGCGCAGGTCGAACGCGAACACGCGGTGCTCCCCGGACAACCTCCGGGCCGCGGTCATCCAGTTCCGCCCGGAGCCGAACAGGCCGTGCATGACCACGACCGGCGTACCACTCTCGCCGTACGACGTGACCGGAAGCTTCATCGAAGACCCTTGGGGGTTAGCGGCGGCGCTGCCAGCAGGCGGAGTGCCAGTGGCGTCGCTCGTCGAGGGACTGGGCGCCGCCGATCGCGGCGAGCAGGCTGGGGTTCTCCGGCCAGACCACGACGTGCGGCGTGGCCGGCGGGATCAGCTGGTCGCACCCCGGGCAGCGGTACGCCTTGCTCGACGAGGACCCGGACACCCGCCGGACGATCCACTCACCGTCGGACCGCTCCTCCCGGGCCTGGGTACCACCGAGCAGCGGCCGGTCACTGACCGGCCGCTGCCACTTGGAAGGCTTCCGGCGCGACATAGCCCTTCAAGGCTATCCGTATGAGCCAGATCACCCCGGTGCAGGATCAGCTGCGTGCTACGGCGTAAGCCGCGGTGCCGATCAGCTCCATCGAGACCTGGAGCCGCTCCAGGCTGACGTTCTTCGCGATCGTGTCCTCCGGCGAGTGGTACGGCGGTTCGAGGAACGCCGGCGAGATCTCGCCGCGCCAGGAGAAGTTGGCCGACGCGATGCCGACCTCCTGGAACGACTGGTGGTCGGAGGCGCCCCGCTGGACCGGGCCGACCATCCTTGGGTCGTACCCGAGCCGTACGCCGGCCGCCCGGACCGCGTCCGTCGCCGTGTTCGCCAGACCGGTGAAGGACAGCAGCCAGTAGGTGATCGCCGGGTCCCAGCTGGTCGCGACCATGTCGTTCTGGAACACCGCCGCGTGCCGGTCCCGCTGGGCCTGGTCCAGCTGCGCCACGTGGTACCGCGACCCGACCAGGCCCTGTTCCTCCGAGCCCCACAGCGCGAACCGCAGCGTCGCGTTGGTCGGGATCCGGCTGAACACCCGGGCCAGCTCCATCGTGAGCACGGTGCCGGAGCCGTCGTCGTTCGCTCCCGGTGCCCCGATGACCGAGTCGTAATGACCGCTGACGGCCACGATCGGCGCGTTCGCGCCGCCCCTGCCGCGCCGCTCACCGATCACGTTGTTCGAGATCAGCCCGCGGTGCGCGGTGGTGGTGATGCGCAGCGGCAATGAGTTCACCACGGCGAGCGCCTCGCGGATCAGCCGCTTCTGCACCTGGGCCACCCCGATCACCGGGATCGTCGCCTCGGTCAGGCCGGTGGACGGCGAGAACGCCGAGGCCCGGCGCGGGAACACCTGGTCGGCCGGCAGCAGGATCACTGCCACCGCTCCGCGCGCCGCGGCCTCCGTGACCACGGCCTGGCGCGCGGTCGCGGTGTCGTCGGCGATCACGATCGAGCCGGCGACATCGGCCGGCCAGACCGGAGCCGTCGCCGGACCGACGTCCCGCACCGGCCCCTCGACCGTGACGTCGAGCTTGCCGGCCGGAGCGGCGCCCGCCTGCCAGCACAGGTCGTCCGGCAGGATGCCGCGGACGTCCTCGAGTTGGGCGGTGAACTTGTCCGCGACCGGGAACGGCTCCAGCCGGGTGTTGTAGCCGTACTTGTCGAGTTGGCCGGCGATGTAGTCGGCGGCCCGTTTCTCACTCTGGGTGCCACCGATCCGCGGTCCGATGTGCTCGGACAGCACCTGCAGGTGGCGCAGCGCCTTCTCCGACGACAGGCCGGAGACGATCTGCCGGTCGTACCTGTCGAGGGTCGGGCGGTTCACCGCACCGGGCCGTACGTCGTCGGCTCCCCAGGCCGGTACGGCGGGCAGGGCGGTGGCGGCGGTGACGCCGGCGACGGCGCCGAGCAGGCCACGGCGACTCAGACCGGATCTGTCGGTCATGCAGGTCTCCTCACAAGGTGGGCGGCCCCGAGACCCCAGACCGTAATCGATCCGCGACAGGTCTGCTATCGCTGATCGCGAAGTTCGCTGCCCACCTCGTGCATGTGCTGCAGGCCCATCCGGTAGGACTCGATCAGGCCGGTGCTCAGGTACGGCATGCCGATCCGTTCGCAGTACGCCTGGACGATCGGCTGCGCGGCGCGCAGGTTGGCGCGCGGCATGCTCGGGAACAGGTGGTGCTCGATCTGGTAGTTGAGCCCGCCCATCATCCAGTCGGTGACCAGGCCGCCGTGCACGTTGCGGGAGGTGAGCACCTGCTTCTCGAGGTGGCCCCAGGTGGTGTCGGCGTCGGGCATCTCCATGCCCTTGTGGTTCGGCGCGAACACGCTGCCCAGGTGCAGGCCGAAGACCATGTGGTGGATCAGGGCGAACAGCACCGCCTGGCCCGGCGACATGAGCAGGAACAGCGCGCTGAAGTAGAGCACCAGGTGAGCGGCGATCAGGCCGAGCTCCAGCCGGGCCTCACGCCGCGGGCGGCCGAGCAGGAAGGTGATGCTGGAGACCTTGAGGTTGAAGCCTTCCAGGGTGAGCAGCGGGAAGAAGATCCGCGCCTGGTTGCGGGTCAGCCAGCCGTACAGGCCGGTCCGGCCCTCGGCCTGCTCGAGCGTCCAGACCAGCACGCCCTCGCCGACGTCCGGGTCCTTGTCGGTGTGGTTCGGGTTCGCGTGGTGGCGGTTGTGCTTGTCGTTCCACCAGCCGTAACTCATCCCGCACAGCAGGTTGCCGTGCAGCATGCCGATCCAGTCGTGCAGCTTGCGGGAGCCCGAGATCTGCTGGTGTCCGGCGTCGTGGCCGAAGAAAGCCGCCCTGGTGGTCAGGACGGCCAGCGGGATCGCCAGCAACAGCACCCACCACGAGCCGCCCAGGAGCGCGACACCGGCCCAGGTCGCGGCCAGCAGGGCGACGTTGATCCCGATCGCCATGCCGTAGGCCGCCGTACGCCGTTCCAGTAAGCCGGCTGCCTTGATCTCGCGCAGCAGCGGAGCGAAGTCGCTGCCCTTGGTGGCAGCGGGGGATGTAACCAATGGCTGAGCCATTCAGGTCCTCGTCTCAGAGCGGTGGGGGCCTAGGCGTACAGCCGCGGCCAGCGTACGGCATCAAGCCTCATCGCCCTAACGGCCGAAAACATGAGTGCTATTACCCGAACTCGTTGGGGACACAGTTCCCCACAGGAAGTGGAGTTAACACCACCGCTCCAAGCCTCACGCTCGGTCATGATGGACGCATGACCACCGTTGCCACCACTCCGGCGCCGCCGATGCGGTACCCCAAGCTCGCCCAGCCGTGGATCGCGCTGTTCCTCGCGGTCCTGGCCGAGCTCGGGATCGCCTTCTTCGTGCTCAACGTGGTGGCCGTGCCGCTGATTGCGGTCTGGGTCGGAATCCCGATGCTGCTCGCGTTCGTCCCGGCCACCCGCTGGTTCGCGAACTGCCACCGGACCATGCTGGCCGGCTTCACCGGTGAGCGGATCCCGCGCCCGTACAAGAAGCCGCCGATGCCCGGCATCCTGATGTGGCTGCGGACCACGCTGACCGACCCGGCCACCTGGCGCGACATCATCTGGCTGATCGTGAACGCGACCATCGGGTTCACGCTGTGCATCCTGAGCGCCGTACTGTTCCTGGCCACGTTGTTCTACGCGGTCTACCCGCTCCTCGTCGGCGTGACTCCGGAAGGCGTTTTCACCGAGCCGTTCGGTGGGTTGCTCACGGTGAACTTCTGGACCAGCTTCCTGGTCACGCCGTTCGCGCTGATCGCGTTCATGATCTGGATGGCCGCCGGTGAGCGGCTGCTGAAGGCGAACGCTTTCATGGCCCGTTCGCTGCTCGGCCCGACCGAGAGCGCCAAGCTCGCGCTGCGGGTCCGGGAGCTGGCCGAGTCCCGCGCCGAGACCGTCGACACCCAGGCTGCCGAGCTGCGCCGGATCGAGCGCGACCTGCACGACGGCGCCCAGGCCCGGCTGGCCGCACTCAGCATGAACCTGGGCATGGCCGAGGAGATGGTCAACCGCGACCCGGAGCAGGCTGCCGCGCTCCTGACCGAGGCCCGCCAGTCGGCCAGTACGGCGCTGTCCGAGCTGCGTGACCTGGTCCGTGGCATCCACCCGCCGGTGCTCGCCGATCGTGGGCTGGAGGGCGCGGTCAAGGCCCTCGCCCTGTCCTGCCCGTTCAAGGTCGACGTCACCTTCGACGTCCCCGGCCGACCGCCCGCGCCGGTCGAGTCGGCGGCGTACTTCGCGGTGGCCGAGGCGCTCGCGAACGCGGTGAAGTACTCGGCCGCGACGAACGCCTGGATCCAGATCACGCACGAGGACGAGAAGCTGCACATCCTGGTCGGTGACGACGGCATCGGAGGCGCGGTGATCAAGCCCGGTGGCGGTCTGTACGGTATCGAGCGGCGGCTGGCCGCCTTCGACGGTACGTTGACCGTGGTCAGCCCGACGGCCGGGCCGACCACCGTGATCATGGAGCTGCCTTGCGAGTCCTCATCGCTGAAGACCACGCCCTCCTCCGGGACGGCCTGATCCGCCTGCTGGAGGCGCACGACTTCGAGGTCGTCGAGGCGGTCGACAACGGTCCCCGGCTGGTGCCCGCCCTGGTGGAACACCGGCCGGACGTGGCCGTTGTCGACGTACGGCTGCCACCCACCTTTACCGACGAGGGCCTGAAGGCCGCGATCGAGGCCCGCCGCCAGGTGCCCGGGCTGCCGATCCTGGTGCTGTCGCAGTACGTCGAGCAGCTGTACGCCCGCGAACTGCTGACCGGCGGTGGCGGCGCGGTCGGCTACCTGCTCAAGGACCGGGTCTCGAACGTCGCGGAGTTCCTGGACTCGGTACGGCGGGTGGCCGCCGGCGGGACCGCGATGGACCCGGAGGTGATCGGCCAGCTGCTGGCCCGCAACACCCGGGACGAGCCGATCGGCCGGCTAACTCCCCGGGAGGCTGAGGTGCTGGGCCTGATGGCCGAGGGGCGCTCGAACGCCGCCATTGCGAACGCCCTCTTCGTCACCGAGAAGGCGGTCAGCAAGCACACCAACAACATCTTCGCCAAGCTCGACCTCCCCCCGTCCGAAGACGACAACCGCCGCGTCATGGCCGTCCTCACCTACTTGTCCTCCCGCTGATCCCTCGCGGCGCTGAGCGGAGATCCTCGGGTAAGCGGTTGTCTGTAATCCATTGACCGTCACCTGAACATCTCGGTAAGTTTTCTACCCAGGATCCATGAACTGGGTGGTGGTGGCGATGGCAGTCCGGACCAGCGCCGAGCGTCTGCCCGGCGAGCCGGGGCTGTTGTGGGAAGGGACCTCGCGATGATCCGGTCCTTCGAGGTCGGCGACGGGCCGGCGTTGGCCGCAGCATGGACCGTCGCGGCACCGGCGGATCCGATCGGCTATCAGCGCTTCCGCGATCTGTTCCTGCTCGACCGCAACTTCGATCCCGCTGGGCTGAAGGTCGCCGTCGTAGGCGATCAGGTGGTCGGGGCGGCCTACGCCGTACGTCGGTTGGTCGCGACGTCCGGCTCGGATCTCGAGCCGTCGACCGGGTGGATCCCGTTCTTCTTCGTGCATCCCGATCATCGTGGCCGCGGACTCGGTCACGCGTTGCTGACCGCCGCCCTGGACTGGCTCCGGTCGCACGGGCGGTCCGAGGTGTTCTTCTCGTCGTACACACCGAACTACTTCCTGCCCGGTCTCGACATCGCGCGCTACCCGAGTGCTTCGAGGCTGCTGTCAGCGCTGGGCTTCGAGCGCCGGTACGACGCAGTCGCGATGGACCGGAGCCTGGTCGGGTACGAGATTCCTTCGGAGGTCCGGTCGCAGATCGCCGGGTTGTCGGTGGACGGCTACAGCTTTGGGACGCCATCGGGGGATGAGCTGACGTCGTTGGTCGCGATCGCGGGCGACTTCAACCCGGACTGGGCGCGGGCGATCCGCGAAGCCGTCGTCGCCGGGCTGCCGCTCGACCGGATCGTCGTCGCACGCGAACCCGGCGGTCGCCTGCTGGGCTGGGCGATGCATGGGACTTACGAAGGCGTCATCGACCGGTTCGGACCGTTCGGCGTGCTGCCGGCGTCGCGTGGCGCCGGGCTCGGCAAGGTGCTGCTGCACCTGACGCTGGAGCGCATGGCCGGACTCGGCGCGCACAGCGCGTGGTTCCTCTGGACCGGCGAGCAGTCCGCGGCCGGCCAGCTCTATCTGAAGACCGGATTCACCATCACCCGAACGTTCACCATCCTCCGGGCGCCCCTGGTCCCGGCCACCGTGGCCTGAAGTGAGGAGTTGCTTGTGACCAGAACAGTGCTCGCCGTCGGAGCGCACATCGGCGACATGGACCTGACCGCCGGACCCACGCTGGCCAAACTCGTGCTGGAAGGCGCGAACGCGACCATCATCGCGCTCACCCCCGGCGAGCGCGGTCACCCGCGGATGACGCCGTCGGAGTACAAGGTGCAGAAGATCGCCGAAGGTGAGGCGTTCGCCACCGCGATCGGCGCCGACTTCATCGTCCTCGACCACAGCGACGGCTTCCTCCCCGACACCGACGACGTTGCGACCGAGCTCGCCGCGATCATCCGAGAGAAGCAACCGGACACGCTGATCACGCACTGGAAGCACAGCATCCACCGCGACCACGAACACGCCGCCAAGCTGACCGAACGCGCCCGCTTCCTGGCCGGCCTCCCCATGGACCCGACGGAAGAAGTCGAGGGCGCCCGCCACTCGGTCCGCACCTTCCTGCACGCCGAGAACTGGGAAGACATGGAAGGCTTCCAGCCCACCCTGTACGTCCCGATCCCCGACGAAGCCTTCTACCGCTGGATCTCCGCCATCCGCCGCCAAGCCTTCGCCCGCGGCGAAACCTACGGCTTCCGCTACATCGACTACTACACGGCCCTCATGACCACCCGAGGCTGCCTAGCCGGCTACCCCCGAGCCTGCGCCTTCCACAGCACACCCACCCCGGAGATCACCAAACTCGGCCCGTAGTTCCTCCCCACGCGCCACTACGCGAGCTCCCACGCCGCCCGCTCGCCACCACTCCCACCCACCCGGCACAGCGATCCACCCGGTGATCACTGGCCGGCTTGAAGTACGGCGAATGCATCTTGTGCGATGTGTAGCGCCGCGCGCATGGTCTTCTTGTGATCCGGTAGGGCCGAGTAGGCGATCAGCGTCGCGCGGATCGCGCCGACGGCGGCCCTGGCCAGCACGGACGAGCGCAGCGGCGCGTCCTCGCCAGACCCGTCCAAACGCTCCATCAACGCCCCGGCGATGCCGTCCTCGAACTCGAGCAGGACGGCGTCCGGCCTGCGGGACGATGGGACGAATCTCGCCGGTGGACCGCTGAAGAGAACTCCGACGCCACCGCTGCGCTTGGCTGCGACGGCCAGCAGCGCGTTCAGGACTGCGGTGTAAGGCGGTTCACCGGCCGGGCGGGACCGGATGTGCTCGGTGAGAACCGGAAGCAGGTCGAGCACTTCACCGAGCACGAGATCCTCCTTCGACCGGAAGTACCGGAAGAAGGTCCGCTCAGTCACGCCGGCCGCGTCGGCGATGTCACGAACGGTCGTCTCGGTGTAGCCCCGCTCCTCGAACATTCGCAGCGCGGCCTCTTGCAGGGCGCCGCGGGTGGCCGCTTTGTGCTGCTCGCGGCGTCCAGGTGTGACCACCGTCGCAGTATCCCAGACCAGGAAGGAACTGTCAGTCCTGACACTTTTGGCGATAGTGTCAGTCCTGACACTTTGTGGATCGTGCTGTCGGGCGCCCCGCCCGGCGCGATCCGACGACTCAGAGAGGCAAGTAATGCGAATTCCTCGCAGGGCGGCGCGCGTCAGCGCCGCACTCATGGCGCTGACGGCCGCCGTTGCCGGCGCCGCAGCCGTGGGCCCAGTGCGGCCGTCGGGTGCGACCGCGGCCACGGATCAGCCGAACATCGTCATGATCCTGGCCGACGACCTGGACGCGCGGACGACGCCGTACTGGGATGCGATGCCGAAGACCAAGGCTCTGCTGGCCGAGCGCGGTACGACGTTCACCAACGCGTTCGCGCCGATGCCGATCTGCTGCGCGGCGCGTGGCTCGATCCTGACCGGCAAGTACGGTCACAACACCCACGTGCTGACCAACTCCGGCGACGAAGGCGGCTACACCTCCTTCGTCGAGCACGACAACGAAGAGCACACGTTCGTCAAGCAGTTGCACGACTCCGGCTACCGGACCGGGATGGCCGGGAAGTACCTGAACGGCCTCGAGGAAGACCCGACGCACATCCCGCCGGGCTGGGACGACTGGAACGCCGGGGTCACGAAGTCGCTCTACAGCGGCTACGACTACACCCTCAACGAGAACGGCGTGATGGTCGACTACGGATCCGACCCCGACGACTACCAGGTCGACGTCATCGCGAAGAAGTCGACCGACTTCATCGCCGACGCGGCCGCCGACGGCCAGCCGTTCTTCTGGTACGCCGCCGCGACCGCGCCCCACCTTCCGATGGAGGCCCCGCCGCGATACGCCGACAACCAGTTCGCCGACGCCACCGCCCCGCACCTGCCCAACTTCCAGGAGGAAGAGATCGGCGACAAACCGACCTGGCTACGCACCACCGCCGGCGAACGAGCCCTCACCGTCGCCGCGACCAACGACCGCGACCACCAGAACCGGATGGGATCGCTCCTCGCCCTCGACGACCTGGTCGCCGGCATCGTCACCACGCTCGAATCCACAGGCGAGCTCGACAACACCTACATCGTGTTCACGTCTGACAACGGGTACAACCTCGGCGCCCACCGGCTCGTGCAGAAGATGGCACCGTACGAGGAGTCCATGCGGGTGCCCCTCGTCGTCACCGGACCCGGCGTCCCGCGCGGCCGCACCAAAGACATCGCCATCTCGACCGACTTCGCGCCCACGGTCCTCGAGCTCGCCGGCCTGCCCACGCCGGACGACGTCGACGGCCGCTCACTCGTCCCGCAACTCCGTGGCGAGAAGGCAACCGACTGGCGGACCGACTTCCTCGCCGAGTACGGCGGCCCCGGGCCGCGCGGCCAGGACGGCGTCTACCAGGAATACGTCCCGGACCCACTGTCCAACGTGTTCTCCGAGGTGTTCCTGGTCGATCTGCCCTCCTGGAGCGCTGTCCGAGACGAGCGTTACCTCTACGTCCGCTGGTACGACGAAGAACGCGACGAGGACGACCGCGAATACGAGCTCTACGACCTCAGCAAAGACCCCTACCAGCTCGACAACCTCCTCGCCACCGAAGCCGGCCGCACCCAGTACGCCGACGAGGTCCGCCGCCTCGACGCACGACTCCAGCACCTGAAGGAATGCAGCGGAGCAAGCTGCCGCAACTAGCCGCAAGAGCCGCGGCCGGTGGCAGTTCCCACCAGGCCGCGGCTCGAGCATCTGCGCACACGTGAGTGTGTCCTCCGAACCCACCTCGGAGGACACTCACTCAGGTAGTAGGCCGAGTTGGCGCATTTGGGTGGCTACGTTGACTACGCCGTTGGTCTCGGTGATTTGGTTGTTGGTGAAGCGGAAGATGAAGATCTCGTTCCAGGTGATGCGGCGGCCCGTGGCGGGGACACCCATGAAGGTGCCGAGGTGGGTGCCGGTGACGGTGTTGCGGGAGACGAGTTTGTCGTCTTCGGCGATCAGGTCCTCGATCTCGACGTGGAGGTCGGGGAACGCGCTCAGGAGCATCGCCCAGACCTGCTTCTGGGCTTCCGCGCCGGTCGCGTCGACCGGGAGCGGTGTGCCGATCCGCACGTCCGGTGCGAGACCCTCGTCGATCGCCTTCGAGATCAGCTCCGGGTCGCGCGAGTTCATCGCCTCGTGAAGCCGCCGGAAGGTCGCCTTGTTGCGTTCTGCAGTGGACATGAAAGGGCTCCTACTTCTCCAGGACGGCCTGGATCTCGAGGTTGATGGTCACCTTGTCGCCGACCGCGACGCCGCCGCCGTCCAGCGGCACGTCGAGGTCGATCCCGAACTCCCGTCGGCTGAGCTGCGCGGTCGCCGAGAACCCGGCCCGGTACCCGCCGAACGGGTCCGGCCCGAATCCACCCACCTCGACCTCCAGCGGCACCCGCCGCGTGACGCCGTGCAGCGTTAGTTCGCCGTCCACGATCCAGCCTTCGGCAGTACGACGTACGCCGGACGACCGATATGTCATCGCCGGGTACGCATCGGTCTCGAAGTAGTCGGCCGAGCGCAGGTGGTCGTCGCGCAGCTCGTTGCCGGTGTCAACGGACGCGAGATCGATCGTCGCCTGGACCAACGACTCGAGCGGATCCGGCGTCGTCACGATCGTCACGTCGTACGTCGTGAACCGGCCGCGCACCTTGCTGAGCATCAGATGTCGCACGCTGAAGCCGACCTCGGAATGCGCGGGGTCGACCTTCCACGTGCCGATCAGGTAGTTGGGGATCGCGATCGCGACTGTCATGGTTCCTCCCTGGATGTCGGGGTCACATCCAGGCGACGAACGAGGCCGCGCCGCGGGGACAGCCCGCCTCAGAGTTCTTCCAGCCGCCGCTTCAGGAACCGCCGCTCGGGCGTCGAGGCGGCCAGACCGAGCGCGCGCAGGTACGCCGTACGCGCCTCAGCATCACGTCCGAGCCGCCGGAGAAGCTCCCCGCGGGTCGAGTGAAAGTAGAGGTAACCGTCCAAATCCAGGCGATCGACGGCCTCGAGCGCCGCAGAAGGGTCGCCGGCCTGCGCGACGGCGACGGCGTGGTTGAGTTCGACGACCAGTGAGCCGGTGAGCTCGACCAGCCGCCGATACAGCTCCGCAACCTGCGGCCAGTCGATCTGCTCGCGTGTCTGCAGCGACGCGATCGCCGCCTGTACGACGTACGCGCCGCGACCGCCCAACGCGATAGCTCGGTCGAGGTGCGCGCGCCCCTGGTCGAGCTGACCCTGGTCCCACAACGAACGGTCCTGGTCCTCGAGGAGGACGAGGTCGTCACCGGCGTACCGGGCCTGCCGGCGGGCGTGGTGGATCATCATCAACGCGAGCAGCCCGCGCGCCTCCGGCTGGTCCGGCATCAGCTCGACCAGCACGCGTCCCAGGCTGATGGCCTCGGCGCCGAGATCGATGCGGCCGCTGTAGCCCTCGTTGTAGATCAGGTAAATGACGGCCAGCACCGCATCGAGGCGATCGGGCAACAGTTGCTCGGCGGGCACCGCGAACGGAATCCCGGTCGCCTTGATCTTTGCCTTGGCCCGCGTCAGCCGGCGCTTCATGGTCTCCTCGGACACCAGGAACGCGCGGGCGATGTCCGCGGTCTGCAGTCCGCCGAGCGCCCGCAACGTGAGCGCCACCTGGCCCTCCAGCGCCAGGGCCGGGTGACAGCAGGTGAAGATCAGCTCGAGCCGTTCGTCCTTGATCACGGTCTCGTCGTACTCGTCCATCGCGACCTCGGTTGCCGGGAGCAACTTGATCTTCTCGGCCAGGGTGCGGTCCCGGCGGAGCCGGTCGATCGCCCGGTTGCGGGCGGTCGTGGTGAGCCAGGCACCCGGGTTGTCCGGCATGCCGTCAACGGGCCAGCGCTGCGCGGCGAGCGCGAACGCGTCCTGCGCCGCCTCCTCGGCCCGGTCGAAGTCACCGAGGAACCCGACCAGCGTGGCCAGCACCCGGCCCCACTCGTCCCGAAAGACCTGCTCCAGCGCGGTCAGCCCTGCACCACCGGCCTGACCTCCACGGTCCCACCCAGCCGCACCGCCGGAAACCGTGCCGCCAACTCGACCGCCTCGTCCAGGTTCGCCGCCTCCAGCAGGCAGAACCCGCCGAGCACCTCCTTGGTGTCGGCGAACGGCCCGTCCGTCATCAACGTCCGCCCACCCTGCACCCGCACGCAGGTAGCCGTCTCGACCGGCTGCAACCGAGCCGCTGCCACACACTGCCCGTCCCCGAACAACACCGCGTACTCCGCCACCACCGCGTCTCGCTCCGCCTCGGACAACCCCTCGTCGTACCCAGGCTCCGTGTAAATCATCAACGCAAACCGCATCCGGACCTCCTCACCCAGTACGACGAACAGACCCTCACGCTGGGGACACCACCGAGCCGACAATTTGTTCGGCCATCTGGTGGGCCAGGTTGGCTGGGGTGGTGTTGGGTCTGGTTGCGCCGGCGGCGAGGGTGCCGTCGACGAGGAGCAGGAGTTGGTCGGCGGCGGCTGCGGGCTCTTGGTGGCCGAGCTTGAGGAGTTCGTGCTCGAAGAGGCCGTGGAGGTGTTCGCGGTATTCGCGAGTGATCGCGTGCGCCGGGTGGTCGGGATCCGACAGCGCGAGGTCCGCGGACAGGTAGCGGCAGCCGCGGAAGCTCGGGTCGTCGATGACTCCGTCGAGCATGTCGAAGATTGCGAGCAGGCGAGTGGAGGGATCGTCGCCGGCGGCTTCCATGGTCCGGCGGTAGAGCTCCACGTCCTCCGCCGTTGTCTGGCGCAGCACCTCGGCGATCAGCCCGTCCTTGCCGCCGAAGTGCTCGTAGAGCGATCGGCGGGCGACCTTGGCCTCCTTGAGGATGGCGTCGACGCCGACGGCGACGCCGTACCGGTAGGTCAAGTCCCTGGCGGCGGTCAGCAGCCGTTCGCGCGGGCGGCTCGTGGTGCGGGGGTCCATGAAAGTCAGCGTGCCATGGGGTTGCCAGTAGATCAACCGGTCTATATGGTCTGAGTAGACCGATCGATCTATCTCAGGAGATCCGATGAGGACCACGGCAGAGACCATCGACCGCTTCAACCACGCGTTCGTCAACCACGACTCGGCCGCGCTGACCGACCTGGTCGCCGAGGACTGCGTGATGGAGGCGATCCAGCCGGCGCCCAACGGCGCCCGCTACGAAGGCCGCGAGGCGAACCTGATCTTCTGGCAGGCGCTGGCCGAGGACCGCAGCACCCAGTTCGAGGTGGAGGACGTGGTGGTTGCGGGCGACCGCGCGACGATCCGCTGGCGCTACCACTTCGGCGACGCGCCGGCGGACTCGGTGCGCGGTGTGAACCTGGTGCGGGTTCGCGACGGGCAGATCGTCGAAGCGCTCGCGTACAGCAAGACCGGCGAGGAGGTTCCGCTGGCGGCGATGGACGGCACCGACGACTGAACGCTCAGGCGCTCCGCTGTTTCGATACGCCGACGATATGTGCCAGCCCGTAGCATCGGTGGCGTGCGTGTCTTGGTCGTCGAGGACGAGCCCGACCTGGCAACGGCCATCCGCGATGGCCTGCGCCTGGAAGCGATCGCGGCCGACCTCGCCGGTGACGGGGACACAGCGCTGGAGCTGCTGAGCGTCAACGCCTACGACATCGCCGTACTCGACCGGGACATCCCTGGCCCGTCCGGCGACGAGATCGCCAAACGCATCGTTGCCTCCGGCAGCGGCATGCCGATCCTGATGCTGACCGCCGCCGATCGCCTCGACGACAAGGCCTCCGGGTTCGAGCTCGGCGCCGACGACTACCTGACGAAGCCGTTCGCTCTCCAGGAACTCGTGCTCAGGCTCAGGGCACTGGACCGTCGGCGCGGCCATAACCGACCGCCCGTGCGGGAGATCGCGGGCCTGCGGCTGGATCCGTTCCGCCGCGAGGTCTACCGCGACGGCCGGTACGTGGCGCTCACCCGGAAGCAGTTCGCCGTACTCGAGGTCCTCGTCGCTGCCGAAGGCGGTGTCGTCAGCGCCGAGGAGCTCCTGGAGCGGGCCTGGGACGAGAACGCCGACCCGTTCACCAACGCCGTACGCATCACTGTCTCGGCGCTGCGCAAGCGGCTCGGCGAACCCTGGATCATCGCCACCGTGGCGGGCGTCGGGTACCGCATCGACTCCGACCGTGCGGGAGGGGACCGTGGATAGGGAGCCCGGTTGGAGCGTCCGGCTCAAACTCACCCTCAGCTACGCCGGCTTCCTCATGCTCGCGGGTGCATTGCTGCTTGCCGCCGTCTGGGTGTTCCTGCTGCGGTACGTCCCCGACCGCGCGATGCTCTACGTCCCTGACGGCGACGCCATCTCTGGCGTCTTTCCCGTCCGGTCCGTCCTCCTGCGTACCTTCGCTCCAAGGGCAGCCGTGGTGATGGCGATCCTGCTGGTGTTCGGTCTCGTGGGCGGATGGCTGCTCGCCGGGCGCATGCTCGCTCCGCTGACTCGCATCACCGACGCCACCCGCCTGGCGGCGACCGGCTCGCTCGCCCACCGGATCGAGCTGAAAGGCCGCGAGGACGAGTTCCGCGAGCTCGCCGACGCGTTCGACGGCATGCTCGGGCGACTCGAGGCGCACGTCGCCGAACAGCGGAGATTCGCAGCCAACGCTTCCCACGAACTGCGCACCCCGCTGGCGATCACGCAGACCCTGCTCGAGGTGGCCCGCAACGATCGCAACCGCGACGTCGATGAGCTTGTCGAGAGCCTGTACGCCGTCAACACCCGAGCGATCGAACTCACCGAAGCACTGCTCGTGCTCAGCCGCGCCGACCAGCGGTCCTTCACCCGGGACCGTGTGGACCTGTCCCTGATCGCGGAAGAAGCTACCGAAACGCTGCTGCCGCTCGCCGAGGAACGCGGCCTCACGATCGAGACGTCCGGCGAACTGACGCCCACCATCGGCTCACACGCCCTGCTGCTGCAGCTGACCACGAACCTCGTGCACAACGCGATCGTCCACAACCTGCGCGAACACGGCACCGTGTGGGTCACGACCAGCCTGCACTCCACCACGGTCGCGCTCACGGTAGAGAACGCCGGCCGGCCGCTCGGCGCACAGTTGCTGTCCACGCTGCTCGAGCCGTTTCACCGCGGCAGCGAACGCATCCGCACCGGCCACGCAGGCGTCGGCCTAGGCCTCGCCATCGTCAAAAGCATCACCCAGGCCCACGACGGCACCCTGACCCTGACCCCCCGCCCCACCGGCGGCCTCCGCGTAACAGTCCACCTCCCCGCCGCGCCTGCGCCAAGCCGAGAAGCCGTGCCGGTGAAGCCGTAGGTCTGTCGCCGGGGCGGTATCGAACCGGATCGGCCCGGTATCAAGCCGGTATCAGTCCGGTTGACGCTCTGCGCCGACGGACGGACAGTCGAGAGGTGGGTATCGCTGTTCTGGGCCCGCTGACGATCGAGGGGGATCAAAAGCCTCTCGCTCGCCGCGACCGGGTCGTCCTGGCAGCGCTGGCGGTACATCCCGGCGATGTGGTCAGCGCTGATCAACTTGCCGACGTGCTGTGGGGTGAGCGGCCACCCGCGTCCTGGCCGAAGGTGGTCCAGGGTTGTGTGGTCCGGCTTCGCAAGGTCCTTGGCGCACATGCGATCGAGACAGCGCCACCCGGCTACCGCCTCGCCGTACCACTCGATGAGATCGATTCGCAGCGATTCGATCGCGCGGTGGTCCGCGCCCGCGGTCTGCTCGCGGCGGGCGAACCCGAACGATCCGGCCTGGTACTCGCGGACGCGCTGACACTCTGGCGCGGTCGGCCACTGACCGAGGTGGACGGTTGGGACACCGCCCGGATCGAGGTGTCACGGCTGACTGAGTTGCGCCAAGCCGCCGAGGAGCTCTATGTCGAGTCGGCGCTGCGATCGGGCCAGCACGACCAAGTGATGGCGAAGGCGCAGGCGCTGGTCTCCGAGGATCCGCTGCGCGAGCGCCGTTGGGTTCTGCTCGCGACAGCGCAGTACCAGGCCGGCCGTCAGGGGGAGGCGCTGCGCACGATCCAGCGACTTCGTGGTGCGCTGAACCGCGAGCTCGGCCTGGACCCCAGCACAGAGGTCGATGCGTTGGAGCAGGCGATCCTGCGCCAGGATCCGGCGTTGACCGTGCAAAGCCCGCTGCCGGAACCGAGCCCGGTGTGTCCGTATCCCGGTCTGCGGCCGTACGACGTCGACGACGCCGACGCCTTCTTCGGCCGGGACGCCGACATCGCGGCATGCCTGCGCACCCTGACCGAGAGTTCGGTGCTGGCGGTCGCCGGACCGTCCGGTTGTGGCAAATCATCACTGGTCCGCGCCGGGGTTGCGGCGGCGTTGCGGCGTGACGGCAGGCGGGTCGTCGTTCTCACACCAGGACCGCATCCGGTCGCCGCGCTCGCGGCTGCCTTGCCCACGAGAGGCTCGGCACCAGTCCTGCTGATCGATCAGTTCGAGGAGGTCTTCGCGCTGTGCCACGACGTTGCCGAGCGGGAGGCCTTCCTGGCAGCGCTCAACGCCCACCAGACCGTGGCGCCGCTGATCTTGTCGATCCGCGCCGATCGGCTTCCGGATGTCTCCTCCGACGCTGGATTCGCACGAGTCGTCGAGCGCGGGCTCTACTTGTTGTCCGGCCTGACACGTCCTGCCCTGCGGTCCGCCGTCGAGGAGCCGGCACGGCAGGCTTCGCTGGTCGTCGAACCTGGCCTCGTAGATCTGGTGGTCAACGACGTGGCCGATCAGCCGGGCGCGCTGCCGCTGATGGCACACGCCCTGCGTGAGACCTGGCGGCGCCGGGAGGGGCGCACGCTGACGGTCGCCGGGTACAACGCATCCGGCGGGATTCGCGGTGCGGTCGCGCAGTCGGCTGAACAGGTGCACGAACAGGCTTCGGCAGGCGAGCGTGCGGTTTTGCGCGACCTTCTGCTGCGGCTGGTAGCGCCCGGCCCGGAGGGAGAGCCAGTGCGGAGCCGCATGCCACGGCGGCTGGTGGTCTCCCGCCCCGAGGACGACACGATGCTCGATCGGCTGGTGGCGTCGCGGTTGGTGACGAGCGATGCAGGTGCTGTCGAACTCGCTCACGAGTCCTTGGTGCGCGCATGGCCGCGGCTGCGCCGATGGCTCGATGACGACCTCGATGGTCAGCGGATCCTGCACCATTTGGCGACGGCGGCCGACACCTGGAACAACGTCGGCCGAGCCGACAGCGAGCTCTACCGGGGTGTTCGGCTGGCCAAGGCCTTGGATTGGCGCGAGCGTGCGGCGCCCACGTTGACGGCTGTCGAAGAGGAGTTTCTGGCCGCAAGCAAACGACTGTCCGAACGAGAATTGCGTGCGGCCGAAGATCAAGCCCGTCAGCAGCGGAACATCAATCGCCGGCTACGTGGCGCTCTCGCTGCTGCCGCACTGCTTCTTGTGGGTGCACTGATCGCGGGTTTGGTCGCCGTACGTCAGGCCGACCGCCTGGAACTGGCTGCGATCAGCGATCTGGCTCGGCAGGCCTCGGCTCGCTCGCTGCAGACCGACGACATCAGCCTGTCGCTTCTGCTCGCCGTACAGGCCGCCCGTCTCGACGACTCCGCGGAAACCCGCGCGAACCTGGTGGCCGTGATGAACCAGCGGCCGCTGCTGACCCGGTCCATACCGTCGGCGTCGGGCCGGACCGAGACCATCGACGTGTCGCCGGACGGCAGCCGGATCGTCTCCGGCGACAGCAGGGGGACCTTCCACCTGTACGACGCCGAATCCGGACGGGTGCTCGCCTCGCACAGCTTCGGATCGATACCGCCCGGCGAGGAAGTCTTCGCCCGGCCACAGTTCAGTCCCGACGGGCGTCTGTTGGCTGTCATCGCCTTCGACCCGGCCGGCGATCCCTTCGCCCCCGAGTGGCCTGTTCGGTTGTTGAATGCCTACACCCTGGAACCGGTGGCACCACAGCCGGAGCTCGAGGGTATCGACCCGCTCGCCTTCACCAGCCTGGCCTTCAGCACGGATGGACGCTTCCTCGCTGCGGGCATGCACGTCGACCAGTCGTCGGTCGAGAACTACTCGTCCCCGACGGGGCTTGCCGTGATCTGGGATCTCACCGCTGTCGATCGGGCGCCGCGCACAGTGAGGATGCACGACAGACCTTTGAGCATCGAGCTGAGTCCCGACGGCGGAACTCTCTACAGCGCCTGGCCTCTCAGCGCCTACGACGTGCGGACAGGCAAGCCGAAGTGGCAGCATCGAGGAACGTTCGGTCAACTGGGCCTCGACCTCTCCAGGAATGGCGAACTGCTCGCGTACAACGAGTTCGGCGACAACTGGCCGTCCGCGGCGTTGGCCGACGCGCGAACAGGTGCGGTCGTCCGCGTGCTACCCACTCGATCGGACCCGGCTCGCGGCCTCGCGTTCTCGCCGGACGGCAAGCTGCTCGCGACGACTGAGTCCGGCGGCGATGCAGTCGTCTGGGATGTCGCCAGTGGGACCCGGCGGCACACGATCAGGACCGCCGAAGTGCCGTGGGCCGTCGGCTTCGGCCCGGACTCGCAAACCCTGTACACCGGTGGCGACGACGGCGTCCTGCGCAGCTACGACCTTGCGGGCCGGCGCCGCCACGTTCGTTCGACCACAGCCGTCCCGGCGCGTGCGTACGTCGATGTCCTTGCCTCCGACAACGGGCAACGGACCGCGTACCTGTGGCGGGAGGGCAATGCCACCTGGATAAGCGTCGCCGACCATGCCGCAGGCACGGTCACACCGCCGGTCCAGCTGGGCCTCGACTGGGACGTGGGGCCGATGGCACCGATGGCCTGGCATCCGAACGGCGCCCAGGTGGTCGTCCACGACGGGTCGTCCGTGCGGGTCGTCGACGCCCTGAAGGGCACCGTGGTCAAGGTGGTCGACGACCTCCCGGACCGCGCGAGGCTCGACGTGTACTCGATCGCGTACGTCGACAACGGCCGACAGATCGCTGTCGGTGGGTGGGAGCACATCATGTACTTCGACCCGGCGATCAAGCCGAACGACAAGGAGCTGTGGTCCACCGGCAAGACCACCTATCTGCCGGCAAGCTGCTGCATTGCCACGTCAGCGGATGGCCGCCTGATGGTGATCTTCGAAGACTTCACGGACGGCGATCGGCAGCGGTGGCGGGTCATTGACACCGGAACCGGGGCGATCGTCTCGGAGGGAGACGTCCCGCTACGCCTCAACTACGCGACCTTCTCGCCGGGTGCGGACCTCGTCGCCGGCACCGGTGCCGGAGGTGACGTCGTCACCATCGATGTCCGATCGGGCACGGTCAAGCGCGCGGCGACCACCGAACACACCGACCAGGGTCTCGCCGTTCGCTTCTCCTCGGACGGCAGCCGGATCGTTTCCGGCGCCGTCGACGGGACAGTCAGCCTGTGGGACGCCCGGACCCTCGCAACGCTCGGCACCGTATCGGTCGCTACCGAAGGCACGCCGACCGCAGTCTCGCCGGCCTTCCTGACGGACGGCACGGTCACGATCTCGTCGTACGACGGCAAGGTTCACCGCTGGGACATCGACCCCGAGAAGACCATCGCGTACGCGTGCACGATGGCGGGCCGCAACCTGACGGCCGACGAGTGGACCCAGGCCTTCGCCGACCGTCCGTACCAGAAGACCTGCCCCTGAAACTCGTTGGCCGACCGGGTGGTCAGGAGTCGTCGGCTTTGCGGACCCAGACTTCTCGGATGATGAGGAGGATGGCGGCGGCGCTGGGGATGGCGAGGAGGGCGCCTACTACGCCGAGGAGGGCGCCGCCGAGGAGGGCGGCGATGACGGTGACGGCGCCGGGGATGTCGACGGCTCGGCGCATGATGCGGGGCGCGATCACGTAGTTCTCGATCTGCTGGTAGATGATGCCGTACGCGAGGCAGGCGACGCCGATCCACAGGCCGCTGGTGAAGCCGATCAGGGCGACGATGACGACGCCGATCAGGCCGCCGACCATCGGGATGAAGGCGGTGAACATCACCACGATCGCCAGCGCCAGCGCGTACTCGCGCAGGCCCGCGATCTGCAGGAAGACGAACATGAAGAAGCCGGCGCACGCGGCGACCATGAACTGGCCGCTGACGTAGCCGCCGACCCGGCCGAGCACCTCGTCGCCGAGGATGGAGACGCGGGTACGGCGGCTGGCCGGGACCAGGCTGTACGCCGCCCGCTTGACCGACGGCAGCGAGGCCAGGAAGTACAGCGTCAGGATCAGGATCGTGAAGCCGGAGAACAGAGCGTTCGCGACCACCCGGCCGACGCCGAGGATGCCGCCGAACGCGCGCTGCGCCAGGGCCGGGTCCTGGATGTAGTCCTGGGCCTTCTGGATGAACTGGTAGCGGTCGTTGAGCTCGTTGAGGGTTCTCGACTTGGTCAGCAGGTCGAGGTACTCGGGGGCGTTCCTGATCAGGCTGTTGATCTGGTCGGTGACGACCGGGACGATCGCGAAGCCGACGCCGGCCACCGCGAGGATCATCAGCAGGAACACGACGCCGACGGACAGGCCGCGCTTCAGGCCGCGGCGCATGAACCATTCGACCAGCGGGTTCAGGCCGACGGCGATGAACATCGAGACCAGCAGCAGGATCAGGACCGAGCGGGCCTGGCCGAGGGCGTTCCACAGGCCCCAGGCGACCAGGACGCCGAGTGCGGCGAAGAAGCCGAACATGAACGGGTTCGAGCGCCGCAGCGGCGGGCCGGGCAGGCCCATGCCGACATCCGGGTGCCGCTCCTCGATCAGCAACTCACCAGCGAGGTCGCCATCCGCCTTACCACCGGCCGCCTTCTCCGCGTCGGCCTCGGACGCATCAGCCGCCTTCGCTGCAGCCTTGGCTTCGGCCTCGGACTCGTCGGCGGCCTTGGCCGCGGTCTCTGCCTCGGCTTCGGAGGAGTCGGCGGACTGTGCCGACTCCTCCGCGTCGTCGGCTGAGGCGTCCGCCTCCTCGGCCGAAGACTCCGCGCGGTTCGCCTGAACGCCGGCCTGGTCCGCCGATCCCTCGGCCTCGCCGGCCGAGTCGTCGGCATCGCGGGCAGACCGGTCGGCCTCGCGGGCGGACTGCTCGGCCTGCTGGGCGGCGGCTTCCGCTTCGGCGGCCGCGATCTGGGCCTCGCGGGTGGCTTCCGCGAGGTCCCGGTCGGGCGTCGCTGTGGAGTTTTCGTCGCCGGGTGGCGTCACATCTTGTCCTTCGGGGATCGCGAGCCGGCTGCGGCCTCGTCGGTCTTGTCGTCGTCGGCGGGCTCGTCGTCGACTGCCTTCTCGTCGGACGCCGCGGCCGCCTGCACCGAAGTCTCCTCGTCGGTGAGGTCACTCAGCCGGAACTCGTCGATCTTGGTCGAGTCGGCCCGCTCCTCGTCGTCGTCCACCGGACCGCCGGCGGACTTGCCGGCCAACTCGTCGGCGACCTTGGTGTCGACCCGCAGCCCGGTGTCGATCCGGGTCTCGTCCACCCGCGCGTCACCCGCGCCGGCGCCCACGAACGGGCTGGTCCCGGTGAAGGGGCCGTCCTCGTCGTCGTCGTCGTCCTCGTCCTCGTCCGCCTCCGGCGAGAGCGGAGTGGGCGTGGAGAACGCGCTGTCCCGCGGCGCGAACGGGCTGCTCGGCACCGCCGGCTCCTCATCCCGGTCGGCCTCCGCCGGCGGCACGGTCTCCCGGGGCGCGAACGGGCTGCCCGCCGGCGCCAGCGTCTCCGCCGGCGCGGCGAATCCGCTCGGCGCCGGTGCGGCCGGCGCGGCAGGCGACGCCGGGGGAGTGGTCTCGGGCCGGCCGAACGGGGTCACGTACGCCGGAGTGGCGGTCTCGGAGTCGAGCTCGGCGGCCTGCCGGGCGATGTTGCTGGCGATCTCGTTCAGCCCGGCGATCTGGGTGAGGATGCCGTCGCGGCGCTTGGCCAGCCGCTCGGTCTCCCGGGCGACGATGGTCCGCGACCGCTCGGCCTCGTCGGCGGCGTTGGTCAGCTCGGCGTCGGACCGGGTCCGCGCGGTGGTGAGCAGTTGCTCGGACTCGCGCCGGGCCCGGGCGATGGTCCGCTCGGCCGACTCCTCGGCCTCGGAGCGGATCTTGCGGGCCTGCTCGGTCGCCTCCGCGACGCGCCGCTCGGACGCCTCGGCGGCCTCGCGCATCTGGGTGGTCAGGTTCTCGGTGTCGGCGGCGATCTGCTGGTGCTTGTCGGCCAGCTCCTTGGCCTGCTGCTCGCGCTCGTCGGCCAGCCGGGCCCGCAGCGCCGCGGACTCGCGCTGGATCGCGGTCCGGATCTTCTCCGCCTCGTGCAGGGCGCCGTTCTTCAGCGTGCTGGCCTGCGACTCGGCGGTCAGCATCAGCTGCTCGGCCTTGCGCCGCGCGGTCTGCAGGACCTCGGCGCCCTCGGTCTCCGCGGTACGGCGGAACTCCGCGGCGTCACCCTCGGCGGTCCGGCGCATGCTGTCCGCCTCGTTCAGCGCGACGGTGCGGATGTCCTCGGCCTCGCGCTCGCCGGTCGCCCGGGTGGACGCCGCCTCCTTGGACGCGGTCGCCCGGAGCTCGTCGGCCTCCCGGCGGGCCTCCTCGAGCGCCTCGGACGCCTGGTCCTGGGCGAGCCGGAGGATCTGTGCCGCCCGGTCGCCGAGACCGGCGTACGACGGGTTGGCGCTCGCCTCCAGCTGCCGCCGGGTCTCCTCCAGCTGGCGCTGCATCGGGGCGACGCTGGCCTGGAGCTGGTCGGCCCGGTTGCGGGCCTCGACGAGTTGCATTTCCAGCGCGCGGACGTAGTCGTCCACGGCCTGCTTGTCGTACCCGCGACGGCTGACCGGGAAGCCCCCGGCCGCGGTCGCCGTACGGTCGAAGAACGGCAGGCTCGACTCGTCAGGCATTTCCCGAGATTCCCTTCTGGCGGCTCAGCGTGAATCCCCCACCTTAAGCCTGTCAGAACTAGGACGAAACCAGCCAATCGGGCCCCTGTGGAAGCCGCCGTGGAGAACTACCTGTTGCGGAAGCGATTAATGGCCGCCGCGTGCTTCTCGCGCAGTTCCGGGTCCCGGACGCCGAGACCCTCGGACGGGGCCAGGGTGAGGACGCCGACCTTGCCCTGGTGCAGGTTGCGGTGCACGTCGTACGCCGCCTGGGCGGTGTCCTCCAGCGGGTACACCTTGCTCACCGTCGGATGGACCATGCCCTTGGCAATCAACCGGTTGGCCTCCCAGGCCTCGCGGTAGTTGGCGAAATGGGAACCGATGATCCGTTTCAGGTTCATCCACAAATACCGGTTGTCGTACTCGTGCATGAACCCCGACGTCGACGCGCACGTCACGATCGTGCCGCCGCGCCGGGCGACGTAGACCGATGCCCCGAACGTCTCCCGTCCCGGGTGCTCGAACACGATGTCCGGGTCGTCGCCACCGGTCAGCTCCCGGATCCGGGCCCCGAACCGCTTCCACTCCTTCTGGTCCTGCGTGGTCGGGTCCGACCAGAACCGGTACCCCTCGGCGGACCGGTCGATGATCAGCTCCGCGCCCATCGCCCGGCAGATCTCCGCCTTCTCCGGTGACGACACCACGCAGACCGGGATCGCCCCGCCGTTCAGCGCGAACTGCGTCGCGTAGGAGCCGAGCCCGCCGGACGCGCCCCAGATCAGCACGACGTCGCCCTGCTTCATGTTGGCGCCGTTCGCCGAGACCAGTTGCCGGTACGCCGTGCTGTTCACCAGCCCCGGGGACGCAGCCTCCTCCCAGGTCAGATGGTCCGGCTTCGGCATCAGCTGGTTCGACTTCACCAGCGCGAGCTCGGCCAGACCGCCGAAGTTGGTCTCGAAGCCCCAGATCCGCTGCTCGGAGTCGAGCATCGTGTCGTTGTGCCCGTCCGGCGACTCCAGCTCGACCGACAGGCAGTGCGCCACCACCTCGTCGCCGGGCTTCCAGGCGTTCACGCCGGGACCGGTCCGCAGGACGACGCCCGCCAGGTCGGAGCCGACCACGTGGTAGGGCAGGTCGTGCCGGGCGGTCAGCGGCGACAGCTTCCCGTACCGCTTCAGGAACGCGAACGTCGACACCGGCTCGAAGATCGAGGTCCAGACGGTGTTGTAGTTGATCGCGCTCGCCATCACCGCGACCAGCGCCTCGCCCGGACCGAGCTCGGGGGTCGGGACGTCGTCGAGGTGCAGGCTCTTGCGCGGATCCTTCTCCTTGCTGTCCAGACCCTCGAACATGGTCGCCTCGTCGGCGTGCACGGTGATGCCGCGGTAGTGGTCCGGTACGTCGAGCACACCGACGGCGGCGGTGTCACCGGACAGAATCGCTTCGAGGATCTGCTTCACGTCGTACCTCCTGCAGCGGCGGTCTGGGTGAGCGGAACTTACCGCTGAGTATGCACGCCTGGCTGTGCGTTGTGACACAACGAGACGACCGTCACTTTTCAGTCCACCGTTGTCAGTGGTCTTATCAGCGCAGTCGCGTGTGCAGACGCACTTGCGTGAAGTCGTCCCCGGACCGCAGCTGGACCAGATCGCACAGCTGGTTCGCCAGCCAGACACCCCGTCCGCCGAGCCCGTCGAGCGGCGGCAGGACCCGGCCGACGAGCAGGTCGTCGATCCGGCCGCGGTCGGCCACGTCGCAGATCAGCGTCCCGTCCGCGACCCACACCGACAGCGTCCCGCGCCCGCCGCCGAACCGGATGCTGTTCGTGCAGACCTCGTGCAGCGCGAGCGCCAGGTCCTCCAGCCGGTCCCGGGACACCCCGTACGACAAGGCCTGGGCGTTCACCCACTGCCGGACCTGCCCCAGGTCGGCCAGCCCGAACTCCGAGCGCTCGGCCCGATCCGGTACGTCGCTCAGCGCCGTACGGAACGTCTTCTCCGCAAGGGCATCCGCGCCCGAGTGTGTCGCGGTCGGGTCGATGCCGACCGACGCCTCGTAAGTGCAGAGCAGCCGGAAGTTGGTGTCGGCCGCGAAAGCGATACCGATCAGCGCCTCATGCAGCAGGGCCTCGTCGTACTCCTCTGCGGTCCGGCTGGCGTAGGCAGGCTCGCCGATGCCACGGACCGCGCGGCCGCGGTGCTGCTCGATCACGTCGCGCCACAGCGGGATCAGCCGCGCCGGGTTGCGGCCGGCCTCGGTCACGTCGACGAAGCCAACGTGCTTGCTCTCGGCCCCGAGCGCCTCGCTGAGCACAGCGATCCGGGCAGGCGGCAGGGCAGCCACGATGGCCGCACCCGTCGCCAGGCCGTCGCGGACGAAAGGTGTCGCGAGTCGCACGAACTCCTCGTCCGACGTGTAGACGAAGGCGCCGTGCTGGAACCCCGTCGGCACACCGTCCAGAGAGTCGGTGGCGCTGTCCCTCAGCACCCGAACAGCGTAGTCCGCGAAGCGTCCCTCAGCAGGGTGTCGGCGCGTGCCGTCACCCGGTGTGGAAGAGCGGTAACGGTGAGGTTTCTTCAGCTTTGTCGAGAGATACCGTGCATCACTGGGAGCGCCGCTGCGGTGACGGAGAGCCTCAGGCGGGCTCGACCAGCTCGACCAGGACGCCGCCGGCCGACTTCGGGTGGATGAAGTTGACCCGCGAGCCGGCCGTGCCCCGCTTCGGCTCGTCGTACAGCAGCCGCGCGCCGCGCTCGCGCAGCGTCGCCGACACCGCGTCGAGGTCGCGCACCCGGTAGGCCAGCTGCTGGATGCCCGGCCCGCGCTGGTCGAGGAACTTCGCGATCGGCGACGCCTCCGACAGTGGCGCGAGCAGCTGGATCGAGGACCCGGAGTCGCCGACCGACAGCATCGCCTCGCGGACGCCCTGCTCCTCGTTGACCTCCTCGTGCGCGACGGTCATCCCGAAGACGTCGGCGTAGTACCGGACGGCCTCGTCGAAGTCGGCCACGGCGATGCCCACGTGGTCGATCGCTTCGAACAGGGTCTTGGTGGCGGCGAGGTGGTCCATAGCGCCAGCGTGGCCCAGTCGTCCGCGTGATTCCAACCGAAAGTGGCCGATGCGACACTGAGTCTGTGGCGGGGGACGTGCCCATCGGTCTCGGCCGGCTGCTGGCGGCCGTGCGGCCCTGGCGCGCGCCCGGCGCCTTCCACGCCCACGGCCTGACCCTGGCCACCCTGACGACGCTTGCCGCACGCAACCATCCCGGCGACGTCGCGCTGATCGACGACGACGGCCCGCTCACGTACGCCGAGCTCGAAGAGCTGACTCACATCCCGACCGACGGCGAACGCGTCCTCGTCCGCGAGCCCAACGGCCGATCCTTCGTCGCCGCGGTGGTCTCCGGCCTACGAGCCAACGCGGACGTCGTCCTGGCCGACCCCCGTGGCCCGTTCGTCGAAGTGGGAAAGCATCGGGCCGGGCGACGCGGTCAGGTGGTCGTCATGACGTCCGGAAGCACGGGTACGCCGAAGGTCGTCGAGCGGAAGGTGGCCGTGTCACAAGCCGTCCCGATCGCGACGCTGGTACGGCGTTTGCCCTTGCAGCACGGGGTTCCGCTGGTCGTCACCCAGCCCTTCTTCCACGGGTTCGGGGTCGGGTTCCTGGCGTTGGGGCTGGCCTTCGGGATGCCGGTCGTCGTACGGCGCCGCTTCCATCCCGACGAGGTCGCGGACTTCCTGCGTGACCACCCGGGCGCGCTGCTGACCGGCGTACCGCCGATCCTGTCGAAGGTCGCGCGGACCGGGGTCGAGGTGCCTCTGAGTGCTGTCGTCAGTGGTGCCGGGCAGTTGCATCCGCCCGTGGCGGAGCGGCTCACGAGAGCCTTCGGACCGATGCTGTTCAACCTCTACGGGTCCAGCGAGCTCGGATGGTCGACGCTCGCGACCCCAGCCGATCTGCGCGAGGCGCCGGGCACGATCGGTCGTCCGGCAGCCGGCGTGCAGGTCGAGATCCTCGGCGACGAGGGACGGCCGCTGCCGGCCGGCGACGTCGGTCGGCTGCACGTCGGCGGCCGGCTGGCCGGGACTCTGGCGGACTCCGGCGATCTCGGGCATCGCGACTCCGCCGGGCGGTACTTCGTCGACGGGCGGGCCGACGATCTGATCGTCACCGGCGGGGAGAACGTCTTCCCGGTCGAGGTGGAGAACGCGTTGCTCACGCACCCGGCCGTCGCCGACGCCCGCGTGGTCGGCGTACCCGACGACGAGTACGGCGCTCTGCTGCGGGCGGACGTCGTCCGGCGGGACCCTCTGGAGGCCCCGGAGCTGGTGGCCTACGCGCGGTCCCGGCTGACGCCGGCGAAGGTGCCGCGGTGGATCCTTTTCACCGATGAGCTGCCGATCACGTCGACCGGTAAACCCGCGGCACGTGTGACCTGATCGACAGGGTCGGACCAGGGGCGTACCAGTGCCGTCGCAGGTATCGTGACAGCATGTCTGACACGCGGAACCAAACCGTCATAGTCGCCGGTGCACGGACCCCGATCGGGCGGCTGCTGGGTGGCCTCAAGGGCTTCACCGGCGCCGAGCTCGGCGGGTTCGCGATCAAGGGCGCACTGGACAAGGCCGGCGTCGCGCCGGACCAGGTCGAGTACGTGATCATGGGCCAGGTGCTGCAGGCCGGCGGCGGTCAGATCACCGCCCGCCAGGCCGCGGTCAAGGCCGGCGTCCCGATGAACATCCCGGCGATCACGATCAACAAGGTCTGCCTGTCCGGCCTGAACGCGATCGCGCTGGCCGACCAGCTGATCCGCGCCGGCGAGTACGACATCGTCGTGGCCGGCGGCATGGAGTCGATGACGAACTCCCCGCACCTGCTGCCGAAGTCCCGCGAGGGCTTCAAGTACGGCGACGTGCCGCTGGTCGACTCGATGGCGTTCGACGGCCTGTGGGACGCCTTCACCGACCAGGCGATGGGCGCGCTCACCGACCAGGCGAACAACGACGGCCTGAAGCTCACCCGCGAGGAGCAGGACGAGTTCAGCGCCCGCTCGCACCAGCTGGCCGCGGCCGGCTGGAAGAACGGCGTCTTCGCCGACGAGGTGGTCCCGGTCGAGGTGCCGCAGCGCAAGGGCGACCCGATCGTGGTCGACAGCGACGAGGGTGTCCGCAGCGACACCTCGGTCGAGTCGCTGGCCAAGCTGCGCCCGGCCTTCGGCAAGGACGGCACGATCACCGCCGGGTCGGCCTCGCAGATCTCCGACGGCGGCTGTGCCGTGGTCGTGATGAGCAAGGCGAAGGCCGAGGAGCTCGGACTGAGCTGGATCGCCGAGATCGGCGCCCACGGCTCGGTCGCCGGCCCGGACTCGTCGCTGCAGAGCCAGCCGGCGAACGCGATCGTGAAGGCCTGCCGGAAGGAGGGCATCGAGCCGTCCGCGCTCGACCTGATCGAGATCAACGAGGCCTTCGCGGCGGTCGGCATCGCGTCCGCGCGGGAGCTGAAGGTCGACGTCGACAAGGTCAACGTGAACGGCGGCGCGATCGCCCTCGGCCACCCGATCGGCATGTCGGGCGCCCGCCTGGTGCTGCACCTGGCGCTGGAGCTCGGGCGTCGCGGCGGCGGCGTGGGAGCGGCGGCTCTGTGTGGCGGTGGCGGCCAGGGTGACGCGCTGATCGTGCGGGTACCGAAGAACTGATGCCACGACGCACCGCCCCAGTCGGCGAGTTGGTCGAGCGTGCCCGGGAGGGTGACTCCCGGGCCGTCGCCCGGCTGATCTCGCTGGTCGAGGACGAGTCGCCGCTGCTCCGCGAGGTGATGGCGGCGTTGTCGCCGTACGCCGGGAACGCGCATATCGTCGGGATCACCGGCTCCCCGGGGGTCGGCAAGTCCACCTCGACGTCGGCGCTGGTGTCGGCGTACCGGGAGACCGGGAAGCGGGTCGGCGTGCTCGCGGTCGACCCGTCGTCGCCGTTCTCCGGCGGCGCGCTGCTGGGCGACCGGGTGCGGATGCAGGACCACGCGACGGACGCCGGGGTGTTCATCCGGTCGATGGCGTCCCGCGGGCATCTCGGTGGGCTGGCGTGGTCGACGCCGCAGGCGTTGCGGGTGCTCGACGCGGCCGGGTTCGACGTCGTTCTGGTGGAGACCGTCGGGGTCGGTCAGTCCGAGGTGGAGATTGCAGGCATGGCGGACACGACGCTCGTGCTGCTGGCGCCGGGGATGGGTGACGGCATCCAGGCGGCGAAGGCCGGCATCCTCGAGGTCGGCGACATCTACGTTGTGAACAAGGCCGATCGGGACGGCGTGCAGGCCGTCACCCGGGATCTGCGGGCGATGCTCGCGCTGGCCGAACGGCCCGCGGGCGCGTGGTCGCCGCCGATCCTGAAGACCGTTGCCTCACGCAATGAAGGTGTCGCCGAGGTGGTGACCGCGATCGAGGACCGGCTGGCCTGGATGGCGGCCAACGGCGTCCTGGACGAGCGCCGCCGCAGCCGCGCCCGGGACGAGATCGAGGCGATCGCGATGACGGCGCTGCGGTCCCGGTTCGCGCACCTGCACGGCGACGCCCGGCTGGACGTGCTGGCCGCGAAGGTGGCCGAGGGCAACACCGACCCGTACACGGCTGCCGACGAGCTCATCGCGGCGCTGTGATCGTGGCACGATCTGCAACACTCGACCACACTCTGTCACATTGTGTCGTCGGGTGGGGCGGGAGTGACGCAAGTTCCGAAATCGGGCAAATCCGGGGAGATTTCCCCGTCGCGGCGCCTTCCGCATCTCACGGCGGCGCGCCGGTGGCTGCCATGCCCCCGAATCCGTTACAGAATGGGACTTGTAGCTGGTGGGCATTGTGCGGTGGGCTGTGTTCAGTCAGTGACAATTGGTGACGGTCCGTGATACAAATCCAAACACAGTCGACCGAGTGGTTGCGAACGAGGAGTGGTGACATGCCGAAGAAGCTGTTGATCTGGTCGGTCATCGCCTTTGCCGGCTTCTATCTGTTCACTCAGCCGGCGAACGCCGCCGACGCGGTGGGAGGCGCCTTCTCAGCCGTCGGGGACGCGTTCTCGAGCGTGATCACGTTCCTGACCGCGCTGTTCAGCTGATCTGCGTCCGAGTGTCCCGTGCCGAGCGATCGTGCGGGACACTTGGTTGTACGGGGTCACACAACAGCGTGACAGGGGAGTGAGCGGATGGCCGGAATAGGCCTGTTCCGGATCTTCGACCCGAAGGTCCGGCGCCATCTGATCTCGGACGAGGGCGAAGTCGTCATCGACGAGGTCCGGCAGCACTGGGTGGTGTACTCGGTGCCAATGCTCGAGGTCGCGCTGGCGACCGCCCTGCTGGTGGCGCTGGTGACGAACTCGATCGGCGGCACGCAGGTGCTGCTGGCGATCGTGCTGATCCTGCTGATGCATGCGTTCTGGCAGTTCCTCACTCACCACCGGGACCGGTTCGTGGTCACCAACATGCGGGTGATGCGGATCCGCGGCGTCTTCTCTCAGACGGTCGCGACCACACCGATCGCGCGTGTCCTCGACATCACCCTGAAGAAGCCGATCAACGGCCGGATCCTCGGCTACGGCCACTTCGTCTTCGAGTCGGCGGCGCAGGACCAGGGCTTCCGGGAGATCAGGTGGGTCAGCCGCCCGGACGACCGGGACCTGACCATCCAGCGGGTCATTCAGCGCACCGGTCTGCGCGCGTCGGCGAGTGTCGACGTGGTGGAGGGCGACGACGACTCCGACGACGACGGCACCGGTCCGATCGGGATGGACTCCGCGCAGGAGGTCACCACCACGGTGGCGCCCGCGCCGGTCCACCAGTCCCGTCCGGTGGCCGGCTCCGGCAGCAAGTCGATCTTCAACAGCGAGCGCGGCAACTGGACCGACGAGGACCGGGACTAACTGGACTTCTGCAGGAAGAGCTGCCGCCGCCGTTCGCGGTGTGCTCGTTCTGGGTCCGTGGCCGGGCCTTCCAGTGCTTGCATGAGCTCTGAAGCGGCTTCGGCGTACCGGTGATCGCGAGCGAGGAGCTCGGCGCGTACGGCGTGCCAGCGCGGGCTCGGCGGGAGTGCGTCGAGCCGCGCCAGCCCGGCCGCGGTGCCATCGGCCTCGGCTGCTGCGACCGCTTGGGCCAAGTGCGCGGACGTGCTCGGCGCGATCGACACGAGGAGGTCGTAGAGCCTGAGGATCTCGCGCCAGTCGGTCGCTGCGTAGCTGGGGACGCGAGCGTGCTCGGCGGCGATGGCGGCCTGCAACTGGTAGGGGTCGGCCTGGCGGTTCGACCGCTCCAGCGAGTCGTTGAGCAGCGTCACGCCGCGCGCGATCAGGTCCGCGTCCCACCGAGTGCGGTCCTGTTGGTCGAGCGTGACGACCTCGCCGTCGTCGTCGATCCGGGCCGGGCGGCGGGCCTCGGTGAGAAGCAGCAGCGCCAGGGCGGCGGTCGGCATCGACTGGTCGGGCAGTAGCTCGTGCAGCAGTTCGGCCAGGCGGATCGCCTCGGCGCAGACGTCGACGTCGTACGCGGTCTGGCCCTCGATCGGTGCGTGGCCGGCGGTGTAGAGGCTGTGGATCACCGCGCAGACGGCCGGGAGGCGATCGGGCAGCTCGTCCTCCGGCGGCACTCGGTACGGGATGTGGGCGGCCGCGATCTTCTGCCGGGCGCGGGTGAGGCGTTTGTTCGTGGCGACCTCGGTGGTCAGCAGCACCCCGGCGATCTGCGCGGGCGACAGTCCGCAGAGCGTCCGGAGGGCGAGGGCGACCCGGGTCGGCGGCGACAGCGTCGGGTGGCAGCAGGTGAAGATCAAGCGGAGCAGGTCGTCCTGCACGACGCTGTCGGGCACGATCCCGTCCGACTGGCTGAGCTCGATCAGTTCCAGCCCTTCGCGTTCCTTGCCGGGACGGGCCCGGTCGCGGCGAATCATGTCGATCGCCTTCCGGCGCGCGGTCACGGTCAGCCAGGCGCGCGGCTCGGGCGGTACGCCGGTCACCGGCCAGGCGCCGAGGGCCGCCAGGGTCGCCTCCTGGACGGCGTCCTCGGCGAGCTGGACGTCGCCGACCGTCCGGATCAGGGTCGCGAGGATCCGCGTGCCCTCGATCCGGATCGTCTCGGCGAGCGCGTCATCGGACACTGTCGGGCTACTTGTCGGGCTACTTGGCGGGCTACTTGGCGTTGATGACCGGCCGGACCTCGACGGCGCCGTTCCACGCGGCCGGGATCTGCGCCGCGATCGCGACCGCCTGCTCCAGGTCGTCGGCCTCGATCAGGTAGTAGCCGGTCAGCGCTTCCTTGGTCTCGGCGTAGGGACCGTCGGTCGTCACGACTTTCCCACCCCGGGCGCCTTCCACCCGTACGACGGTTGCCGTCGGCGTCGGATGCAGCACCGCACTCGCCTTGATGCTGCCCTCGTGGTCCACCCCGAACTGCCGGTACTCCGCCAGCTCACTAGCGTGCTCGGGCGCCCACCAGTCGACGTCCGGCGTGTAGGTCAAAGCAAGGTACTGCGCCATCGGAGGCCTCCTTCAGCTAGGACCACTCTGGTCCTTCGTCAAGGGAACGAACAGCCACCCCGGAACAGGACATCGCTCAGGTCGTGCACTCCGCGACCCGGGCCCGGAATTCCCGCACGACCCCTTCATCCCCTGCGGACTGGATCACGCTCGCGTCCAGCCGGCCCCACAACCACAGGAACACGGCATCGGCCGACCCGAAGATCTCGGCCGCCACGTCGCCCTCCGCGCCCTGGCTCACGACCACGCTCGTAGCGTCCGCGCGCACCGTCCACGACCTCCCATCAGCCGTGATCCGTACGGCGGCGTCGACCGGGTGCTCGGTGTCGCCTTCCTCCCACCACGGCCCGCCGAGGTTGGGGTAGAGCACCTCGTCGATCCCGTCGAGCGCCAGCTCGGGGTCGATCGGCGTGACCACGTCGTGCGCCTGCTCGACATCGATCCGGTGCACCACGCTCTCCAGGGCCATCCGCCGGAACCAGAACCCGGAGGTCTTGTCGTCCGGGTTGAACGTCCACGTCTCCCGCTCGGTCCCGGCCGCAACCAGCGCGTCCACGATCGCCGTGCGCGCCTCGTCGTACAACTCGAGCGCGTCGCGCGTGCCGAAGTCCGGCGGCCACGGGTCGGGCAATGCGCCGAGCCGCAGTACCTCCACCTTGTGCAGGTACACCGTGGCCACGTGCCGCACCACCGACTCGACCGTCCACCCCGGACAGCTCGGCACCGCGGGCTCCAGCCCCATCCGTGCGACCTCGCCGAGTCGCGCCGACTCGGCCCGCAACTGCTCGAGGTAGAACTCCGCCGACGTCATAGGCCAGAGCATGACACCCACGGCGGACAGAAATCAGATCGTGCGCGCGTTGAAGGCGTCCTCCCAGTCGGCGGTCTCCGCCTGGCTGATCTCGACCACCCGCTCGGCGAGCAACCGGACCGGGTCCGCGGCATCGGCGTACCGGCCGGCTCGTTGGGCGTACAGCCAGGCCTCGTTGCGGAGCTGCTGCGCGGTGCGGGTGTAGGTCGGATAGCTGTCGCGGTACCCGAACAGGGTGCGGATGCCCTCGGCCAGGGCGATCACGCCGCCGAGTGCCGGCGCCAGCCAGGTGGGCGCCGAGATGGCGACCGAGATCGCGATCACGAGGGCGGCGAGCAACTGCAGGGTGCCGAGTGCGCGGTAGGCGATCCGGGCCTGCCGCGCATGCTGGAAGTACCAGTTGAACCGCACACTGATCAGTTGCTCGGCGGGGGAGTCGTTGCCGAGGTCGGGGAAGTCCGAATGCCTGAGTTTCGCCCTGAATTTCGCGCTGAGGTTCGCCATGGTCTGCCTAGTGTGGAGCTAATCTTCGGCTCATGGCGAGGAAGAGGGCGTTGCCGTTCGATCCGATCGACGAGGCGTCGCGGCAGTGGGGCCGGCGCTGGGGCGCGGTCGAGCAGATGCGGGCCGTCACGTCGCTGATGCGGGCCCAGCAGATCGTCATCGGCGAGCTCGACGACATCCTGCGCAGGCACGGGCTGACGTTCGCGCGGTTCGAGGCGCTGGTGCTGCTCACCTTCTCCCGGCGCGGCTCGTTGCCGCTGGGCAAGATGGGGGAGCGGCTGCAGGTGCACCCGACCTCGGTGACGTCGATCGTACGGCGGCTGGAGGCAGCCGGACTGGTGACCCGGGAACCGCACCCGGACGACGGCCGCGCGGTGCTGTGCGAGATCACGCCCGAGGGGCGCGAGCTGGTCGAACGCGCGACCGCGGACCTGGTCGCCGCCGACTTCGCCCTGTCCGGGCTGACCGACGAGCAGCTCAAGATGCTCTGGTCCGTCCTCGAGCCGCTGCGCCACAACGCCGGCGACTTCACCTGACGGACCGTCTCACCAGCTGGGCTGCGGTTGGCCGCGTGAGGCCCCGCGGTTGGAAATAGTTGGACGTCCTAGTATTTTGGGACCAGTTTCCGAGGAGGTCTGACTGATGGATGCCGAGCAGATCGCCGCCGGCCGGAGCCGGTGGCAGCAGCGGTACGACGCGGCACGCAAGCGGGAGGCGGACTTCACCACGCTCTCCGGCACCGAGGTCGCGCCCGTCTACGGACCGCCCGACGGAGTGGACGACCCGCGGATGGAGCGGATCGGCTGGCCGGGGGAGTTCCCCTTCACTCGCGGTCTGTACCCGACCGGTTACCGCGGCCGGACCTGGACGATCCGCCAGTTCGCCGGCTTCGGCAACGCCGAGCAGACCAACGAGCGGTACAAGATGATCCTGAACGGCGGTGGCGGGGGCCTGTCGGTCGCCTTCGACATGCCGACCCTGATGGGTCGCGACTCCGACGACCCGAAGTCGCTCGGCGAGGTCGGCCACTGCGGGGTCGCGATCGACTCCGCCGCCGACATGGACCGGCTGTTCAAGGACATCCCGCTGCAGGACGTCACCACCTCGATGACGATCTCCGGCCCCGCCGTACCGGCGTTCGTGATGTACCTGGTCGCGGCCGAGCGGCAGGGCGCGGACCTGACCAAGCTGAACGGGACGCTGCAGACCGACATCTTCAAGGAGTACATCGCCCAGAAGGAGTGGCTGTTCCCGCCGGAACCGCACCTGCGCCTGATCGGCGACCTGATGGAGTACTGCGCGACCACCATCCCGGCGTACAAACCGCTCAGCGTCTCCGGCTACCACATCCGCGAGGCCGGCTCGACCGCTGCGCAGGAGCTGGCGTACACGCTCGCCGACGGGTTCGGGTACGTCGAGCTCGGGCTGTCGCGTGGGCTCGACGTCGACGTGTTCGCACCCGGCCTGTCGTTCTTCTTCGACAGCCACCTGGACTTCTTCGAGGAGATCGCGAAGTTCCGCGCGGCCCGGCGGATCTGGGCCCGCTGGCTGCGGGACGTGTACGGCGCCCGCACCGAGAAGGCGCAGTCGTTGCGCTTCCACACCCAGACCGCGGGCGTCTCACTGACCGCCCAGCAGCCGTACAACAATGTCGTACGGACCGCGGTCGAGGCGCTCGCCGCCGTGCTCGGTGGGACGAACTCGCTGCACACCAACGCGCTCGACGAGACTCTCGCGCTGCCGACCGAGGAGTCGGCCGAGATCGCGCTGCGCACCCAGTCGGTGCTGATGGAAGAGGTCGGGGTCACCAACGTCGCCGACCCGCTCGGCGGGTCCTGGTACGTCGAGGCGCTCACCGACGCCATCGAGGCCGAGGCCGAGGAGATCTTTGCCCGGATCAAGGAGATGAGCCCGGACGGCTCGATGACCGGCGGCATCCTGCGCGGGATCGAGGACGGCTGGTTCATGGCCGAGATCGCCGACGCCGCGTTCGAGTACCAGCAGAAGCTGGAGAAGGGTGAGAAGAAGATCGTCGGGGTGAACACCCTGACCGACACGGTCTCCGGTGAGCTGTCCATCCTCCGGGTCAGCCACGAGGTCGAGATCGAGCAGTGCCGGGTGCTCGCGGCACGCAAGGGGCACCGCGACGAGGACCGCGTCCGTCGTACGCTAGCCGCTCTGGTCGAGGCGGCCAGAGGGACCGGCAACCTCATCGAACCCATGCTGGAGGCGGCGCGTGCGGAGGCCACGATGGGGGAAATCTGTCACGTTCTTCGGGAACTCTGGGGCGAGTACCGAGAGCCCGCCCGCTTCTGACGACCCACCCGCAGCGACCACCACCGACAGCCGGCCCACTGCAGCAACGACGACCGCCTCGCTCGACGAGCGGGGCGTGGTCGTCTGCGGTTCGGATCGCACCATGCTGCGGGTCGTCACCGAGCTGGTCGGCTCCGGCGAACAGGTCACCGCGATCGTCAACCCCGCGTCCCGGCACTACGAACGGATCGGCGAGCTCGGCGCGAACGTGCTGGGCGTCCGCGTCATCAGCGAAGCGCTGCTCCGGCGCGCCGGGGTCGACGCGAAGGACGGGAAGCCGTCGACCGCGCGTGCCCTGGTGCTGCTGGACAACGACGACGTGCACAACGTCCACACCGCGCTGACCGCGCGGGACATGGATCCGGACCTGCGCATCGTCGTACAGATGGTCAATCCCCGATTGGGGGCGCAGTTGCACAGCCTGCTCGGCGACTGCGTGGTGATCTCGGGTCCGTCGCTCGCGGCGCCGGCGTTCGTGTCGGATGCGCTGGAGGACGACGAGCTCACCTGGCTCGACCTCGGCGGGCGCCGGCTGGTCGCGGGTCAGGCGGATCTGATCCGCGATCCGCATCTCGCCGTACTGGCCGACACGACCTCGTCGGCGACCCCGGAGTTGTTGCCGGCCTTCAGTGACGACCCGACCGGCGACATCGTGCTCGGCACCGGCGTCCGCAGCGTGTGGCGGACCAGGGACGTACGGCGAGCTGGCTGGCTGATGGCGATGCGCGACGTCTTCGATCGCCGGGTACGGCGGATCGCCGCCGTGATGCTGTTCCTCGTCCTGGCCGGGACGGTGCTGACGCACTACATCGCGAAGATCGACTGGTTGCGGGCGCTCTACCTGGCCGCGGGTGCGGTGACGTCGGCCGGGATCGAGGACGATACGTTCTCCGAGGCGGAGCCGTGGGCGAAGGTGGCCGCCGTACTCGTGCAGCTGACCGGCATCGTGCTGATGGCGCTGCTCACCGCGGTCGTCGTCGACTCGCTGATCGGCGCCCGGCTGTCGCGGGTGATCGGCGGTGTCCGCGGCCGGCCACGCAACCATGTCGTCGTCTGCGGTCTCGGTACGGTCGGTGCGCGCGTACTGGAGATCCTCGCCGAGCGTGGTGTCGCGGTGGTCGGGGTGGAGCACAATGAGGACGCGCCCGGTGTCCAGACCGCGCACCGGCTGCGGATCCCCGTGGTGATCGGGGACAGCAGCAACGAGGAGACGCTGCGGTCGGCCGGCGTCCAGCGATGTCAGTCGGTGCTCGCGATCACCAACGGCGACATCACCAACCTGGAGTCCGCGATGGTCGTCCGCGAGCTGAATCCGGAGGCGCGGATCACGATGCGGATGTTCGACCACGACCTGGCCGAGCGGGTCGAGCGGCGGCTGGGGCTCGGGCACAGCCGCTCGGTGTCGATGCTGGTCGCGCCGGCGATCGCGGCGGCGGTGGCGAACCGGCGCAGCCAGGTCACCGTGCCGGCCGGTCGTCGCGTCCTGCTGCTCACCGAGGTCACCGTCGAGCCGGGCTCGGTCGCGGGCGGGCTGCGGCTGGGCGAGCTGGATGAGGCCGGCGGTCTGCGGGTACTGGCCCGCCGGGACGGGACCGCCTGGGACTGGTCCCCGGCGGTGAAGGGCGAGATCCTCCAACCGGGCGACCGGATCGCCGTCGCCGGCACCCGCAGCGGCCTGGCAAGGTTGCTCCTGGCGACCCGGGCACAACACGCCTAGACCGCGTCGGGGAGGATGGACCTTGTGAACGTGAACGGAATGCGAGGGCAGTCGTGAGTCAGTCGAACTTCTCCCGTCCTGGGGCGATCGATCTGTCGTCCCTGCGCAGGCCCCCGGCGCCGGGCGGACCCGCTGGGGCTCCCGCCGCGCCCGGTGCTGCGGCCGGCGCGCCGCCCGCAGGTGGCGCCTCCGGGTCGTACGTGCTCAACGTGAGCGAGCCGACCTTCCAGGCCGACGTGATCGAGCGGTCGCTCCAGGTCCCGGTGGTGGTCGAGTTCTGGTCGCCGCGGTCCCCGGCCTCGACCGCGCTCAGCCAGATGCTGGCCAAGCTCTCCACCGAGTACGCCGGCAAGTTCCTGCTGGCCCGGATCGACATCGACGCGAACCCGCAGCTGGCCCAGGCGGTCGGAGTGCAGTCGGTTCCGCTGGTGATCGCCGTACTGCGGGGTCAGGTGGTCCCGCTGTTCCAGGGCGCGCCCGCGGAAGCCGAGGCCCGGCAGTACTTCGACCAGCTGCTCCAGGTGGCGGTCGCCAACGGCATCAGCGGTCGGGCCGAGCCGGTCGGGCCGGCGGCGGAGTCGCCGGAAGAGGAAGAGCCGGCGCCGAACCCGCGGTACGAGCAGGCGGAGAACGCGGTCGGCGCGGGTGACCTGGACGGCGCGATCGCGGCGTACGAGGAGCTGCTGAAGGAGACCCCGAACGACGCCGAGGCGAAGTCCGGCCTGGCTCGCGTGCAGCTGGTCAAGCGCACCCAGGACGTCCCGGGGGACGTCCGGACGCGTGCGGCCGACAACCCCGGCGACGTCGAGGCGCAGCAGTTGGTCGCCGACGTCGACCTGATGGGCGGTCACGTCGAGGACGCCTTCAACCGGCTGATCACCACCATCCAGGTGACCGCGGGCGACGAGCGCAACGCCGTCCGGCTGCACCTGCTGGAGCTCTTCGAGGTCGTCGGCGCCGACGACGAGCGCGTGATCAAGGCGCGTCGGCGGTTGATGGCCGCTCTGTTCTGACGACTCAGTCGCGATTCGACCCCCTTGGCCGTCGGCCGAGGGGGTCTTTTCGTGTGTCCGCTCCCGGCCGGGTGTGAACTCTTGCAATTCTTGCTCTCGCGGTTTGAGAATAATTCACATGAGCGTGAGTGGTGTCGTCGCGTCGCCCAGCCTGGAAGCCCGGATCAACGGGCTGCTGCCGGCGCTCAGCCCGGCCCAGGCGCGGATCGCGACCGAGGTACTGCGGGATCCCGCCGGGGTCGCGTCGTCGACGATCGGCCAGCTCGCCGCCCGCTGCGGGACGTCGCTGCCGAGCGTGACCCGGTTCTGCCTGGCGCTCGGCCTGTCCGGGTACGCCGAGCTCCGACTGGCGCTCGCGGCCGAGACCGGACGGACGAGCAGCAGCTGGGAGCGGGGGACCGGCGCCGAGGTCGGGCCGGACGACTCACTCGAGGATGTCCTGCGCACCCTGCTGCAGGCCGACACCCGCGCGCTCGAGGACACGGTCGCGTCGATCGACGTGAACGCGCTCGGCCGGGCAGTGCAGGCGATCTCCGACGCGCGTCGGATCGACATGTACGCCGTGTCCGGGTCGGCGTCGGTCGCCGAGGACCTGCGGTTGCGGCTGCACCGGATCGACCGCGCTGCCAGCACGTGGAGCGACGTACACAACGCGTTGACCAGCGCGGCGCTGCTCGGGCCCGGTGATGTCGCGATCGGCATCTCGCACAGCGGCGAGACGGTGGAGGTGCTGGAGCCGTTGCAGCGGGCGGGTCGTGGTGGTGCGACGACCGTTGCCGTGACCAACTATCCGCGGTCGCCGCTGGCGTTGTGCGCGGACGTCGTACTGCTGACCGCCGCTCGTGACGTCACCTTCCGGACCGGCGGGATGTCGGCCCGCCATGTGCAGATGCTCGTTCTCGACGCCCTCTATCTCGGGGTCGCGCAACGCGACTACCCGCTGGCCGAACAGGCCTTCGACGCGACCGCCGAGGCCGTCGCGTCGCACCGCAAACGGCCCTGAGCTTTCGACCCACCCGCCCGTGAGGAGAACCATGCAGAGCCCCCACCGCATCCTTGGTCCCAGCCGTCGCGCCTTGCTGCTCGGCGCCGGGGCCACCGCTTTGACCGCCGCCGCTTCTCCTGGGACGGCTGCCGCCACGTCCAGTGCGTCCGGCGCCTCGACCGCCGCCGTTGCGGTGCCGTCGCCGGACGACCTGCCGCTGACCGGTGGGCCGGAGTTCCCGATCGGGTTGTTCTGGCCGCCGCACCCGTACGCGAGCACCGCCGAGCGGTACGCCGAGATCAAGGCAGCCGGCTTCGACTTCGTCATCTCCGGCAACTACGCCGGCGACGGCAACATCTTCCGGTACCAGCTCGACCTGGCCCGCACCGCCGGGCTGCAGATGCTGATCTCGGACGACATCCAGATCCGGAACATGTCCCGCTGGTTCTCGATCTCCGACAACCCCGCCGACTTCCTCAGCGTCACCCCGGCCGAGGCGCAGGCGCTCTACATCCGCGCCCGGGACGCCTACGGCCCGTTCTCGTCACTGGCCGGTTTCAACCTGTACGACGAGCCGGGCGCCGGCTGGTTCGGCACGCTGGCCCGGGCGGTCGCGGTGTCGCGTGAGCTGGCCCCGCAACTGCTCCCGTACATCAACCTGTTCCCGTCCGACGACCCGGCGTACTACCGCAGCTTCGTCGACGCGGTGAAGCCGTCGCTGATCTCGTTCGACCGGTACCCGCTGCTGTCGCAGGGCCGTGAGGACGGGAACTACTTCCACAATTGGGCGATCGTGCGGGACGCGGCCCTGCACGGCGACATCCCGGCCTGGGTGTTCATCCAGACCCTTGCCTATGACAACCATCGGGAGCCGACCGCGGCCGAGCTGCTCTGGCAGGTCAACATCAGCCTGGCCTACGGCGCGAAGGGCATCCAGTACTTCACCTACTGGACTCCGGAGGCGGCGCGCGGCGAGGGGTTCGGGCCGGCGCTGATCACGGTCGACGGCCGGCGCACACCCCGGTACGCCGCCGCGCGCACGATCAACACCACCTGGCTGCACCAGGTCGGTCGCGAGCTCAAGCCGCTCGTGTCCGAGTCCGTCGTGCACGCCAACGAGACCCCACTCCCGAACGGCACCGTCGGATTCGCGCCTACGGGGTTGATCTCCGCCGTCTCCGGATCGGCCGTCGTGCTGGGGACTTTCGCTGCGCGGGACGGCTCGGCCGATCGATGGGTGCTGGTCGCCAACCGGTCGCATTCTCTGGATGCTCGAACCACTGTCACGCCCAACCCGGGCGGGGTCTCCTCGGTCGGCGTCTTCGACCCCCGCACTCAGACCTATGCCGGCCGCAGTGCCAGTCCGGTCCCGCTGAAGCTGGCCCCTGGCGCCGCCACCCTGCTCAAGCTTCAAGCCCGCTGACCCCGGTGTAGATGCCGAGAGCCCGGAACCGCAGCGCCGGCGCCGCGTACTCCTCCAGCGCGTGCGCGGTCCATCCGACGATCCGCGCGAGCGCGAACACCGCGTCGCCGGCGTCTGCCCGGAACTCGAAGGCGTGCATCATCGCGGCGATGGCCAGATCGCTGTTCGGGAACGCAGTCAGCCGCGCGCTCAGCACCTGGATCGTCTCGACGATCGGGTGATCGCCGAGCAGGGTGAGCAGCACCTCGGCGCGCGGATCGCGGTTCTGGTAGATCCGGTGCCCGAAGCCTGGCACCGGCTCTCCCGAACGAAGCTGGTCGGACAACGCCTGCAGTGGATCGCGCTGGGCCTTCTCGAGGAACTCGAACGCCAGCGTCGGCGCGGCGCCGTGGTACTGCCCGTCCAAAGCGCCGAGTCCCGCCGACACCACGGCGTACAGATTCGCGCGAGCACTAGCCGCCACCCGAGCCGCAACAGTCGACACAGCCAGCCCATGGTCAGCCAGCAAGATCAGCGCCGCCTCCAGCACCTCCGGCCCCACCGCCTCCCGCGCTTCCGGGTGCGGGGTTCGCTGTGCGAGCTTCGGCCATAGCCGCCTGCCGAGGGACCGCTCGGCTACGACCGGCCCGGGGAGTGCAGCTGTCAGGACGCCCATCAAGTTCTCCGCAGCCAGGATCACCGACCGCGGTGTGAGGTCGAACCGCATCGGATCAGCCGCTCCCAGTGCGGCGACCGCCACCCGCAGCCGGTCTGTCAGCCGCGCAGAGTCCGGCAGCACGTTCATGGCTGACCTGGCCAGCAGCACCGAGTCCCGCGACACGGGGAACGGCTGCCGATCGGTCAGCTCACCGGTCCACAGCAGGTGCGCCACCGACTCGGCCGACTGGCTGGTCGCAAGCTCACGCACGGAATGCCCGCAGTAGTACAGCTCGTCGTCCTTCAGCAACGTCAGCTCGGTCTCGATCTGCTCGACCACCCCGGAGTGCTCCACCGACTTGCTCGCCAGCCGCTCGACGTCGGCTGCCGCGAACAAGCTGCCGCGCCGCCCCCGCGCCCGCACGCTCGTCAGCAACCCCCGGCTGACGTAGGCGTAGATCGTCTCCGGCTTGACCTTCAGCCGCCGGGCGACCTCCGCCGTCGTCAGGTAATTCTCGTCACTCTGCGGGCCCATCCAGCGCTCCTCCGAGCTTCATGTTGACTGGATCAATATTGACAACCATTGATCTCCTGTCAACTCTGAAGATATGTCAACCACGATCAATGTTCCGCCCGGCCTGCGCAACGTCGTCGTCACCGAGACGACCCTCGGCGACGTCCGCGGTGACGAAGGGTTCTACCACTACCGCGAGTACTCGGCGATCGACCTCGCCAAGTCGAAGACGCTCGAAGACGTCTGGTTCCTGATGTTCGAGGGCCGGCTCCCGACCGCCGCCGAGCGGGACCGCTTCGTCGCCGAGCTCGCGCCGCTGCGGGTGCTCCCGGACGAGGTTCGCGCCGTCCTGCCCGCGATCGCGACCGCCGGCCCGGTGTTCAACCCGCTCGCCGGTCTCCGCACCGTCCTGTCGCTCCTGGCCGCCGTACGGCGTCTCCCGCCGCTGTGGGACGCGGATCCGGTACGGCGGAAGGCCGACGCGATGCTGGTGTGCGCAGTGACGCCGACGATCCTGGCCGCGCTGTACCGCCTCCGGGAGGGGCACGAGCCGCTGGAGCCACGCGCCGACCTCACCGCCGCGGCGAACTGGCTCTACCTGGTGACCGGCGTCGAACCGACCGCCATACAGGCCACTGCCATCGAGCACTACCTCGTGGCCACCGTCGACCACGGGTTCAACGCATCGACGTTCACTGCACGGGTGATCGCGTCGACCGGTGCCGACGTGGTGTCCGCCATCGCCGGTGCGATCGGAGCCTTCTCCGGACCCCTGCACGGCGGCGCACCGGACCGGGCGCTGGCCAGCCTGGACGAGATCGGTACACCGGACCGGATCGACGCGTGGGTGCGCGCGAAGGTGTCGGCGGGGGACCGGATCATGGGGTTCGGGCATGCGGTCTACCGGACCGAGGACCCGCGGTCGCTGATGCTGCGTGACATCGCCCGCGGACTGGGCGGAGACCTGGTGGACTTCGCCACCACGGTCGAGCAGCGCATCGTCGACGTACTCGCCGAACTGAAGCCTGGCCGCAACCTCTACGCCAATGTGGAGTTCTACGCCGGCGTGGTGATGGAGCTGTGCGGCCTGCCGCGGGCGATGTTCACCCCCACCTTCGCCGTCAGCCGCGTGATCGGCTGGTCCGCCAACATTCTCGAACAGTCCACCGATCCCAAGATCATCCGCCCCATCGCAACCTACGTCGGCCCGCAGCCCTCGGTCAGGCTGCCGGTTTGAACTGCATCGCGTCGTCGGTGATGGGGCCGAAGCGGAGGAGCACCAGGTCTCGGGGGTAGTTCTGGCGGAGGCGCCAAGGGCCGTGGGTGCCTTGGCGAGGCAGGATGGACGCGGCTCGCTGGATGTAGCCGGAGGAGAGATCGACGACCGGGCGGCGTGGGGCGTCGTACTCCGACTGGTCGATCTCGGGCACGCAGATGCTGTTGCCGGTGGCGGTGAGGTGGTTGAGCAGGCGGCAGACGTACTGCGACGTCAGGTCGGAGCGGAGGGTCCACGAGTTGTTGGTGTAGCCGATGCACCAGGCGAGGTTGGGCACTCCGCTCAGCATCATTCCCTTGTAGACAAAGGTGTCGTGCGGATCCACTGCCTGCCCGTCCACCGTCAGCTGGATCTTGCCGAGAGCAACCATGCGCAGTCCGGTCGCGGTGACGATCACGTCGGCTGCCAGCTCCTGACCGGACCGCAGTCGCAGACCGGTCGGCGTCAAGGTCTCGATCTCGTCGGTGACCACGGTGGCCGAGCCCTTGCGCAGTACCTTGAACAGGTCGGCGTCTGGGACCAGACACAGCCTCTGGTCCCACGGCTTGTAGCGCGGGGTGAAGTGCGGGTCCACGGGGATCGAGTCCGGCAGTTGCTTGGCCACTGTGTTGTTGAGGAACCGCGCAGCCTGCGCCGGCCACTTCCGAAAGGCGCTGTACACCGCTGAACTGAAGGCGACGTTCTTGCCTCGGATCACTCGGTGCGCAAGCCTTTCCGGCAGTACGGCGCGCAGCCGGTCGGACAACGCGTCGTGCGCGGGCCTCGACGCGACATAGCTCGGTGAGCGCTGCAGCATCGTCACGTGCTCCGCCGTACGCGCCATGGCGGGCACGAGCGTCACAGCCGTCGCTCCGCTGCCGATCACGACCACTCGCTTCCCCGAGTAGTCCAGGTCCTCCGGCCAGTGCTGCGGATGCACGATCTGGCCCTCGAACTCGCTCTGCCCCGGGAAGTCGACCACATAGCCCGAGTCGTAGTCGTAGTACCCACTGCACACGTACAGGAACGAGCACGTGTACGACGCCTTGGTCGTCTCCACAGTCCACCGCGCATCGGTCGACGACCACGACGCCCGTACGACGCGCTCGCCGAAGCGGATGTGCTTGTCGATGCCGTACGTGACCGCGGTCTCGTGCAGGTAGTCCAGGATCGACGGACCGTCCGCGATCGCCTTGGCTGCCTTCCACGGGTGAAACGGGAAGCCGAGCGTGAACATGTCGGAGTCCGACCGGACCCCGGGATACCGGAACAGGTCCCAGGTCCCGCCAATGCTGTCCCGCGCCTCGAGAATCGCGTACGACCGCCCCTGACTCTGCGTCTGCAGCCGGTAACCCGCACCGATACCGGAGAGTCCGGCGCCAACCACGAGAACATCCAGGTGCTCCACAAAGGCCTCCTGGGCCGCCGCGTTTATGCTTTCGATGACAGTACCGATCCTGGCTTTGCTGGACATCGAGGGGGGATCGCATGACGTCCACCGGCTGGCGGCTCGACGCAATCACGTACTCCGGGGGCACGCAGGACGGGCCGCGCGCCACCGTGAAGCTCTTCAAGTCCGGAGAACCGGTGCAAGCCGAGGGTTCTGGCACCGGGCTGATCGACGCGGTCTGCAGTTCGATCTCGCAGGCAACGGGAGTGGAGGCACGGGTCGTCGCGTTCCGGGCGTACTCGGTCGGCCCGGGCAGTGCGGCGGTCGGAGAGGTCGAGCTCGAGGTGGAGTTGCCGCGCCGCAGGCTTGCGGTCCGGGCGTCGTCCACCGACGTCGTGGAGGCTGCCGGGCTGGCCCTGATCGCGGCCCTGAACCAGTACAACGCGGAGCCGCCGCCACGAGGCTGAGGAAAGTTCTCGCCAGGGTTGTCGATTCCGTCGGGGATCGATCGTCAGGACGATGTCCAGTAGAAGCTCTAGGCAAGGGAGCCGGAGATGGCGCAGTACATGTTCCTGCTGTTCGACAGCGAAGAGTGGTACGACAACATCACGCCTGAGGAGTGGCAGCAGGCGATGAAGCTGCACGGCGCGTTCTCGGAGGCAGTGGAGAAGGCGGGCGCGCGGATCCTCGGTGGCGAGGCGCTGGAGCGGTCGAGCACCGCGAGCACGGTGCGGCAGCGCGAGGGCGCCGAGCCGCTGGTCACCGACGGGCCGTTCATCGAGACCAAGGAAGCCCTCGGAGGCTTCTACGTGATCGAGGCGCGCGACCTCGACCAGGCGCTCGAGCTCGCCAAGATCTGCCCGTCGGGGAACGTCGAGGTCCGCCCCGTGATGCCGACCTCGGGCGACGCCCAGCCGCCGGCGTGACGCAGCCGGCCTGAGACCGACATGGCGCGGCAGCCGGGTATCCCGACGGACCTCTCACCGTCGGCGTACCCGCCTGCGCCGGTCGAGGTGGCCCGGGTCGTGGACCGGGCGCACCGGGAGAGCTGGTCCACGGTGCTCGTGTCGGTGGTGCGGCTGACGCGGGACCTGGATCTGGCCGAGGACTGCACGCAGGACGCGTTCGTCCAGGCGCTGCGGACCTGGCCGGACGGCATCCCCGCGAACCCGGGTGGCTGGCTGACCACAGTCGCGCGGCGGCTCGCCCTCGACCGGATGCGGCGGGAGACGAACCTGCGGCGGAAGCTTCCGTTGCTGGTCGAGGATCCGGTCGCGCCGGACGACGTGGAGCAGCCGACGGATCCGCTGCGTCTGGTGTTCACCTGCTGCCACCCGGCGCTGGCGCGGGACTCGCAGGTGGCGTTGACGTTGCGGCTGATCTGCGGCCTGACCACGCGCGAGGTGGCGGCCGGGCTGCTGATCAGTGAGCCGACGGCGGCTGCGCGGATCACCCGGGCGAAGAAGAAGATCGCGGCGGCCTCGATCCCGTACCGGATCCCGGCCGACGAGGAGTTGCCGGCGCGACTGGACGCCGTACTGACAGTGGTGCACCTGGTCTACACGGCCGGGCATGTGGCGGCTGGGTCCGAGCTGACGCGGACGGACCTGACCGGGCGAGCTGTCGAGTTGGCGCGGTTGCTGGTGCGGTTGATGCCGAACGAGGCGGAGCCGCAGGCGTTGCTGGGGTTGCTGTTGATGACGGAAGCGCGTGGGGACGCGCGCGTGACCGAGGACGGCGAGTTGGTGCTGCTGGCCGATCAGGACCGGTCGCGGTGGGACATCCGCCTGCTGGCGGAAGGTGTGTCGCGGGCAACGGCCGCCCTGGAACGGGGACAGGGGCGGTTCGCGCTGCAGGCAGCCGTGGCAGGGCTGCACGTGACCGCGCCGTCGTGGGAGAAGACGGACTGGCGTCAGGTCGTGCGGATGTACGACGCGATGATGATCAGCTGGCCGACGCCGATCGTCGCGCTCAACCGGGCCGCCGCCCGCAGCCTCGTCCCAGGCGCCGACCTCGATCACGTCCTCGCCGAGCTAGATGCCCTCGGCAACGAGCATGCGCTGAAGTCGTACGCTTACCTGCCCGCTGCCCGGGCCGACGTCCTGGCCCGCCTCGGCCGAGTGACCGAAGCAGCCGACGCGTACCGCCTCGCCATCACCCTCACAGCGAACGAGACCGAACGCCGCTTCCTCAGCCACCGCCTGGCGGCAACTGAAGTGGCAGGCTGAATCTGGTCAGGAGTTCGGGCTCGTTGAAGACGTAGATGTGCGTCAGACCCGTGGGCGTAGGAGTGAGTACGGCGAGACCGAAAGCCTGGTGTGTCCCGGTGGCGTCTCGGACGTAGGCAGCCGCGGCCGGCTGGCCGTTGGCCGTCGTACTGATCATGCGCCAGTCGCCTGGGGAGCCGACGGCCTGTTCCAGCAGGCGCAGACAAGTGACGCGGCCGGCGAACCAGGTGGTGGTGCCGACCAACTCGATGGCTGCGTCCGCCCGGAGGGCACGTTCGAGCGCCGCGACGTCGGCCTTCTCGAAGCCTTCGATGTAGGTGTCGAGCAGCGCCCGGGCCTGTGGGTCGGTCGGTTCGATGACCGACGAGCGATCCGGTGCAGCCTCGTCCAGGCGTGCCCGGGCCCGTTGGAGGGTGCTCTTCACCGCCGCGACCGTGGTGTCGAGCATGACCGCGACCTCCGCCGCCGGGAACGCGAGCACCTCGCGCAGGATCAGTACGGCGCGCTGCCTCGGCGCAAGGTGCTGCAACGCCGCAATGAGCGCCAACCGAAGGCTCTCCCGCCCGGTCACCACCAGCTCCGGATCCAGCGAGTCCGGAAGCGGCTCGACCCACGCGACGTCGGTCGGCGACGCGGGACCGGTCGGGTCGTCGCCGGGCGCGCCGAGGCCGGACGGCAGCGCCCGCCTGCCGCGCTGTTCGAGCGCGGTCAGGCAGGCGTTGGTCGCGATCCGGTACAGCCAGACACGCAGCGACGACCGCCCCTCGAAGGACGAGTACGAGCGCCACGCCCGCAGGTACGTCTCCTGGACAAGATCCTCGGCCTCGTCCACCGACGCGAGCATCCGGTAGCAATGCGCCAGCAGTTCCTTCCGGAACGGCTCGGTACGGCGCTCGAACTCAGACCTGCCCGTCATCACGCCTACCTGTGTACAGCAGGTGCGGCCGAACCCACTCCGCCAGCCGCCGGATCGCGTCGTCGGCCTCCGGCGCCCGCCCCGCCGCCATCTGGAACGTGTGCTGCATCTCCGGAAACACATCGACCCGTACGTCGACCCCGGCCGAGCGAGCGTGTGAGGCAAGCAGGTGCGCGTCGTCCAGCAGCACCTCGTGCCCGCCCACCTGGATGTAGATCGGCCCGAACCCGGCCAGCTTCCCGTACAGCGGGTTGGCCAGCGGATCCCGCCGATCCCCATCCGGCCCGAGGAACGTGTCCACCAGCCCACGCACAAGCTCCCGGTGGAAGAACGCGTCCCGCTTCCGGTTGGCGTCGTACGACGAACCACTCACCTCCATGTCCACCCACGGCGAGATCGCCAGCGTGGCAACCGGCAATGGCAGCCCAAGCTCCCGGGCTCGCAGCTGCGTGGTAATCGCGAGCCCGCCCCCGCACGAGTCACCGCAGAACGCGACCGCCTCGACCCCTTGCTCCAGCAGCCATTGGTACGCCGCGACCGCATCCTCGACCTGAGCCGGATGCATGTGCTCAGGCGCCAGTCGATAGTCGAAGACCAGCGCCCGCGCCCCGACCGCCCGAGCCAGGTGCCCGAACAGCTTCCGGTGCGAGTACCGCGACCCGCTGATGAACCCGCCACCGTGCATGCACAGCAGCACCCGGTCCGGCGGTGCATCCTTCGGCACGACCCACAGCGCGGGCAGTTCCGCGACCGCGAGGTAGTCCACACCCGGCGGCTCGCTGGTCAGCCCCGCCCACGCGTGGTCCCCGGTCTCCCGGTCCGGCGCCTGTGCGAGGCGGGCCGCCTTCCAGTGCCGTCGTACCGCCTCTGACTCCTTGCTCGGCATCCTCGCCGCCCTTCCGTCGACAAACCGTTCGGCATACAGACCGGTGTGCGGCCGGAAAGGAATCGGTGACCGGGATTGCGCGACATGCTTGACTGGAGTATGAGTGCGCCTGGAGCCGGGCCGCCGCTGTCGGCCTCGGAAGAACGGACGTGGGGGATGGTTGCCCACGTCGGCGTGTTGGTCGCGGCCTGGTTCGCGATGGGATTCCTGTGCCCGCTGGTGATCTGGCTGGTGTACCGGTCCCGGTCCGACTTCGTCCGGCGGCACGCGCTGGAGTCGCTGAACTTCCAGCTGTCGCTGCTGATCTACACCGCGATCGCGGTGGTGCTGATCCTGATCACGTTCGGCCTGGGCGTGCTGATCATCATCCCGCTGGTGCTGATCGGCGCGGTCGCGGCGCTGGTGGCGATCGTCCTGGCCACCATGGCCGCATCGAGCGGCCGCGAATACCGCTACCCGCTGACGATCCGCCTGGTGCGCTAATCCAGTTGGCCCGCCCCGACCGGGTTTGGCAGAGTTCGCCGGGTGGAGCTGATCGGCCAGGGGATGGAAGGCGCCGTCTACGACCTCGGTGACGGCCGGGTGCGCAAGACCTGGTTCGACCGGCGGCCGGACGACGTACGCCCGCTGCAGGCGTTCCTGGACGAGCTGCCGCCACTTCCGTTCCGTACGCCGCGGATCCGCGAGGTCAGCTCGGACGCCGAAGGGCTTGCGGTCAGCGTCGAGGACAAGCTGACCGGTACGGCGCTCCAGGACGCCGGACTCGCCGAGCAGCAGGCTCTCGACGCGTTCGTCGCCGTGGTCGAGGCGCTCGGCACAACCACAGCCGGCCCGGCGAGCAAGGCGCTCCCTGTGCTCAACCAGCCGTTCTGGAGCGACGACCTGTCCTGGGGCGAGGCGCTGGCAGCTCTGGTACGGCGTCGCGCCGCCGAGTCCCACCACCACCTGAAGCGCGACGTCCCCGACTTCGACGAGCGCCTAGAACGCCTGACTACCAAGCTGGCGACGATCGAGCCGAGCCGGCTGAGTGTCGTCCACGGAGACATCTGCCCGCCCAACCTGCTGATGGACGGCCCGCGGACCGCCGCCGTACTGGACTGGGGCTTCTACTCGACGGCCGGTGACAACACCTTCGACGCCGCGCTGGCCGCCGGGTTCTTCGACATGTACGGCCCGGACGCGCAACGGCTCGACAACCTGCTGCTCGACCGCTTCGAGGCGCTCGGGCACGACCGGGAGCGGATGTACCTGTACCGGTCGGCGTACGCGATCACCACCGCGACCATCTACGACGCCGACGCCGCCGACGGCCACTACACCTGGTGCGTCGCCAACCTCAACCGGCTGGCGGGCTGATCGGCTTCCCGTCGCGGAGGTTGTGTAGGACCGTCGGCTTGGCGAGGAGCTGCGGCAGCCGGCGCGCGTTCAGCGGGGACACCAGCCCTTGCAGGGCGTCCGGCTCATGCCACGCGACACCGCGGATCTCGAAGCCGTCCGGCTGCAGGGTGTCGATCAGCGACGGGTCGTGGACGCCACCGTCGTACAGGATCTCGACGGCGTCGCCCCAGCCCTCCCACCGCGGCAGCCAGTCGATCGCGAGTACGCCGACCAGCGGCAAGGCGACTCCGATCTCCTCTTCCATCTCGCGGGACGCCCCGGTCGCCGGATCCTCGTCCGGCTCGACCACGCCACCGGGCAACTCGAGGTCCTTTTTGTAGCTGACCTGGCACAGCAGCACCCGGCCGGACGTGTCCCGCACGACCACGTGCGCGATGACGCGCTTCTTGGGCAGCGCGGAGTCCATCAGGGCCGTCCAGCCCGTGATCGTGTCCGGGCGCGGGTCGTCCTTGCGCATCCCGTAGATCGCGACGTCCCGGCGCTCGTCCTCGACCAGGGCGGCGCCGCGCAGGATCCCCTCGCGCCGGAAGCCGGACCGGATCGCGACCCGCGCCGACGCGTGGATCTCCGGGTCCACCTCGACCTGCAGCCGCTCCAGACCGAGCTCGTCGAAGGCGTACTCGGCCACCAGCCGGACCGCTCGCTGCGCAGTCTCCGGACCGCCGTCCATCGCCCAGGTGACCACGCCGACACCGAGCGTAGTCCGCCGTACCTCGACGGTTCCGACCGGTCCGCCGCGCTCGACGTCGAAGGTCACCACCTGCTGATCCTGCTGCGACAGACGCAGCGTCAACTCACCATCGGTCAGCGGGGAAACGGCGGTCACCCCGTGAACGCTACCCGGTGTGGCGCAGGTACACCGTGGCCAGGGGTGGCACGATCAGCTCGGTGCTGGTCTCCATGCCGTGCCAGCTGGGTCCGTCGGCGGTGACGCTGCCGAAGTTGCCGACCCCCGAACCGCCGTACGCGCCGGCGTCGGTGTTGACGGCCTCCTGCCACTCGCCGCCGTACGGGAGGCCCAAGCGGTAGCCGTGGTGCGGGATCGCGGAGAAGTTGGCGACGCACGCGATCGTCGGCTCGCCGTCCTCGCCGTACCGGACGAAGGAGAACACGTTGTTGCCGGCGTCGTTGGCGTCGATCCAGCTGAACTTCTCCGGCGCGTGGTCGGTCCGCCACAGCGCCGCGGTGTCGCGGTATACGCCGTTCAGGTCGCGGACCAGCTGCTGCAGACCGCGGTGGTCGGCGTGGTCCAGTAGCCACCAGTCGAGCTCGCCCTTCTCGGACCACTCCGACTCCTGGCCGAACTCGCAGCCCATGAACAGCAGCTGCTTGCCCGGGTGCGCCCACATCATCGCCAGGTACGCGCGCAGGTTCGCCAGCTGCTGCCAGCGGTCGCCGGGCATCTTGCGCAGCAGCGAACCCTTGCCGTGCACAACTTCGTCGTGCGACAGCGGGAGCACGAAGTTCTCCGAGTAGGCGTACATCATCGAGAACGTCAGCTCGTGGTGGTGGTACTGCCGGTGGATCGGCTCGTGCTCCAGGTAGCGCAGCGAGTCGTTCATCCAGCCCATGTTCCACTTGAACCCGAAGCCGAGCCCGCCAAGGTGGGTGGCCCGCGTGACGCCGGGCCATGAGGTGGACTCCTCCGCGACGGTGATCACCCCGGGGACCCGCTTGTACAGCGTCGCGTTCATCTCCTGGAGGAACGACACTGCCTCCAGGTTCTCGCGCCCGCCGTACTGGTTCGGCACCCACTGGCCTTCGTTGCGGGAGTAGTCGAGGTAGAGCATCGACGCGACCGCGTCCACCCGGAGGCCGTCGATGTGGAACTCCTCGGCCCAGTAGATCGCGTTCGCGACCAGGAAGTTGCGCACCTGCGGCCGGCCGAAGTCGAACACCAGCGTGCCCCAGTCCGGCTGCTCGCCGCGGCGCGGGTCCGGGTGCTCGTACAGCGGGGTGCCGTCGAAGCGGGCCAGCGCCCACGCGTCCTTCGGGAAGTGCGCCGGGACCCAGTCGACGATCACGCCGATCCCGGCCTGGTGCAGCTTGTCGACCAGGAAGCGGAACTCGTCCGGGTCGCCGAACCGCGAGGTCGGGGCGAAGTACGACGTCACCTGGTAGCCCCACGAGCCGCCGAACGGGTGCTCCATCACCGGCATCAACTCGACGTGGGTGAACCCCATGTCGTTGACGTAGGCAACGAGCTCGTCGGCCAGCTCACGGTAGGACTTGCCCTTGCGCCAGGAGCCGAGGTGCACCTCGTAGACGCTCATCGGCTCGGCGTAGGCCTGCGAGGCCGCCCGCCGCTCCAGCCACGCGGCGTCGTCCCACTCGTACGACGATTCGTGCACGACGGACGCGTTCGCCGGGGGAGTCTCGGCCAAGTTCGCCATCGGGTCGGCCTTCTGGCGCCACACGCCGTCGCGACCGCAGATGTCGAACTTGTATCGCGTCCCCGGGCCGACGCCCGGTACGAACAGCTCCCAGACACCGGAGGAACCCAGCGACCGCAGCGGATGCGCGCGACCGTCCCAGAAGTTGAAGTCCGCGGTGAGCCGGATGCCCTGCGCGTTCGGCGCCCAGACGGCGAACGACGTCCCGGTGATGGTGCCGGACGGGCCGTCGTACCGGCGGACGTGTGCACCGAGCACGGTCCACAGCTGCTCGTGCCGGCCTTCGCCGATCAGGTGCAGGTCGACCTCGCCGAGCGAAGGCAGGTAGCGGTACGGGTCGTCGAGCTCGATCGCGGGACCGTCGGTGTAACTCACCTCGAGGCGGTAGTCAGGCACCTTCTCGAGATCGAGCACGCCGACCCAGACGCCTTCGAACTCGTGCCGGAGCTCCAGCCGCTGGTCGTCGTACAGCACCGTCACGGACTGCGCGAACGGCCGCAGCACGCGAACAGTCACACCGCTGTCGCCGAGATGCGGTCCGAGCACCTGGTGAGGATCGTGGAACGTCCCGCCGACCAGTCGCTCGAGCACGGCCCGATCGACCGGAACCGCTGTCACCACAGGCTTGTCCGCCGCGACCACCGGCTGCTCGAAAGCCTCCACCGCCGGCCCGGCATCCCGCTCACTCGATCCCATGAACCCCATCCTGCCCGATCACTCGGCCATCTACCGAACCCCCGTACCCGTCGATGCCCGACGTACACAAAGTCAGGGGCGAGGGCTTCTTGGGGGTATCAGTGTTCGGCCAACTGGGCGGCCGCGGCCAGGGGGATCGGCAGCCAGGACGGCCGGTTGCGGGCCTCGTACAGCGTCTCGTAGACGAGTTTGTCGGCCAGGAACGCGCTCAGCAGCACCCCTTGGTGCCGCGGATCCGTGCCGGCGACCTCGGCGTACCCGTCGCAGAACGCCTGCTGGTTCCGGCTCGCCCACTCGGCGGCCCGGTAGGCGATCTGCTGGTCGCCCAGGTGGTCGGCCAGCAGCGACCGGGCCGCGTAGTCGAACGACCGCAGCATCCCGGAGATGTCCTTGATCGGGGTGTCCAGGGCCCGCCGCTCGACCAGCGACTTGGCCGGCTCGCCCTCGAAGTCGATCAGCTTCCAGCCGTCGATCGTGCGCAGTACCTGGCCGAGGTGGAAGTCACCATGGATCCGCTGCACCGTGACCGGCTGGTCGTACGCCGCGAGCGCGTCGAACGCCCGGGCCAGACCGGGAGCGTACGGCGTCAGCTGGGGGATCGCCGCCGCCGCGGCATCGAGCCGGCGCCGCATGGCCGCGGCGTGCTCGACCAGCTTCGCGGGCTCCCAGATGTCGGTGCCGAGCGCCTTGGCCAGCTCCGAGTGGACCTGTGCCGTGCTCGCGCCGAGCCGGTGCGACTCGGCCGCGAAGTCACCGCCGACCTCCTCGGCGTGCAGGTCCGCCTCGGCGTACAGGTCCCGCACCGACGAGGTCGCGAACGACCATCCGTCGGTCGCGTTCTTCTGGAACGCCGTCATCATCGCCAGCTCGCCGGCGTCGGTCCCGCCGCCCGCGCGCGGCCAGCTGCCGCGCGCCGACCCGAGCACCTCGGGGACGAGCTCCGACCCCGCCTCGGTGAGCGCCGACTCGATCTCGACCCCGGGGTTGCTCCCGGGCTCGAGCCGGCGGAACACCTTCAGCAGCGCCACGTCGCCGAACACCAGCGACGTATTGCTCTGCTCGACCGTCAGCACCAGCGACTGCGAGTCCTCCGGTACGACGGTCGCGTGCTCCGGAGCGTGGACGGGATGGAACTCCAGCCCGTCCAGCTGCCGTCCGTGCGTGAGGCCGTCCAGCCAGTACGGCGTGGCCTCCTTGTCGTGCAGGGCGTCGTACACCCAGACCTCGATGTCGCCGAGGTCCTGCTCGACCCACTCGCCGACCAGCGCGTGGCCGAGGTTCTCGACCGGTTCGCGGTGGTAGCTGAGCGGCAGCTGGTACACCCGGATCGGGATGTCCGACCCGGGCGGACCGGAACAGTAGACGAATCCGATCCGGACCGCGGGCCAGGCGTCCGCGCCGGACAGCCACACGGAGGCGGCCATCGCGTCGACATGGACGTCGTGTCCCTTCTCACCGAACCACCGCTGGCTCGCGCAGAAGGACTGGACCTGGTCCAGATGGGAAATCACTACATGCTCTCCTCGTGGTCAGCCGGCTTGTGCACCGGCAGCCGGAACCAGTAGAAACCATGGGCTCCGAGCGTCAAAAGGTAGGGCAACTCACCGATCGTCGGGAAGTGCACCCCGCCGAGCAGCTCGACCGGCTCCACGCCCTGCCACTGGCGCAGGTCCAGCTCGATCGGCTGCGGGAACCTCGACAGGTTGTTCACGCACAGCACCACGTCGTCACCGAACTCGCGGACGTACGACAGCACGCTGGGGTTGGAGCCCCCCAGGTCTGTGAAGGTACCCATGCCGAAACACGGGTGCTGCTTGCGGGTCTGGATCATCCGCCGGGTCCAGTGCAGCAGCGACGAGGCGTTCTCCATCTCGGCCTCGACGTTCACCGCCTGGTAGCCGTAGACCGGGTCCATGATGACCGGCAGGCTGAGCTTGCCCGGGGTCGCGGTCGAGAACGACGCGTTGCGATCCGGCGACCACTGCATCGGGGTCCGGACGCCGTCGCGGTCGCCGAGCCAGATGTTGTCGCCCATCCCGATCTCGTCGCCGTAGTACAGGATCGGCGAGCCGGGCAGGCTGAGCAGCAGCGCGGTGAACAACTCCATCTTGTTCACGTCGTTGTCCAGCAGCGGGGCCAGCCGGCGGCGGATGCCGATGTTGGCCTTCATCCGCGGGTCCTGCGCGTACTCGCCCCACATGTAGTCGCGGTCCTCGTCGCTGACCATCTCGAGGGTGAGCTCGTCGTGGTTGCGCAAGAAGATGCCCCACTGGCAGGTGTCCGGGATCTCCGGGGTCTGGGCCAGGATCTCCGAGATCGGGAACCGTGACTCGCGCCGTACCCCCATGAAGATGCGCGGCATCACCGGGAAGTGGAACGCCATCTGGCACTCGTCACCGCCCGACGACCGGTCCCCGAAGTACTCCACCACGTCGGCCGGCCACTGGTTCGCCTCGCAGAGCAGGACGCGGTCGGTGTAGTTCGCGTCCACCTCCTTGCGGACCCGCTTGAGGAACTCGTGGGTGCGCGGCAGGTTCTCGCAGTTGGTGCCCTCGGTCTCGAACAGGTACGGCACCGCGTCCAGCCGGAAACCGTCCACGCCGAGGTCGAGCCAGAACTTCAGCGCCTCGATCATCGCGTCGCCGACGGCCGGGTTCTCGAAGTTCAGGTCCGGCTGGTTGGAGTAGAACCGGTGCCAGAAGTACTGGCCGCGGACCGGGTCCCAGGTCCAGTTCGACGACTCGGTGTCGACGAAGATGATCCGGGCGTCGGTGTACTTGTCGTCGGTGTCGGACCATACGTAGAAGTCGCCGTACGGGCCGTCCGGGTCCTCCCGGGACGCCTGGAACCAGGGGTGCTGGTCGGAGGTGTGGTTCATCACGAAGTCGACGATGATCCGGATCCCGCGCGCGTGCGCTGCCTCCATGAACGCGGCGAAGTCGGCGATCGTGCCGACCTCGGGCATCACCCCGGTGTAGTCGGAGATGTCGTAGCCGCCGTCGCGCAGCGGCGACGGATAGAACGGGGGTAACCAGAGACAGTCCACGCCGAGCCACTCGAGATAGTCGAGTTTCTCGGTCAGGCCCTGCAGGTCGCCGATGCCGTCGGCGTTCGAGTCCTTGAAGGACCGCACGAGGACCTCGTAGAAGACGGCCCGCTTGAACCACAGCGGGTCACTCTTCGTCAGTCCGTGGTGCTGCTCCGGCAGCATGTCGGTCACGCTCACCTCCATCGGGTGTCTCCAAACCTAGCGGTACTGCGGCCTGCCGCCACGGACCGTGGCGGCAGTGTGGGTGGACTTTCCCGGGCGTGCACTGGTGTCCCATACCCCGTAACTGCGTTCGTACTCGGAATTGGGGGGACCGCACGATATGTCCGGTCTGTCGTCCGGTGATGTGGTGACGCCATGGGGTGGGCGGCTCCGGCCAGGCGTTGCGCTCAGTGTGACGGTCGTTTGCCAGTACAAGCAAATAGGGGCCTCATGCCCTTATCCGGCGAGTCTTCGGCGCCCGGGGGAAGGGTGGCCGGACGGCGTCAGCGCGGCGATCGCCCGTCGCGTTCACGAGCCGCGGACGGCGATTTCCGCCGCCCGCCCCGCCGCCCGCCGACGGCCCCCCGGCCAACCGCCCCCCGCGCGTCCGCAACCCCTTCCCGCGGATCCACAATCTCCTCCGCGCCCTGCGCCACCCCGGACGCTCGCGACGCGACCAGCTTGGGGTCCAGCAGCTCCTCCGGCGTCAGATCGACATCGCTGAGGATGCTCCGCAGAGTGCCCTTCGCGACATCCCGGCCGGCATGCACCGGGACCGTCGTCCCGCGCCCGTCGGCGTGCTTCATGATGTGATGACTGCCCCTGACCCGGTCGACCTCGAAGCCGTGCTTCTTCAGCTGGCCGACGACCTTCTCGCCGCTCAGCGACGGGACCCTAGGCATCGGGTGTCTCGACGGTCACGGTGATCAGCCTGGGGACGCCGAAGGACTCGACCAGGCCGGTGAGGGCTTCGCGGAGGTCGTCGATTGCGGCTTCCGGGGTGTCTCCCTCACCGTTGGCGCCGACGCCCTTCGCGAGGAGCGCGTGGGCGCACCAGACGCCGTCCTCGTCCTGTTCGAGGGTGTAGGGGACAGTCACGTCCTGCTGCACTGTCGTGCTCCTGTCCGTTTGGCGGTCAGCTGCGGCCGTCTCGGCCGCCGCGTCTGCCTCGGGTTTGTTGTTTGCCGGACTGGCGGTCCTGCTGGCCGGAGCCGCCGCGACCCTGGCCGCCGCCGGGGCGGGCGACGCCGTCGTTGGCCAGCCGCTGCGCCTGCTCGGCCTCCTTCGCGGCCTTCTCCTGCTCCGCGGCCTGGCCGACTTGGCGGCTGATGGACCGCCAGGTTCCGGCCGCGATCTCGTCGCCGTGGTTCGGGACCGTGACCGAGACGCCGCTCTCGTTCTTCCAGACCTCGTGGCTGCCCTTGCCCCGGCCCGACTGCTTCTCGAAGCCCTGCTTCTTGAGCTCCCGTTCGGCCTCGCGGCGCTTCTTGGGCGCCGCCATCAGCCGTCGACCTCGACCGTGACGGTGACCTGCTCCGGCACGCCGACCGCGTCGGCGAGCGCGGCGATGGCTTCCTTGAGGTCTTCGATCGCGGCCTCGCGGGTCGCGCCCTCACCGTTCGCGAACGACTGCGGAGTCAGGGCAGCTTCGGCGCACCAGGTGCCGTTCTCGTCCTGCTCGATGGTGTAGGGAACCGTGATGTCGCGCTGCAACTTGCGCCTCCTGAGTCGGTCGGTTTCCGCGATCGTAGGTCGGCCACGGGTCAGCGCGCAGGCGTCGATCACGTGGTGTCGACGACAGTCGGCAGGTGCCGATCAGTCGTGGGGATTGGCCGACTTGCGGGGGCGGCGGGTGTACTTGGTGAAGCCGGCGCGTTCGGCGTCGGACTCGGTGCGGAACCAGACCTGGGGTTTGGTCCGGCCGTAGTACGGCGAGTCGGGGGTGTGGAACAGCATCGACTGGGCGTTGCCCTTGATGGTGAACCCGTCCGGCGGACCCTGGTGCGGCACCGCATCGGCCGAGCCCTCACCGTACCGTCCGGGAGGTACTACGTCCGGCACCTGCGGCTCGGTCGCGTTTGTGTCGTCCTCGGGCTCGTCGTCGAACAGGGTCGGCTCGGCCACCCGCTCGGCGTCCATTCGCCGGGAGAACGCGGGCTCCGGTTCGCGCCGTACGTCGGGAGCCGGAGCGGACACGGTGTCCGCTGCTCCGACGGTGGCCCCGACCAGGACCTCTTCCCTCTCCTCCACCGGCTCCGCGGCTGCGGACATGGCCGGCGCGAGCTGCTCACGCCGTGCCAGCAGCAACCAGGTGATCGCCGCGCCGAGCAGGAACGCGAGCAGGGACCACAACCAGTTGTGGCGCAGCAGCCAGCTCATCAGCGCGCCCCTCTCGAGACCAGGCGGTGCAGCAGCCACGCGCTCGCGCTGCCGAGCACGAACGCGGCCAGCAACAGGATCCAGGTCTGTGCGATCAGCCAACTCATGGGTTCCCTTGCAGTACTCGTAGCTCGGCCCGGCGGTTGGCGATCCGGCCGGCCGAGGTGCTGTTGGAGGCGACCGGGAAGGCCTCGCCGTACCCGTTGGCGATCAGCCGGCCGCGGGCGACGCCGAGCCGCACCAGCGTCTCCTTGACTGCGGTCGCGCGCCGCTCGGACAGCGGCAGGCTGCTGGCGGGGGAGCCGAGGTTGTCGGTGTGGCCCGTGATCTCGACCCGGATGCCCGGGCACGACTTCAGCAGCGCCGCGGCCTTGGTGACCGCGGGCTTGGAGGCGTTGTTCACGATCGACGTGCCGGACAGGAAGATGATCGTGTTCCGGCGGCCGAACTCCGAGAGCCGGCTCTGGAAGGTCCGGCATGCCTCGCTCTGCTCGCTCTTCGGCGGCGCCGGCGTCTGCAGCTGGTCCGCGATCACCGCACCCGGGACCGCCTTCGCCGCCGCCCGCGCGACGGTGGCCTTGGTGGCCTGGTCCGGCACCTTCCCGGTCAGCGTGATTGTGGTGCCGTCGTACCGGACCGAGGCGTCGCCGGTCCCGATCGCGAGCGCGTGGATGAGCGCCGCCAGCGTCGTCGCGTCGGCCAGGCCGGTCGCCGGGTCGATCGTGATCCGGTTGTCGAACTCGCGGTCCTCGCCGAGCACGTTGTCGACCTGCGCGGCGATCGCGTCCTTGACGGTCTGGTCCTTGACCACGGCCCGGACCCGGATCGCGTTGTTCGTCCGGCCGACTTCGAACGGCGTCATCGCGGGTTCCGCGGCGGGCGCCTCGGTGGCCGTCGGGGACGGTGTACCGCCCTCGACCCGGACGGCGCGGACGCCTTCGACGCCGCCGACCACTTCCTTGACCAGCCCCGGATCGACCCCAGCCGGTACGGCGACGGTCGCGTCCCGCCCGTCCACGTCGACCTCGGCGCCGGTGATCCCGCGGGCCTGGAGTGCGGCGATCGACCGGTCCCGGAGGTCGTCCTCGGTGGTGCCCGCTCTGGCCGGAATGAGCACAGCCGTGAGCAGCACGGGTACGGCGAGGGCCGCGAGCAGCCAGACGACGATCGGCCGCCGAACGAGTCCGGGCACAGTTCCTCCGTCGGATGCGGTCAAAAGTGACCGTGCGCGAGGACATTACTCCGCGCGGCGCGCGGTCTGCACGCCGGTCCGGGGAGCGTCGCGATGATCACGGGATCATTTTTATTCAGGTTTCTTCTTTTCTTAACCCCATGTGCTCGGTAATGTGCGGACAGTCCTCTTCCGCCCCCATGGAGGCACACCTATGAGAATCAGGATCCTGGCCGTCGCTGCTGCGATGGCCCTGCTCGGCGCGGGCGCCGTACCTGCCGCCGCCCGGTCTACCGAACCGCACGACAGCGCGCGGCGATCCGGAAGCTGAAGTCGAAGGGCATCCCGGCCTCGAAGCTGCTGCTCGGGATCGGGTTCTACGGCCGCGGCTGGACCGGGGTCACCCAGGCCGCGCCCGGCGGCCGGGCGGCCGGCGCGGCGCCGGGGAAGTACGAGGCCGGGATCGAGGACTACAAGCTGATCTCGACCCGCTGCCCGTCCACCGGGACCGTCGGCGGTACGGCGTACGCGTTCTGCGACGGACAGTGGTGGGGGTACGACACGCCCGCCACGATCCGCAGCAAGATGACGTACGCGAACCAGCAGGGACTGGGCGGCGCCTTCTTCTGGGAGCTGTCCGGTGACACCTCGAACGGCACCCTGATCACGGCGGTCAAGACGGTCGGCTGATCCTCCCGGTACTGCGTCCGGGTCCGCCGCGCCGTTCCCCGCGGCGGCCCCGGACGCACTCTTGGCTGTCCTTTCTCGGACAGGTCGCATTTGTGCCATGCCACTGCGGGGGGAATCCCTTGACTTACTTCGCGTCGTAAAAGGTACTTGTGCCTGGCGTTTGACCAGGAGGGGACTCTGATGGAGAGGTCGTCGGGTTCGTCGTTGATCATCGGGGTGGCCACGTCCACGGCCGAGCGGGTCCAACTCGTCCGGCTGCTCGGCGGTGCGGAGGCCTTGTTGCTGGTGTCCAGCGCGGACCAGGCGCGGGCGTTCCTCGAGCTCACCGAGCTGGAGTCGCCCGCGGGTCCCGTCGTACTGACTCCGGCGGTGCTGCCCGATTCGATGCGGTCCGCATCCGGGCAGACCGCTGCCGTTGCCCAGATCGAGGCAGTGCGCCCGTCGGCGGGGGAGAGCGAGCTGTACCTGGACGTGGACCGGCGGGTCGTGCGGTGGAAGGACCGCGAGGTGCCGCTGACCCGGCTGGAGCACGACTTCCTGCACTGCCTGGTCGAGGAGCCCGGCCGGGTCTGGACCTACCAGCGCCTGCACCACGCCGTCTGGGGCAACGAGCACCTCGGCCACGGCTCCCACATCCACTCGGTCGTCAAGCGGCTCCGCCAGAAACTCGCCAACCTCGGCGCCACCGTCACCATCCACGCCGTCCGCGGCGTCGGCTTCCACCTCCTCCCCACCGCCTGAGGCACAAAGAACCGGCCCCACCCGAACTTCCGGGTAGAGCCGGTCCTTGCGTTACTCGGCTACCTGATGGACTTCAGTGCGAAGTCCTCGGTGACCGGCTCGCCTGCGAGCAGGCGGGTGGTGCGGGTTTGGGGCTTGTAGCCGTCCTTGGCGGCGATCAGGGTGAGCGGGTTGTTGCGACGGTCCAGCCAGTAGGCGTACTTGCCGTCGTCATCGGTGATGAAGGTGTAGGACTGGGCCCACGAGTCGACCTGCACGATCGCCCCCGGGAGCGGAGCCGTGACACCGGTCGAGCTGACGCCCGTGACGGTGCCCTGCAGCTTGCTCCAGGAGGTCGGCGGGGTGACGTTCATCGTCACGGCCACCGGAGCGACCTGGTACGGCGTGTTCTCGCCGATCGTGACCGACCCGCTGTAGGTACCCGGCTGGTCGACACTCGCGGTGAGCGTGACCTTGACCGTCGTCGACGCGCCCGGGGCCAGCGTGGCCTCGGTCTTGTCGATGGACAGCCAGCTCACGTCCGCCGACGACTCGGCGCAGTCCTCGAGACCCGGCAGGGCCTCGCTGTCCACCGTGGCGGTGAAGCCACCGGAGGAACCGCCGACCTTGTAGAAGCCGCAGGCCGCGCCACCGCGGTACCGCGGCAGGTTGGCGTTCGGCAGCGCCGACCAGGCGTCGGCCGCCGGGTCGTACGCCATACCGGCGTTGGTCACCGCACCGGCCTGGACACCGCCGACGACCAGCAGCTTGCCACCGGCGACGGCGTACGACGCCGCCCAGTGGTCAGCCGGAGCCTGAGCGATCGGCGACCAGGCGTTGGCACCCGGGTCGAAGACGTACGCCGACTTTTCCGAAGTGCTGCCGTCGTTACCGCCGGCGCAGTACAGCTTGCCGTCGATGGCGCCGCAGGACGCGAAGGCGACCGACTTCGGGTAGTTCGGCAGCGTCTCCCAGCTGTTCGCCGTCGCGTCGTACCGGACGACGCTGTTGCTCATCGGGAGGCAGCTGGAGGTCGTGCAGCCACCGACGGCGTACAGCTTGCCGTCGACGACAGCCTGACCGGCCGCAGCCCGCGGAGCCGGGTTCGGAGCGACTGCGGTCCAGGCGTTGGCGGCCGGGTCGTACGACCAGGTGTCCGCGGCCGGACCGGAGGAGCCCCAGCCGGAGCTGGCGATGATCTTGCCGCCCACGACGCCGACGGTGATGGCGTTGCGAGCACCCGGCAGCGGGGCGATGGCGGTCCAGGAGAGCGTGGCCGGGTCGTACACGTAGCTGTTCCCGGTCGACGCACTACCGTTGCCACCGGCAATCGAGTAGATCTTGCCCTCGAGGTTGACCACCCGGTTGTCCATCACGTTCGACGGGTAGTCGGCGATGTCGATCCACGGAGCCGCGAGCGGCTTCGCGACAGCCGGAGTACCGGCCGTCTTGCCCGACAGCACGCTGGCGAACGAGGTCGGGACCTCGAGCCGCTGCAGCGGGGCACCGGTGCTGGTCAGCACCTGGGTCTTGCTGGTGGTGGTGCCGTTCGCGTTCTGCAGCACGAAGCCGCCGTCACGCTCACCGAACTTCACCTCGACCGGCGCACCGCCGGTGTTGGTCACGGTGAACGACTTGGTCACCTTGCCGGTGGGCAGCCTCAGGTTTCCGGAGATGCTGCCCGGCGTGACGGCCAGCTTGCCCGCCGCCAGCGTGTAGTCGGCTGCCGTGGTCCAGTCGGCCTCCACGTTCACGCTCTGCTGCGCGCTGACGTAGTTGCCGGCCTTGGCGGTGAAGCCCTGCGCGCCGGACTCCGAGGAGTACAGCCAGTAGAAGCCGTCGGCCAGGCCGGTGTCCTCCGGCGTCGCCACGGTGGTGGCGGTCTCGGCGGCGTTGCCGTCGCGGGTGACGACCGCACCGTTCACGGCGCCGTTGGTGTTGGCGTCCTTCACGTTGCCGACGACGATGCCGCCGCCGTTCGGCTCACAGGTGACCTGGCTGCCGATGAGGACGTTGTCGACGATCCACCACCACTCGTACTGCGCGTTGTAGTAGTGGAACCGGACCTGGACGGCGGACTGGCCGGCCGCCTGCGGGATCGCGATCTCCTTGACACCGCGGACGTCCGCCGCCTGGGCGAGCACCGTGGTCCAGGTGGCGCCACCGTCGATCGACAGGTCGATGTCGGCCTTCTCGCCGCTGAGGTAGTTCAGGTCCTGGTTGAACCGGATCACCGGAGCGGTGACCGAGGTCAGGTCCACGACCGGGCTGACCAGCGAGGTGTCCTGCTGGCCACCGGGGCCGTACTCGTCGCTGTCGATGATCGCGAACTTGCCGCCACCGCCGGACAGGTTGCCCCGGTTGCCCGGGTTGTCGAACTTCCAGACCTGGCCGTTGCCCTTGTTGTCGACGACGGTCCAGCCACTCGGCGTGGCGCCGGACTCGAACGTCTCGTAGACGCCGTCGGAGCCGTACTTGTAGCCGGGCGCCGTGCTGCAGGCGTCGGTGCGGACCGGGACCGCGATGTTCTTGGTCAGGTTGCCGGTGCCGACCGTGATCGGCTCACTGACCGTCTGGTACCCCGGGTACTGCGACTCCACCTTCAGGGTGTACGCCGCGCTGGACGGCACCTGCAGGCTGAAGCGGCCGTTGGTCGGGGTGGTGTAGTCGAACACGCCGCCCGGACCCACGACGCTCACCTTCGCGTACAGCGGCCAGCCGTGGCCGGAGCCGTCCGAGATAGTGCCGCCGACGTTGACCTGCGGAGCGCTGGCCAGGGCGTAGTTCTTCGTGGTGGTGGCGCCGGTGGTGATCGTGGCGGTGTCGGTCTGGGTCACGTACCCGAACGACGCCACGGTCAGGTTGTAGCTGCCGGCCGGAAGGACCGACGAGAACGCACCGGTGCTGCTGGTGGTGAGGACGCGGTCGGGCTGGCCGTCGGCCTTCACCGTCACGCTCGCGCCGGCCAGCGGGGAACCTCCGGTCGCCGCGGTCACCGTACCGGCGAGGGTGCCGGTGTCACCGATCGGAGCGGCGTTCAGCAGAGCCAGCGCGTCCAGACGGCCCTGGCCGTAGACGTTGTTGTTCTCCGCCGTGCCGCCGCACTGGGCGTCGGCCTTGTCGATCGCGGTGCTGTTCAGCAGCGCGCGGGTCGCGTCGACGTCACTCTTCAGCGCCGGCGCGGCCGACCACAGTAGGGCAACGGCGCCTGCGAGGTGCGGGGTGGCCATCGACGTGCCGTTGAAGTTGCCGTAGGTGCTGCCCGGCAGGCTGGACCGGACGTTCACCCCCGGGGCCGAGATGTTCGGCTTGATCGTGTTGTTCTGGCCGACACCACGACCGGAGAACGACGCGATGTTGTTGTTGATGTCGTAGGCCCCGACCGAGTAGTTGCTGGCCAGGGAGCCCGGCGACCCGCTGCTCTGGCAGCCGAGCGAACCGCTGTTGCCGTTCGCCCACGCGCCGAAGATGCCGGACGCCTTCCAGGCGTTGGTGATGTCCTCCATGAACGGGTCGTTGGAGGGCAGCTGCGAACCCCAGGAGTTGTTGATGATGTCGGGCCGCTTGCTCGCGTCCGGGTTCTGCCCGTTGAGGTCGGTCGGCTCGAGCATCCACTGACCGGAGTTGATCAGGGCCGCGTCGCTCGGGCAGCAGCCGTTCGCGGCGATCCACTTGACCGCCGGGGCGACGCCGATCTGGTTGGCCGCGCCGTCGTCGCCGACCATGGTGCCCATCGTGTGGGTGCCGTGGCCGTTGCCGTCGGACGGTGCGTTCGGCGAGGTGCCGGCCGCGTCGAACCAGTTGTAGTCGTGGTTGAACGTTCCATCGGCGTTCTTGCCGCGGTAGCTGTTCACCAGCGCCGGGTGGTCGTACTGCACCCCGGTGTCGATGTTGGCGATCACGATGCCCGCGCCCTTGTCGCCGTACTGCGACCAGACGTCGTCGGCGTTGATGTTGGCGATACCCCACTCGACCGCGTTGATCTCGTGGGTCTGCTCGCCCGGCGTGACCGGCGGCACCTCGATGGCGACCGGGTTGTACAGCCCCTCGACCTCGGCGTGGCCGGCCAGCTTCTGGGCCAGCTCGAGGGTTCCGCTGTTGATCCGGATCGCGTTGGTGCCCCAGAACGACTGGTACTTGACCTTCTGCGCGTCCAGCTCGGCGCGAACCTTCACCTGGCTGTCGGCGGCGGTCTTCTTCAGCGCCGCCGCGACTGCGGTGCCGCGCTCGTTCCAGTCGGTGATCCGGCTGGCGGCGGTCAGGTCGGCCTTGGCGGCGAACCGGACCCAGTAGTCGGTCGCGGACTTCGCGTCCTTGCCGTCCAGCTTGGCCATCAGGTCCGGCTTGATCTTGCTCGCCGCCTGTTCGGGCTTGGTGGGCGCGGCCTGGGCCTGGCCGGCGGCGGCCATCCCGGTCGCGACGACGGCCACCGTCGCCAGGGCGCCTACCAGGGATCTGGCAAGGCCCCTTCTTCGTTGATGTGACATCTCTGCAGCCCCTCACTGGTAACGACCCCGAGTTGACTCCCCCGAGTCATCTGGTGCAGAGGTGCAGGCCGGTCCGCACGGGTGGTTGGTCCTGGCGCGAACGCTGCGTGCCCCCCAGGTCGCGGCATGTGACACCGAGAGCCTGACGTGGACCTTATGTGTCAGAACAACGTGGTAACAAGCACACTTCGTGAGCAAGATGTGACTAACCGTCGCACCGATCAAGGCAAAGTGGTCAAAGAATGGCAGTTCGTTGACGATCCAAGGCAGAGGTTGACATCGTGATCAGATGGTCACCGCCCGTGTCCCCGCCCCTGCGGACGTCGATCTGACCACGACCGACCGGAAGGCCTTTCCACTGCTGATCGCGGTGGCGGCCTCACCGGAGGACCGTGTCCGGCTCGCCGAACGTGTCGACGACGTCGCGCCGCTGCTCCTCGTGTCCAGCCTGGACGAACTGCGCCGGCTGCTGGTCCCCGGCCGGCAACCACCGCCGGCTCCCGAACAACCCGAGCCGCCGGAGCCCGCCGAGGTCGACTCGACGTCCGCCAAGGCGACCGACGGCGATCCCGACGCCGACGTGCTGACGATCGACCGGCTGCGGTCGGTCGCCCAGTGGCGCGATCGGGAGGTGCAGCTCACCGAGCTCGAGCACGACCTGCTCAGCCGGCTGATGTCGGCGCCGCTGCGGGTCTGGACGTACGACGCCCTGCACCAGACCGTGTGGCGGAACCGGCACCTGCGTGGCACCGCCGACATCCACTCGGTGGTGAAGCGCCTGCGCCGCAAGCTCGACGACCTCGGCACCACGGTCACCATCGACGCGGTCCGCGGGATCGGCTTCCGGCTCACCGACCACCAGCGCCCGACGGTCACCAACCTGCGCGCGGGGTAGTTTCTGCAGCTGTGACGTTCTCAGCGCTGAGCCATCTCGAGTGTCCCAGGTGCGGTCTGACTCACGACGCCGACCAGGTGATCGGGCTGTGCCCGTGCGGATCACCGTTGCTGGCGCGGTACGACGTACCCGCGGTGACGCTGACCAAGGACGAGCTGGCCGCGCGGCCGCCGGATCTGTGGCGGTATCACGAGCTGTTGCCGGTGCGGGCGCCGGAGAACGTGGTGACCTTGGGGGAGGGGATGACGCCGTTGCTGCCGCTGCCGCGATACGGGCGCGAGGTCGGCGTCGATCGGTTGCTGATGAAGGACGAAGGTCTGATCCCGACCGGGACCTTCAAGGCCCGGGGCGCGGCCGTCGGGGTGTCTCGCGCGTACGAGGTCGGCGTCCGGCGGATCGCCATGCCGACGAATGGGAACGCTGGGTCGTCATGGGCCGCGTACGCCGCTCGCGCCGGGATGGAGGCGTTGATCGCGATGCCGATCGCGGCTCCGGAGATCTGCCGGCGCGAGGTGAAGGTGGTCGGCGCGCGGCTGCACCTGGTCGACGGGCTGATCGGGGACGCGGCGGCGTACATCCGCGAGCAGGAGGGGTACTTCGACGTCTCGACGCTGAAGGAGCCGTACCGGATCGAGGGCAAGAAGACGATGGGGCTGGAGATCGCCGAGCAGCTCGGCTGGCGGATGCCCGACGTCATCCTCTACCCGACCGGCGGCGGGGTCGGCATCATCGGGATCTGGAAGGCCCTGGTCGAGCTTCGTGAGCTCGGCTGGGTCGAGGGGCCGCTGCCGCGACTGGTCGCCGTACAGTCGACCGGCTGCGCGCCGATCGTGCAGGCCTACGAGAAGGGGCTGCCCGAGAGCGAGCCGTGGCCGGACGCGCAGACCGTTGCCTTCGGCATCACGGTGCCGAAGGCCCTCGGCGATTTCCTCGTCCTGCAGGCGATCGCGGACACCGGCGGCTGTGCCGTTGCCGTCGACGACGAGTCCATCCTGGCCGAGCAGCACCGCCTCGCTCAGCTCGAGGGCGCCTTCATCTGCCCCGAAGGCGCTGCCACGTTTGCCGCCGTACGCCGGCTCCGCGAATCAGGCTGGATCGGTGTGGACGACCAGGTCGTCGCCCTGAACACCGGCGCCGGAATCAAGTACCCAGAGACCGTTCCTCTGTGACCTCGTCCTTGGCGCGGTCACGTTGCACCGACGTCATGACCACCAGCCCGGCGACGACGCCGAGCGGAAACCATAAGCCGAAAGCGGGCGAGTCGGTGGACCAGTCTCCGGGGACCATCAAGATCACCGCGAACGCCATCGTTGCGGCGGCCGGATAGCGGAGGCGCTCGGCGATGTCCCGGGGGCTTTACCACTGCCACAGCAGCCCAGCCGCGAACCCGGCCAACGCCATCCCGCCCGTCCAGAGCCGCTCCGACTGACTGACCGCATGCTCCGCCGTCTCCGGTAGCAGCACACCGATCAAGTTACCGATGGCCACCGGCACGACCCACCCCGTCCTGCGGCGGGTCTCCGCAGACACCCGATCCAGAACCGACATCCTCGCCCCCTCCTGTGTGAGGGCGAGGATCTCACGCCACGGGTCAGCCTGGGATCAGGCTTGGCCGCGACGGACGGCGAGGATGTGGGCCGGTTCGCCGTTGGGGTCGAGCTTGATGTAGTTCTGCTGGCCCCAGCGCCAGGTCGCTCCACTGATCTCGTCGTACACGGTGAAGGTGTCCTCGGGGCGCATGCCGAGCGCGGCCATGTCGAGATGGACCATCGACTCGCGGACCGAGTGCGGGTCGGTGTTCACCACCACGATGACCGTGTCACTGTGCCCGTCCGGCCCGGTGATCCGCTTCGAGTAGCACATGATCGCCTCGTCCTCGACCGAGTGCAGCGCCAGGTTGCGCAGCTGCTGCAGGGCCGGGTGCCGGCGGCGGATGTTGTTCAGCAGCGTCAGGTACGGCGCCAGCGTGCGACCCTCCGCGGCAGCGGCGTCCCAGTCCCGCGGACGGAACTGGAACTTCTCGGTGTCCAGGTACTCCTCCGAGCCCGGCCGCAGCGCGACGTGCTCGAACAGCTCGAACCCGGCGTACACACCCCAGGTCGGTGACGAGGTCGCCGCGATCGCCGCCCGGATCTTGAACGCGCCCGGGCCGCCGTACTGCAGGTAGGCGGTCAGGATGTCCGGCGTGTTGACGAAGAAGTTCGGCCGCAGGAAGTGCGCGGTCTCCTGGGTCAGCTCCTGCAGGTACTCCTCCAGCTCCCACTTCTCGTTGCGCCAGGTGAAGTAGGTGTAGGACTGGTGGAAGCCGACCTTGGCCAGCTCGCGCATCATCGGCCGCCGGGTGAACGCCTCGGACAGGAACACCACGTCCGGGTCGGTCTTGCGGATCTCGCCGAGCAGGTACTCCCAGAAGTTGACCGGCTTGGTGTGCGGGTTGTCGACCCGGAACACCGTCACGCCGTGCGAGATCCACAGCTTCACGATCCGCAGCACCTCGGCGTAGATGCCCTCGGGGTCGTTGTCGAAGTTGATCGGGTAGATGTCCTGGTACTTCTTCGGCGGGTTCTCGGCGTAGGCGATCGAGCCGTCCGCGCGGACGCTGAACCACTTCGGGTGGTCCTTCACCCACGGATGGTCCGGCGACGCCTGCAGCGCCAGGTCGATGGCGACCTCGAGACCGACCTCGCGGGCCCGTCCGACGAAGTACTCGAAGTCCTCGAAGGTGCCGAGCTCGGGGTGGATCGCGTCGTGACCGCCGTCCTCGGAGCCGATCGCCCACGGCGAGCCGGGGTCACCCGGCTTCGGGTCGAGGGTGTTGTTCGGCCCCTTGCGGAACGAGTGGCCGACCGGGTGGATCGGCGGCACGTACAGGATGTCGAACCCCATCCCGGCGACCGCCTCCAGCCGCTGGGCCGCCGTACGGAAGGTGCCGGAGGTCCACTGCCCGGTCGCCTCGTCGTACGACGCGCCCTCCGACCGCGGGAAGAACTCGTACCAGCTGCCGAACAGCGCGCGCTGCCGGTCGACCCACACCGGGAACGTCTCCGACGAGGTGATCAGCTCACGCACCGGGTAGCGCCCGAGCGAGGCCCGGACCTGCGGTGAGATACCCGCGGCGAGTCGCGCCTCCGGCGGCAGCGCGCCGTTCGCCAGCGCCTGCGCGGCATCGCCCAGCGTGGCCCGGTCGGCCCGTACGGCGGGGGGCACGCCGGCGGCCGCCCGGTCGAAGAACGCGGCGCCCTCGGCGAACATCAGGTCGACGTCCAGACCGGCCGGCACCTTGATCTCGGCGTTGTGCCGCCAGGTCCCGTACGGGTCGCTCCAGCCCTCGACCGCGAACGTCCACGCACCCTGCTCCTGCAGCGTCACGTCGACGGTCCACCGGTCACTGCCCTGGCCGACCGGCGCCATCAGCATCCGTCTGGTCTGTCCACTCGGCGAGGTCAGCACGACGTTCGCGTTCACCGCGTCATGGCCTTCGCGGAAGACCGTGGCCGCGATGGTGAAGGTCTCGCCGACCGCTGCCTTGGCCGGATAGGCTCCGGCGTCGACGGTCGGGGTGACGTCGGTGATCGGGATGCGCCCAGTCATGGCGTAGACGAACCTTCCCTAGCTGAGAATCAGGATCCGGCGGATATCTGGACAACTTCAGGACTGACGTTATCGGTTCCCACCGATGACTGGTTACATGTAGTGGTCACGGTTCGGTCCACAGCGTGGACCCCGGGTGACCGCTGGCTGGAAAAGTCTCTGCAAAATCTTGCCTGCGTTGCAAGATCGATGCATCCCGAGGGTGCCTCGCACCGATAGGGCCGGTACGGTGTCCCGGTGCGAGCGATACGACGATTCTCCGTCCGCCCTGTCCTGCCCGAGCCGCTGACCGGGCTGGGCACCCTGGTGAACAACCTCCGCTGGGCCTGGCACCCGGAGACGCAGGACGTCTTCGAGGCCGTCGACCCGCAGCTGTGGCGGAGCACCGGCGGTGACCCGGTCAAGCTTCTCGGTGAGGTCCCGGCGGCCCGGCTCGACGAGCTGGCCAACGACCACGCCTTCCTGCGCCGGCTGGAGCTGGCCGTAGCCGACCTGAACGGCTACGTGACCGACGACCGGTGGTTCCAGACCGAAGCCGGCTCCCCGGTCAGCTCGGTGGCCTACTTCTCCCCGGAGTTCGGCATCACCCACGTGCTGCCGCAGTACTCCGGCGGTCTCGGCATCCTGGCCGGTGACCACCTCAAGGCGGCCAGCGACCTCGCCGTACCGCTGATCGGTGTCGGCCTGCTCTACCGCCACGGGTACTTCGCCCAGTCGCTGAACCGCGAGGGCTGGCAGCAGGAGCGCTACCCGCTGGTGGACCCGGACGGGCTGCCGATCAGCCTGCTCCGCGACGGTGACGCTCCCGCAACCGTCACCCTGACGCTGCCCGGCAACCGCGAGCTCCGTGCCCAGATCTGGGTCGCCCAGGTCGGCCGCGTGCCGCTGCTGATGCTCGACTCCGACATTGAGGAGAACGAGCCGGCCGAGCGCGAGGTGACCGACCGGCTGTACGGCGGCACCACCGAGCACCGGCTGCTTCAGGAGTTGCTCCTCGGCGTCGGCGGTGTCCGCGCCGTCCGCACCTTCTGCCGGATCACCGGACACCCGGCGCCCGAGGTGTTCCACACCAACGAGGGCCACGCCGGCTTCCTCGGCATCGAGCGGATCCGTGAGCTCGCCGCCAACGAGGGCGTCGACTTCGACACCGCGCTCGAGGTGGCCCGCGGCGGCACCGTGTTCACCACCCACACCCCGGTGCCGGCCGGTATCGACCGGTTCCCGGTCGAGCTGATCCAGCAGCACTTCTCGCCGGACGCGTTCGGCGAAGGGGTCCCGGTCGAGCGGATCCTCGAGCTCGGCGCCGAGGACTTCGAGGGCGGCGACGACGGCGTCTTCAACATGGCGATCATGGGCCTGCGGCTGGCGCAGCGCGCCAACGGCGTCTCCAAGCTGCACGGCGTGGTCAGCCGGGGGATGTTCTCCGGACTGTGGCCGAGCTTCGACGCGTCCGACGTACCGATCACCTCGATCACCAACGGCGTGCACGCGCCGACCTGGGTGGCGCGCGAGATCAACGACCTGACGCTGGCGACCACGGACACCGCCGCTGTGTCATTTGATGGCGACGGGATCTTCGCCGGGCTGGACAAGACCACCGACGCGCAGATCTGGGAGACCAAGCGGCTGCTGCGGCAGCGCTTCATCGACGACACCCGGGCCCGGGTCCGGCAGTCCTGGCTGAACCGCGGCGCGTCCGACGCCGAGCTCGGCTGGGTCGACTCGATCCTCGACCCCGACGTCCTGACCGTCGGGTTCGCCCGGCGCGTTCCGTCGTACAAGCGGCTGACGCTGATGCTGAGCGACCCGGCCCGGTTGAAGGCATTGCTGCTGCACCCGGAGCGGCCGATCCAGATCGTCATCGCTGGCAAGGCGCACCCGCACGACGAGGGCGGCAAGAAGCTCATCCAGGAGATGGTCCGGTTCGCCGACGACCCGGAGATCCGGCACCGGATCGTGTTCGTGCCCGACTACGACATCGCGCTCGCGCAGCCGATGTACCCGGGCTGCGACGTCTGGCTGAACAACCCGCTCCGCCCGTACGAGGCGTGCGGCACGTCCGGCATGAAGGCGGCGCTGAACGGTGCGCTGAACCTCTCGATCCGCGACGGCTGGTGGGACGAGTGGTACGACGACGAGTTCGGCTGGGCGATCCCGTCCGCCGAGGGCATCGAGGACACCGACCGGCGCGACGACCTCGAGGCGCACGCGCTGTACGACCTGATCGAGAAGCAGGTCGCGCCACGCTTCTACGACGGTGACGTCCCGGGCCGCTGGATCGAGATGCTGCGGCACACGATCAAGGAGCTCGGCCCGAAGGTGCTCGCCACCCGGATGGTTCGCGACTACGTCGAGCGGCTGTACGTGCCGTCCGCTCTCTCGTCGCGCTCTTTGAACTCGACGTACGACGGTGCGCGTGAGCTGGCCGCGTGGAAGAAGAAGGTCCGGGCGGCCTGGCCGCAGATCCGGGTCGACCACGTGGAGCTCCAGGGGCTGGGCGACGTACCGCAGCTCGGGACGACCGTCGGGATCCGCGCGTTCGCCGCGTTGGGCGATCTGGCGCCGGCGGACATCGACGTCGAGGTGCTGCACGGTCGCGTCGACTCCAACGACGAGATCAAGGAACCGGTCCGGGCGTCGCTGTCGCTGGCGGAGACGTACGACGGCAACCGGCACCGCTACGAGGGCGAACTGAAGCTGGACCGCACCGGCCCGTTCGGCTACACCGTCCGCGTCGTCCCGAAGCACTCGGGCCTGGCAAGCCCGGCCGAACTAGGCCTCGCCGCCGGCCCCTCCGACCCGGAGGACCCGTCCACCCCGGACCTCCCAGCCGGCTCCGAGTTCTAACCCCACCAGCCCCGCCTGCCTCACCAGGCGGGGCCTATTTCTTCCCCACCCACCCACCACGCGCTCTCCTACGTCACGCACTCGGCGGAGGCATCCGGCGTACGACGGTCGACGGACTGCGACCGAGGTGCAGGTCATCAGGCGTGGGCTTGACCACCTACTGGGGAGCTCGAACAAGTCACCAGCTGTCCACGGTCCCCAGAAGGTGTTCACACCCCCCCGCCGTCGCCGGGCCTACGCCGCCGGGCGTACCAGGTCGACCCAGGCGTAGGGCGCGCCGGTGGGGGAGGTCATGTAGGAGCGGCCGGTGGGGTGGAGGTCCGGGTTGGACCGGTAGCGTTCGGCGAGTTCCTTGGTGGCCGTCTCGTCACCGTTGTCGGAGGCAACCAAGAGGGTGGCGATCTCGTCGGTGAGGGGTACGTCGGCGCCGTCCAGGGTGTCGGTCATCGTGCCCCAGTTGTCCCAGAGCAGGAGTTCGTCGCCTTGGAGGTGGGCGAGTTGGTAGTGGACGTAGTTGCGGATGAACCAGCCGCCGCCGATGTCCGATCCGGGGCCGATGCCGAACCGCGACTCGTCGAGGTCGCCGGCGCGCACCCCGAGCCACACCTCCGCGGCCGACAGGAAGGGCCCACGCGGTGCTTTCAGGAACGGACCGCGCGGCATGTCGTGCAGGTCGAACTTGTAGTCGCCGGACGGGTCGAGTTGGGCGTCGATCATCACCCAGCGGTCGCCGTTCCAGTACTCGGCGACGACGTGGTCGTGGTAGTAGTCCTCGCGGAAGTAGTCCCCGAACCCGATCCGGCTGCGGGCCGGAATCCCCTTGTGCCGAAGGGCCGACACGGTCAGCAGGGTGTAGTCGCGGCAGCAGCCGACGACGCGGTCGAACGGCTCGCGCGGCTCGGCGAGCGCCGTACCGTTGCGCTTCTGATCAGTGGTCAGCATCGACGACACCCACCGGTGGTCGATCTCGGCGAGCCGCTCGCCGGTGAACTCGATCCCGCCGCCGCGGTAGTGGATCACCAGGTTGCGGATCACCGCCGCGATCCCGGCGACGTCGTCCGGCAAAGCGTCGTACAGGTGCGCATGCGCACCCGGGTCGCTGTACGTGGTCTGTACGGCGTAGTCCATGAGAGCTCCCTCAGACAATGGGCTGGGCGATGTCGACGGCAGGCTGGTCGCGAGGGATCAGGTGACAGTCGGGCTGGTAGATCTCACGCGGCGGACCGGCGGTGGCGACCCGCGACGTACGGGTCCAGTCGGTGACGAGGTCGTACGCGAGCATGATCCGCGGGTACGCGCACTCGTCCATCGTGATCGTGCAGTACGCCTCCCGGTGGGCCGGCTCGACCCGGATCGCGATCGGCCCGGACGGATCCACCAGCCCGTCGAACGGCACGCACACCTCGACGGTCGCCTCGGCCTCCGGCGTCACCGCGCCGTGGTAGATCACCCACGACTCGCCGGTCAGGGTCGCGCCGACGTCGGTGAGGTACCGGCGGATGGTGTCGGTCGAGGTCACGATCACGCCGACCAGCGACTGCTGGTCGGTCTCGTCCCGGATCGTCGCGATCTTCGTCTCCGGTACGGCGCGAGTCAGCACCGGTCGCGGGGACAGACCGGGCGTATCCGAGCGTGAGAGGCGGTCCCGGAGGTACTCGAGCGTCGCCCGCCGGGCCGCGGTCGTCGCCTCCTCGGCCGCCCACCACCGATCCAGCCGGATCAGACCTTCCTCGTCCGTTCCCGCGAGTACTTCGGCGATCGTCGTGAGCGGCATGTCCAACTGCCGCAGCACACTGATCCGCCGCGCCCGCTCGAGCTGCTCCTCGCCGTACAGCCGGTACCCGTTGGACGGGTCGACCTGCGCGGGTGGCAGCAGCCCGGACACGTCGTACAACCGCAAGGCCTTGTGAGACAGCCCCGTACGGCGCCCGAACTCGCTGATCGTCAACACGCGCCCATCAAACCCCCTGCCCCAGGGGCAAAGTAAAGAAATCAGGTTGGGAACGCGTGCAGGTCCGGCTCGACCCAGCCTCGCCGTGCGGCTGGGGAGGCCAGGGTGCGGGAGTAGTAGAAGCGGGTCAGGAGGCGTTTGTCCATCAGGCCGGGGTTGCGGGTCAGTAGCTCGTCGAAGGACTCTCTCGGCGCTTCGGCCATGTGATACGCCGTCAGCTCTACCCATGCGCGGCTGACTGTTGCGTTGTACTTCTGCGGTGCCCCGGCGTAGCGCGCCGTCCGCTGGATCCCGTCGCTGATCAGCTCGACCGCAGCAGCAGTTCCACACCGCCGTACGGCGAGCCACGTCAGCTGCACGTGCTCCCGGTGACCGAAGCGGTCCGCGCCGGCCATCACTTCATTCATCAACTCGTCGAACTCGCTCATACCGCCCCCAATGCCGTCAGCACCCGTCGTGCTTGCTTCACCGATCCGGCCGCGACCCCAGCCAGCGCCCGCTCTTCCAAGTCCGCAAAGGCCTGCTGCACCCGACCCGCACTCTTCACACCAACCGAGGTCAGCGAGATCTCCACCGCCCGCCGGTCGCCCGGTCGCGGTGCCCGCTGGATGTGCCCCTTCTGCTCCAGTCGATCCAGTACGCCGGTCAGCGTCGTCGGCCGCACTCCCGCGGCAGCCCCCAGCTCCGTCACGGTCCGCCCGCGACCGTCAGCCAGGTTCGCCAGAACGTTCACCTCGGACGCTGTCAGCCCCAGGTCGGCCAGCTCCGTCCCCAGCACCTGCAACGTCACATGGGTGGCTCGCTGCAGCAACACCAGCAACAACTCATCTTCCACGGATCCAGATTATCCGGATCCGTAGTATTAGCCAAGGGTGTTGGCCGGCAGAGCAGCGAGCAGGGCGTCGGCGTGCCGGCGGTAGCCGAGGTTGTTCGGGTGGAAGCTGTCGGCGGCGAGCAGTCCGCGCCACGGCGGACGCGCATGCCGGGAAACCTCAGCAACGGTCAGCCCACGCCCTGTGGCGGTCGTGCTGATGAACTGGTTGATGCCGGTGACGTACGGGCTGCACACCCCGCCCACCCGCCAGAACCGGTCCGGCACCGTCAGGTCCATCACCACCGACGACGACGGCAGCCGGCCGATCACCGAACCCAGATGCGTCCGGAACCGCCGCGGCGGCGTCGCGAGGATGTCGTTGTTCCCGATCCCGCAGGTGACCAGATCCGCGCGGAGTCCTTCGATCAGCGGCAGTTGATCGTCCAGCACATGACGCGTCTGCGCCCCCGACCGAGACAGGTTGAGCACCCGCCACGGCTGACCCGTCCGACGCAGTGCGTTCAACACCTGGCCGACGTACCCATGCAACGGCGACGACGCCCCCAACCCCTGCGCAGTCGAGTCCCCGAGCACAACCCACAGCGGTCCGTCAGCCGCGAGCGCCTGCTCGTTCTGCCGTCGCCAGAAGTCCGCATAGGTCCGCGCCTGCACGTCGAGCAGCGCCACCCCGTCGACCCACTTCTGAAACGCATAACGAGAGCGAGTCCGCTCAGCCTCACCCCACCGCGTCACCGCTCGGTGCAGCACACCGATCGGCGTCGTCCGTTCCCGAACCGCCCCACGACGCAGCAAAAACATCGGTCCCCCAGACGTGAACAGAAGGTGACCAGTGAATGTACTGCAGGAAGGTTAACGATCCTCAGAGCGCGCGGAGGAGCACCAGACAGCGAGGCGCGAGGGGGACGGTGGCGCTGGCTTCGACCTCGGTGACCATGGAGTTGCTGGTGTCGAGGACGACCTCGTACGCCGGGGCCCACGAGGCATCCGGTACGACGACCTGCCGGGTCTCCGGAGTTGCGTTCAGGGCAAGCAGGAACGAACTGTCGGTCAGCGCGTTGCCGGCGGCGTCGGTGGCGCGGAGGGCGTCACCGGCCAGGAACATCCCGATCGTCCGGAGGTTCCCGTCGTACCAGTCGGCTTCGGTCATTTCGCCGCCGTGTGGTGCGATCCACGACAGGTCCTTGCGGCCGCCGCCTTCCATCACCGGCTGTCCCGAGAAGTAGTGCCACTGCCGCAGCACCGGGTGCGCCGCCCGCAACGCGATCAGCTTCTTGGTCAGCTCCAGATGGCCGGACCAGGTAGCAGGCAACGACCAGTCGAACCACGAGATCTCGCTGTCCTGGCAGTACGCGTTGTTGTTGCCGCCCTGCGTCCGCCCGCACTCGTCGCCGGCGGTGATCATCGGCACGCCGGTGGACAGGATCAGCGTGGACATCAGGTTCGCCATCTGCCGTTTGCGCAGCGCGATCACGGACCGGTCGGTGGTCTCGCCCTCGACGCCGCAGTTCCAGGACCGGTTGTCGTCGGTGCCGTCCCGGTTGTCCTCGTGGTTGGCCTCGTTGTGCTTGTGGTCGTAACTGACCAGGTCGCGCAGGGTGAACCCGTCGTGGGCGGTGACGAAGTTGATCGACGCGTACGGGTAGCGCCCGTCGTCGCCGTACAGGTCGCTGGACCCGGACAGCCGGTAGGCGAGGTCCTTGACGCCGTCGGAGGTGTTCCGCCAGACGTCGCGCACGCTGTCGCGGAACTTGCCGTTCCACTCCGACCACGGGGTGCCGAAGTTGCCGACCTGGTAGCCGAACGGTCCGATGTCCCACGGCTCGGAGATCAGCTTCACCCGGCCGAGCACCGGATCGGCCGCGACCTCGGCCAGAAAGGGATGGTCGACGGTGTCCACCTCGTGCCGCTCGTTGCGGATCAGCGTGACCGCCAGGTCGAACCGGAACCCGTCGACGCCCATCTCCTCGACCCAGTACCGCAGCGAGTCCATCATCAGCCGGCGGACCTGCGGGTGTGAGGTGTCGACCGAGTTGCCGGTGCCGGTGACGTCGTACATCGTCCCGCCGTGCCCGAGCCGGTAGTAGGCCCGGTTGTCGATCCCGCGGAAGCTCAGCGTCGGCCCGTCGAAGCCGCCCTCGGCGGTGTGGTTGTAGACCACGTCCAGGATCACTTCGATGCCCGCGGCATGGAACGCGGCCACCATCGCCTTGAACTCCGCGACCTGCTCACCGCGCGAACCCGACGACGAGTACGGCGCGTGCGGCGCGAAGTACCCGAGGCTGTTGTAACCCCAGTAGTTCGGCAGCCCGCGGGCCGCGATCGACGGTTCGGTGAGGAAGTGGTGGATCGGCAACAACTCGACCGAGGTGACCCCGAGGTCGGTCAGATAGTTGATCACCGACGGGTGAGCGAGCCCGGCGTACGTGCCGCGTTGGTGCTCGGGTACGTCGGGATGCAGCTTGGTGAACCCCTTGGTGTGCAGTTCGTAGATGACCGTCTCGCCCCAGTGCACCGGACGGCTGATCGGGGGCGGCGGCTCGGACTGGGCAACCACCACGCCGACCGGCACGTGGCCGGCCGAGTCGCCGTCGGAGGAGTCGTAGATCAGCGGACTGGAGTAGTCCAGCGAGCCGTCGATGGCACGCGCGTACGGGTCGAGCAGGAGCTTGGACGGGTTGAACCGCAGCCCGTGGGCCGGATCGAACGGACCGTGCACGCGATAGCCATACCGTTGCCCAGGGCCCACTCCCGGCACGAAGCCGGTCCAGAACTCACCGGTATGGGCCAGATCCAGGTTGCGCTGGCTGCCGTCGTCGGCGATCAGCGCGAGCTCGACGCGTTCGGCGGCGGGAGCCCACAGCGTGAAGGTCGTGCCATCGGTCTGGACCACTGCCCCCAGGTGGAGCCCGGTGTCGAGAGCACTCGGGGCGGCGGTCGCTTCGGTCACCGGCACATTCTGCACAACACCTTCCAGACCGTCGCGGGTACGGGGTGAGTTATCGATAACGATGTTGGTTGTGTTCATGAGAGGGTAGTTGCGAACGTCTGTGCGCAATGATACAAACGCAAGAACCGTTACTAAGTTACCTGAAGCCACCCGCTGACGGTGATTCGGTGGCCGGCCCCCACTCCTGGCCGGCGTCGTTGCCCCGCCATGTTCCCGCTCTCGAGCTCGGAGCCGAGGAGAGACAAACGATGCGATTCTCGTCCAGGCTGGCCGGTGCGCTGGCCGCCGCCGTACTGGCACCCGTCCTGATCCTCTTCGTGCTGCTGCAGCGTCGCGTGGTCGAAGGCATCGCATTCTCCGGACTCAAGTAAGGGACCTCATGTCGGAACAGTTGGCCGATCTGACCGTCGGCCTGATCGGCGCGGGCAACATCGCGCACGTGCACGTCTCGGCCTGGAAGGCACTGGGCGCCCGCGTCCTGGTGCACTCCGAGGCCGGAGCGGCCGAGCTCGCCGAGCAGTACGGGCTGGAGGTCGCGCCGTCGCTGGACAGCGTGCTGCAGCAGGTCGAGTTCGTCGACATCGTGACACCGTCGCCGACGCACAAGGAGATCGCGCTGGCCGCGATCAAGGCCGGCCGGAACGTGATCTGCGAGAAGCCGCTGACGCTGACCGCGGCCGACTCGCACGAGGTGATCGCGGCCGCCGCCGCGGCCGGCGTGAAGGTCTACCCGGCCCACGTCGTGCGGTACTTCCCGGCCTACAGCGCGGCGTACGGCGCAATCCGCGCCGGCCGGATCGGTGACGTCGCGGTGGCCCGGTTCTTCCGCCAGGCGTCGTCGCCGGCCGGTGCCGGCTGGTACCGCGACGTGGCCCGCTCCGGCGGCGTGATCATGGACCTGATGGTGCACGACCTCGACCAGGCCCGCTGGCTGTGTGGCGAGGTCACCAGCGTGTACGCCGTACAGAACCCGCCGACCGTGGACGGGATCAGCCCGGTCAACGTGGCGGCGCACGTCACGCTCACCCACCAGAGCGGTGCGATCAGCCATTGCCGTGCGACCTGGGGTGCGACCGGGACCAAGTTCCAGTCCGGATTCCAGGTCGCGGGCTCGACCGGCGTACTGAAGTACTCGTCCGAGGCCGACTCCGGGTACGCCGAGGAACTGCAGGACGGCGCGATCGGTGGCGACCTGCTCATCCCGGCGTCGACGCTGGGGGAGAGCCCGTACCTGATGCAGCTGCGCGAGCTCGCTGTGGGCCTGCGCGGCGGACCGGAGCCACGGGTGCTGGCGTCCGACGGCGCGACCGCGGTCTACCTGGCCGAGGCGGCCCGTTCGTCCATGGCGACCGGCCGCACCATCGACATGACAACCTTCGACCCCTCGGGAGCAGTGGCATGAAGGTCGCGATCGCCTCGTTCGCGCACACGCACGCCTCGTCGTACGCGTCCTTACTCGGCGCGATGCCGGACGTCGACGTCCTGACGGCAGACCCGGACGGCGCGTCCGCACCGGACGCCGGACCGCGTGGCGCGGAGTTCGCCGCGAAGCACGGTGTCGCGTACGTCGACTCGTACGACGAACTGTTCGACTGGGGCCCCGATGCCGTCGTGGTGACCAGCGAGAACGCCTACCACCGCGAGCTGGTCGAGCGGGCGGCGGCCGTCGGCGCGCACGTCCTGTGCGAGAAGCCGCTGGCCACCGAGGTCGCCGACGGTGAGGCGATGCTGGCCGCGTGCGCCGAAGCCGGTTCGATCCTGATGGTCGCCTACCCGGTCCGGTTCGCGCCGTCGTACCTGCGGCTGCGGGCCTCGGTCGAAGCCGGGAAGCTCGGCGCTGTGTTCGCCGTACTGGGGACGAACAACGGGAAGATTCCGTACGACCAGCGGCAGTGGTTCACCGACGCCGAGCTGGCCGGTGGGGGAGCGTTGGTCGACCACACCGTGCACTGCGCCGACCTGATCGACGGGCTGACCGGTGGTGCGTCTGCCACCCGGGTCTACGCGGCTGCGAACCACATCCTGCACCAGGACAAGGGCGTCAAGGTGGAGACCGGTGGCCTGGTCACGATCACCTACGACAACGGGCTGCTGGCAACCATCGACTGCTCCTGGAGCGTGCCGGACAACGGTCCGACCTGGGGTGGCGTGTCGTTGCAGGTGACCGGGACCAACGGGTCGGTGGAGATCGAGCCGTTCCTCCCGCACGTCGGCGGGACGGACGCCTCGGGGGAGGTGTACCTGGCGATCGGGGGCAACCTCGACGAGTCGATGCTGCACACGTTCCTGCACGCGGTCCGCGAGTCCGGCCCGGCGGTGCGGGGTGCGACGCCGGCCGTCGTACCGCAGCCCGATGGTGCGGTGGGCTTGCGGACACTGCGGATCGTGGACGCGGCACGGCGGTCCGCGGTCTCGGGTCAACCGGTCGATCTGTAGCCTCCCCGCAGTACAAGTACGTGCAGTGGTCCGGTACGGTTCCGGGGATGTGACCGGCGGGTAGGACCCCTGAGGCTGTTAGGAGCGAGACGATGGGCGAGTTCGTCAACCTCACCGTGAGTGACGGTGTCGGCACGATCCGGCTGGACCGGCCGAAGATGAACGCGCTGAACGTCCAGGTCCAGGAGGAGATCCGGGCCGCGGCGGTGGCGGCGACGGCGTCCGACGAGGTCCGCGCGGTGGTGATCTACGGCGGCGAGCGCGTGTTCGCGGCCGGCGCGGACATCAAGGAGATGGCCGACATGTCGTACGCCGACATGGTCAAGCGCTCCGGACCGCTGCAGTCCTCGCTGTCCGCGGTCGCCGCGATCCCGAAGCCGACGGTCGCGGCCATCACCGGGTACGCCCTCGGTGGTGGCTGCGAGCTCGCGCTGTGCGCGGACTACCGGATCGCCGCCGAGGACGCGAAGCTCGGCCAGCCGGAGATCCTGCTCGGCATCATCCCCGGCGCCGGCGGGACGCAGCGGCTGTCCCGGCTGATCGGCGCGTCCAAGGCCAAGGACCTGATCTACACCGGCCGGTTCGTGGACGCCGCCGAGTCGCTCTCGATCGGCCTGGTCGACAAGGTCGTCCCGGCGGCCGAGGTGTACGACGCGGCGGTCGCCTGGGCGTCGCAGTTCGCCAACGGCGCCGCGCTCGCGCTGCGGGCGGCCAAGGAGGCGATCGACGCCGGGCTCGGGGTCGACCTGCACACCGGGCTGGAGATCGAGCGGCAGCAGTTCGCCGCGCTGTTCGCGACCGAGGACCGTGCGATCGGGATGAAGTCCTTCGTCGAGAACGGCCCGGGCAAGGCCGAGTTCAGGGGAATCTGATGACCACGTCCGCTGAGAAGCCCGCCGCCACTGCCGAAGAGGTCGAGGCGGCCTGGAACGACAACAAGCTCGCCCAGGTGCTCTACCACGACTGGGAGGCGTCGACGTACGACGAGAAGTGGTCGATCTCGTACGACGAACGCTGCGTCAGCTACGCCCGGGACCGGTTCGACGCGATCGCCGGATCGAACGGCTGGCCGTACGGTAAGACGCTCGAGATCGGCGCCGGCACCGGCTTCTTCACGTTGAACCTCAAGCTGGCCGGCGTCCTGGACGAGGCGCACGTCACCGACCTGTCGCCGGGCATGGTCGAGGCGGCCAAGAAGAACGCGAAGACGCTCGGGTTCGCGATCGAGGGCAAGGTCGCCGACGCCGAGAAGCTGCCGTACGACGACGACACCTTCGACCTCGTCATCGGGCACGCGGTCATCCACCACATCCCGGACGTCGAGCTCGCCTTCCGCGAGATGCTGCGCGTGCTCAAGCCGGGCGGCCGGTTCGTGATCTGCGGCGAACCCACCCGGTACGGCGACTACGTGGCCCGGCGCCTGTCGCGCCTCACCTGGTGGGCCACCACGAACCTGACCAAGCTGCCGGCTCTGGCCGAGTGGCGCCGCCCGCAGTCGGAGCTCGACGAGTCCTCACGAGCTGCCGCGCTGGAGGCTGTGGTCGACCTGCACACGTTCGACCCGGACACGCTGGCCCGGATGGCGTCCCGTGCGGGCGCTGCCGACGTACGAACGGTCACCGAAGAGCTCCTGGCGGCGTGGGTCGGGTGGCCGATCCGGACGTTCGAGGCCGCCGTACCGGAGCAGAAGCTCGGGTTCGGGTGGCGGATGTTCGCGTACAAGTCGTGGCTGCAGCTGTCGAAGGTGGACAAGGCTTTGTCGGCCGTCGTACCGGACGAGCTGTACTACAACGTCTCGATCACCGGTGTCGCCCAGACCGGGGCGGAGGGGCGGGGGCGGAATTCAGAGCAGTAGGGTGACTGGATGCGGTTGCTGACCGCGGCGAATCTGCGCTGGGTGGTGCGCCATCGGGCATGGACGCCGTACTACCTGAAGCGCTACTGGCGGTTCGCCTGGTTCAAGCTGCGTCACCCCGGCGTGATCACCGAGGGATTCGTCTTCCTGGGCAAGAACCTGGAGATCGTGGCGCGGCCCGGGCACGGCCGGATCATCCTCGGCAAGTGGGTGCACCTCGGCGACGAGACCCGGCTGCGCGCGCACGAGGGCACGCTGCGGATCGGCGACAAGGTGGTGTTCGCCCGCGACGTCACGGTGAACTGCTACCTGGACGTCGAGATCGGCGCCTCCACGCTGATCGCGGACTGGACCTACATCTGCGACTTCGACCACAAGACCGACGACCTGCACCTGCCGATCAAGGACCAGGGCCTGGTGAAGTCGCCGGTCCGGATCGGCCCGGACTGCTGGCTGGCCACCAAGGTCACCGTCACCCGCGGAACCGACATCGGCCGCGGCGTGGTGATCGGCGCGAACAGCGTTGCCCGTGGCAACATTCCTTCGTACGCCGTCGCCGCCGGGGTGCCGGCCGTGGTGGTCGCCGACCGCACCACCCGGTACGCCGCCGACGCGGCCCGCCGGGCCTACCTGGCCGGGCTGGCCGCGGCGAACGACCGCACCGCGGCCCGGTTGCTCGCCGGCGGCGATCCGGTGCCGCCGAGTGGGAACGGCGTACCGGGGGAAGCTGAGGGTGACGGCGACGGTGCGGCTGGTGAGGGAGTTGGCGACGAGGGGTTCTCAAGTTACTCACCAGTCGGGCACTATGTCCCCCACGTTCGGCCGGACGCCGACCGGTTGACCGTCGGAGAGGAGATCCAGCGTGGCTGACCAGACCGGGAGCGGGGAGCCGGCGCCGTCGCTGCTCGACCAGGCGGCCGCCGACGACTCGATCACGCGGGCCCGGACCCGCGCGGTGGACCCGGTGCCGGTCGTGACGGAACCCGGCAGCGCTACGTTGGAACCAGCGCTTGAAACGAGTGCTGGACAGGCGGCGGTTCGCGAGGTGGGTGTGAACCGGAGGCTGGACCCGGAAGTGCAGGCAGTGGACGGCAGGACGGCGGCACCGGCCCCGCTCGCGGGCGCCCGGCGCAGGCTGTCGCCCCGCCCGGTCCCGGTCAGCCGGCGCAGGAGACCGCCGGCCACGATCGCGACGGCGGCGGACGAGGAACCGACCCCGGCTGAGGAGATGGACGACGTGGGTACGCACGACGAGAAGGCAGCGAACGCGGAGAAGGCGGTGAAACCGCCGTCGGACGCAGCGGCCGGCAGTGGCGACGCGGGCGAGGCGAACAGCCGTGGGTCGACCGCGACGGTGACCAAGCCGGCCCGGCCGAAGACCGCGGCGGAGATCGTCGCCGAGCAGCGGGCCCGGGAGCAGGCCGCGGCGTCGGCTGCCGCCGAGAAGGATGCCGGGGCCAAGGATCCGGCGGAGACCGCGGTGACCAAGCCGGTGACGAAGGTTCCAGCGACGTCAGCCGCTGCTTCGGCTTCCGGTTCGGCTTCGGCGAAGACTGGTGCGGTGGGCAACAAAGCGGCTTCCTCTTCAGGCAAGGGCAAGCAGGCGATGAGCTCGGTCGGCTCCGGAGTGCGGAGGCTGCGGAACCTGATCGCCTCGCTGATCTGGCTGATTGCGGTGCTCGCGGCCGCCGTACTGGCGCTCGGTGCGCTGTTCACCGCGCTGGATCAGACCAACCAGAGCAACGAGATCGTGCGCTGGGTGCTGGAGCGCGGGCACGACCTGGTGGGCCCGTTCAAGGACCTGTTCCGGCTGGAGACCGCCAAGAACACCCTGCTGGTGAACTGGGGGATCGCGGCGCTGGTCTACCTGATCGCCGGCAAGATCATCGAGCGGTTCGTCCGCCCGTAGGTTTCGCGACGAGGATCAGATCGAGCGATTCGTCCAGATCACCTGGGCGAATCTCGAAATCGTCGTACCTCGTGCTGGTCACCAGTTGCCTGAGCTCGGGTGCCCAGTCGTCGTGCTCGGTCGCCAGTTGTGCGTCGACGCATGGACCGTGCTGCTGCTCCCATTCGCGCAGCCTGGCGCCGTGGTGAAGCCCGAGGGCGTGCGTGATCTCGAAGTGCGGCTCGAGCAGCTCGGTGAACTCGACGGCCGTCAGCTCACGCGTGTGGTACCAGTTCCCGCTGGGGAACGTCAGCCGGTTCGGGGTGCTGACGACGAGGGTGCCTTGTGGCGCGAGGATGCGCGCGCACTCGGTGATGAACCGTGGCTGCTCCCAGAGGTGCTCGATCGTCTGCATCGAGGTGATGAGGTCGAACGTCGCGTCGGCGAAGCCGGTCTGGACGAGGTTGCCCTGCACCACATTGATCTGTGGATAAACCCGGCGGACGTGCCGAAGGGTCGTATCTTCATAGTCGAGACCGGTCACGGAGTCCGCACCCGCCAGGCGGAGCAGCTCCGCGCCGTAGCCCTCGCCGCAGCCGGCGTCGAGGACGCGACCGGTCCCGAGCGAATTGTTCGACGACAGGTTGGCCGTGATCCAGCGGTAGGCGGCGTCATGACGCGCGAACCAGTAGTTCTCGTGCCAGATCCCGGGCGCTGTTCTCTCGCCGGTGAGCGGTAACGTCTCGGTCACCTGAGTCAGCCTAATAGGCGACACCGTGTGCGGTTCGGTGTGTGTTTCCACGTCACACCCGTGTCCACTTGTCCTGTGCCCCGCGGCTCGGATAAGCACGGTGTGATGGGACTCGCACGGGATTATGTTTCTCGTGAGTAACATCCGTGGCAGGCTTGGGAAAGACCGTTAACCAGAAGGGGTCCCACACGCTATGAAGATCGTCGTCTGCGCGAAGTTCGTGCCGGATGCCACCGCGGACCGCCGCTTCCGCCCGGAGGACAACACGGTGGACCGTGCCGGTGTCGACGGGCTGCTGTCCGAGCTGGACGAATATGCCGTCGAGACCGCCCTGACCGTGAAAGAGGCGGGAGACGCCGAGGTCACGGTGCTGACCGTCGGGCCGGAGCAGGCCGCCGACGCGGTGAAGAAGGGTCTGCAGATGGGCGCCGACGCCGGGGTCCACGTGCTCGACGACGCGATCCACGGTTCGGATGCGGTCGCCACCTCGCTGATCCTGTCCAAGGCGCTGGCCAAGCTCGAGGCCGACCTGGTCGTGTTCGGGATGGGCTCGACCGACGGGTCGATGGGTGTGGTTCCGGCGATGGTGTCGGAGCGGCTCGGGCTGCCGGCCGTGACGCTGGGCTCCGAGGTCACCGTCGACGGCCAGACTGTGCGGATCCGCCGCGACGGCGATACCGCGAGCGACACGATCGAGGGCACGCTGCCGCTGGTGCTGAGCGTCTCCGACCAGGCCAACGAGCCGCGGTACCCGTCGTTCAAGGGCATCATGGCGGCGAAGAAGAAGCCGGTGCAGACCTGGTCCCTGGCCGACCTGGAGCTCTCGGCCGACCAGGTGGGTGGCTCCGCCGCGTGGACCGAGGTGGTCGAGGTGACCGCCCGTCCGCCGCGCACCGCCGGCACGATCGTCACCGACGAGGACGGTAGCGGCGCTACCCAGCTCGTCGAGTTCCTGTCCACCAACAAGTTCCTCTGAGGGGCGATCAGTTCATGTCCAACGTTCTGGTTCTCGTCGACCACACTGCAGGCAAGGTCCGCAAGACCACGGCTGAGCTCCTCACCATCGCCCGCCGTCTCGGCGAGCCGGTCGCGGTCTTCGTCGGCGACGGCGTACAGGATGCGCTGCCGGCGCTCGGTCAGTACGGCGCGACCAAGGTGATCGCGTTGTCCAACCCGGAGCTGACCCAGTTCCTGGTGGCCCCGAAGGCCGAGGCGCTGCAGCAGGTCGCGGCCAAGATCGAACCGTCGGCGATCCTGATCTCGTCGAACGCCGAGGGCAAGGAGATCGCCGCCCGGCTGGCGGTCAAGCTCGACTCCGGCCTGATCACCGACGCCGTCGACGTGACCGCCGGTGACGGTGGTCCGGTGACCACGCAGTCGGTGTTCGCGGGCAACTACTCGGTCCAGGCCAAGGTCACCCATGGCACGCCGATCATCACCGTCAAGCCGAACGCCGCCACCCCGGAGGCGGCCGAGACCTCGCCGGAGGTGGAGGAGTTCGACGTGTCCATCTCCGACGTTGCCAAAACCGCCCGCGTCACCGACTCCAAGCCGCGGGAGGCGACCGGCCGTCCGGAGCTGACCGAGGCCGCGATCATCGTGTCCGGCGGTCGCGGGACCGGCGGTGACTTCGGCCCGGTCGAGGCGTTCGCGGATTCGCTCGGCGCCGCCGTCGGCGCGTCCCGCGCGGCCGTCGACTCGGGCTGGTACCCGCACGCCTACCAGGTCGGCCAGACCGGCAAGACCGTGTCCCCGCAGCTGTACGTCGCGGCGGGCATCTCCGGCGCCATCCAGCACCGCGCCGGCATGCAGACCTCGAAGACCATCGTCGCCGTCAACAAGGACGAGGAAGCCCCCATCTTCGAGCTGGTCGACTTCGGCGTCGTCGGCGACCTGCACAAGGTCCTCCCCGCCGCCACCCAAGAAATCACCACCCGCAAGTCCTGACCCCCCGGCCGGGTCCCCGCCCCGGGGACCCGGTCACCCGACCGGAGCCTTCCTCCTGGGAGCCGGTCACCCACCGGAGGTAACCCCTCGACCTCCGGACCTCGCGACGGCCCGGCTCGGATCCCCTCCCGAGCCGGGCCGACGCATGCCGACCAGCCGGCGGCTAGCATGCGCTGGATGCGGATCTGGGTGAGTGGTGCACGAGGCAAGCTCGGCAGCGAGGTTTGCCGGCAACTGGTCGCCGCCGGACACGAGGTGGTCGAAGCCGATCTCGTCCCGCCATCACCGGCCGCCGGGCTGGTTGATCTGCTCGACCGGGAGGCTGTGGCGCGGTCGTTGCGGGGTGCCGAGGCGATTGTGCACTGTGCCGCGATTCCCAGCCCGCAGAACATCGAGCCCGCAGAACTCCTGCACATCAACGCGATCACCACCTTCAACGCCCTCGAAGAAGCGTGGAAGCAGGGGATCCGGACTGCGGTGCTGGCGTCGAGTGGGTCGATCTACGGTACGGCGTGGTCGCCGGAGGAGCTCGCCGTACCGACAGTGCCGATCGACGAGGACACCGCGCTGCGGTACGTCGATCCCTACGCGCTGAGCAAGGACGTCCTCGAACGCACCGGAGGGATGTACGCACGCCGCGGCATGCAGGTCACCGCCTTGCGCTTCCACTGGATCCTCACGCCCACCGAAGTACGCCGCTACATCACCGAGGCGCCACCCGAGGACAATCGCCGCAACCTCTGGGGGTACGTCGACCTCGACGAGGCCGCCCGCGCCTGCGTACTGTCCCTCAACCCCCGCCCAGCCCCCTACGCCGCACTCCTGATCGCGGCCGAGGACACCGGCATGCTCCAACCCACCACCGACCTCCTCGCCCAGTACCTACCCGACACCGAGCTCCTCGCTGACCTCACCGGCACCACCTCCCTTTACGACTGCCGCCGAGCCGCGGACGTCATCGGCTGGACCCATCACAGCCGCTGGCGCGACTAGCTCCAGACAGCACGGCGGGAGTCGATGCCGGTGCCGTACTCCGGGTCCCCGCCTCTGACAAGCAGCCAGTGGTGTGAAGTGCGGGCTCGGTAGAGCCGGAGGTCGGCAGGTGCCCGCAGCTCCTCGGCGGTGAAGGTGCGGAGTCCGCGGAGGCGCCCGGAGTAGAAGGCGGCGCACCGTTCGAGCTCCTCGTCGGGGACGAGCTCGACCCGGGCCCGGAAGTAGACCGCGGACGCCTGCCCGACCGCGACGCTCGAGTCGAAGATGGCGATGCTGACGTCGGGGTTGCGGGCGACGTTGAGCGAGTGCTCGGCCTCCGGTGACGACACCCAGTAGAAGTCGGTGTGCCCGTCCGGGGTGAAGTACACCGGCGTCACCCAAGGCCGTCCGTCCGCGTCGACGGTCGCCAGCGTCATGTACTTGTTCGCCTCGATGACCGCGGTCGCCCGCTGGTCGAGGATCTCCTGTGTCATGTCTGCTCCTTTCCGGTACGTCGACCAGCCTGCGAGCCCCCGCTACCGAAAGTCATCCGTGCCCACCACGGAACCACCACTGACCGGACCGGGCAGCGGGCATGATGGGCCCGTGACCGGTGCGACAGAGGTGTCCGCCCGCGAGGCCGAGGTGCTCGCAGCCCTCGCCGGCGGCCACTCGAACGCCCAGATCGCGCGGCAGCTCCACATCAGCGTCCGCACGGTCGAGAGCCACGTCTCCTCGTTGCTCCGCAAGTACGGCGTCTCCGACCGCCACGAGCTGGTGGGCCTTGCCGAGCTCGCGGAGGAGAAGCGCGACTTCGCCAACCTCGCCGGCCCGGGTACGACGTTCGTCGGCCGCCAGCAGGAGCAGGCCGAGCTCCTGGCTGCGCTGGAAACCAGCAGACTGGTGAGCCTGCTGGGCCCAGGTGGAGTCGGCAAGACGCGGCTGGCCCAGCGCGTCGCAGCCGAGGCAGCTGGCAATTATCCGTACGGCGGTGCGTTCGTCGACCTGGTTCCAGTCCGGCCAGGCTTCGTGGTGGCCGCGGTCGCCGAGACCCTCAGCGTACGCGAGCAGCCCCCGCACACCCTCCTAGACGCACTGCTCGAGCGACTGCAGCGCGGTCGGACTCTGCTTGTGCTGGACAACTGCGAGCACCTGGTGCTGGACGTCGGCGACCTGGTTGCCCGCATCCTGGCTCAGGCGCCGCAGACCGCCGTACTGGTGACCAGTCGGGAGCGGATCGGGGTGACGGGAGAGCGGTCGTTGCAGCTGGGGCCGCTGGCGCTCGGGTCCGAGGCCGAGCAGCTGTTCCGGGACCGGGTCGCACCAGACTTCGCCGCCGACGAGGACGTCGCTGCCCAGCTGTGCGCGGGACTGGACGGCGTACCGCTGGCCATCGAGCTCGCCGCAGCCCGCGCCGGCTCACTGGGACCGGACGGGTTGCTCGCTGCGCTGGATGACCGACTGAGGCTCGTGGCGGGCGGACGCGGGCCCAACGAGCGGCATCACTCGCTGGCGCAGGTCATCGGCTGGAGCTACGACCTCCTCGACGACGCTGAACGAGCACTGTTCCGGCGACTAGGTGTCTTCGTGGGCGGCTTCGACCTCAGCGCTGCAGCAGCCATCAGCCCGGACACCAGCCGCGGCGAGCTGAGCGATCTACTCGGCCGGCTGACCGACAAGAGCCTGCTGCACCGGACTCAGCTCGCCGGCACGAGCAGGTGGCGCATGCTGGAGACAGTCCGCGTCTTTGCGCTGGATGAGCTCAGCAGATGCGGTGAGTACGACGCTGTCGCCGTACTGCACCTTGCATGGGCCGACAGCACCGCCGCCCGGCTGGAGCAGCGGCTGGAGCACCACGAGGACTGGCAGAGCGAGTTCGACCAGGTGACCGCGGACCTGCGGGCGGCGGTGAGCCGGTCCGACACCGACGTACGGCGGATGGCGCGTCGACTCGCGCACCTGACCTTCGCCCGCAGACGGTTCCTCGAGGCCCGCGAGCACTACCTGACCGCGGCAGCGCACGCCTCGGACGCCAGCCAGTTGTATGACGATCTCCGCGACGCCGCCGACGCCGCACTGGCTGTGGCCGACGCTGCCCACGCCTACCAGCTGATGATGCGTTCGGCGGCAGAGAACAACCATCAAGACGCACTCGCCTACGCGGTCACCATCCTCAGTCGCTACGAGGCCATGCCGCTCCCGCCCGACCGCGGCGCCGGACTACTCCCAACGAATGCGGACATCGTGCCAGTCCTGATCGCACGGGCCTGGGCGTCGAGGCAGGAGGTCGGCCCAGCGGAGACCGCCCTCGCCGCAGCTCGCAAGGCCGGCGACCCGCTGGACCTGATGAACGCACTGGACGCGTACGGCGTCGCAGTCGCGAGCGCCGGCCGCCTAAGCGACGCACGCCGGTCCGCCGAGGAGAGACTCGAGCTGGCCGCCACACTGCCGGACCACGAGCCGCGGGCGGTCGCGGAGATCACGGACGCGTTCCATGTCGCGTCCACGACGGCTGTGGCGGTCGGCGACCTGCCGGAGGCCGTCCGGCTGGCCCGCCTGACGGACGACCCCGTGCACGGCCACCCGTACATCACCGCCCCGCGCAAGGTCCGCGCCTTCGCCCTCAGCGGCCTGTTCGACGAGGCAGTGACGGCCGCGGACGTCATGTGGAACGGCTGGACCGCCGCCGGCCGCCCGCCGCGGTCATGGATGGCGTCAGCCGCCTCCTGCGCAGCCCTGGCCCACGGACTACTCGGTACCGGTCAGGACGCGCTCTGGCAGACCCGCGCGCTGGAGATCGCCGAGGTCTCCACCGCAGCCGACTCCCCAGGCCTGATGGCGAGTGCAGCCTTTGTCGACGCCCGCCTGGCCCTGCACCGCCTTGACGCCGGACAGCTGGCGGCCACGCCGGCCATGTCGGTTGAGCAGGCCTTCGCGGAGTTCCTCGAGCCGTGGTGGGTGCCATACGCGTGGGCCTCCGGTGCGGAGCTGGCGGCTGCCCTCCGCTACCCGGACGCCGAGCAGTACCTGGAGCGTGCGGTGAGCGAGAACACCTGGTCGGACGCCGTACTGCTGCGGGCCAGGGCCCGGCTGACCGGTGAGCGGGCGGCGCTGGAGCAGGCGGCCGAGCAGTTCGAGCGGATCGGGGCGCAGTTCGAGCACGCCCGCACGCTGAAGCTGCTGTCCCACCGCTGAGGCCCGAGGAGCGGGAACAACCGCGGCGGACATACCCTTGAAGCCGATATGACTGCTTCCGACCGTCGCACGGTGTACCTGGACCACGCGGCGACGACTCCGATGCTGCCGGCGGCGATCGAGGCGATGAGCCATCACCTCGCGCGGACCGGCAATGCGTCGTCCCTGCACGGCTCCGGACGCGCCGCCCGCCGGACGGTCGAGGAGTCCCGCGAGACGATCGCCGCCGCGCTGGGCGCGCAGCCCAGCGAGGTCGTGTTCACCTCGGGCGGGACGGAGGCCGACAACCTCGCCCTGAAGGGCCTGTGGTGGGCCCGCCTGGCCGAGGATCCGCGCCGTCGCCGGATCCTGCTCAGTGGCATCGAGCACCACGCCGTCCTGGACCCGGCCGTCTGGCTGGCGCAGCACGAGCGGGCCGAGATCGAGTGGCTGCCGGTCGACGAGCTCGGCCGGGTGCAGCCGGACGACGTACGGCGGGCCGTCGAGCGGGACCCGGAGAGCGTGTCGTTCGTCACGTTGATGATGGCGAACAACGAGGTCGGGACGCTCCAGCCGGTCCGCGAGATCGCCGAGCTGGCCGGTGCGTACGACATCCCGGTGCACACCGACGCGGTGCAGGCGATCGGGCAGGTGCCGGTGGACTTCGCCGAGCTCGGTGTCGACGCGATGACCGTTTCCGCCCACAAGCTCGGCGGTCCCTACGGCATCGGCGCGCTCGTCGTCCACAAGGAGACGCAGCTGACTCCGGTGCTACACGGTGGCGGCCAGGAGCGCGACGTCCGGTCGGGCACGCTGGACGCGCCCGCGACGGCCGGGTTCGCGGTCGCGGCGGAGCACGCGGTCAAGCACCAAGCCGACGAGGCGAGCAGGCTGAGCGAGCTCCGGGACGCGCTGATCGGTGGCGTCGTGAGCACCGTCGAGGGCGCCCAGCTGTCCGGTGACCCGACGGACCGCTTGCCCAACAATGCACACTTGTCCTTCAGCGGCTGCGAGGGCGACTCGCTGTTGCTGCTGCTCGACGCGCGCGGGATCGAGGTCTCCACCGGGTCCGCGTGCAACGCCGGCGTCGCCGAGCCGAGTCATGTCCTGCTGGCCATGGGGTACGACGACCAGCGGGCGCGTGGGTCGCTCCGGTTCACCCTGGGGCACACCAGCACCCGGGCGGACATCGACGCCGTACTGGAGAACATCGTGCCGGTGGTGGAGCGGGCCAAGTCCGCCGGTCTGCAGAACGTGGGAAGGAACACCTGATGCGGGTACTCGCAGCCATGTCCGGCGGGGTCGACTCCGCCGTCGCGGCGGCGCGGATGGCCGAAGCCGGGCACGACGTGGTCGGCGTGCACCTGGCCCTGAGCCGGAACCCGCAGTCGTACCGCAGTGGCGCTCGCGGCTGCTGCACGATCGAGGACTCCCGCGACGCCCGCCGCGCCGCGGACGTGATCGGCATCCCGTTCTACGTGTGGGACCTGGCCGAGCGGTTCCACGCCGACGTGGTCGAGGACTTCGTCAGCGAGTACGCCGCCGGCCGCACGCCGAACCCGTGTCTGCGCTGCAACGAGAAGGTGAAGTTCAGCGCCGTACTGGAGCGGGCGCTGGCGCTGGAGTTCGACGCGGTCGCGACCGGGCACTACGCGCGGATCGTGGACACGCCCGACGGCGCTCGCGAGTTGCACCGGGCGGTGGACCCGGCCAAGGACCAGTCGTACGTGCTGGGCGTCCTCACGCAGGAGCAGCTGCAGCATGCGTTCTTCCCGCTGGGGGACACGCCGAAGACCGAGGTCCGGGCGGAGGCCGAGCGGCTGGGACTGTCGGTGGCGGCCAAGCCGGACAGCCACGACATCTGCTTCATTGCCGACGGCAACACCCCGGGCTTCCTCAGTAAGCACCTCGGTGAGGCCCCCGGTGACATCGTCGACGCGCAGGGCAACAAGCTGGGCGAGCACAAGGGCACACACGGGTTCACCGTCGGGCAGCGCAAGGGCCTGAAGATCGGTACGCCGGCGGCCGACGGCAAGCCGCGGTTCGTCCTGGACATCAGCCCGGTCGACCGCACGGTGACCGTCGGATCGCGAGAGGAGCTGGCGGCTTCCCGGCTGGTCGCTTCCAAGCCGCGCTGGTGTGGGCCGGCGCCGACCAGCACGCTGCAGGTGAAGGCGCAGCTGCGTGCGCACGGCGAGGAGGTCGCGGTCACCGCGCGGGTCGAGGGCGACCAGGTCGTCGTCGACTTCGACGAGCCCGCGTCGGCGGTCGCGCCAGGCCAGGCGGTCGTCTTGTACGACGGCACGCGGGTGATCGGGTCGGCCACGATCGACACCGTGTCGCGGGTGGCGGCACAGCACGCATGACCACGACCGGCCTGGGTTCGCTCCCTGGTGACGACATTCGCGAGTGGACCAAGGTGTTGCTCGAGGCCGTGGACATCCCGTTCCTGGCTGAGCTGCCGGTGCGTCCGTACGGCGACATGGTCAGCCGGGCGGTCGCCGTACTGACCGAGTTGGCTGCTGACCTGCAGCCGGTTGGCTGGCGGCTCACGGGTGGGAGCGACCCGCGGGCGAGCCTGGACCAGCGGCGGGCGCGTTCCCTGCTTGCTGAGGATCTGGATGCGCTCGAAGAGCTAGCTGACGGCTACACCGGGCCACTGAAGCTGCAGCTGACCGGGCCGTGGACGCTGGCGTCGACTGTGGAGCTGCCGCGCGGTGACAAGGTGCTGGCGGACTACGGCGCCCGGCGGGACTTGGCTGAGGCGTTGGCGCTGGGGCTGGGCGAGCATGTGGCCGAGGTACGGCGGCGGGTGCCTGGGGCGGACCTCGTCGTACAGGTGGACGAGCCGGGACTGCCCGCCGTACTCGCTGGAGCTGTTCCTACGGCTTCTGGCTGGAGCAAACACCGCTCGGTGGACGGACCGGGCGCTGTGGAGCTGCTGAGTCTGGTGACCGGTGCAGCACCCGCTGTGGTGCACTGCTGCGCGGCCCGGCCGCCGATCGAGGTCTTCACCAAAGCCGGAGCGACCGGCGTCGCCGTGGACGTCTCGCTGCTGACCGAGCCCGGCTGGGAGCAGATCGCTCTCGCTGCCGAAGCCGGCAGCACCATTTACGCGGGCCTGGTCGCCACCACAGGCCCGATCCCCAACCCCGAGCAGGCTGCAGCACCCCTGGTACGCCGCTGGCGCGAGCTCGGCCTGGACCCGGAGCTCCTCAAAAAGGTCGTGATCACGCCGGCATGCGGTCTGGCAGCGTCACCGTCTCCCGCCGACGCTCGCAGTCGCCTGGAGCTGCTGCGCCGTACAGCTGATGTCGTCGCCGAGGCCGCGGAGAACACTTAAAACGTCGGTGGACCGCTGTAAATTCTCCCCCATGAGCACGGAGGAGATTCCCGAGACGACTGCTGCTGAGCAGCCGGCGGCGCCGGCTGACGTGCGGGCGCGGCATGCCGCCCTGAGCCAGGAGATCGAGGAGCACCGGGTCAGGTACTACCTGGCCACCTCGACCATCTCGGACGCGGACTTCGACGCGCTGATGCACGAGCTGCAGGACCTCGAGGAGCAGTACAACGAGCTCCGCACGCCCGACTCGCCGACGCAGAAGGTCGGCATCCCGATCTCCAACCTGTTCACGCCGGTGCAGCACCCGACCCGGATGGAGAGCCTGGCGAACGCGTTCTCCGCCGAGCAGATGGAGGCGTGGGCCAAGCGGCTCGAGCGCGAGGTCACCCTGAAGCAGATCCACGACAGCGGCTTCCTCTGCGAGCTGAAGGTGGACGGCCTGGCCCTCGACCTCGTCTACGAGAACGGCAAGCTGGTCAGCGGCGCGACCCGCGGCGACGGGCGCACCGGTGAGGACGTCACGCTGAACGTCCGCACCATCAAGAGCATCCCGAACGAGCTGAACGGCAAGGACCTGCCGGCCTTCCTGGAGGTCCGCGGCGAGGTGTACTTCCGGGTCGAGGACTTCGAGGAGCTGAACGCGCAGCTGGTCGAAGCGGGCAAGGACCCGTTCTCCAACCCGCGCAACAGTGCCGCCGGCTCGCTGCGGCAGAAGGACCCACGGGTGTCCGCGACTCGTCCACTCCGGTTCGTCGTCCACGGTCTCGGCCGGGTCGACGGCTACCACGTCGGGCGGCTGTCCTCGGCGTACGAGCAGCTCAAAGCCTGGGGCCTGCCGGTGAGCGACCGCGCCCGCAAGGTCGAGACGCTCGACCAGGTGAACGAGTTCATCGCCTACTACGGCGAGAACCGGCACTCCGTCGACCACGAGATCGACGGCGTCGTGGTCAAGGTGGACGAGGTCGACCTGCAGCGCGCCCTCGGGTCCACGTCGAGTGCCCCGCGCTGGGCGATCGCGTACAAGTACCCGCCGGAGGAGGTCACCACCAAACTCCTCGACATCGAGGTGAACGTCGGCCGCACCGGCCGCGTCACGCCGTACGGGAAGATGGAGCCGGTCCGGGTGGCCGGGTCGACGGTCGAGTTCGCGACCCTGCACAACGCGCAGGAAGTGAAGCGCAAGGGCGTCTGGATCGGCGACACCGTCGTGCTGCGCAAGGCCGGTGACGTGATCCCGGAGATCCTCGGGCCGGTGGTCGAGCTGCGCCCGGACGACGCGCGTGAGTTCGTGATGCCGACCGAATGCCCCTCCTGCGGTACGGCGTTGCGCCCGATGAAGGAGGGCGACGTCGACATCCGCTGCCCGAACTCGCAGTCCTGCCCGGCGCAGTTGCGGGAGCGGATCTTCCACCTGGCCGGGCGGTCCGGGTTCGACATCGAGGTGCTCGGGTTCAAGGCCGCCGACGCGCTGATCGGCGACGGCCTGATCACCGACGAGGGCGACCTGTTCGGGCTGACCGAGGAGGAGCTGTCCCGCAGCGCGTTCTTCACCACCAAGGCCGGCGCGCTGTCGGCGAACGCCCAGCGCCTGCTCGCGAACCTCGAGACCGCCAAGACCCAGCCGCTGGCCCGCGGCCTGGTCGCCCTGTCGATCCGGCACGTCGGCCCGACCGCCGCGCAGGCGCTGGCCGCGGTGTACGACGACATCGAGGCGGTCCGGGCGGCTAGTGAAGAGGAGCTGTCCGAGATCGAGGGCGTCGGGCCGACCATCGCGCACGCGGTGATCGAGTGGTTCGACGTCGACTGGCACCAGGCGATCGTCGACAAGTGGCAGGCCGCCGGCGTCCAGCTGCGCCAGGAGCGCACCGGGCCGAGCGTGCCGCAGACGCTCACCGGCCTGTCCGTCGTCGTGACCGGCACGGTCGAGGGGTTCAGCCGGGACGAGGCCACCGAGGCGATCGTCTCCCGCGGCGGCAAGGCGGCCAGCTCGGTCTCCAAGAAGACCTCGTTCGTGGTCGTCGGCGACTCCCCGGGCTCCAAGTACGACAAGGCCGTCCAGCTCGGCGTACCGATCCTGGACGCGGCCGGCTTCCAGGTTCTGCTCGATGAGGGCGCCGACGCCGCGACCAAGGTCGCCGGCACTCCTGAGCCTGGCGACGGATAACGAACACCCCAAGGGATCCGTCGGCTGCGCTGAGCCGTCGGACTGTTAACTTTGCACGTCTACACGTGGGTCAAAAGGAGCGAATATGACGACGCCGCCGCAGGGACCGTGGGGTCCTGGGCAGCCGGGGGGCCAGTCCGGCGGGCAGCAAGGGGGACAGGGAGGCCAGCCCGGTCAAGGGGGTGGCTGGGGACAGCAGCAGCCTCCGGGCCAAGGTGGTGGCGGTTGGGGTCAACGCCCGCAGCAGCCACACCAGCAGCCGCCGCAGCAGGGCCAGCCTCCGCAGCAAGGCGGTGGCGGTTGGGGTCAGCAGCAGCCTGGCCGACCGCAGCCTGGACAGCCGGCTCAAGACCAGCGCCCCGGACAGGGCCAAGGTCAGGGGCAGGGCCAAGGTCAGCAAGGCGGCTGGGGTCAGCGTTCCCCGCAGCAGCAGGGCGGTAGCTCCTACCAGCAGCAGCCATGGAGCCAGCAGGGCAACCAGCAGCAGGGTGGCTGGCACCAGCAACAGGGCCAGCCCGGGCAGCAGCAGTGGCAGCCCGGCGGCGGTGGCAACAAGGGCCCCGGTGGCCTGAACAAGGACAAGATGCCGCTGCTGATCGGCGGTGGCATCGTCGGCATCGTGCTGATCGGCCTGCTCGTGTTCCTCGGGATCAAGGCGCTCGGCGGTGACGAGGAGCCCGAGGCGAACCCGACCACGTCGCAGTCCGGTGAGCCGACCGGCAACCCGTCGACCGGCGGCGACAACGGCTCACTCGGTAACGCGACCGGCCAGGCCAAGAACGCGACCGAGAAGCTGCAGGGCCAGGGCTTCCAGTGCAGTGACCTGTTCAACACCGGCCAGGGTGCGCACCGCGGCTGCTTCAAGTACGACGGCCCGACCGAGGCCGAGGCGGTGTTCCAGTTCTCACCCGACGGCACCATCATCGGCGTCCTGGTGAAGTCGGAGAACGAGGAGAACGTCAACAACGCCAAGGTCACCTTCGACGCGGCGCTGCAGGCGATCGGTAACGACACCTTCGGCGGCAGCGAGGTCAAGAAGATCCAGGACGCGGTCGGCACCGGCCAGAAGTCGCAGAAGGTCGGCAGCACCTGGGGCGAGTTCGAGCTGCGCAACGACGGCGACCAGTACCAGCTGTCCGGCGGCAAGTCCGGGTCGGACTCGTTCGAGCTGCCGCGCAAGAGCTTCACCACCACCGAGGACCAGCTGATCGCCGCGCTGAAGGCGAAGAAGTACGTCTGCACCAGCTCGTGCAGCAAGCAGGTCGGCAAGTACGGCTCGCAGCGGATCTACTCCTACGCCAGCAAGGGCGAGGGCATCCGGTCGCTGGAGATGAGCTCGTCCGGTGACCCCGAAGACGTCAAGCAGGCGCTCCCGGCGGCGGTGAACGACGCGTTCGGCGCGCTGAAGGGCGACGACGTCGCGGCCCTGAAGGCGTTCGTCCAGGCGCACAACGACGGGAAGTCGTACGCTTCTTACGTGGCCGGATGGCGGGTCGAGATCATCGCGAACAACGAGGACTCCTACTCGTCCTCGCGGATCTCGATCAGCTACGAGACCTTCTACGTCTGAGCACGCGAGTCGGGAGTCGGATGAAGTTCCCCAAGGAGAAGCGGGAGTCGCGGACGGTGGTCACGCCACCACCTGAGGCGCTCCAGCGCGTCGACGGCGGCGGGCCATGGGGACCGACGCAGTTCGACCTCCCGGACCGCAGCGGCAGCAACAGCCAGTCGGTGCTGATCGTGATCCTGGTCGGCGTCGCCGTACTGCTGGTGCTGGCCGGCCTGTGGGTCTTCGCTTACTTCCGCTTCAGCTAGGGCACTGAAAAGGCCTCCCTCGCCACCAAGTGGTGAGGGAGGCCTTTCGTTTGCGGTACGGCGGTTACGCGGTGGCGCGGATGGTGACGGCGAGTGAGGCCAGGTAGCTGAGCCGGGCGACCTCGGAGCCGAGGAACTCGGGTCCGCCGCGCCGCCCGATGACCAGGACGCGGCGACCGGACTCCAGCGGAGCGACGACCAGCACCGACTCGGCCAGCCCCTTGTGCTGGTCCGGCGCGGCCATCGTGGTCGCCTTGTCCAGCGGCAGCCACTTCTCGGCCACGGTGCCGAACTCCGGGGTCGCGCTCGTCTCCAGCGCGACCTTCACCTCGCTGCCGGTGCCGTCCAGCAACGCGGCCCAGTCGGCGTGCAGGACGGCCGGGGACTGCTCGACCAGGATGTCGATCGCGTCCGCCGGAGCCGACGTCATCTGCTCGACGGCTTCCAGGTCCATGTGCAGTCCGCCGCCGGCGCCGTACCGGGAGAACCAGATGACCTCGACACCCGGTACGCCGTTGCAGGCGGAGACCAGGCGGTCGGGCAGGACGCCCGGCGGCAGGTCGACCACGATGTCGTCGACGGCGGTGCCGTTCTCACGCCGGTGCTCGACGATCTCGATCGCGTGGATGTCGGCGTTCACCTCGCCGAGGGCGGTGGCCACCGTCCCCAGCGAACCGGGACGGTCCGGGATGATCAATCGCAGCAGGAACACCGAACGATCATCTCCCAGCCGAGCACCATGCGCGTAACGCCTTGTCGCGGCCAATGTTACAGAGCGGAGCCCGGGGACACGCCCGGCCCATCCACAAGCCGGTCCCGGACCGACGCAACATGACCGTCACGCCTGCCCCCTAAGATGGCTCGGGTAACACCGAGAACCTCTCGTGTGTCCTTGCGAACCATTGGATCAGTTCATGCCATCGATTACCCGCGAAGAGGTCGCGCATCTGGCGCGGCTGGCGCGGATCGAGCTCACCGACGCCGAGCTCGACCACCTCGCACCACAGCTCGACCAGATCATCACCTTGGTCGGGCAGGTCAGCCAGGTGGCCGCGGACGACATCCCGCCGACCTCGCACGCCCTGCCGATCACCAACGTGATGCGCCAGGACGAGAACGTGCCGTGCCTCACACCGGAGCAGGCCCTGTCCGGCGCGCCGGCCGCCGAGGAGCAGCGATTCCGGGTGCCGCGGATTCTGGAGGAGGACTGATGAGCGACCTGACGCGGAAGACCGCGGTCGAGCTCGCGGAGCTGATGACGTCCGGCCAGGCCAGCTCGGTGGAGATCACCCAGGCGCACCTGGACCGGATCGGCGCCGTCGACGGCGCCGTCAAGGCGTTCCTGCACGTCGACACCGAGGGCGCGCTGGCCCAGGCCGCCGAGGTCGACAAGCAGCGCGCGGCGGGGGAGAAGCTCGGCCCGCTCGCCGGGGTGCCGCTGGCGCTGAAGGACGTGCTCACCCAGGAGGGTGTGCCGACCACGGCCGGCTCGAAGATCCTCGAGGGCTGGAAGCCGCCGTACGACTCGACCGTGGTCAAGCGGTTGAAGGCGGCCGGCATCGTGATCCTCGGCAAGACCAACATGGACGAGTTCGCGATGGGCTCCTCGACGGAGAACTCGGCGTACGGCACCACCCACAACCCGTGGGACCTGGGCCGCATCCCGGGTGGATCCGGTGGCGGGTCCTCGGCCGCGATCTCGGCGTACGAGGCGCCGCTCGCGATCGGCACCGACACCGGTGGCTCGATCCGGCAGCCCGGCGCGTTCACCGGGACGGTGGGCGTCAAGCCGACGTACGGCGGCACGTCGCGGTACGGCCTGATCGCGCTGGCCTCCAGCCTGGACACGCCCGGCCCGTGTGCGCGGACGACGCTCGACACCGCGTTGCTGCACGAGGCGATCGCCGGGTACGACCCGATGGACTCGACGTCGATCAACCAGCCGGTCCCGCCGGTGGTCGAGGCGGCCCGTCGTGCGGACGTCAACGGGCTGCGCATCGGCGTGGTCAAGGAGCTCGGCGGTGAGGGCTACCAGCCGGGTGTCGAGGCACGCTTCCACGAGTCGGTCGAGCTGCTCACCAAGCTAGGCGCCGAGGTGGTCGAGGTGTCCTGCCCACACTTCCAGTACGCGCTGCCGGCGTACTACCTGATCCTGCCGAGCGAGGCCTCGTCCAACCTGGCCAAGTTCGACGCGATGCGGTACGGCCTGCGGGTCGGCGACGACGGCGAGAACAGCGCGGAGAAGGTGATGAGCCTGACCCGGGAGGCCGGCTTCGGCGACGAGGTCAAGCGGCGCATCATGCTCGGCACGCACGCGCTGTCCAGCGGGTACTACGACGCCTACTACGGCCAGGCGCAGAAGGTGCGGACGCTGATCCAGCGCGACTTCGCCAACGCCTACGAGCAGGTCGACGTGCTGGTGTCCCCGGCCACGCCGACGACCGCGTTCCCGATCGGCGACCGCGCCGACGACCCGATCGCGATGTACAAGAACGACCTGTGCACGATCCCGGTCAACCTGGCCGGCAACGCGGCCGCGTCGTTCCCGTGCGGCCTGGCCGACGAGGACGGCCTGCCGGTCGGCTTCCACGTGATGGCGCCGGTGCTGCGCGACGAGTTGCTGTACCAGGTCGGTTCCGCGCTCGAGGCGGCGCTGGCCGAGCAGTGGGGTGGCGTCCTGATGGCACAGGCTCCGGAGCTGGAGGTGACCCGATGACTGCACCTACTGCTGACACGGTTCTCGAGATCGACGACGCACTTGCACAATATGACCCGGTGATGGGCCTCGAGGTCCACGTCGAGCTGAACACCAAGTCGAAGATGTTCTGCGGCTGCCCGACCGAGTTCGGGGCGCCGCCGAACACCCAGACCTGCCCGGTCTGCCTCGGCCTGCCGGGGGCGCTGCCGGTGGTGAACGCCCGCGCGGTCGAGTCCGCGATCAAGATCGGCCTGGCGCTGAACTGCGAGATCGCCGAGTGGTGCCGGTTCGCCCGGAAGAACTACTTCTACCCGGACATGCCGAAGAACTTCCAGACCTCGCAGTACGACGAGCCGATCGCGTACAACGGCTGGACCGAGGTCGTCGTCGACGGCGAGACGTACCGGATCGAGATCGAGCGCGCGCACATGGAGGAGGACACCGGCAAGTCCACCCACGTCGGTGGTGCGACCGGCCGGATCCACGGCGCCTCGCACTCGCTGGTCGACTACAACCGGGCCGGAATCCCGCTGATCGAGATCGTCACGAAGACGATCGAGGTGCCCGGTGACAAGGCGGCCGCGGTGGCGCGGGCGTACGTGAGCATGCTGCGGGACCTGCTGCTCGCGCTGGACGTCTCCGACGTCCGGATGGACCAGGGCTCGCTGCGCTGCGACGCGAACGTTTCGCTGAAGCCGTCCGGGTCGACGGTCTTCGGCACCCGCACCGAGACCAAGAACGTGAACTCGTTCCGTTCGGTCGAGCGCGCGGTGACGTACGAGATCACCCGGCAGGCGGCGATCCTGTCCTCCGGCGGCAAGGTCGTGCAGGAGACCCGGCACTGGCACGAGGACACCGGCATCACCACGTCCGGCCGGGAGAAGTCGGACGCGGAGGACTACCGGTACTTCCCGGAGCCGGACCTGGTCCCGGTCGCCCCGGCCCGCGAGTGGGTCGAGGAGATCCGGTCGACGTTGCCGGAGGCACCTTCGCTGCGGCGGGTCCGGCTGCAGGAGGAGTGGGGCTTCACCGACCTGGAGATGCGCGACGTCGTGAACGGCAACGCGCTGGAGCCGATCGTGAAGACCGTCGAGCTCGGGGTGACGCCGGCCGCGGCGAAGAAGTGGTGGCTGGGTGAGCTGGCCCGGGCGGCGAACGAGTCGGGCCAGGAGCTCGACGCGCTCGGCGTCGGTCCGGCGGAGGTCGCCGAGGTGCAGAAGCTGGTCGACGAGGGTTCGCTCAACGACAAGCTGGCGCGCCAGGTCTTCGACGGCCTGATCAAGGGTGAGGGCACGCCCGCCGAGATCATCGAGAAGCGCGGCCTGGCCCTCGTCTCCGACGACTCCGCCCTGATCGAAGCCATCGACCGGGCCATCGCGGCCAACCCCGACGTGGTCGAGAAGGTCAACTCGGGCAAGCCGGCTGCCGCGGGCGCGCTGATCGGCGCGGTCATGAAGGACATGCGCGGTCAGGCGGACGCGGCCAAGGTCCGCGAACTCCTGAACGCCAAGCTCGGGATCTGATCGCTCTTCGGGGCCGGCCGCCTGGCCGGCCCCGAAGTCGTTCTCAGGCGGCGTCTCGCTCCTCGTGCGGAGCGTCCGCAATCACTTCGCGCTCGACCCGGCCGTCGTCGACGTCGGACGCGTCGGCCAGCAGCGTCCGGGCGACCGAGAGCTCCTCGACCGGGCAGCGGACCTCGTAGCGGGTCGGCACCACCTCGGTGATCTCGACCTCCGGACGGTTCCGGATCAGTCCGCGGAACAAACCCCACAGCGTCCCGAGCAAGCCGCCGTACACGAGTCCCCAGATCACGACCACCAGCCCGGTCAGCGTCGTCTCCGCGACCAGCGTGACGAACACCCCAGCCAGCAGCCCGAGTACGGCGCCGTGCAGCGCGCCGGCCGCGGTCAGCTTGACCACCGGGACACGTGGGCGTTTTCGCACCTGCCGGAGCTCGGCGCCGACGATACTCATCGACCCGGAGTCCATCCCGTAACTTCGCAGGTAGTCCACTGTCCGCTGAGCATTCTCGAAGCTGCTCGCCGACGCGATGACGCTGCTGGGTACGACGGACACCTGATCGGGCCGCATGACTATCAGTCCTCCCTCTGACCTGTGGGCTCTTCCACAAGTACCAGACGACCAAAGCGGCTAAACGGTTGGCGCGATCAGCGGCTGATCGTGACCCGCAGGATCCGGTCGTCGCCGTCGCGGGTGTCGCCGCGGCCGTCGGTGTTCGAGGTGGTCAGCCACAGCGAGCCGTCCGGCGCGGTCTCGATCGTGCGCAGCCGTCCGTACCGGCCGACGAAGAACGCCTGCGGCTCGCCCGTTCGCTTGCCTCCGGCAACTGGAATGGCCCACAGCCGTTCTCCCCGCAGCGACGCCATGAACACATGTCCCTGCGCGAACGCGATCCCGGACGGCGAGGCGTCACTGGTCCGCCACTGGGCGATCGGGTTCGTCATGCCGTCCAGGTCCTCGATTCCCTCCGCGGCCGGCCAGCCGTAGTTGGCGCCGGAGGTGATCGCGTTCAGCTCGTCCCAGGTGTTCTGGCCGAACTCGGCGGCGTACAGCTGGTTCCCGTCGAAGGCGAGGCCTTGCACGTTCCGGTGGCCCTTGGAGTACCAGACCTGGCCGCCCGGGTTGCCCGGCGCGGGCTTGCCGTCCGTGGTGATGCGCAGGATCTTGCCGCCCAGCGACCCGTCGTCCTGCGAGTTCGGCCGGTCCGCGCCGTCACCGGTCCCGGCGTACAGGAATCCGTCCGGCCCGAACCGCAGCCGGCCGCCGTTGTGGATCGCCGCCGCCGGGATCCCGTCCAGGATCACCTGCTGGTCGCTGAGCCCGTTGTTCTGGAAGGTGATCCGGGCGATCCGGTTGTCACCGCCGGCGCTGTAGTAGGCGTAGATGTACGGACGGCGCGGGTACTGCGGGTCGACGGCCAGCCCGAGCAGACCGCCCTCGGACGACGGGTCCACGTCGTCGACCTCGCCGACCTCGCTCACCTGCCCGCCCGCGATCCGCTTGATCTTGGCCGAGTCGCGCTCACTCACCAGCGCGCTCTGGTCCGGCAGGAACGCCAGGCCCCACGGCACCTCGATCCCGGTCGCCACGGTCGACGCGACGGTCAGGTTCACCGGCCCAGTCGGGGCAGCGGTGGTCGCCGGCGGAGCCGACGTCGTCCCCGGACTCGTCGGGGTCGGCGTCGTACTAGCCGAAGGACTGGTTGCCGTCCCCGCGCCGGACGGCTCGCCGTCGTCCCCGGAGCACCCGGCCACGAGCGCGAGCGCGGCCACCACCACTGCAGCACGAGCCTTCACGCCGTCTCCTCAGGTCGATATGCCTCCCAAGTTAGCGGCTCACACCAGCCCGTACGGCGGGGATCACCCGACCTGCAACCAATTCGAGAGACCGCATCGCGGCCTTGTGCGACAGCCTCGGCAGCCGGAGCCAATGCGCGAAGTGCACGAACCGGGTCGCCTCGTGCAGCGCGATCAACCGGGCGGCGACATCGTCCGGTGTGCCGACGAGGTAGTCCTCGCGGTGCAGCGGGGGTGGTTCGGTCCCGCCGTACGACGCGATTTCGCCTTCCAGGTAGGCGATTCCCGGCGCGGCGTCGGCCCAGGCGCGGTTGGCGTCGTCGTCCACGTGCATGATGCCGGTGCAGATCAGTGGCGGTGGATTGTCGACGACCTCGTCCAGCAGCTTCCGCCGGGCGATCAGATCCGCGGGCGTCGCGCAGTAAATGATCACCCCGGCACCCAGCCGCGCTGCACGCCTCAGCCCCGCCGCGGTCACCCCGGCCACGTAGATCGGGATCTCACCCATCGGCCTCGGTGACACTCCACCGGCCCAGGCGTCCCGGATGACCTGCACACCTTCTTCGAGCAGCTTCCCGCGCCGCCGCCGGTCGACCCCGAACGCGGCGAACTCCCGCTCCGAGTACCCCTGCCCGACCCCGAGCACCATCCGCCCACCCGACACCTGATCCACCACGGCAGCGTCCTCTGCGACCTGCAACGGATGGTGCAGCGGCAACACCAGAATGTTCGTCCCCACCCGGATCCGCGTGGTCCGCGCCGCCAGCACTCCCGCCATCACCAACGGCGAAGGCAGCATCCCGTCCCCAGTCAGGTGATGCTCCGACAACCACACCCCGTCGAACCCCAACCGATCGGCAACCACCACCTCAGCCACGCGATCCGCCCCGTACCCACCCTCCCGAACATCCATCAACACGCCGAACTCGATCACCCGACCCACCCTCGCCCGCCCCTGCGCGCGCGTCCAATGCCGATCCGGCGCACAGTTCATGCGCCCGGGACATCAGCTCAGGCACATCAGCTCGGGGACATCAGCTCAGGGACATCAGCTCAGCCAGGTCGGTCGCAACGGGAAGTGGGCGTCGGCGTCGGTGTCCAGTTTGACGGCGAGGATCTGGTGGAGTTGGGTGTTGTTGCGTTCGAAGCCGACGCGGCAGGCGGCCAGGTACAGGCCCCAGATCTTGGCGGTGGGGTAGCCGACTTCGGCGACCGCCTCCTCCCAGTGCGCCTGGAGGTTGTCGGACCAGGCGGCGAGGGTGAGGGCGTAGTGCTCGCGCAGGTTCTCCTCGTGGCGGACCTCGAAGCCGGCGTCCTGGGCCTCGGCGATGATCCGGCCGGAACCGATCAGCTCGCCGTCGGGGAAGATGTAGCGGTCGATGAACGCACCGGTCGAGCGGTACCGGTTGTCGGGCCGGGTGATGCTGTGGTTGAGCAACCGGCCGCCTGGCTTGAGCCGGTCGAGCAGGAAGCCGAAGTACGACGGGTAGTTGCGCACGCCGATGTGCTCGGTCAGGCCGATCGAGCTGATCGCGTCGAACTCCCGCTCCGCGACGTCGCGGTAGTCCAGGAACCGCACCTCGGCGAGCTCCTGCAGGCCTTCGCGTTCGATCGCCTCGGTCGCCCACTCCGCCTGCGCCGACGACAGCGTGACGCCGAGCGCTTTGACGCCGTACTCACGGGCCGCGTGCCGGACCATGCCGCCCCAGCCGCAGCCGACGTCGAGAAGTCGTTGCCCAGGGCGCAGATCGAGTTTGCGCGCGACCAGGTCGTACTTCGCCGCCTGCGCCTGCTCCAGGGTCGCGTCCAGGGACGGGTAAACGGCGCACGTGTACGTCATCGACGGCCCGAGGATCCACTCGTAGAAGCGGTTCGACACGTCGTAGTGGTGGTGGATGGCCGCGCGGTCCCGGGTCCGCGAGTGCCGCAGGCCCTCGAAGGTACGGCGCCACTTCGGCAGGTGCTCCTGCGGCGGTGGAGGCGGCGGTTTCAGGTGGCTCCAACCCAGCCCGCGGACGATCCGCAGCGCCTCGGCCGGTGTCGGGCGGTGGAAGTGCAGCTGGTTGAGCATCATCTGCATCAGCGCGTACGGATTGCCCGGATGCACGCCGGTGATCTCCAGGTCGCCCATCACGTACGCGCGGACCAGTCCGAGGTCACCCGGTGCGGTGAGGACGTAGGACAGGCCGCGTTCGGAGGCGAGATGCATGTGGATCGGCGAATCTTCCGGTCCGGTCGCGCTGCCGTCGTACGCCGTGAACCGGAACGGCAGCCCGTCCGGTGTCACGGCGGTCAGCGCCTCGGCGATCGATACCCGGGTCTCGAGGGTGGTCATCGGCGTGTCACCGCCTTCTCGTAGAGCCCGGTCAGCCGGGCGTCGGGGTCGTAGCGTTTCTTCACCTCGGTGAGGGCCGGGACGTTGTAGAGGCGGTCGAACGTGTCTCGGTCGTAGTAGGCGTCGGAGTACAGCGACTTGTGCCCATCGAAGTCCGCGACGGCTGCCTCGATGCGGCGGTTGACGTCGCCGTCGGCCGCACCGGGAGCGATCGGCACGGTGCCCCAGAAGCCGACGTTCACGTACGTCGTCTCCGGCGTCAGCGGGTAGAGCGGCCAGGGCGTCGTACCGCGCAGGCGCAGCGGGCACAGCCACACCGGGCGCATCCCGACCTCGGCGTCGAACCAGCGCAGGAACGCGGCCAGCCGGGTGACCGGGATCTCGACGTCCTGGACGACGCGTTCACGATCCGGCCGGCCGCGGCGGCGGTTGATGCGGGCGGCGACGTGGTGCCGGTTCTCGAAGCCGACGATCTTGTAGAACACGTCACTGCGCCGCCAGCGCTTCGGCCACAGTCGCCGTACCACTGGTTGCTGCGCACCGAACGCGGCCGAGCACCAGAACCAGTCGGTGTCCCACCGCCACAGGTAGTCGTGTGCGGTGAGGAAGTCCTTCTGCCGTTGGCGAATCGAGCGGTAGTAGATCTGCTGGCCGGTGTAGTCGCTCGCCCTTCCCCGCGACGAGTATGGCACCGCGGCGTCGCTGTTGCGGCCGAGGGTCAGGTACACCTCGGACGGGCTGAACGAGACGCCGTCCACGAAGTGCACCGGCTCGCCCTCGTACATGCCGGAGGCAACGATCTCCTCGATCGCCGGGGCCAGCCGATCGAGTCCCACGCGGACGTGCCGCAGGGCGACGTACGGCGAGATCCGGTCGAGCTCGATCCGCAGCCGGGTCGCGTACCCGAGCGTGCCGTAGGAGTTGGGAAACGTGCGGAACAGCTCGGCGTGCTCGCCCTCGGGCCGCGCTGTCACGATGTCGCCGGCGCCGGTGAGGATGTCGAGCTCGAGCACGGACTCGTGCGGCAGTCCGGCCCGGAACGACGACGATTCGATCCCGAGCCCGGTCACCGCGCCGCCGAGGGTGATCGTCTTCAGTTGCGGCACGACCATCGGCGTCAGCCCGTGCGGCAGGGTCGCGGCGACCAGGTCCTCGTACGTGCACATGCCCTGGACGTCCGCGGTCCGCGCGGCCGCGTCCACGCTGATCACCCCGGTCAGCCCGGACACGTCGAGGCCCGGCCGTTCGGTCTCGGTCCGCGGCCGGAACAGGTTCGAACTGCGCTTCGCCAGCCGCACCGGCTCCCCCTGCGGGATGCGCTGGTACGACGAACGCAGCCGCCCAACGGCCTGATCGTGATCGAGGGTCGAGGCCAGATCCGATGTCGAAGGCACCGATCCAATGTAATCCGGGGCGGTGGGGTGGGGAAGGAAATTGTCTGCGCGGGCGAGTAGGTTCGGGGGCATGGCTGATGTGAAGGCATGGTTGCCGTGGGAGGACGCGGAATCCACCCTCGGCGGAGTGCCCGCGGGTTTCGACGTGGAGTGGTACGCCGGTGGCGAGCGGCCGGGGTCACTCGACCAGGTGGAGTTCTACGTCCCTGCGTACATGGGCGGCTCGGACGTGGTCGAGGTGGTCCGCGACATGCCCGCGCTGAAGGTGGTGCAGCTGCAGACCGCGGGCTTCGAGAACCTGCTGCCGCATCTGGCCGATGACGTGACCTTGTGCAACGCGCGTGGGGTCCACGACGCGTCGACGGCCGAGCTGGCGGTAGGGCTGATCCTGGCGTCGTACCGTCGCCTGCCGCGTGCTGTGCGCAACCAGGACCAGCAGGTCTGGCCGGCGTCGTACGACGAGATGGACGACTCGCTCGCGGACCGGACGGTGCTGATCCTCGGGTACGGGTCGATCGGGGAGGCGCTGGAGCGGCGGCTGACTGGGTTCGAGTGCGAGATCATCCGGGTCGCCCGGCGGCCGCGGGAGGGTGTGCACCCGATCAGTGAACTGCCCGACCTGCTGCCGCTGGCGGATGTCGTCGTACTGCTGACCCCGGCGACGGCGGACACGCGGGGCATGGTGGACGGCAAGTTCCTGGCTCAGTTGAAGGACGGCGCGCTGCTGGTGAACGTCGCGCGCGGCGTCGTCGTGGACACCGACGCGCTGCTGACCGAGCTGGCCGGCGGCCGGATCCGCGCCGCGCTCGACGTGACCGACCCCGAGCCGTTGCCCGCCGGGCACCCGCTGTGGTCGGCTCCGAACGTGCTGGTCAACCCGCACCGCGGCGGCGCCTCGACGGCGTTCGCGCCGCGGGTCGCCCGACTGGTCCGCGCTCAGCTGGAGCGGTACGCGGCCGGCGAGCCATTGATCAACGTGGTGGGGGGTCCACCGCGGTAGAGGAGGACGACGATGTCCGAGGCCGTACTGCTGATCGGGACCAAGAAAGGGCTCTGGATCGGCCGCAGTGATGCTGCGCGCAAGGACTGGACGCTGGACGGTCCGGTGAAGCAGTTCGAGATGCAGGGTGTGTACGCGGTCGGGATCGATCCCCGCGGCGACCGGCCGCGGGTGTTCGCCGGCGGGACGAGTGAGCACTGGGGACCGGCCGTGTTCCACAGCGACGACCTCGGCGCGACCTGGGACGAGCCGCCGGAGGGCTCGATCGGGTTCCCCAAGGACTCCGAGACCTCGCTCGAGCGGGTCTGGCAGATCCAGCCGGGTCCTGCATCGCAGCCGGGCGTCGTGTACGCCGGGACCGAGCCGTCGGCGCTGTGGAAGTCGACCGACGGGGGAGTGACGTTCGAGTTGGTCCATGGGCTCTGGGACCACCCGCACCGCAAGGAGTGGGGCGCCGGGTTCGGCGGGCAGGCGATCCACACCGTGCTGCCGCATCCGACCGATCCGGACCGGGTCAGCGTCGCGATGTCGACCGGCGGCGTGTACCGGACCGAAGACGGCGGCGCGTCGTGGTCGCCGGCCAACCACGGGATCAAGGCGTACTTCTTCCCCGACCCGTACCCGGAGTTCGGCCAGTGTGTCCACAAGCTGGCCGCGCATCCCGACGTACCGGAGCGGATGTTCGCGCAGAACCACCACGGCGTCTACCGCTCCGACGACGGCGGGGCGATCTGGAAGTCGATCGCGGACGGGCTGCCGTCGGACTTCGGGTTCCCGATCGCGGTGCACCCGCACGAGCCGGAGACGGTGTACGTCTTCCCGCTGATCGCCGACGGGAACCGGATCCCCACCGAGGCGAAGTGCCGGGTCTTCCGGTCCCGCGATGCCGGGTCCACCTGGGAACCGTTGTCGGAGGGGCTGCCCGACGTCCCGTCGTACGCGCCGGTCCTGCGGGACGCGATGAGCACGGACACGGCCGAGCCAGCCGGGGTGTACGTCGGCACGCGCGACGGCTGCGTCTACGCGAGCGCGGACGCCGGCGACACCTGGACCGAGGTCGCGCGGCACCTGCCGGACGTGCTGTCCGTCCGCGCGGCGGTGATCGGCTGACATGGCGATCGCGGTGAAGCTGCCGACCGTGCTGAGACCGTTCGCGGGTGGCGCCGAGCGGGTCGAGGCCCACGGCACAACCGTCGGCGAGGTCGTTGCCGCCCTGGACCCGGTCCTGCGGCGACGGCTGACCGACGAGCAGGGCGCCGTACGGCGGCACGTGAACATCTACCTGGGCGACGACAACATCCGCGACCTGGATGGCCTAGGTACGGCGGTTCGGGACGGCGACGAGCTCGTGATCCTGCCGAGTGTGGCGGGCGGCTGACGGCGGCCGAAATTAAGACTGCAGTTCGCCGGTCAGGTTGGCTAGCGTCGGGCGGCATGACCGACGTACTCCTCCTGACCGGCTCACCAGGCTCCGGCAAGACGACCGTGGCCCGGCTCGTCGCGACCGATGCCCCGCGGCCGACCGTGCACGTGACGACGGACGAGTTCTACCGCGCCATCCGCACTGGCTTCATCGCGCCGTACCTGCCCGGGGCCGCGCGGCAGAACGACGTCGTGGTCGACGCCATCGTCGCCGCGGTCGTCGTCTACGCGCGCGGCGGCTACGACGTGGTGGTCGACGGCGTCATCGGCCCGTGGTTCCTACCGCCGTTCCTGAAGGCTGCCGCCGACGAGCACTGGTCCCTGTCGTACGTCGTACTCCGCCCCGACCTGGACACAACCATCAGCCGCGCCCAAGGCCGGGCCGCCGGCGAACTGAAGGACGTCGAAGCCATCACCGGCCTGCACACCGCCTTCGCCGACCTGGCCGACCTGGAATCCCACGCCCTCGACACTGCCGCGCTGACCCCGGAACAAACCGCCGCCGCCGTCCGCGAGGCCGTCGCCGCAGGCACGCACCGCCTCTGAGATCCGCCGCCCTGACGCCACCTCGTCGCGGGAGTTGTCATGACGGTGGTGATTAGAGTGAGGCCATGGTCGATGTGAAGCCACGTAGCCGGACAGTGACCGATGGACTCGAGGCGACCGCGTCGCGCGGGATGTTGCGGGCGGTCGGGATGGGTGACGACGACTGGGCCAAGCCGCAGGTCGGGGTCGCGTCGAGCTGGAACGAGATCACCCCGTGCAACCTGTCCCTGGACCGGCTCGCGAAGGCGGTCAAGGAAGGCGTGCACGCGGCCGGCGGCTACCCGCTGGAGTTCGGCACGATCAGCGTGTCCGACGGCATCTCGATGGGCCACGTCGGCATGCACTACTCACTCGTCAGCCGGGAGATCATCGCCGACTCGGTCGAGACCGTGATGGAGGCCGAGCGGCTCGACGGCTCGGTGCTGCTGGCCGGTTGCGACAAGTCGCTGCCGGGCATGCTGATGGCCGCCGCCCGGCTCGACCTCGCGTCGGTCTTCCTGTACGCCGGTTCGATCATGCCGGGCCGCCTCGGCGACAAGGACGTCACGATCATCGACGCCTTCGAGGCCGTCGGCGCCTGCGTGCGCGGCCTGATCACCCAGGACGAGGTCGACGCGGTCGAACGCGCGATCTGTCCCGGCGAAGGCGCCTGCGGCGGGATGTACACGGCCAACACGATGGCCGCCTCCGCCGAAGCGCTCGGGATGTCGCTTCCCGGCTCGGCCGCGCCGCCCGCGGTCGACCGGCGCCGGGACGGGTACGCCCGCAAGTCCGGCGAGGCCGCGGTCGGCCTGCTGCAGAAGGGGATCACGGCCCGTCAGATCCTCACCAAGGAAGCCTTCGAGAACGCCATCGCCGTCGTGATGGCGTTGGGTGGCTCGACGAACGCCGTACTGCACCTGCTCGCGATCGCGCGTGAGGCCGAGGTGGACCTGTCGCTGGCGGACTTCAACCGGATCGGCGACCGGGTGCCGCACCTCGGCGACCTCAAGCCGTTCGGCCGCTACGTGATGACCGATGTCGACCGAGTCGGCGGCATCCCGGTGGTGATGCGGGCGCTGCTCGACGCGGGTCTGCTGCACGGCGACTGCCTGACCGTGACCGGGAAGACGATGGCCGAGAACCTCGCCGACATCGCCCCGCCGGACGTCGACGGCGTGATCATCCGCGCGCTGGACAAGCCGATCCACGGCAGCGGCGGGATCACCATCCTGCACGGCTCGCTGGCGCCGGAGGGCGCGGTGGTGAAAAGCGCCGGCTTCGACTCCGACGTCTTCGAGGGTACGGCGCGGGTCTTCGACGGCGAGCGTGGTGCGATGGACGCGGTCGCCTCCCTGAAGCCCGGCGACGTCGTGGTGATCCGCTACGAGGGCCCGAAGGGCGGCCCCGGGATGCGCGAGATGCTCGCCGTGACCGGCGCGATCAAGGGCGCCGGCCTCGGCAAGGACGTGCTGCTGCTCACCGACGGCCGCTTCTCCGGCGGTACGACGGGACTCTGCGTCGGCCACGTCGCCCCCGAAGCCGTGGACGGCGGGCCGATCGCGTTCGTCCGGGACGGCGACCGGATCACCCTGGACGTCAAGAACCGGACCCTCGACCTCCACGTCAGCCCCGAGGAACTCGAAAGCCGGCGCCAAGGGTGGACCCCGAAGGCGCCGAACATCACCAAGGGCGTCCTCGGCAAGTACACCCGGCTGGTCCGGTCAGCTTCTGAGGGCGCGGTCTGCATCTAGCCGACGCCGGCGCAGTACGACGGGCAGCACCAGGCAGGCGAGCGCGATCAGCAGGATCAGCGCGGACACCGGACGCGTGACGAACACGCTCGGATCGCCCTCGCTGAAGGCCAGCGCTCGCCGGAACTGCACCTCCATCAACGGCCCGAGGACGGCGCCGAGGATGAGCGGCGCGACCGGATACCCGGCGCGCCGCAACCCGAACCCGACCAGACCGAAGCAGTAGGCAACGAACAGCTCGAAGACACTCGCGCCGGTCGAGTACACGCCCAGCGTCGCGAACACCAGGATGGCGGCGGTGAGCAGAGGCGCGGGCACCCGCAGCAGCTTCACCCACACCCGGACCAGCGGCAGGTTCAGCACCAGCAGCATCACGTTGCCGATGTAGAGGCTCGCGATCAGCGTCCACACCAGCACCGGCTGTTGGTCGAACAGTTGCGGACCCGGCTGCACGTTGTAGATCTGGAACGCGATCAGCAGGATGCTCGCGGTCGCCGAGGTCGGAATACCGAGCGTCAGCAGCGGCACGAGGACGCCCGAGAAGGCCGCGTTGTTCGCCGCTTCTGGACCGGCCACGCCCTCGATCGCACCCTTCCCAAACTCCTCCGGGTGCTTCGACAGCCGTTTCTCCACGTTGTAGCTCAGGAATGTCGGCAACTCGGCCCCACCGGCGGGCAACGATCCGATCGGCAGGCCGAACGCCGTACCCCGGAGCCAAGGCTTCCAGGACCGGCGGAAGTCCTCGCGCGTCATCCCGATCCGGCCCTCGACCGTCACCGCGGGCCCGGCGCCGCGATCGCGGGACGCCGCGGTGGCGACGGCCTCGGCGACCGCGAACAACCCGACCGCAAGTGCCACCACCGGTAACCCCTCGAACAGCTGCGGTACGCCGAACGCCAGCCGCGGTTGACCGGTCAGCTGGTCGATCCCGATCAGCCCGATCACCAGCCCGAGGAACAGGCTGGACAACCCGCGCACGATCGACGACCCCATCAGCGACGTCACGGTGACGAACGCGAGCACCATGATCGCGAAGTACTCGGCAGGCTGGATCAGCTTGGCGATCGACGACATCGCCGGCGCCAGGAACGTGATCACCACGGTCGAGATGGTCCCGGCCACGAACGAGCCGATCGCCGCCGTCGCCAGCGCGGCCCCGGCCCGGCCCGCTCGCGACATCGGATAGCCCTCGAGCGTGGTCGGGATCGACGCCGTCTCACCGGGGATGTTCAGCAGGATCGCCGTCGTCGACCCGCCGTACATGCCGCCGTAGTAGATCCCGGCGAACATCACGAACGCACTCGTCGGCTCGAACACGAACGTCAACGGCAGCAGCAACGCGATCGTCGTCGCCGGCCCGAGCCCGGGCAGCACGCCGACCAGCGTGCCGATCGTGACACCCAGCAAGGCCAGCAACAGGTTGGCCGGACTCAGCGCCTGCCCGAAACCGTCGAACAGACTGGACAGCACGTCCATCTCAGATCGCCAGCCTGACCAGGCCCGGCGGCAGCGAGATGCCGAGCACCCGATCGAACAGCACGTACGTCGCCATCGCGAGAACCACCGCGATCACGGCGTCCCGTAGCAGCCGCCGACTGCCCAGCACTCGTGCACACACGACGAAGAACACCGTGGTCGCCTGCCAGTACCCGACCGGCACGAGCACTGCGGCGTAACCGGCCAGCGCCACGAGCAGAATCAGCATCGGCCGCCACTGAATCGGCTCGTGGTCCTCCTCGTCGTCGGTCGACGTGAACGCCTGCACGACACCGATCACCGCGACGACACCCAACCCGAAGCCGACCAGCAGTGGGAAGGCGCGCGGTCCGACGGCCTGGTAGCCGCCGCCCTCCGGGATCCGGAAGGCCGACACCAGCACAACCACCGCGGTCAGCAGGAATCCGATCGCGACCAGCCGGCGCGACCAGCCGACCTCGGTCACTTGGCCAATCCCATCTCGGTGAGGATCGCGGTGATCTGGGTGCGCTGGTCGGTGAGCACCTTCTTGAAGTCGTCGCCCGGCGTCCACGCCTCGACCCAGTTGTTCTTCTTCAGCACGTCCTGCCAGCAGGAGCTCTGCCGCATCTTGTCGACCATCGCGATGACGTCCTTCTGCTGCTCGGCGGACAGCCCCGCCGGGGCCATCACACCGGCCAGCGTCGACACCGACTTGTCCGCCAGCCCGAGTTCCTTCAACGTCGGCGCGTCGATGCCCTCGATCCGCGCGTCGCCGTCCACCGCGAGCACGCGCAGCGCACCGGCCGCGATCTGCGGCTTCAGCTCGACCACGGTGTCGATCCCCGCGGTCGCGGCGCCACTCAGCAACAGGTTCATCGACTCACCACCGCCGGCGGTCGGGACGTAGTTCACGTCCTTCACCGCGACGCCCTGCCCCTTGGCGAGTCCGGCGACGGTCAGCTGCCCCGGTCCACCGAGCGATCCACCCGTCCACTTGATCCCGCGCGGGTTCTGCTCGAGTGCCGCGAGCAGTCCGGGCAGGTCGGCGTACGGCGACTTCTCCGGTACGACGATCGCGCTCGGGCCGCGGCTCAGTCCGGCGATCGGGGTCAGCGTGGTCAGGTCGACGGGCGAGTGGTTGTTCACGATGCCGCCGAGCATCGTGGCCGAGTCCATCACCATCAGCTGGTACGGATCCCCGTTGTGCTTGGCGAACTGGGCCAGCCCGATGGTGCCGCCGGCGCCGGGCACGTTGGTCACGGTCGCCTTCTGGGTGGTGATCTTGCACTGGCTGAGCGCGTTCGCGATGCCGCGCGCACGGGTGTCCCAGCCGCCGCCCGGGCTGCCCGGCGCGAGGATCGACAGCGGCTTGCTCGGGTAGGACTCGGCGGTGTCGGTGGTGCTCTCGCCGACGGCGCAGCCGGTGGTCAGGACGAGCAGGACGGCGAGGGCGGGCAGGCGTTTCATCGGGTCTCCTGGAGGATCGTGGCGAAGAAGTCCTTGACCGGTTCGAGGACGCGCATCGGCTCGTGGCCGACGCCGGGGACGAGATCGAACCGGACTGCGATCCCGTGCTGGGTGAAGTTGTCGCGCAGAGCCTGGAGCCGCTCGATCCGGGTCACACCGTGCGCGTCGGCGCCGTCCATCCAGTTCGAGCTGCCCGGGTTGTTGATCTCCCAGGTCTCGACGTCGTCGGCGCCGACCACCATCTGTACCGGTACCTGGCGGAGCTCCTCGACCCGGGGTGGGTGGCCGAACTCCTCGGCGAACGTCGCGGTGCCGATCCACCACGGCCGATCGGAATCGAGGTAGGTGATCCGGCCGGGCGCCCCGATCGACAGGCCGGCCAGCCGGTCCGCGTGCAGGTAGCCGAACCGGTGCACGAACTGGCCGCCACCGGAGAACCCGTGCAGCAGAAAGCGTTCGGTGGCCACGTTGAACCGCGCTCCGGCCTCGTCCACCATCGCCAGCAGCACCTGGTCGAACCGGATGTCGCCGTACCGGATGAACTTGAAGTTGTGCAGGTCGTCCGGATCCCCGATCCCGGCCGGGAACAGCGGCGCCAGCACCAGGCAGCCGTGCTCCTCGGCCCAGTCGGCGAAGTTGTCCCGGTACTGCGGCCCCCGCCGTCCGGTCCCGTGCTGCAGTACGACGAGCGGCACCGGCGGACCGTCCGGCGTATGGGCCGTCGGCACGTACAGGCAGTAGGAGAACCGCTGGTCGTAGCGGGACGCGAAGATCGTGGTGGATCCGGCCAGGTAGAAACCGACGGGATCGTGAACCGGCAGGGTGTTCGACATGAACGGCAGCCTGGGGAAGCAGGCTCGCGTGAACAAGGACATTGCCGCGAACGCGGTAATCTGCCCCGTGGCCGTCACGCTCTTGCTGCCTGCAGCGGACCTGAGGTCGATCACGGTCCGTACGTCGCCGCTCGCCGAGCTGTGCGCGTGCCTCCACGCCCTCGACGAACCCGACCACCACCCGGCCGCGTCCCGTTGGGTCGCCCGCGTCCACGCCCACGCCGACGAGGACCTGCTTTCCCGCGCCACCGCCTGGGCCCCGCTCTGGAGCGCCTTCCGCGCCCGCTACCTGCTGCCGCTCACCGCCGGACCACGCCGAGCCCTCGACGAAGAACTGCAGGACATCGAGGCGATCCCGCTCGACGACTTCGAGACGATGACCCTGCAAGCCCTGATCGGCAAGAACAACGCGGCCATCGGCGATGGCGTCCTGCACCGCCTGCGACTGATCTCGTCCAGCCGGCTCGAGCTAGGGACCCTGGTACGGCGGGATGCCGCCGGGTTCCGTGGTCGGCTGCTCGACTTCCTCACCGCCTTCGCCGAGGCGGCGTTCACCCCCGAGTGGCCCGCGATGAAGGTCGTCCTGGAACGCGAGGCCTCAGCTCGCGAGTGGGACCTGCACCGTCGCGGCCCGTTCGCGCTGGCCGACCTGCCCGCGGCGACCGCGGGCGATGGACGGATCGTCCTGGACAAGCTCTACAACGCGACGGTCCAGATCGACGCGCAGCGCCCGTGCCTGCTGGTGCCAACGCTCTACGGCCAGCCGCATTTCGTGGTGAAGCACTACCCGCGCTACCCGGTGGTGATCCAGTACGGCACGAGTCCGTCGACGGCTCCCTCACTGGAGACGATCCGGCACCGGCTCGCCGTACTGCAGGATCCCACCAGGCTCAGGCTTTGCTACGCGATCCTCCGTAACCCCGTGGCCACCTCGGAGTTGGCCAATCAGTTGGGGATGAGCGCGCCGCAGGTCTCGCGGCATCTGCGGAAGCTTCGCGAAGCCGAGCTCGTGCACGTCCATCGGCGCGGGTCGGTCGTCTACTACCAGCTGGACGCGGCGGCGATCGAGCGGCTCGGACCGCAGCTGCTCTCGGTCCTCTATCGGTAAGACGGCCATCTCAGATCATGGGACGGTTAGCCGTCGAACTTGACCCGGTCGCGGTGTGTCGGCGAATGTTGCCTACATGCGATCGATTCTCCTCGTACTTGTGCGGCGCGCCGACTGACGCGACCACAGAGTCGAGCGCGCCCCTTCAGCCAACCCGGCGGAAGGGGCCTTTTTGTTGGACACAGTTGTTGCCAATGCGACTATCTGCGACCCAGATGCGCACCGGCGACAAGCAAGAGCGAGGATGGATCGGTCGCGACAAGCCAATCGTGACAGGACAGAGGAAGGCACTCATGAGTGAGCAGCTGACCGGGGCACAGGCTCTGATCCGCGCACTGGAACATGCCGGAGTGGACACCGTCTTCGGCATCCCGGGTGGCGCGATCCTCCCGGCGTACGACCCGATGCTCGACTCGACCCAGATCCGCCACATCCTGGTACGTCACGAGCAGGGCGCCGGCCACGCCGCCCAGGGGTACGCCTCGGCGTCCGGCAAGGTCGGCGTCTGCATGGCCACCTCGGGCCCCGGCGCGACCAACCTGGTGACGCCGATCGCCGACGCCTACATGGACTCGGTCCCGCTGGTCGCGATCACCGGCCAGGTGGCCAGCGCCGCGATCGGCACGGACGCCTTCCAGGAGGCCGACATCCGCGGCATCACGATGCCGATCACCAAGCACAACTTCCTGGTCAACGACCCCAACGACATCGCCACCACGGTCGCCGAGGCGTTCCACATCGCGTCCACCGGCCGCCCCGGCCCCGTGCTGGTCGACGTGACCAAGGACGCGATGCAGGCCCGGGTCGACTTCCACTGGCCGACAGAGCTCTCGCTGCCCGGCTACCGGCCGGTGACCCGCCCGCACCCCAAGCAGGTGCGTGAGGCGGCCCGGCTGATCGCGGCCGCCGAGAAGCCGGTGCTGTACGTCGGCGGCGGCGTGATCCGGGCCCAGGCCGACGCCGAGCTGAAGGAGCTCGCCGAGCTGCTCGGCATCCCGGTGGTCACGACGCTGATGGCCCGTGGCGCGCTGCCCGACACCCACGAGCTGCACTTCGGCATGCCGGGGATGCACGGCTCGGTGTCCGCGGTCGGCGCCCTGCAACGGTCTGATCTGCTGATCTGTCTCGGTGCCCGCTTCGACGACCGGGTGACCGGCAAGCTCGACTCGTTCGCTCCCGAGGCGAAGGTGATCCACGCCGACATCGACCCGGCCGAGATCGGCAAGAACCGGGCCGCGGACGTGCCGATCGTAGGTGACTGCAAGGAGGTCATCACCGACCTGATCGCCGCGCTGCGGACCGAGATCACGAACACCGGCCGCACCCCGACGTACGACACCTGGCGCAAGCAGCTCGAGGCAGTCCGGGCGAAGTACCCGGTCGCGTACGACGAACCCGACGACGGCACGCTGTCGCCGCAGTACGTGATCGAGCGGATCGGCAAGATCGCCGGCCCGGACGCCGTCTACACCGCGGGCGTCGGCCAGCACCAGATGTGGGCCGCGCACTACCTGCCGTTCGAGAAGCCCGGCCACTGGCTGAACTCCGGCGGCCTCGGCACCATGGGGTACGCCGTCCCGGCCGCGATGGGCGCCAAGGTCGCCCGGCCGGACAAGACCGTGTGGGCGATCGACGGCGACGGCTGCTTCCAGATGACCAACCAGGAGCTCGTCACCTGCGCGCTCGAGGGCATCCCGATCAAGGTTGCCGTGATCAACAACCAGTCGCTGGGCATGGTCCGGCAGTGGCAGACGCTGTTCTACGACCAGCGCTACTCCAACACCGACCTGCACTCGGCCCGGATCCCGGACTTCGCCAAGCTGGCCGAGGCGATGGGCGGCGTCGGGCTGCGCTGCTCCGACCGGGACTCGGTCGACGCGACGATCGAGAAGGCGATGGCGGTCCACGACGCGCCGGTGGTGGTCGACTTCGTCGTGCACCGCGACGCGATGGTCTGGCCGATGGTCGCGGCCGGGATGAGCAACGACGAGATCCAGATCGCCCGCGACATGGCGCCGACCTGGGACAGCGAGGAGCTGTAAGCGATGAGCAAGCACACATTGTCGATCCTGGTCGAGAACAAGCACGGTGTGCTGGCCCGGGTCGCGGCGCTGATCTCGCGCCGTGGGTTCAACATCGACTCGCTCGCGGTCGGCCCGACCGAGCACCCGGAAGTGTCCCGGATGACCATCGCGGTCAGCGTGGACGAGCAGCCGTTGGAGCAGATCACCAAGCAGCTGAACAAGCTGGTGAACGTGATCAAGATCGTCGAGCTCGAGCCCAGCCAGACGGTTCAGCGCGAACTGCTGCTGGTGAAGGTCAAGGCGGACACCCTGACCAGGGGACAGGTGCTGGAGACCGTCCAGCTGTTCCGTGCGAAGGTGGTGGACGTGGCGCCGGACGCGATCACGATCGAGGCGACCGGTAATCCCGACAAACTCGAGGCCATGCTCCGGGTGCTGGAACCGTTCGGCGTCCGCGAGCTGGTGCAGTCCGGCATGGTGGCGATCGGACGGGGCAGCCGCTCCATCTCCGACCGCGCCCTGCGGCCGGTCCCGGTGCCACCGCCACACGTCGCTTCGGGCACCCCGAACGTCCAGGCACAACCAGCCGGCGATCGACCGCACCCGGTTCCGGCGCCGCCGCCGGGCCGATCCGTGGCCCGGCACAGCTGAGTCGCAGCGCCGTACCGAATTCACTACAGAGGAGAAGAGCCCAAAGTGGCAGCTGAAATGTTCTACGACGACAATGCCGACCTGTCGGTGATCCAGGGCCGCCACGTGGCCGTACTCGGCTACGGCAGCCAGGGCCACGCCCACGCGCTGTCGCTGCGCGACTCCGGCGTCGACGTCCGGGTCGGCCTGCCCGAGGGTTCCAAGAGCCGTGCCAAGGCCGAGGCCCAGGGCCTGCGCGTGGTCACCCCGGCCGAGGCCTGCGAGGAGGCCGACGTGATCGTCGTCCTCGCGCCGGACCCGGCCCAGCGCAAGCTCTACACCGAGGCGATCGAGCCGAACCTGGTCGACGGCGACGCGCTCGTCTTCGGTCACGGCTTCAACATCCGGTTCGGCTACATCAAGCCGCCGGCCGGTGTGGACGTGTTCATGGTCGCCCCGAAGGGCCCGGGCCACCTGGTCCGCCGCGAGTTCTCCGAGGGTCGCGGCGTACCCGTGCTGGTCGCGGTCGAGCAGGACGCCGGCGGCAAGGCGTGGGACCTGGCGCTGTCGTACGCCAAGGGCATCGGCGGCCTGCGGGCCGGCGGTATCAAGACCACCTTCACCGAGGAGACCGAGACCGACCTGTTCGGTGAGCAGGCCGTCCTCTGCGGTGGCGTGTCGGCGCTGATCCAGGCCGGCTTCGAGACGCTGACCGAGGCCGGCTACCAGCCGGAGGTCGCGTACTTCGAGTGCCTGCACGAGCTCAAGCTGATCGTCGACCTGATCTACGAAGGCGGCATCGCCAAGCAGCGCTGGTCGGTCTCCGACACCGCCGAGTACGGCGACTACGTGTCCGGCCCGCGGATCATCGACGCGTCGGTGAAGGCCCGGATGAAGGAGGTGCTCGCGGACATCACCGACGGCACCTTCGCCGCCCGGTTCATCGCCGACCAGGATGCCGGCGCGCCGGAGTTCGCCGAGTTCCGCAAGCAGAGCGAGTCGCACCCGATCGAGGCCGTGGGCAAGGAACTGCGCGGCCTGATGGCGTGGGTGAAGTCGCACGACGAGGACTACGTCGAGGGCACCGCCGCCCGCTGACGCGCAAGAAGCAGAGGTCCGGGGCACCCAGGTGGGTGGCCCGGACCTCTGCTTTTGGCACAATCAGTGACGAGCCTGATGTGGGTGGGGGGAGGTGACCGGTGGTGGAGGACGGCAGAGAGTTGCCGCGGCCGCCTCGGCGGGTCCCTGCGGGCGCGCCGCCGCTCACCCAGCTCCAGGTCAGCACGCCGCGGGCGCCGCAGCCGCCACCGCGCCAGCCGTGGAAGTTCGGCCGGTTCCTGGCCGGTTTCGTCATCGTGCTGCTGATCCTCGGCGCCGGCGCGAGTGCCGGCTGGTACGTCCGCGCCGAAAGCCTGCGCCTCGACACCGAGCAGGTTCTTGAGTCGGTCAAGTCCGGCGTCGTCCGCGTCCTGGCCACGACCTGCGAGGGCACCGGCGAGGCAACCGGCGTACTGATCGATGACAAGCATGTCCTGACCGCGGCGTCCGCGCTCAGGCAGCCGCTGTCGATCGCGATCGTGACCGAGGACGGCCGGGTCCGCCGGGCCAACCAACTCGGCACCAGCGCGGACGGCGTCGCCGTACTGCGGCTGATGACCCGACTGGACACCGAGCCGGTCCCACTCGCGACTTCGAACCCGGACCCCAAGGCCGAGCGCGCCCTCCTCGGCTACACCGCCGCCGGCCAGCTGACCTCGCGATCAGTCGGTACGACGGAACAGCCACAGGCCCTCAGCTCGGTCCTGAACACGGCCAAACTAGGCGGCCCCGTCGTCGACAAGTCCGGCGAGGTGGTCGGCCTGGTCACCGGCGACACCCTCACCACCAGCACGATCGTCCCCCTCGACAAACTGCAGGGCTACGTCGCGAAGAGGCCCGTAGGTCTCACCGCCGAACCGCCAGGGACCTGCGACCGATCGCGTGGCCCGCAGAACGCGATGCTGCCGGAGCTGCTGGTCGCGGCGACGCCACTTGCGTTGGAGTCACAGAAGGCGCTCGGCAACTACCTGACCCTGGAGAACAAGCACGACTTCGCCGCCTTGCAGCAGCAGGTGTACTCGAAAGCGATGACCCGTGGCTACTCGGAGAAGAGAGACCGCGACAACCACGAGACGTCGTACTTCTTCGACGCCAAGATCAGCGAGGTGACCCGGTTCGACGACGACGGCGCGAACGTCCGGATGACCTTCAACATCCTGTTCTCGCCGAACGCCCGGGGTGCGAAGGGCGGGACCTGCAATCAGCTGGACCTGCGCTACCAGCTCGTCCGGGAGCGCGGCCAGCTCCGCCTGCTCGGACCCGCCCAGACGGCTGGCCAGACGCGGAGCTGCGACACCGACTGACCGGATCCTGGGTGCGCAGGCGTGTGGTTGGGGCGACTTGGTACCATCGGTGACAGCGGGCACAGCGCGGTGCTCTGATCAACGAGCCCCTACCGCTTCTGCAGGAGACTTCTCCCATGACTGACGTAACCCGGCCCGTCGTCCTGATCGCCGAAGAGCTCAGCCCGGCCACCGTCGAGGCCCTCGGTCCCGACTTCGAGATCCGGCACGCCAACGGCGCCGACCGCGCCGAGCTGATCCCGGCCATCGCCGACGTCGACGCCATCCTGATCCGCAGCGCCACCAAGGTGGACGCCGAGGCGCTGGCCGCGGCCAAGCGGCTCAAGGTCGTCGCCCGGGCCGGTGTCGGCCTCGACAACGTGGACGTGAAGGCCGCCACCCAGGCGGGCGTGATGGTGGTCAACGCGCCGACCTCCAACATCGTCTCCGCCGCCGAGCTCGCGGTCGCGCTGCTGCTGGCCGCCGCGCGCCGGGTCCCGGCCGCCGACCAGTCGCTGAAGGCCGGCGAGTGGAAGCGCAGCAAGTACTCCGGGGTCGAGCTGTTCGAGAAGACCGTCGGCATCGTCGGCCTGGGCAAGATCGGCGTCCTGGTCGCGCAGCGGCTGGCCGCCTTCGGCATGAACGTGATCGCCTACGACCCGTACGTGCAGGCCGGCCGGGCCGCGCAGATGGGGGTCCGGCTGGCGACGCTGGACGAGCTGCTGTCGGTCAGCGACTTCATCTCGGTGCACCTGCCGAAGACCCCGGAGACGATCGGCCTGATCGGCGACGAGGAACTGCACAAGGTCAAGCCCGAGGTCATCATCGTGAACGCGGCCCGCGGCGGCATCGTCGACGAGCAGGCGCTGCACAGCGCGCTCAAGGAGGGCCGGGTGGCCGCCGCCGGTCTCGACGTGTTCGCGACCGAGCCGTGCACCGACTCGCCGCTGTTCGAGTTCGACAACGTGGTCGCCACCCCGCACCTGGGCGCGTCCACCGACGAGGCGCAGGAGAAGGCCGGGATCGCGGTCGCGAAGTCGGTCCGGCTGGCGCTGTCGGGTGAGCTGGTCCCGGACGCGGTCAACGTCCAGGGCGGCGTGATCGCAGAAGACGTCCGGCCCGGCATCGCGCTGACCGAGAAGCTCGGCCGCATCTTCACCGCGCTGGCCGGCGGCGTCGCGCAGCAGCTCGACGTCGAGGTCCGCGGCGAGATCACCCAGTACGACGTGAAGGTGCTCGAGCTGGCCGCGCTGAAGGGCGTGTTCGCCGATGTGGTCGAGGACAACGTCTCGTACGTGAACGCGCCGCTGCTGGCCGCCGAGCGTGGCCTCGAGGTCCGGCTCGTCACCGACCACGACAGCCCGGAGCACCGCAACCTGATCACCCTGCGCGGCACCCTCGCCGACGGCGTGCAGGTCTCGGTCAGCGGCACGCTGGTCGGCGTCCGGCAGTCCGAGCGGCTGGTCGAGATCGACGGCTTCGACGTCGAGATCGAGCTGTCGGCGCACCTGGCCTTCCTCACCTACGAGGACCGGCCGGGCATCGTCGGCCAGATCGGCCGCATCCTCGGCGACGCGGACGTGAACATCGCCGGCATGCAGGTCAGCCGGGATCGCAAGGGCGGCAAGGCGCTGGTTGCGCTCGCCGTCGACTCCGCGATCCCGAGCGCCGTCCTGGACGACATCGCCACCGCCGTCCAGGCCGACACCGCCCGGACCGTGGACCTGGACGACTGATTCAAAAGAACGACTGCTTTACTAGGAGGTAGTCAGCCGCCCGCAGGCGCATGGCGGCTGATCAGGGCCCGAGTCCAATGACTCGGGCCCGCCTTCATTCTCAGCGGCGGGTCGCCAGCAGGACGGCGGCGTCCGGAGCGACCATCACCTCGACGGTGGTGAACCGCTGGTCCATCAGCCACTCCTGGCGCAGCGTGTCCACGCGGCCCTCGTACATCGGCGGCCACACGGCGGACGGCGTGAAGTCGTCGAGTACGACGAACCCGCCGGGCTCGACCACGTCCGCGATGATGTCGCGGGCGCCGATCTTCGCCTCGCGGGCGTCCACGAACAGCAGGGCGAACGGGCCACGCTCGAGGAGTGCGGTCCAGTCGGCCGAGACGACCTCGATCAGCTCGTCGTCGGCGAACAGCTCCGCCACCGCCTGCGCCAGCTGCGGATCGCTCTCCGCGGTGACGATCCTCGTCTGGTCGCCGACACCGCTGCGCAGCCAGGCTGAGCCGACGCCGCAGCCGGTCCCGAGCTCGCCGACGATGCCGGTCTTCGACGCTGCCAAAGTGGCGAGCAGCCGGCCGGTCTCGTTCCTGGTCGAGCTGACGAATCCACGCCGTCCGGAAAGGCTGAGGGCCGCCGACACCAGCCGCGGCAGTTCTGGAGGAGCACTCACCGGGTGAGAGTCGCACAGCATCGGTCCAGTCATTGCACCGACATCTCACATTCCGGGACAAGCTGCCCGCATAGTGGCGATTTAGTCGGACGTCAGAGTAAATTCGACGGCATCATGCCGCCCGCGACCGTCGGTTAGCTCCGGCGGTTGACGCGACCCTCGGAGTGCAGCATGTACGACATGTACCCAGCCAACTGGCCCGCGATCGACGGGCGGGAGCGCAAGGCGGCCAGGCGCCGCCGACCGGCCCGCCGTACCGTCGACTCCGCACCCGAGGTCAAGGCTGCTCAAGAAGCCATCAACCGCGTCTACAACGGAGAACCGAAGAAGTGACCGATCAGAAGACCTTCAGGCTGGCCGTCGTTCCCGGTGACGGGATCGGACCCGAGGTGACGACCGAGGCGCTGAAGGTGCTCGACGCGGTCGCCGCGCAGCACGGCGTGACGTTCGAGCGAACCGAGTACGACCTCGGCGCCCGGCGCTGGCACGCCACCGGCGAGACGCTGCCGGACGCCGAACTGGAGGCGATCCGCACCCACGACGCGATCCTGCTCGGCGCGATCGGCGACCCGACGGTGCCGTCCGGCGTCCTGGAGCGGAACCTGCTGCTGAAGCTGCGGTTCACCCTGGACCACTACGTCAACCTGCGCCCGTCCAAGATCTACCCGTCCGTCGGCTCCCCGCTGGCGAACCCGGGTGAGGTCGACTTCGTCGTCGTCCGCGAGGGCACCGAAGGCCCGTACACCGGCAACGGCGGCGCGCTCCGTGTCGGCACGCCGGCCGAGATCGCGACCGAGGTGTCGGTCAACACGGCGTACGGCGTCGAGCGGGTCGTCCGGGACGCGTTCGCCCGGGCCCAGGCGCGGCCGCGTAAGAAGCTCACGCTGGTGCACAAGAACAACGTGCTCGTGTACGCCGGCCACCTGTGGAAGCGGACCGTGGACGCGGTGGCGGCGGAGTTCCCGGAGATCGCGGTGGACTACCTGCACGTGGACGCGGCGACCATCTTCCTGGTCACCGACCCGGCCCGGTTCGACGTGATCGTCACCGACAACCTGTTCGGCGACATCATCACCGACCTGGCCGCCGCGATCAGCGGTGGCATCGGGCTGGCCGCGAGCGCCAACATCAACCCGGACCGGACCGCGCCGAGCATGTTCGAGCCGGTGCACGGCTCCGCTCCGGACATCGCCGGCCAGCAGAAGGCGGACCCGACCGCCGCGATCCTGTCCGCCGCGCTGCTGTGCGACCACCTCGGCCTGACCGAGGCCGCCGCGGCGATCGAGGCCGCCGTCACGGCCGACATCGAGGAGCGCACCGGAGCTGCCCGGACGACCGCCGAGATCGGCGACGCGATCGCCAAGCGGGCAGCAGGCTGAGGCTCGCATGACCACCTGCGCTAGAGGTACGGTGCGCTCATGAGCGCCGATCTGCAGTTCACCGTTGAGCCAACCACCCATGCGGCCAGCGACGACCAGCGCAGCGCGATCCTGGCGAACCCGGGATTCGGGCAACACTTCTCCGACCACATGGCGATCGCCACCTGGGACAAGGAGAACGGCTGGCACGACGCGAGGATCACCGCCTTCGGACCGCTGGAGCTGTCTCCGGCGACCGCGGTGTTCCACTACGCCCAGACCATCTTCGAAGGGATGAAGGCCTACCGGCATCCCGACGACTCGATCCACCTGTTCCGCCCCGAGGCCAACGCGGCCCGGTTCGCGCGGTCCGCGCACCGGCTCGCGCTCCCGGAGCTGCCCGAGGCGGCGTTCCTGGACTCGCTGCGCAAGCTGGTCGAGCTCGACCGGGCCTGGGTGCCCGGTGGTGGTGAGACGTCGCTCTACCTGCGGCCGTTCATGTTCGGCTCGGACCCGTTCCTCGGCGTCCGGCCGTCGGCCCAGGTCACCTACTGCGTGATCGCCTCGCCGGCCGGCTCGTACTTCGCGAACGGCGTCAAGCCGGTCCGGATCTGGCTGAGCGAGGAGTACACCCGGGCCGCCCCCGGCGGCACCGGCGCGGCCAAGACGGGCGGCAACTACGCGTCGTCACTGCTCGCCCAGGCCGAGGCCATCGAGCAGGGCTGCGACCAGGTCGCCTTCCTGGACGCGGTGGAGAAGAAGTGGGTCGAGGAGCTCGGCGGGATGAACCTGTACTTCGTCCTCGACGACAACTCCGTGGTCACCCCGGAGCTGTCCGGCACCATCCTCGAGGGCGTCACCCGGGACTCGATCCTGAAGCTGGTCACGGATCTCGGCCACCACGTCACCGAGCGCCGGATCTCGATCGACGAGTGGCGTGACGGCGCCGCCTCGGGCAAGATCCGCGAGGTCTTCGCCTGCGGCACGGCAGCGGTGATCACGCCGGTCGCGTCGCTGAAGTGGAAGGACGGCGAGGTGCAGGTGGCCGACGGCAACGGTGGCCCGACCACCGCCGCGGTCCGCAGCGCCCTCCTCGACGTCCAGTACGGCCGCGCCGCCGACCCCCACGGCTGGATGACCCGCGTCTGCTGATCCCTGCTTGTCTTGGCGACCCGCTCCTGGTTTCAGGAGCGGGTCTTTTCACAGCATCTTTCAGGGTCTGGGTCGTGGACTGGTGGTCGCTCTTCGTGGTCGGGGTTGGATAGGGTCGGGGCCCATGAGCAGCTTCCCGGACGACGTCGAGGCCTACTACGCGGAGCTCGCCGAGCGGCGCGGCTGGTCGCCCGAGACGGCGGCCGCGATCCGGTCCACCGTGCAGCTGATCCGGGATCTCGACCGCGGCACCGCCCCACGGACGTACGGCGCGCTCGCCGACGACAACGGCACCGACTGGCTGTACGAGGCGGTCTGGCACGAGCGTGAGTGGGTAGTGGTCCGCCAGCTCGGCGCCGCCGAGGACGGCACGCTCACCCGGTACTGGTGGCAGCGCCTCGAGGACGATGAGGGCATGCTCACAGACCAGGCCCTCGACCGCGACGAATGGGGCCTCCGCGCGCTCACCCGCGAGGACTTCTACACCGCCTGGGACGACCCGGGCTGGTCCCTCACCGCCTGATTCCTGAACTCTGGCGTACTCCGCAGTACTGAATGTTCGTGATTCGAGACGCTGCCGCCACCTGGCGGACATGTTGTGGCAGACTGCCGAATGTCATGAAGAACTGCCGGGGCATTATTCCCTAGGCGCGCTCAGCAAGCTGTACCTGAGCGCGCAGACCTCTCGCACCTTGCGGGAGGTTTTTTGTTTGCCCCCAACAGTCCAGCCGCGACCCCTCCGGAAGGCCGACCATGAGCATCTCGGACGAGTTCCACGTCTACGACACGACTCTGCGCGACGGCGCTCAGCAGGAGGGGCTGGCGCTGTCCGTGGCCGACAAGATCGCGATCGCGCAGCACCTGGACGACTTGGGGGTGGGGTTCATCGAGGGCGGCTGGCCGGGCGCGGTGCCGAAGGACACCGAGTTCTTCGAGCGCGCCCGTACCGAGCTGCACCTGCGCAACGCGACCTTCGCCGCCTTCGGTGCGACCCGCAAGCCCGAGTCCGTCGCGGCCGACGACCCGCAGGTCGCCGCGCTGCGTGACTCCGGCGCCCCGGTCGTCACACTCGTTGCCAAGAGCCACGATGCGCACGTCGAGCGCGCCTTGCGGACGACGCTCGACGAGAACCTCCGGATGGTCGCCGACACCGTGACGCATTTGCGGGACAACGGCCAGCGGGTCTTCCTCGACACCGAGCACTTCTTCGACGGCTACCGCGCCAACCGGGCCTACGCGCTCGAAGTAGTCCGAGTAGCGGCCGAGGCCGGCGCCGACGTGGTCGCGCTCTGCGACACCAACGGCGGGACGCTGCCTCGGGAGCTCCAGGACATCGTCCGCGACGTCCTCGAATCCACCGGCGCCCGGCTCGGCATCCACTGTCACAACGACGCCGGCTGCGCGGTGGCGAACTCGATCGCCGCCGTCGAAGCCGGCGTCACGCACGTCCAGGGCACGATCAACGGGTACGGCGAACGCACCGGCAACGCCGACCTGCTCGCGATCGTCGCCAACCTCGAGCTGAAGCGGGAGTTGGAGCTGCTCCCGCCCGGCAAGCTGGCCGAGTCGTTCCGGATCGCGCACGCGATCGCCGAAGTGACGAACGTGCCGCCGTCGACCCGGCAGCCGTACGTCGGTGTGTCCGCCTTCGCCCACAAGGCAGGGCTGCACGCCAGCGCCATCAAGGTGGATCCCGACCTCTACCAGCACACGGATCCCGCCCTGGTCGGCAACGACATGCGGATGCTCGTCTCGGAGATGGCCGGCCGGGCGAGTGTCGAGCTGAAGGGCCGCGAGCTCGGGTTCGACCTCGGCAACGACCGCGACCTGGTCAGCCGGGTGACCGAGCGGGTCAAGGAGATGGAGGCCCGCGGGTACACCTTCGAGGCCGCCGACGCGTCGTTCGAGCTGCTGCTCACCGAGGAGGTCACCGGTCAGCGAGCCAGCTTCTTCGACGTCGAGTCGTGGCGGGTGATCACCGAGTCGCGCGCCGACGGCGAGGCGGTGTCGGAGTCGACCGTGAAGCTGGTCGCCGGCGGCGAGCGGGAGATCGTCACCGGTGAGGGCAACGGCCCGGTGAACGCGCTCGACCACGCGCTGCGGACGGCGATCGAGCGCGCGTACCCGGTCGTGAACAAGTTCGAGCTCGTCGACTACAAGGTGCGCATCCTCGACCAGGGCCACGGGACGGACGCGGTGATCAGAGTCCTCATCGAGACCGCGGACGGCGAAGGCTCCTGGGTGACGGTCGGCGTCGGCCACAACATCGTCGAGGCGTCCTGGGAGGCCCTCGTCGACGGATTCACCTACGGTCTCCTGCGCCACAAGGAGGTCGCCCGGTGACTGTCCTGGCCGCACAGCAAACGCAGACCGTCTTCACCGCGACCGTCGTCGAGACGGGCGGTCTGCTCGCGCGCATCGCCGTACTCCTGAACCCGTACGACGTCCGCGAGCTCTCCCTCTCCCTCGACGACGGCCTGCTCCGGATCGTCGTCGAAGGCAACGGCTTCGACGCCAACCGCGTCGCCGCCCGCCTCGAAAAGATCATCGGCATCCTGGACGTCGACGTCACCGGGTGAATTAGGTCAGAAAGGTTTACTAATACCCGAGTCGTGGGTAGCTTCCTGTCGCCAACCGCCCACAGGAGGCAGTCATGACCCGTCTGCACCGCCCACTCCTCGTCACCCTGATCACCACATCGGTCGCCGCAGCCGCCCTCGTCGTACCGGCCGGTCGTGGTACCGCCGCACCACCACCAGAACCGCAACCGGCCGCGTTCACGCATCCCGGCGTGCTGGTCGACAAGGCTCAACTCGACTTCGCCCGGCAGCAGGTGCTGGCGGGTGCTCCGCCGCAGAAGGCGGCGTATGACGCGATGAGGGCGAGCACCTACGCCGCCTTGTCGTATACGCCGAAGCCGCGCGCCATCGTCGAGTGTGGCTCGAACTCGAACCCCAACAACGGCTGCTCCGACGAGCGCAATGACGCTCTCGCGGCGTACACGCACGCGTTGCAGTGGTACATCACCCGCGACGTCCAGTACGCCCGCAAGGCGATCGAAATCATGGACGCCTGGTCCGCGGTGCTGCAGGACCACACCAACTCGAACGCCCCGCTCCAGACCGGTTGGTCCGGCGCCTCGTTCTCCCGCGCCGGTGAGCTGATCAAGCACACGTACGGCGGCCCGTGGGCCCAGCGTGGCCGGTTCGAGCGGATGTTGCGCGACGTGTACCTGCCCGAGATCCGCGACGGTGCCGGGTGCAAGAACGGCAACTGGGAGCTGATCATGATGGACGCGGCGATCGGGATCGCCGTCTTCCTGGACGACCGGCCGGCGTTCGACAACGCGATCCAGATCTGGCGCGGGCGGGTGCCCGGGTACATCTACCAGAAGAGCGACGGCCCGTTGCCGAAGGCGCCGTCCACCTGCTCGTCGAAGGACACCCGCGAGGAGATCGTCGCCTACTGGCAGGGGCAGTCGACATTCACGGACGGGCTCGCGCAGGAGACCTGTCGCGACTTCGGCCACACCGGCTGGGGCCTCACCGCCGCAACCCACGTCGCCGAGACGGCGTGGCACCAGGGCGTCAACCTGTACGGCGAAGTCAACAAGCGACTCACCGACGGGTACTACTTCCACACCCGCCTGGAGACCGGCACCCCACCGCCGTCAAACCTCTGCGGCGGAACGGTGAAGCTGGGCCTGGGCGCAGTCACCGAGATCGTCTACAACCATTACCACAACCGCCTCGGCCAGCAGCTGCCCACAACCTTGCGCTACACCGAGTCCAAACGCCCCGCCGGCGCCAACTACTTCTTTGCGTGGGAGACGTTGACGCACGCCAACAACCCCCGCTGACCAGGATCCCCCGAGCCTTGGTGGGCTCGGGGGATCGCAGCGGTCAGTCCCAGGTCAGGCCGCTGGAGGATTGGTACTCGATCACGCGGGTTTCGAAGAAGTTCTTCTCCTTCTTCAGGTCCATCACCTCCGACATCCAGCCGAAGGGGTTTCGGGTCTCGCCGAAGATAGGGGACAGGCCGATCTGCTCGGCGCGGCGGTCGGTGATGAAGTGCATGTACTGCTCGCACAGCTCCGCGGTCAGCCCGAGCATCCCGTTCGGCATCGTCGCGCGCCCGTACGCCACCTCGAGCTCACACGCCTCGGTCAGCATCTGCCGCACCTCGGCCTGGAACGCTGACGTCCACAGGCGCGGGTTCTCCTGCTTGATCTGGTTGATGCAGTCGATGCCGAAGTTCAGGTGGATCGACTCGTCGCGCAAGATGTACTGGTACTGCTCGGCGATCCCGACCATCTTGTTCCGCCGGCCCAGCGACAGGATCTGCGCGAACCCGGTGTAGAACCACATCCCCTCGAACACCACGTAGAACGCGATCAGGTCCCGCAGGAACGCGGTGTCGGCTTCCGGCGTCCCGGTGCGGAAGTCCGGATCCTCCAGGTGCTGGGTGTACTTCAGCGCCCACGCGTCCTTGTCCGAGATCGACGGCACCTCCCGGTACATGTTGAACAACTCGCCCTCGTCCAGGCCGAGCGACGTACAGATGTACTGGAACGTGTGCGTGTGCACGCCTTCCTCGAACGCCTGGCGCAGCAGGTACTGCCGGCACTCGGGGTTGGTCAGCTGCCGGTAGACGGCCAGCACGATGTTGTTCGCGACCAGCGACTCCGCGGTGGCGAAGAAGCCGAGGTTGCGCTTCAGCATCAGCCGCTCGTCGTCGGTCAGGCCGTCGCGCGCCCCCGGTGGACGTCGCCAGAGTGCGATGTCGGCCTGCATGGACACCTCGGTCGGCATCCAGTGGTTGTTGCACCCGGCAAGGTACTTCTCCCAGGCCCACCGGTACTTCAACGGCAGCAGTTGGTTCACGTCCGCCCGTGCGTTGATCATCGCCTTGTCGTCGACGTGCACCCGGTCCGCGCCCACCGAGATCTCGCCCAATCCGGTGGTCACTGGCACGCCTCGCATTCCGGGTCGTCGATGGCGCACACGGCAACAGGTACGGCGTTCAGCCGCCCGTCGGTGCCTTGCAGAGTGGACTTCTCCACGTGAGTCGCTGACTGGGAACGCAGGTAATAAGTCGTCTTGAGGCCATGACGCCATGCCGACCGATAGAGCTCGTCCAGCGCCCGGCCGGACGGCGCGGCCATGTAGAGGTTGAGCGACTGCGCCTGGTCGATCCACTTCTGCCGCCGCGACGCCGCCTGCACCAGCCACCGCGGCTCGATCTCGAACGCGGTCGCGTACAGCTCGCGCAGGTCGGCCGGGATCCGCTCGATCCCGGCCAGGATGCCGTCGTGGTACTTCAGGTCCGACACCATCACCTGGTCCCACAGCCCGCGCGCCTTCAGGTCGGCGACCAGGTACGGGTTGGCCACCGTGAACTCGCCGGACATGTTCGACTTCACGAACAGGTTGCTGTACGCCGGCTCGATCGACTGGCTCACCCCGCAGATGTTGGAGATCGTCGCGGTCGGCGCGATCGCCATCACGTTGGAGTTGCGCATCCCGTCCCGCAGCACCTTCGCCCGGAGCGCGTTCCAGTCGAGGTGTTTGCTCTCGTCAACGATCACGTCACCGTCGCGGGCGCTCCGCAGCAGCGCGATCGAGTCGATCGGCAGCACCCCCTGACTCCAGAGCGAACCGTCGTACGTTGAGTAGCGGCCGCGCTCGGCGGCGAGGTCGCTGGAGGCCTCGATCGCGTGGTAGCTGATCTGCTCCATCGAGGTGTCGGCGAAGGCGACGGCGGCGTCGGAGGAGTACGGAATCCGCAGCCGGAACAGCGCGTCGGCGAACCCCATCAGGCCGAGGCCGACCGGGCGGTGCCGCTGGTTCGCGCGCTCGGACTCCGGCGTGGTGTAGAAGTTCACGTCGATGACGTTGTCGAGCATCCGGACCGCGGTCTTCACCGTGTCGCGCAGCAGGTCGGCGTCGAGCCCGTCGCCGGCGAGATGCGCGACCAGGTTGACCGAACCGAGGTTGCAGACCGCGGTCTCGTCGACGGTGGTGTTGAGGGTGATCTCGGTGCACAGGTTCGACGAGTGGACCACGCCGTCGTGCTGCTGCGGCGACCGCACGTTGCAGGCGTCCTTGAAGGTGATCCACGGGTGCCCGGTTTCGAAGAGCACGGTCAGCATCCGGCGCCACAGCTCGACCGCCCGGACCCGGCGGAACACCTTGATCTCGCCACGGTCCGCCGCTTCCTCGTATCCGCGGTACGCCGCGGCGAACGCAGCGCCGTACAGATCATGGAGGTCGGGCACCTCGTCGGGGGAGAACAGCGTCCACTGGCCGTCCGCCTCGACGCGCTGCATGAACAGGTCAGGCACCCAGTTCGCCGTGTTCATGTCGTGGGTCCGGCGGCGCTCGTCGCCGGTGTTCTTGCGCAGGTCGAGGAACTCCTCGAGATCGATGTGCCAGGTCTCCAGGTAGGCACACACCGCGCCTTTGCGCTTCCCGCCCTGGTTGACCGCGACTGCGGTGTCGTTGGCGATCTTCAGGAACGGTACGACGCCCTGCGACTCACCGTTGGTCCCGCGGATCTTGGCCCCGATGCCGCGAACCGGGGTCCAGTCGTTGCCGAGGCCGCCGGAGTACTTGGCGAGCAGGGCGTTGTTGCGGATCTTGGTGAAGATGCCGCCCAGGTCGTCTTGGACCGTGGTGAGGAAGCAGGATGAGAGCTGCGGCCGGGTCGTGCCGGAGTTGAACAGCGTCGGCGTGGACGACATGAACCGGAACGAGCTGAGCAGCTCGTAGAACTCGATCGCCCGCCCCTCCCGGTCGTCCTCGCGCAGCGCCATCCCCATCGCGACCCGCAGGAAGAAGGCCTGCGGCAGCTCGTACCGGACTTTGTCGATGTGCAGCAGGTAGCGGTCGTAGAGGGTCTGCAGGCCGAGGAACGCGAAGTCCAGATCCCGCTCGGGCTTGATCGCGGCCGCGAGCCTGGTCAGGTCGAAGCTCGCGAGCTCCGGGTCGAGCTGACCCGCCTCGATCCCGGTCCGGACGTACTCGGGGAAGTACGCCGGGTACGCCGTGGTCATGTCGGCCTGGCTCGCCTGCCGCGGCTCACCGTGGACCCGGCCGAGCGTCTCGCGGCGGATCTGGTCCAGCAGTAGGCGGGAGGCGGCGAAGCTGTACTGCGGCTCGGTCTCGACGTACGACCGGGCGGCCATCACCAGCGCGAGCTCGACCTCGTGCTGGGCGATGCCGTCGTAGCAGGAGCCGAGCGTCTCGTCGAGGATCAGCTGGGCATCGACCGAGTCGAGGCCGTCGGCAGCCTCGGCGACGATCACGCGCAGCCGGTCGAGGTCGAGCGGCGCCACGCTGCCGTCGGCGGCTCGCACGGTGATGGCCGGCTTCTCGGTGACGCCGGACGGGTCGGCAGGCGTGCGAGCGCGGGTGCGCTCCTCTCGGTAGAGGACGTAGGCGCGGGCGACCTGGTGCTCGCCGGCGCGCATCAGCGCCAGCTCGACCTGGTCCTGGACATCCTCGACCTGGACCGTACGGCGGATGTCGCCACGGCTGGTGAGCGCGTCGACGACCCGGCCGGTCAGGTCGGTCACCAGGTCGCGGACCCGGTGCGTGGCGCCCGCGTCGGTGCCCTCGACGGCGAGGAACGCCTTGGTCATGGCGATAGCGATCTTGGACTGGTCGAACGGCGTACTGCTGCCGTCGCGACGCACGACGGTCAGCTCGACCGACCGGGTCGGCTGGTCAGCCGTCGGTCGTGATGCGGAAGTGAGGGTCACAGAAGCTCTTTCCACGCGAGTTCGGAGGGCCTGGACTCGCGGGCGGGGAGCATGACGGGACAGGCAGCACCGGCCGGGACTGCGCCTGTCACGCCCTGCGACCCGCCCTCGAGGTCTCGGACCGCGCGCACCGGCGGTGCACGCGCCGGTGGCAGGTACTCGGACTTGCGGAAGGCTTCCGCTCACCGTTGCGGGGCAGCTCCGGAGTCGCACCGGATTCCCCTGTTGCCTCGGAGTCACCCACATCTTGTGGTGTTGATGCCTCCAAACCACCAGCAGCAGTGATGCTAGGGGGAGGCTCCGACATTTTGTGGCACCGCCACGCCGCGTGTCGCACATCTTGTGGTCCCCACCGCTCCGCGTCTCAGGCCGCCGCCGCGTAGAGGTCCTGCAGCGTCATGATCTCCGAGCCGTGGTGGATCAGCTCTCGATTGAGACGCAGTACGACGTGGCCGAAAGGCTCGGCGGCGTCGAGCTCGGTCGCCTGGCTGAGGCCGACCGTCATCACCTGCTCCTCGTCCAGCGCGGCGACCGAGTCACGCCAGGCCTCGACCCAGTGCGTCAGCCAGGCCACGGCGTCGCGGGCGTTCCCGTGCAGTGTGATGTCGGCACGTCCTTGCCGGCGCTCGCCGAAGGTCCACTCCCAGCGCTCGAAGAACATCTCGGTCAGGTGCGCGATCAGCCAGGCGATCGTGCGCGGCCCACGATGATCCGGCTCGTCCGGCCACTGCGCGACCCAGTCGCCGGACCCGAGCGATCGGAACCGGCCGGCGTAGTGCCGCCGGACGACGGTCAGCGCCTCGCCGCTCGGCTGCCAGAAGTACTGCTCGTCGGTCAGTTCCGCGAGCCGGCCGGACAACACCATCCAGCTGAAGCCGAGCTGCCCGCGGACCATCGCCATCGCCGATGGGCGGTACAGGATGTCCCATTCGAACGGCTCCGGCATCACGGTTCCTCACGCTCCCGATCGGATTTTGCGGCAAGATCGAACATGTGTTCGAATTGTTGCCCGAACGGGAGGAGAAAGTCAATGAGCGCGGTGTGTCGGTTCTGGCCTCGACGGCACGGGTCTGCTAGGCGGTTCGATGCGGGTATCGGCTGCCGGGCTGGCGAAACGCCGCTCCAGCAAGGTGAAGGCCTCGATCAGTTCGGGGGCCTCGTAGACGCGGTTGCGGCGGCCGTCGGTGACCTCCCGCAGGATGCGGGCTTCGACCAGCCGGGCGAGCGCCTGGTTGGCGGCCTGTTGCGACCGGTCGATCAGCTGGGCCGCGCCGGCCAGGGTGAGCACCGGGGCGGCGGGCAGCGTCTCGATCAACAACTCCACGGCCGAGCCGGCCCGCACAGGTGCGGCGCGTTCTCGCCAGGCGGCCTTGAGGTCGGCCGCCGTTCGCTCGAAGCGAGCGGCCTCCGCGGTGGCGTGGGTGCACGCGGCGGCGAACATCAGCAGCCACTGGTTGGCTGCCGTGCGGGCCCGTGGCGTGGTCGGCTTGCCAACATGCCGGAAGGCGGTGAGCGCCTCGATGTACTGCGTCGCGTGGGTCGCGAGCGACAGCGACACCGGCGGGACCGTCCGCTCGACCAGTCCTTCCGCGCGCAGGATCAGGTGGATCAGTGCGCGCCCGGTCCGTCCGTTGCCATCGGCAAAAGGATGGACAGTCTCGAACTGTGCGTGCGCGATCGCGGTCTTCGCCAGCACCGGCAGGCGGGACTCACGGACGAACGCCATCAGGTCGGCGAGCAACTCCGGGATCAGCTGCGCCGGCGGCGGGACGTAGTACGCCTCGGCGGGGGAGCGGCCGCCGATCCAGTTCTGCAGGTACCTGACCTCGCCGCCGAGTTCCGGCGTCGGCGAGTGCGCCATCAGTCGTCGGTGGGCTTCCATCAGGTGCTCGACCTCGAGCTTGTCGCCGGCCTGCACGGACTCGGTCACCCAGGTCATCGCGTCCACCGCGCCGAGCACTTCCTCGGCGGTCACGTCACGCTGTCGCTCCCGCAGTACCTCGGCCTTCAGCAGGCGTCGTGCGCCGACGACCAGTCCCTCGATCTGCGAGGAGCCGACCGCCTCGGCCCGCAGCAGCAGTCGCGCCAACGCCTCGCTGTTCGTCAGTACGGCGGCCGTCGCGTCCAGCCGGGCGAGATCCCCGGCCGCGTCCTCCAAGGCGGCCAGCACCTCGTCGCTCAAGTCGAACGTCCGCCCGACCAGGGGATCGGGGAAGTACAGCTCGTACGACCCGCCCAGCCGCTCTGCCCGGGTGAACCCGTCGGGGTGCCCAGGCCACCGATGCAACTCCACCCGCGCCATGACTATGTCCCTTCCGTGTTCAAGCTTACTCCATAACCTTGAACAAGGTGCCGAGGAGGTGAAGGAGAGTGAGACCGAATCGTGATTACTCAGCGTTGCAATCCGGGGTAGAGTCACGCGGAGTGACGCGCCGGGGGAACAGCCGAGAGGCTGCGGCGCCGCCACGTCTGACCGTTTTCCGAGGGGGGAATCGTGACGCAGTACCCGCAGAAGCAGCATGCCCACTTCCAGCCGCCACCGCCGTACCAGCAGCCGCCGAAGAAGAAGCACACGGTCCGGAACGTCTTTCTCGTTCTGCTGGCCTTGAGCTTCCTCGGCCTCGGTGGCTGTGTGGCCTTCGTCGCCTCGGCCGGCGACGAGATCGCGAAGAGCGTGGAGGAGTCGACGGCGCGCATCGAACCGCAGGAAGTCACTGTGGGGAAGGCATTTTCGATCGGCAAGCACCAGACGCTGGCCGGTTGGACGGTGACCAGCCAGGCCGAGATGTTCTCGGTCACCGGCAAGGTGAAGAACATCAGCGACACCACCTCGACCGCCTTCCTGCACTTCAAGTTCCTCAGCAAGACCGGCGAGGTGCTGGGCAACGTCCAGTGCAACAGCAGCGACCTGGAGCCGGGCCAGACCCAGGTGCTGAACTGCGTTCCGGACGGGCGGTTCAGCAGGGCGTACGTGAAGGTCACCGCCGAAGCGACGTTCTGACGACGGGGGTGTGCCCCGCCGTCCGGCGGGGCCCACGTCATGACTGTGAGTGAGTACGTCCGATGAGTATGAGCGCGGACGTATGGACCTGGGCTTGGGCAGACTGGGCCGTGGCTGAACGTCAGAGGACGGAGGGGTCAGTGAGCCTGGACGCGGAGACTCGGGAAATGGTGGCGGCCAACGAGGCGGACTGGGACGCGCGGGCGCCGTTGCACGCGGCCAGCCAGTTCTACAGCCAGCCGGCGGAGTACTGGTTCGCGGACTACGAGTGGGAGGATCTCGGTCCACTCGACGGCCGCGACGTACTGCACCTGCAATGTCACCTCGGGACCGAGACGATCGCGTTCGCACGTCGTGGGGCCCGGACCGTTGGGTTGGACCTGTCGGCGAAGTCACTCGAGGAAGCGCGCCTGATCGCGGCCGAGGCGGGGCAGTCGGTCGAGTATGTGCACGCCAACGTGTACGACGCCGCCGAGGCCGTGCGGGGTCGTCAGTTCGACATCGTCTACACCGGCAAAGGAGCTCTCTGTTATCTGCCGGATCTGCAGCCCTGGGCGAAGGTTGTCCGCGACCTGCTCAAGCCCGGCGGCGCTGTCTACATCGTCGAGTTCCACCCACTCCTGAACGCGCTCCGGCCAGTGTCGCTGCCCGGCGAGTCCGAAGACCTGACGATCCGCACCGACTACCTCGAAGGCCGCGGCCCGATCGCGCACGACTCGACTGTCACCTACACCGGCGACGAGGTCCCCGGCCGTCAACGCAGCTACGAATGGCGTCACGGCCTCGGCGAACTCGTCACCACCCTCGCCGCTACCGGCTTCACCATCACGAGCCTCCGCGAGTCCGAAGTCCTCCAATGGCCCCGCTGGCCATCCATGCAGCAAACCCCACAGGGCTGGTGGCACCTCCCCACCGAGGCTCCGCGCGTCCCACTCCTCTTCGCACTCAAAGCGATCAGGGCCGCCCTGTAGTCCGCGTCTCAAAATCAAAAGTGAGCTGTGTCATCTGCTGCGGTGTCACGCTCGGTCCAGCTGGCGTGTCCGGACGTACGAACATCAGTCGGACCAAGCCGAGGGGTCATCGTGGTCAACCTGGACGACACATCTCACTCCGCGACCGCCCGGCCGGCGCGCAAGCGACGCTGGCGCCGTTGGTTGGCGGCTGTGCTGGCAGTGGTGGTGGCTGCGCTGCTGTTCGGCGCGTACGGCTGGCAGCCGGCCGAGGACGGCCGCGCATTCCGCTCGCCCTATCTGGCTCAGGTCGGATCGCGGTACGCCGAGACGCCGATCGCCCGCTTCCACTACATCCAGGCCGGATCCGGCGCGCCGGTGATCCTGCTCTCGCCCGGCGGTACCTCTGTCATCGGCTGGAAGGATCAGGTTGACGTGCTGGCGCGCGACCACACGGTGTACGTGGTCGATCTTCCCGGCCAGGGCTACACCCAACTCAAGGATTCCGGCTTCGCCTTCGACCTGGATGCCATGGTCTCCGCCGTCGGCACGTTCATGGACAGCCTCGGCGTCCGGCAGGCCGCCCTGGCAGGCAACTCCTGGAGTGGCGGCTGGGCCCTGGCCTTCGCCCAGCGCCACCCAGATCGTGTCACCAAGCTTGCGCTGCTGGACGCCACCGGGCTGGACGAGCGGGGCACCCTGATGTGGGAGTCCCTGAAGATTCCCGTCGTCGGCGAACTGGCGGTCAAGCTGTCCACCGGCAAGTCCACGGTCCGCGGTCTGGCCGAGGGCATGCTGGTCAACAAGGACCGCCTGACCGAGCAACTGCTGGAAGAGTGGTGGGCTCCGATGACCTTCCACGACAACATGCGCGCCACCTATCTCCTGGAACGACGCCTGGACTGGGCACGGTCCGAAGACGCGCTCCCCGCCACCAAGACCCCGACCCTGGTGCTGTGGGGCAAGCAGGACACCATCCAGCCTGTCGAGCGCGCCCACCGTTTCGCGGAACTACTCCCGAACGACCAACTCGTGATCCTGGACGGCTGCGGCCACGTCCCCCAGCTCGACTGCCCGGAACAGGTGAACCGTCACCTCCAGGAATTCTTCGCAGTACGACCGTGACGGCTGCGACACATCGTCGGCCGGAGCTGCCGAGCCGCGCCGTCGTGATCAGCCGTCTGACCAGAGGAGGAACGCTGTGCAAACCGTTGTGCTGGAGCCTGTCGGGACTGTTCTCGGAGGGCGCCGCGAGGCGTCGGACGACGATTGGAACGCCGAGCAGGCGCTGATCCGTCTCGACAGGACCCGCTTCGGGCTGGAGTCTGTCGCCGGGTTGGACTCCTTCTCACACCTGGAGGTGGTGTTCCAATTCCATCTCGTCGAGCCTGCCTCGATCACTACCGCTGCCCGCCACCCGCGGGGCAACCCGGACTGGCCCAAGGTCGGCATCTTCGCCCAGCGCGGCAAGAACCGCCCGAATCTGCTGGGCGTCTCCCGCTGCCGGCTGCTCGCCGTCGACGGTCTCGACCTCCAGGTGCGCGGCCTGGACGCCATCGACGGGACACCGGTTCTGGACATCAAGCCCTACATGGCCGAGTTCGGCCCACAAGGTCCAACGGCGCAACCGGAGTGGGCAACCGAGCTGATGCGCGACTACTACTGACCCGGTACGGCGGCGACGACCGCGCCAGCCGTTTCTAGAATGCGCTGATGAGTGACAGGGCACAGCGTGAGAGTGATCTGATCGACTACTACACCAACGAGGTGCGGGACCGCCGCGATCGGGAGCTGCCCGACTCCAGGGTCGACGTACGGACGAGCTTCCTCGGTCAACTGCACGCCGAGGGCCGCCGATCGGTGGTGGAGATCGGCTGTGGACCTGGCCGCGACGGACAGGCGTTCGCCGCCGCTGGGCTGGACTACACCGGCGTCGACCTGGCGCCGGCGAGCGTCGAGGCTTGCCGCTCACTTGGTCTGCAGGCGTACGTCGGGTCGGCGCTCGGGTTGCCGTTCGACGATGGCGTGTTCGAGGCGGGCTGGACGATGAGCACGTTGCTTCACGTCGCAGACGAGGATCTCGACGCTGCGTTGGCGGAGATCGTGCGGGTGCTGCGTCCGGGTGCTCCGTTGGGGATCGGCCTGTGGGGTGACGAAGTCGGCGGAGAGCGGGTCTGGCAGGACGACACTGGTCACGGGCCCGGTCGGTTCTTCAGCATTCGCACCGACACAGCTGTCCAGGAAGCCCTGGCTCGCCACGGCGCAGTCGAGCACTGGCAGACCTGGCGCAACGACAGCCCGATGCATTACCAGTGGGCCGTGCTTCGCACACCGGCCTGAGCTCGTCCGGGCGGGGCTGCTCCTGCTAGCGGCGTTGCTGCGGCCCGCGGATCGCGACGTACAGCAGTGAGACGCCGGCGGCCGCGATGATCGGGCCGACGATGGCCCAGAAGCTGCTGCCGGTCATCGAGCTGCCCTCGAGATAGCCGAGCCCCTGGAACGTGAAGACGGCGCCGCAGACGGTGAGCAGGACGCCGAGCGCAATCGCCACAATCTTCCCCATGACACGAGCCTAGACGCTGCCGGGCGACTCTGGGGCGACGACCAGACGCTGATGTGCGAGCCCATGATCACAACTCGGTCGCGGGGCAGGCCGAAGTACTCCGCGGCGTCCGCGGTGATCCCGGAAGTGGCCACGAACAGGCGCTTGCGCCACCGCGGCATATCGGGGGAGTCGCCGACCCCGAGCTCGATGGTGGACAGGAAGTACGACGTCTCCGCCAGCTCGACCGACAGCTCGCAGGTCTGATCGGCCCCCACCCGCAGCGCCAGCGGGACGGTCTCCTTGCCCGGTTCAGGAACACCGCCGCGCCCGCGAGCCGGCGGACCGGCCGCTCGTGCAGCGCGTCTACGGTGAACACCGTGATCCCGATCAGCAGTGGCAGCCAGGCGCTGTGGGTCAGCTTGGTCAGGTTGGCGGCCAGGAAGAGCAGTTCGACGGTCAGGAACACGGCGGCGCCGCCGATCACCACCCAGATCGGCTTACCCCACTGGCGCCTGACGATGTAGAAGAACAGCACGGTGGTGATGGTGACCGTCCCGGTGACCGCCATCCCGAACGCGTACGCGAGGGCCGCCGACGTCTGGAAGGCGAACACGAGCGTGAGCACGGAGATCATCAGCGCCCAGTTCACCCAGGGCACGTAGATCTGGCCGACGGTCTCGTCGGAGGTGTGCTTGATCCGCAGTCGCGGCAGGTACCCGAGCTGGACGGCCTGGTGATCGGAGCCCGGCCGAAGTGGCCGAGGTCTGCATTAGCGCCCAGCAGCACGTACTTGATCGTCACGATCAGCGTGACGGCCCAGAAGATCAGCGAGATGATCCCGAACACGCTGTCGGTCGACGCGGCGACCGGATGCGGCTGCGGGTCCCCTGAGCATGGCTGGTCAAGGCCGCATTCAACCACCCGGCTGGAGAAGTTCGTCGCACAAGGCAACGAGTTGCCGCCGCAACGGCAACGCACGGGCGGCGAATGAACGCTGCGCGGTCGCGTACTCCGCCTTCCCGGCCGGCGTCTCGATCATGACCGGCTGATAGCCAAGAGCCGACAGGTCGTACGGCGAGGCACGCATGTCCAGCGTGCGGATGTCCCGGGCGAGCTCGAAACATTCCAGGACCAAAGCGCTCGGCGTGAACGGCATCAGCTTGCCGGCCCACTTGTAGAGGTCCATGTTGGCGTGCAGACAGCCACCCTGCTCCAGCGCAGGCTGGGTCTGCCGAGTGGGTTGCAGGACGTTCAGCCCGCGCGCCGGCGCCGTGAAGAACCGGAACGCATCGAAGTGCGAGCAGGCGATCTTGTGCGACTCGACCACCCGATCGGTGCCCTCGGCACCTAACCGCAACGGCCACTTCTCATGCCGTACGTCGGACGTCCGGTAGACCATCGCCCATTCGTGCATCCCGAAGCACCCGAACTGCGGCTGCCGGTCCGCGGTCGCTGCCAGCAACTCACGGATCCACTGAGTGCTGTCGCGCCGGCGCTCGACCTCGCCCGGATCCAGGCCGGTCACCCCGTCGACGGACGTGTAGCCGCGGCGTCCGTCGTACTCGGGGGCGTCGAGGAGCCGGACGCCGGGGCCCGGGTGCCAGACGCGGAGCTGGTTGGGGCGGGTGGGGTAGTAGGTGAAGAGGAAGTCCTCGACCGGGTGCGCTTCGCGGCGACGCCGGCGATCCAGGTGGTCCGCGACCAGCGAGTCGACGCGGGCGCCGTGGGCGTCAGCCGACGACGTCCATTCCGAGCGGGTCAGGGTGGCAGTCACAGGTCCAGTGCGAAGGCGTAGAGATCGATGTCGGCGAGCGGCGACCAGTCCCGCTCGGGCAGGCGGACGAAGCCGAGGCGCTCGTAGATGTGGTGTGCGGCCGCCATGTACGACGCACTGCTCAGCACGATCCGGGACAGCCCGAGCTCTCGGGTGCGCTCGATGCAGCGCACGGTCAGCGCTGTCCCGATGCCCAGCCCACGGGCCCGACCGGGTACGGCGAGCAGCCGGAACTCACCCTCGTCGTCCAGGCCGATCTCCCGGTAGACCGACCCGGGTGGACAGTAAGTAACCGTGCCGAGCAGACCAGTAGCGTCCGCCGCGACCCAGAGCTCCGCCTTCGCAGCCCGGTCCGCCGCAGCGCGCACGGTCTGCGCGTATCCGGGCTTCAGGAACCCGTCGTGCGCATACGCCTCCGCGGCCAGCACACCGACCGCGTCGTACTCGGTCGGCAGCGCAAGGCGGATCTCGACAGTCACCGGATAACTGTCTCATCCCGGCCCGACGGTAGGCTCGGGCCGTGCGTATCGCCAGATTCTCCGTGGACGACGAGCCGAGGTACGGCGTCGTCGAGACCGACGACCCCGAAGGGCTCGTCGGCACCGTCTCCGTGCTCGACTCGGACCCGCTCTACCGGCCGGTCCAGTTCACCGGGGAGAAGCTGCAACTGGCCGACGTCCGGCTGCTCGCGCCGGTGATCCCGCGCAGCAAGGTGGTCTGCGTCGGGCGGAACTACGCCGCGCACGCGGCGGAGCTCGGCAACGAGGTCCCCAAGGAGCCGATGATCTTCCTCAAGCCGAACACGAGTGTGATCGGCCCGCGCGACGGCATCGTGTACCCCGAGCAGACCAACAACCTGCACTTCGAGGGCGAGCTGGCGATCGTGATCGGCCGGATCTGCCGGGACCTGCCCAAGGAGCGGGTCAACGAGGTGATCTTCGGTTACACGGTGGCCAACGACGTCACCGCGCGCGACCTGCAGCAGAGCGACGGGCAGTGGGCCCGGGCCAAGGGGTACGACACGTTCTGCCCGCTCGGCCCGTGGATCAGCACCGAGCTCGACGTGTCCGACCTGCAGGTCACCACGACGGTGAACGGCGAGCCGAAGCAGGACGGGCGGACCTCGCAGTTCATCTTCGGCATCCCGGAGGTGCTGGCCTACATCACCTCCTTCACCACGCTGCTGCCCGGCGACGTGGTGCTCACCGGCACCCCGGCGGGGGTCGGCCCGATGCTGCCCGGCGACGAGGTGTCGGTCAGCGTCGAAGGAATCGGAACTCTGACGAACAAGGTGATCGTGCGTGACTGACGACGTGCTGGGCGACCTGGAGCCGACCAAGGTGCGGGTGCGCTTCCCACCGTCCCCGACCGGGCTGCTGACGGTCGGCAACATCCGCAGCGCCCTGTTCAACTGGGCGTTCGCGAGGCACTACGGCGGCACGCTGGTGCTCCGGATCGAGGACACCGACCAGGCCCGGAACACTCCGGAGGCCCTCGGCTACACCCTCGAGTCGCTGCGCTGGCTCGGCCTGACCTGGGACGAGGGCCCCGAGGTCGGCGGCGAGTACGGCCCGTACAAGCAGTCCGAGCGGATGGACGTCTACGCCGACGTCGTGGCCAAGCTGCTGGCCGCCGGCAAGGCGTACCACTGCTACTGCTCGCAGGAGGAACTCGACCAGCGCCGTGAGGCCGCCCGCACCGCCGGGCAGCACAGCGGGTACGACGGGCACTGCCGCAAGCTCACCGAGGAGCAGGTCAAGGCGTACGTCGACGAGGGCCGGCGGCCCGTGGTCCGGCTGCGGATGCCGGACCGGCCGATCGTGTTCGACGACCTGGTCCGCGGCGAGATCACCTTCCTGCCGGAGAACCTGGGCGACTACGTCCTGGTCCGGGCGAACGGCTACCCGCTCTACCCGCTGGTGAACCCGGTCGACGACGCGCTGATGGAGATCACCCACGTGCTGCGGGGTGAGGACCTGCTCCCGTCGACGCCCCGCCAGATCGCGCTCTACGAGGCATTGGCCGAGATCGGCGTCGGCGGCGGCCGGACGCCGCGGTTCGGGCACCTGCCGTTCGTGATGGGCACCGAGGGCAACAAGAAGCTGTCCAAGCGCGACCCCGGCGCCGGCCTCGGCGAGTACATGGAGCGCGGCTTCCTGCCCGAGGGCCTGCTGAACTACCTGGCCCTGCTCGGCTGGTCGATCGCCGACGACCGCGACGTGTTCACGATGGCGGAGATGGTCGAGGCCTTCGACATCCGCAAGGTGAACGCGAACGCGGCCCGGTTCGACCCGAAGAAGTGCGAGGCGATCAACGCCGCGCACATGCGGATGCTCCCGGCCGACGACTTCGGCAGCCGGATGATCCCGTTCCTGGCCAAGGCCGGGGTGCTCCCGGTCGAGCCGTCGGCGGACCAGCTCGCCGTCCTGCAGGCCGCCGTACCGCTGGTGCAGGAGCGGATGAACTCGCTGTCGGAGTCCGTCGAGATGCTCGGCTTCCTGTTCGTCGACGAGGCCGCGTTCACCCTCGACCCGGATGCCGCCGGCAAGGTGCTCACCGGTGACGCGGGCGCCGTCCTGGAGGCGGCGGTGAAGGCGCTGGCCGACGTCGACTGGACCACCGAGGCGATCGAGGCGGCCCTGCGGACGTCGCTGATCGAAGGACTCGGCCTGAAGCCGAAGAACGCGTTCGGGCCGGTCCGGGTGGCGATCTCCGGGCGCCGGATCTCACCGCCGCTGTTCGAGTCGCTGGAACTGCTCGGCCGGGAGAAGTCGCTGCACCGGCTCGAGCGGGCCCGCGCGTCCCTGCTGGCGGAGTGATGCCTGACGCGACCCCGGCGCCGTACCACCGGCTGCTGCGCAACCCGATCACGCCGAGCGGCTACGTCGTCCTCGGTGCCTTCACGATCTATGCCGGCTGGATCTTCGCCAGCCTGGTGATCGCGCTCGTCCAGCAGGGCATCCGCAAGGATCCTGAAGGCACCGTCTCGTGGTTCGGGCTGCTGGCGACGAACCTGTCGCTGATCGTGCTGATCCCGCTCTGCATGCTGGTGGCGCAGAAACTCAACCGCCAGGCGCCGGGGCTGCTGTCCTCGGTGATCGGTCGGGTGCGCTGGCAGCCGCTGGCCGTATTCGCGGCGGCCGCCGTACTGATCGAGCTGGTGATGGTCGGCGTGATCCAGTTCGGCGGTGTCGAGACATTGGGCGACGGCGGCGGCGGGATCGCGCCCGACGCGGCTGGGGTGATTGCGGTCACGTTGCTCACGTCGACGTTCCAGGCCGCGGGGGAGGAGTACTTCTTCCGCGGCTACCTGCTGCAGGCGGTCGGTGCGCTGGTGCGGAGCTCGGTGATCGCGATCCTCGTCACCACCTTGCTGTTCACGATGGCGCACGGGATCTGGCCGTGGGAGAGCCCGGCGCTGTTCCTCGACCGGTTCGCGTTCGGGCTGGTGGCCGGCTTCCTCGTCGTGCGCACCGGCGGCCTGGAGGCGTCGATCGCGGTGCACGCGGCGAACAACGTGGTGACGTTCGTCTTCGCGGCTCTGACCGACAGCGTGGGCGACAGCCTGGGCGCCAAGGACGCGCCCTGGGGGCTCGTGCTCGCCGACGTGGCGAAGTTCGTCGCGTTCGGCCTGGTGGCGCTGTGGATCGCGCGGCGGATGAAGCTGGCGACTGTGTGCGACCTGCCGTTGACCGCCGCGCCGATGCCAGGCAAGAGGCTGGTGTGACGGGAGTGACAACCCGCCCGGGGGACCTCGTTTTGGTGTCTCGGCCCTTGCTCGGGTACTCTCTTCGAGCCAGGTTGTGAGGGCGGAGACAAGCTCACAGCGGCAGTGAAATGCCTTTGGGGTATGGGGTAATTGGCAGCCCGTCTGATTCTGGTTCAGTTAGTCTAGGTTCGAGTCCTAGTACCCCAGCGGATTGGACCGCGCCGGTGAAAATCGGTAGAGTTCAGCCTCGTTGCCCGGTCCGAAAGGATCGGTCGACAACCCTCTGGCCCCGTTGTGTAGCGGCCTAGCACGCCGCCCTCTCAAGGCGGTAGCGCGGGTTCGAATCCCGTCGGGGCTACCAGAGTAAGCGCCTCACACCCTCCGGTGTGAGGCGCTTAATGGTTTCCGGACCCGTCGCACCCGGGCGCATGATGGTGGAGTGGGCGGGGCGATGGTCGGGCGCGAGAGGGAGCTCGCACTGATCGAAGGCTTGATGGCTCGGCTGCCGGGGGCGGCGTCGGCCGTTGCCGTCGTGCGCGGTGAAGCCGGGATCGGGAAGACGACGCTGGTTCGCGCCGCCGTCGCGGATGCCGACGCTGCCGGTCTTCGGATCCTGAGCGGTGCGTGCGCGCCGTTGTCCGGAACGGTGGCGTATGGCGGACTGGACGCGGCACTCGGGGTCGGTCAGGCAACCGCCGGCGAGGTGTTCACCTCGGTCGCGGCGGGTCGCGCCTGGGCCGCGGAGTCGATGCTGCGAACGGTTGGCGAGATCGCCGAGGGCGGCGCGGTGCTCGTTGTCGAGGACCTGCACTGGGCGGACGTGTCGACGCTCGACTTCATCGCCCACCTGAGCCGCAACCTGCCCGCGACCGGTCTGCTGGTCTTGCTGACCTGGCGGGACGAGGAAACCGATCCCGAGCGAGCACGGTGGCTGAGCGAGCAGGTGCGCGGTCCGTTCGTCACCGACCTGCCGCTTCGCCGGCTCACCCTCGAGGAGACCACCCGCCAGCTGCCGGAGTGCTCCGCAGAGTTGCTGGCCGCGGTGTACGGACGCAGCGCGGGCAACCCGTACCTCAACGCGGAGCTCGCTCGTGATGGCGCGAATCCGTCGGAGTCGCTGCGTCAGGTGTTGGTGTCGAGGCTCGGCGCCGTCGAGATGCCGGCCCGGACCGTGGTCGCTGCCGCCGCGACACTTGGCCGCCCGCTGACCGACGACGAGATGCTTGCCGCGGCCTCGGGTGACCCCGACGCCGTTTGGCAGGCCTGCGAGGCCGGCCTGATGGTGCGCGATCCCGGACGCGGGTCCTCCGCTCGACACCCCGTGCTGGCCGAGGTCGCATACGAACGGTTGCTGTCGCGCGATCGACGACAGCTGCACACCAGGATGGCGGGACACCTGGAGACAGTTCTGCCTGTGCGGCCGACCGCCGCCGCGGTCGCGGAAGTGGCCGAGCAGTATCGGCGCGCGGATGAGCCTGACGACGGGCTCGTCTGGTCGGTGCGCGCCGCGGTGGCCGCCGAGCAGCACTACGCGATCGCTGAGGCCGGCCACTGGTACGCCGTCGCCGCGGAGCTGTGGGATTCGGCCCGCAAGGTGCGGGACGACGTACCGGAGAAGCTGGCACTGCTGGTGTCCGCGGCGACTCACCTTGCGTCGGTCGGTCAGACAGACACCGCCGTGGCGCTGTTGGACGGCGATCTGGCGGCCATGTCCGATACCGACGAGGAAGTCGTGCGGGCGGCCCTTTCCCGCTGCTGGCTCGGAACCACTGTGGGAAACACTGAGCAGGCGCTGCGCGACGTCGAACTCGCTCAGCGGTTGACGTCTGTGCACGACGAAGCAACGTGGGCCCGGGTCTGCGCTGCCCGCGCGATGGCGCTCGGCACCTGCTCGCGATGGGACGAAGCGCTCGGCCCGGCAAGGACCGCGCTCGAGCTCGGCGCCAAGTGCGGAGACCTCCGCACCGTCGGGATAGTGCATGGCATGCTCGGCTCCGCGGTTGGTCTCGAAGGTCGCCTGTCCGAGGCGCTCGGGCATCGAGAGACGGCCCTCGCGATCGCGTACAAACTGGCCGAGCCCGAGGATCTCGCTCTGGCCGGAGTCGTGCTGACCGACCTCTACTGGCGGCTCGGAGACCCGGACCGAGCCGCGAAGGTCGCGGCACTCGTCCGGCGAGAGGTCGGCCGGCTGATGCTGGGACGGCACTGGCTGGAGGACATCATGGACGGCAACGTCGTCCAGGCCTTCTACGACGCGGGTCGGTGGGACGAGGCGATCGACTGGATGCCTGACCCGAGGGATGCGTCCGACCTGGGATTCTTCCAGGGCGTGCTGCAACTGGTGCACCTGGCGCGTGGTGACCTGGCAGCCGCCGAGGAAATGCAAGCCCAGGTCGAGGTACTCAGCGAGCGTGACCAACCGCAGTTTCTGGTCATGTACGGCGAGGCGCGCGCCCGACTCCTGCTCCTCACCGGACACCCCGGCGAGGCGCTCGACGTGGTCCTGTCGGTCGCGCGGACGATGCCGGACCACATCTTCGGACCTGACGATGCGGCAGACCTGCTGACGGCCGGCCTCGAGGCGGCCGGCACCGCCGCTGCGCCCGAGCGGCTCGAACAGTTGGTCGGATTGCTCGGCGAGGTGATGACGACGGGCCGCACCGGGGCCGCCGTGAGCGCGGTCATCAGCGGCGAGCGATCCCGGGCGACGGGCGCCAACGAACCAGACCCATGGTTGATCGCGGCAAGGGAGTGGGCCGCGGCCGGCCGGCCGTACGACGAGGCGCGGGCACGCCTGCGTGCGGCCGAGGCGATCCTGGCCAGCCGGTCAGGCGCTGACGCCCGGCGGACCGCCGCCGAACAACTCACCGCCGCACGACGGATCTCCGAACGTCTGGGTGCGATGCCGTTGCTCGAACAGATCGACAAACTTGCACGACTCGCCCGCGTCGACACGGGATCACCTGACCCGGCCGCCGTCCAAGCAGAGCCTGAGGTGCCGCAGGGACTGACGGACCGGGAGCAGCAGGTGCTCGCTCTACTCGCAGCAGGCCGCACCAATCGGGAGATCGGCGATGCCCTCTACATGAGTCCCAAGACCGCGAGCGTGCACGTGACGCACATCCTGGCGAAGCTCGGCGTCGAGAGCCGGGTCCAGGCTGCCGCCATGGCGGTTCGCCTGGGCCTCGACAAACCCCAGCCGTCAGGCGGGGGACGGAGTGGTCGTGGTGGCCGGGCCGCTGAGGGTTCGGCGGACGCTTAGGCCGGCGACGATCAGGACGACGCCCCAGAGCAGCGCGACGCAGCCGAGGAACACGGCGATGCCGACGGCGGCGGCTCCCGGGTTGGCGACGAACAGGATGCCGATCAGGATCGACAGGGCCGCGTTCAGGACCAGCAGCCAGCGTGGCATCACGTGGTTGCTGCTGAACGCTCCGAAGAGTTCGAACAGGCCGCGCACGATCAGCCAGATGCCGAGGATCCAGGTCAGCGTCACCGCCGCCACACCCGGGCTGAAGATCGCGAAGAACGCCGCCACCAGGGCGATCACCCCGAGCAGCACCAGCCACACCCGGCCGCCCTTGGACTCCGGCCGGAACGCCTGGATCAGCGACCCGATGCCGTCCATCAGGGCCCAGAAGCCCCACAGCAGCGCCAGGGCGATCGCGGTTTCGATCGGCCAGACGATCGCCAGGATGCCGAACACGACACCGATGGCTCCCCGGATGAGCAGTGACTTCCAGCCGATTGTGAGCCACTCACGCTCCATGTCCCCACCTCCCAAGGCCATCGTGACCGCGCGACCGGCGGCGCACAACGGCCCGGGCGTACTGTGCCGGTATGGCGCTGGCGGTGTGCCTGCTGTTCGATCGGCGCTCCGACCGGATCCTGCGGGCGTTGTGGGACCGGCTGGAGGACCTCGGCGTACCGACGCTGAAGTCGCACACGCACGGGCGGCACGTGCCGCACCTGTCCCTTGCGGTGCTGCGGGAATGGGACCAGGAGAAGGTGACAGAAGCCGTCCAGCCGTTGATGGACGGGCCGGTCAGTCTGTACTTCGACGCGCTTGGGACGTTCCGGCGCGGCCGGGCCTGGCTGGTGCCGGCGGTCGGCGTCGACGTACTGGAGCTTCAGGAGAAGGCAGTCTCGGCGGTCCGGGAGACCGGCGCCGATCTTCACCGCCACTACGAACCAGGGCGCTGGGTGCCGCACTGCACCCTCGCGCCCCGTGTGCCACTGGCTTCGCTACCGATCCTCGCGGCGGCCGTGTACGACGTCCTGCCGCTGGAGACCACCGCCGACCATGCCGCTCTGATCGACAGCGGCACCGGTCAGGTCTGGCTACTCTGACGCGCGGCGCAACGCCTCCGAGAGGCGCTCGGCGGCGGCCATCACGGCTGGGGCGTGCATGCGACCGGGCTGGCGGGACAAGCGCTCGATCGGGCCGGAGACGGACACCGCGGCGATCACCTTGCCGCTGGGGGAGCGGACCGGAGCCGACACGGACGCGACGCCCTGCTCCCGTTCGCCAACCGAGTGGGCCCAGCCACGGCGCCGTACGCCGGCCAGCGCAGCGGCGTTGAAGGTCGCGTTGTGGAGGCCGCGGTGCATCCGCTCCGGGTCCTCCCAAGCGAGCAGTATCTGAGCGGCGGAGCCGGCGGCCATCGTCAGCTGACTGCCGACCGGCACAGTGTCGCGCAGGCCGGAAGGACGCTCGGCGGCAGCAACACAGACGCGGTACTCACCCTGACGGCGGAACAGTTGGGCCGACTCACCGGTGATGTCGCGCAGTCGCGCCAGCACCGGACCGGCTGTCGCCAGCAGTCGGTCCTCACCGGCAGCGGAGGCCAACTCGCTCAGTCGCGGGCCGAGCACGAACCGTCCCTGCATGTCCCGTCCGACCAGCCGGTGGTGCTCGAGCGCCACCGCGAGCCGGTGCGCCGTCGGGCGCGCAAGACCGGTGGCCGCGACCAGCCCGGCCAGGGTCGCCGGCCCGGACTCGAGCGCGGACAGAACGAGGGCTGCTTTGTCGAGAACGCCGACTCCGCTAGAGTTGTCCATGAGACGATATTGCCGTCTCGAATCGTGGAACGCAAGTCGCTTCCGTGGCCCAGTTCAGAGCACTGTGAGCGATGAGGCACTTCACCACACACATCTCAAAGGAGAGTCTGATGGGTAGGACGTTGTCGGAAAAGGTCTGGGATGCGCACGTCGTGCGCCATGCCGACGGAGAACCCGACCTCCTCTACATCGACCTCCACCTGGTGCATGAGGTGACCAGCCCGCAGGCGTTCGACGGGCTCCGGCTGGCCGGCCGCCAGGTCCGGCGCCCGGACCTGACCATCGCCACCGAGGACCACAACGTCCCGACCTTCGACGTGGACAAGCCGATCGCCGACCCGGTGTCGCGCACGCAGGTGGACACGCTGCGCAGGAACGCCGAGGAGTTCGGGATCCGGATCCACACCCTCGGCGACCCGGACCAGGGCGTCGTGCACGTGATCGGCCCGCAGTTGGGCCTGACCCAGCCCGGGATGACCGTGGTCTGCGGTGACAGCCACACCTCCACCCACGGCGCGTTCGGCGCGATTGCCTTCGGCATCGGCACAAGCGAGGTCGAGCACGTGCTGGCCACCCAGACCCTGATGCAGGCCCGGCCGAAGACGATGGCCGTCACGGTCGACGGCGTCCTGCCCGACGGGGTCTCGGCCAAGGACCTGGTGCTGGCGCTGATCGCGAAGGTCGGCACCGGCGGCGGCCAGGGCTACATCGTGGAGTACCGCGGCGAGGCGATCCGCGCGCTGAGCATGGAAGCCCGGATGACGATCTGCAACATGTCGATCGAGTGGGGCGCCAAGGCGGGCATGATCGCGCCGGACGAGACCACGTTCGCCTACCTGCAGGACAAGCCGCACGCGCCGCAGGGCGTCGACTGGGAGGCCGCGGTCGAGTACTGGAAGAGCCTGGCCACCGACGACGACGCCACCTTCGACCGTGAGGTCGTGCTGCGCGCCGAGGACATCACGCCGTTCGTCACCTGGGGCACCAACCCGGGCCAGGGCATCCCGCTGTCGGAGAACGTGCCGTCGCCGGGCGACTTCGACAACGACAACGACAAGCGCGCCGCCGAGCGGGCGCTGGAGTACATGGGCCTGACCGCCGGGACGCCGATGCGCGAGATCCACGTGGACACGGTGTTCCTGGGCTCCTGCACCAACGGCCGGATCGAGGACCTGCGGGCCGCGGCCGGCGTGCTGGCCGGCCGGAAGGTTGCCGAGGGCACCCGGATGCTGGTGGTCCCGGGCTCCGGCCGGGTCCGGCTGCAGGCCGAGGCCGAGGGCCTGGACCGCATCTTCAAGGAAGCCGGCGCCGAGTGGCGGGGCGCGGGCTGCTCGATGTGCCTGGGCATGAACCCGGACCAGCTGGCTCCCGGCGAGCGCAGCGCCTCCACCTCGAACCGGAACTTCGAAGGCCGCCAGGGCAAGGGCGGTCGCACCCACCTGGTCTCGCCGCTGGTCGCCGCCGCGACCGCGGTCACCGGAACCCTCGCGGCCCCGGCGGACCTGGAGCCGCTGGAAGTCGCCGTACCCGAGAACGTCTGAGGAGAGCAGAGACATGGAAGCCTTCACCCAGCACATCGGTACGGCGGCCCCGCTGCGCCGCAGCAACGTGGACACCGACCAGATCATCCCGGCCGTCTACCTGAAGCGAGTCACCCGGACCGGCTTCGAGGACGGGCTGTTCGCGGCCTGGCGCAACGACTCCTCCTTCGTCCTGAACCAGCCGGAGTACGACGGGGTGTCGGTGCTCGTGGCCGGTCCGGACTTCGGCACCGGGTCGTCGCGCGAGCACGCGGTCTGGGCGCTGATGGACTACGGGTTCCGGGTCGTGGTGTCGTCGCGGTTCGGCGACATCTTCCGCGGCAACTCGGGCAAGGCCGGCCTGCTCGCTGCCCTGGTGACGCAGGACGTCGTCGAGCAGCTGTGGACCACGATCGAGACCGACCCGGGCACCAAGGTCACGGTCGACCTGGAGAACAAGACGATCTCGGCCGGTGACGTGTCCGCGCCGTTCGAGATCGACGACTACACCCGCTACCGGCTGCTGAACGGCCTGGACGACGTCGGCATCACGCTGTCGCACGAGTCCGACATCGCCGCCTACGAGGCGACCCGGCCGAGCTTCAAGCCGGCCACCCTGCCCGCCAAGGCCTGAGCCGTTCGAGTTGTCGCCGCCGTAACGCCGAGGACATCGGCGGCGATAACTCGGGTGTTACCCTTGCTGGGTTGTCAGAACAAGGTTGCGAGATCCGGGAGGTGAGGCGCGCATGAACAGCGAGCCCTCCAGACATACCGATCTCGCTCGACCTTTCAGGGGCTGATTCCTCTTCTTCTGATGCGGCCTGGGTGCCGCGGGGGTCGGGCAGACGTGCGCCCACACACACCCGCGACACCGCATTGGGGGACTCATGTCCGACCTCCGTATCCGTCCGCTGCGCGCGTTCAGCCGCACTCCCTTCCGCGCTCCCCGCCGGCCCGCTCCGGAGCAGGCCGAGCTGCAGATCCGCGACACCACGCCGAAGCCCCAAGGGCACAGTGTCGTCGACAGCGCGATCTACTGCGACGGCCGCCGGGTCGCGTCGCCGGAGTCGCTGGCCGAGACCTACCGCGTGCTGCACAAGGCGCCACACAGCCTGGCCTGGATCGGCCTGTACCGGCCGGACCGCCGCGAGCTCGACTCCCTGGCCCGGGAGTTCGACCTGCACGAGCTGGCGATCGAGGACGCGAACGAGGCCCATCAGCGGCCGAAGCTGGAGCGGTACGGCGACACGTTGTTCGTCGTACTCAAGGCCGCCCGCTACCGGGACGCGACCGAGGAGGTCGAGTTCGGCGAGGTGCACGTGTTCGTCGGCCCGGACTTCGTGGTGACGGTCCGGCATGCCGAGGCGCCCAACCTGGCGGCGGTACGGCGCCGCGTCGAACGCGACCCCGAGTTGCTGCAGCGCGGCACCGAGGCGGTCCTCTACGCGATCATGGACAAGGTCGTCGACGGTTACGCACCGGTCGTTGCGGGCCTGGAGAACGACATCGACGAGATCGAGACCGAGGTGTTCCGCGGCGACCCGAAGGTGTCGCGGCGCATCTACGAGCTGTCCCGTGAGGTGATCGAGTTCCAGCGCGCGACCCGGCCGCTGGTCGGCATGCTGGAGTCGCTGCGCGGCGGTTTCGAGAAGTACGGCGTCGACGAGGAACTGCAACGGTCGCTGCGGGACGTGGCCGACCACGTCACCGAGGTGGTGGAGAAGGTCGACGGCTTCCGCGAGCTGCTCCGCGACATCCTGACGGTGAACGCGACCCTGGTCGCCCAGCAGCAGAACGAGGAGATGAAGAGCCTCACGATCGCCAGCAGCGAGCAGAACGAAGAGGTGAAGCGGATCTCCGCGTGGGCGGCGATCCTGTTCGCCCCGACCCTGATCGGCACCGTCTACGGGATGAACTTCGACGTGATGCCGGAGCTGCACTGGCAGTACGGCTACCCGTTCGCGATCGGCCTGATGGCGTTGGTGTGTGGAGGTCTGCACCAGATCTTCAAGCGCCGCGGCTGGCTGTAAGGCGGTGACGCGAGGCCTCGACACGGCCCAGTCGGGACTGCGAACCTTGCGGGGAAAGGGTCGCTGAGGGCGGTTGCGAGGTGGTGACTGTTGGGGAGCGGATCGTTGCTCTGCAGGGATTCCGGGAGCTCCCGGAGGCCTCCAGAGGGCCGAATCGGGCCAAATTGTGGCACGAATCGCCCAAAACAAGGAAGAATTGCCGCGTTGGTGTTTGTGAACGGCGTGTTGAGTCCATAACGTTCACGTGAGATCGAGCGCTGTGCTCGACGCCTAGTGTTCACGGAGGGAAGCAGTGAACAAGAGTCAGTTAGTCGATGCGCTCGCAGTGCACTTCGACGGAAACCGCCGCCAGGCCCAGCACGCGTTGGAGTCGGTGATCGACACCGTAGAGCGCGAGCTGACCAAGAAGGGTGGCAAGGTCGCCATCACCGGGTTCGGTGCCTTCGAGGCCATCGAGCGTGGGGCGCGTATCGTGCGCAACCCGCGCACCGGTGAGACCAAGCGTGCCAAGAAGACCGTGGTTCCGAAGTTCCGCGCCGGTGCGGAGCTGAAGGCCGTTGTCTCCGGTGCGAAGAAGCTGCCGAAGCTGGTCGTTCCGAAGCCGGCCGCGACCAAGGCGGCCGCCCCGGCGAAGAAGGCCGCTCCGGCCAAGGCTGCGGCGACCAAGACGGCGGCGACCAAGACGGCAGCGACCAAGACCGCCGCCGCCAAGAAGACGGTGGCCAAGAAGGCCCCGGTGAAGAAGGCCCCGGCCAAGACCGTCGCGAAGAAGGCGCCGGCCAAGAAGGCCCCGGCCAAGACCGTTGCCAAGAAGGCGCCGGCCAAGAAGGCCCCCGCCAAGAAGGCTCCGGCGAAGCGCGCAGCTTCTCGCTGACCTTCAGCACTGCAGCACCGCAACATCAGCGAAGGCCGGTCACCCCGCTCCAGGGATGACCGGCCTTCGACGTGTCAGCACAGTGCCGTGTCAGGATGCCGGGGGCAACCTTCAGAGCTCGGTGATGAAGTCCACCTTGGTGACGGTCAGATCGGCCCCGGATCCGCTGGTCTCCAGCCGGACCCGCTGGCCGACCCGCAGATGACGGACGGGGGTGTCGGCCACCGCGTGCACGGTGAAGGGCAGTTCGATCCCGGTGTCGGTCAGCACCGCACCCGCGAAACTCTCGCTGTCGTAACGGCTCACGGTTCCCTGCATGTCAGCAGGCTAGACCCTCGGTCCCGGTGGCGGCACCGAGCACCAGCGACATCACGTCGGCGGTCGCCGGACCCACACCGAGTTGTACGGCGTGGGCCAGATCGGCCGCGGTGTCGACGTCACGCCGTACCGAGTCGATGCCGGACAACTCGATCGGCACCGCGCCAGACACTTGGTGGGCTAGTGCGGAACCCACGCCGAAGCGGGGATCCAGCGCGACACCGGGCGCTGCGGCGAGCAACGTTGTGCCGGTCCCGGGAAGGTCGACGACGAACGATCGCGGCGCCACACAAGCCGCCAGCACGGCGGTCAGCTCGGCCGGCCGCAGGGCCGGGAGGTCCGCGGAGAGGGCAACGACCCCAGTGTCCGGGAACTCCGCAGCGGCCACAGTGGCACCATGCAGCAAGGCTTCGTTCAGCCCCACGGACGGGAGGTCCGGCACCGCCAGCGCGCCGACCGCGGTCACGTCCGCGGCGACGACCGGGTCGTCGGTGACGACCAGGACGGCGCGGACCAGCGGAGAGGCGAGGGCGGCCGCAGTAGTGTCGACAGCGAAGGCGCGGGCGAGCTCAGGCCGGTGCTGGGGGTAGGCCGCAGCGAGCCGGCTCTTCGCGATCGCCGTACGCTTCACCGGGATCGCCAGGATCCAGGGAGCGACCTGTAGGTCTGCCATCAGGCAGGATTCTCCCATGACCGATGGCAGTGACGAGCACCAGGAGGCAGTAGTGAACAGCCGGCCGAGTGACCCCAGGCCGCCCCGGGGCTTCTGGTTCGGCTTGGTGGTCGCGATCGTCAAGCCGTTCATGCTGGTGTTCACCAAGCCCGACTTCACCGGGCGGGAGAACCTGCCCCGGTCCGGCGGTGTGGTGTTCGCGCCGAACCACATCTCGCACTTCGATCCGCTGGTGCTCGGGTTCTTCATCTGGGAGTGCCGGCGGATCCCGCGGTTCCTGGGCAAGGCGTCGGTGTTCAAGATCCCGGTGCTCGGCCGGATCATCTCCAGCGCCGGGCAGATCCCGGTGTACCGGGAGTCGGCGCAGGCGGCCGACGCGTTCCGGGACGCGGTCGCGGCCATCGAGCGCGGTGAGTGTGTTGGCGTTTACCCGGAAGGCACGATCACCCGGGACCCGGAGATGTGGCCGATGACCGGCAAGACCGGCGCGGCGCGGATCGCGTTGATGACGGGGTGTCCGGTGGTCCCGATCGCCAACTGGGGCGCGCAGGAGGTCCTGGAGTCGTACACCGGCAAGCTGCGGATCCGGCTGCTGCCGCGCAAGACCATCAAGGTGCGGGCCGGGAAACCGGTCGACCTGAGCGCGTTCGAGGGCAAGCCGATCACCAACCAGCTGTTGCACGAGGCAACCGAGCTGATCATGCAGGCGGTCGCGGACACGCTCGGCGAGCTGCGCGGTGAGACGCCCCCCAAGGAGCTCTACGACCTGCGCAAGGCGCGTGCCAAGGACGCCGAGGACGCCAAGAACGACGGTGAGGAGAAGGCATGACGAAGGTTGCGGTGTTCGGTGCCGGCTCCTGGGGTACGGCGTTCGCCACGGTGCTGGCCAACGCGGGCAACCAGGTGTCGGTCTGGGGCCGGCGTGAGTCGCTCTGCGAGGCGATCAACACCAAGCACGAGAACCCGGACTACCTGCCCGGCATTCGCCTCCCGGACTCGATCACCGCGACCCATGACCCGGCCGCGGCCGCTGCCGGCGCGGAAGCCGTCGTGCTCGCGGTGCCGAGTCAGTCGCTGCGCGACAACCTGAAGGACTGGGCCGGCGTGCTGCCGAACGCTGTACCCCTGGTCAGTCTGATGAAGGGTGTCGAGGTCGGTACGACGAAGCGGATGAGCGAGGTGATCGCGGAGCTCACCGGCGCCGGGCCGGAGCGGATCGCGGTCGTCTCGGGTCCGAACCTGGCCCGCGAGATCGCCGAAGGCCAGCCGGCCGCGTCGGTCGTCGCCTGTGCCGACGAGGGCACCGCGACCCGGTTGCAGAAGTTGTGCCACTCGCCGACGTTCCGCCCGTACACGAACAACGACGTGATCGGCTGTGAGCTCGGCGGCGCCTCCAAGAACGTGATCGCGCTGGCCGTCGGGATGGCGGTCGGCCTCGGCTTCGGCGACAACGCCCGGGCGTCCGTGATCACCCGCGGCCTGGTCGAGATCGCCCGCCTGGGTACGGCGCTCGGCGCGCACGAGCACACGTTCTCCGGCCTGGCCGGGCTGGGCGACCTGGTCGCGACCTGCTCGTCGCCGTTGTCGCGGAACCGGACCTTCGGCGAGAAACTCGGCCAGGGCATGACCGTCGCCGAGATCGCCGGCGCCACCCGGCAGGTCGCCGAAGGCGTGAAGTCGTGCGCGTCGATCTCCGAGCTCGCGCACCACCACGACGTCGAGATGCCGATCGCCGAACATGTCACCAAGGTGGTGGCCGGCGAGATGACGCCGAAGGACATGCTGTTCAGCCTGGTGTCCCGGTCGGCCAAGTCCGAGCGCTGGTGATCGTCCCGGCGGCCTTCGCACGGTCGACCGTCGAGCGCGAAGGCGAGACCGGCCAAGCCTGGCTGGAGCAGTTGCCGGGGATCGTCGAGGACCTGCTGTCTGGCTGGGACTGCGTCGTCGACGGCGCGGCGATGCACGGCCAGGTCGGTGTCGTCGTCCCGGTCCTGGCTCCCGCACCGGCAGTGCTCAAGGTTTCGTTCCCGCACCCGGGCAACGTGCATGAGCCGGACGCGTTCGAGGCCTGGGACGGTCGCGGCGCGGTCCGGCTCTACCAGCGCGATGACGACCGGTTCGCGCTACTGCTCGAGCGGGCGCATCCGGCGAACCTCGCCGAAGGTCCCGATGGTGCCGACGTTGCTGTGGAAGCCGGCCGGCTGCACCGTCGCCTGGCCGTGCCCGCGCCGCCCGGCTTGCCGCGGCTGCAGGATCGCGCCGACGAATGGGAAGCCGAGCTCCGCAAGGACGCTGCGGAACTGTCGCATCCGTTGCCGGACTCGGTGCTGGACGCGGCGGTCGCCGTCATCCACGATCTCGGCCGGGACCAACCGGACATCCTCATCCACGGTGACTTCCATGCGCGGAACATCCTGCGCGCCGACCGGGAGCCGTGGCTGGCTGTGGATCCCAAGGGCTACGTGGGTGATCCGGCGTACGACGGCGCCATGTTCCTCAAGGCCCGGACGCTGGCCTACCTGGAGTCCGACGATCTGATGAAGGAGCTTCGGCGCGAGCTGGCGCTGTTCGCCGAAGCTGCCGAGATCGACCCGGAACGCGTCCGGCTGTGGTCGCAGCTCCACTGCGTGCAGGCCGCGTTGCACGGCAGGCGGTACGGGTTCGGCCGCGCGCGCAGCGGGCCGTTGCTGGACCGGCTCAACGCTCTCGTGGATCAGTTGGCCGTCAGCTGGTGCTGAAGGACGAGCGTTGCGGCGCCTCGGATCGCGGCGTCCTGGCCGGACCGGCTGGTGACCACGAGCAGGTCAGTGGTGGCCAGGGGCAACGATCTGGCATAGATCGCTTCCCGGATGCCGGCCAGCAGGCTGTCACCGGCCTGCGACAGTGAGCCGCCGACCACGATCACCGACGGGTTCAACAGGCTGACGCACGCCGCCAGCACTGTGCCGATCTCGCGTCCTGCTTGCCGAACCGCTGCGGTCGCGGCCGTGTCGCCGGCGCGCACCAGCTCGACGATGTCCTGGCTGCTGCCGACCCCGAGCTGGCCGGCGATCGCTGCGACCGAGGCGATCGCCTCCAGGCAGCCCGTGTTCCCGCACCGGCAGACCTCGTCGTGATCGAGCGCCTGGATGTGGCCGATGTCGCCGGCTGCACCTTGCGCGCCCCGATGCAGCCGCCCGCCACTGATCACGCCGGCGCCGATCCCGGTCGCCACCTTCACGAACAGCAGGTGCTCGACGTCGGCGTACTCGGTCGCATGCTCGCCGAGCGCCATGATGTTCACGTCGTTGTCGACCAGCACCGGTCCGGTGAGTTCTCGGCCGAGTCGCCCCGCGACGTCGTACGAATCCCAGCCCGGCATGATCGGCGGGTGGTTCGGCCGCCCGGTGCTGTGCTCCACGGGTCCCGGCAGTCCGACACCCGTACCGGCCAGATCCTTGACCGACCGCCGCGCGGACTTCAGCAGGGTGCGGCCGATCCGCACGACCTCGCTCAGCACCGTTTCCGGCCCTTCCGCGATGTTCAGCGGCATCATGGACCGGTCGAGGATCTCGCCAGTCAGGTCGGTCAGCGCGACCGACAGGTGCGTCGCGCCGATGTCCGCGGCCAGTATCAGCCGAGCGGCCGGGTTGAACCGGAACCGGGCCGGCGGCCGGCCGCCGGTCGACGCGGCCTCACCCGACGGTACGACGAGACCGGCCGCGACCAGCTCCTCGATCCGCCCGGTGACCGTCGACCTGGCCAGCCCGCTGAGGTCGATGAGCTCTGCGCGGGTCCGCGGTTGCCCGTCGAGGAGCAGACGCAGGACCGCGCCGCTTCCCGCCGTACCGAGATCACTCATGCGCAGGACTTCCGTCGGAGGGGCGTGGACTTTTGCTTGACAGGGTTCAAAAGTGTCACATAGCGTCCTTCGACGTGTCCACCACTGCGCGCAAGCTCCGGGTCGGGATCGTCGGCGGCGGCTTCATGGGCCGCGTCCACGGCAGGTCCGCGCTGGTCGCGGGCGCCCAGGTGGTCGGCGCGATCGGATCAAGCCCTGAGCGGGCCGAGGCGGCCGCGGAGGCGACCGGCGCCGAGCGCGGGTACGCCGACCTCGACGAGCTGCTCGCCGCGGACATCGACGTGGTCCACGTCTGTACGCCGAACAACACACACCTCCCGGTGACGCTCAAGGCGCTCGAAGCCGGCAAGCACGTGATCTGCGAGAAGCCGCTCGCAACCTCGGTCCAGGACGCGGCCGGACTGCACGCCGCCGCCCTGGAGACCGAGCGGGTCGGGACGGTTCCGTTCGTCTACCGCTACCATCCGATGGTTCGCGAGCTCCGCACCCGGATCGCCGAGGGCGAGGCCGGCGTGATCACCAGCCTGCACGGGTCCTACCTGCAGGACTGGCTGGCCGGCGAGGACGACCAGAACTGGCGGGTGGACGACGAGGCCGGCGGTCCCTCGCGGACCTTCGCCGACATTGGGTCGCACTGGTGCGACCTGACCGAGTTCGTCACCGGCGACCGGATCGCCGCGATCAGCGCCCAACTGCGGACCGTTCGGTCGCAGCGTGGGGGCGTCGACGTCCGGACCGAGGACCTGGCCACCGCGCAGTTCCGCACCGAGGCGGGCGTCGTCGGCACGATCGTGGTCAGCCAGGTCGCGGCCGGCCGCAAGAACCGCCTCTACCTCGAGGTCTCCGGGACCGAGTCGAGCTTCGGCTTCGATCAGGAGGACCCCGACCGGTTGTGGGTCGGTCGTCGTACCGCGTCGCAGCTGCTGACCAGGGATCCCGAGACGCTGAGCCCGCCCGCGGCGCGAGTGAACCGGCTGCCGGCTGGGCACGCGCAGGGGTACCAGGACGCTTTCGACAGCTTCGTCGCCGACAGCTACGCCGCCGTACTGGGTGACCGCCCGGACGGCCTGCCCGATTTCGCCGCCGGAGCGCGGTCCGCCCGGCTGATCGACGCCGTACTGCGGTCGGCGGCCGCGGACAGCGCCTGGATCACCGTCGAGAACCCTTAATCGCTGAGGAGCCAGTCAGATGCCACGTCCGATCACGTTGTTCACCGGTCAGTGGGCCGACCTGCCGTTCGAGGAGGTCTGCCAGTTCGCGTCCGAAGCGGGGTACGACGGTGTCGAGATCGCCTGCTCGGGTGACCACTTCGACGTCCAGCAGGCGGTCGAGGACGACTCCTACGTCCAGGGCCGGCACGACATCCTGGCGAAGTACAACCTGAAGGTGTTCGCGATCTCGAACCACCTGGTCGGCCAGGCGGTCTGCGACGACCCGATCGACTTCCGGCACCAGGCGATCGTGCCGTCCCGGGTGTGGGGCGACGGCGATCCCGAAGGCGTCCGGCAGCGGGCCGCCGAGGACCTGAAGAACACCGCGCGGGCCGCGGCCAAGCTCGGGGTGAACACGGTGATCGGCTTCACCGGATCGTCGATCTGGCAGTACGTCGCGATGTTCCCGCCGGTCCCCGCCGAGCGGATCGCCGCCGGCTACCAGGACTTCGCGGACCGCTGGAACCCGATCCTGGACGTGTTCGACGAGGTCGGTGTCCGATTCGCGCACGAGGTGCACCCGTCGGAGATCGCCTACGACTACTGGACCACCCATCTGACCCTGGAGGCGATCGGCCACCGCGAGGCGTTCGGCCTGAACTGGGACCCGAGCCACATGGTGTGGCAGGACATCGACCCGGTCGCGTTCCTGTGGGACTTCAAGGACCGGATCTACCACGTCGACTGCAAGGACACCCGGATGCGGGTCGGCGGTGGGCGCAACGGCCGGCTCGGCTCGCACCTGCCGTGGGGCGACCCGCGCCGCGGCTGGGACTTCTACTCGACCGGTCACGGCGACGTGAAGTGGGAGGACTGCTTCCGGGTGCTGAACTCCATCGGCTACGACGGCCCGATCTCGGTCGAGTGGGAAGACGCCGGGATGGAGCGCAAGGTCGGCGCCGCCGAAGCCGTCAACGTGATCCGGGCGCTCGCCTTCGACAAGCCCGCGGCGGCCTTCGACGCGGCGTTCTCGACGGACAAGTAGGCCGCTCAGCTCATCCCGTATTGCTGCCGGTCGGGCTCGATCAAGGCGATCACCCGCTCCTGCTCGCGCGGGTAGGGCTGGCCGATGTACATCGCCGCAAGCTGGTCCACGATCTCCCAGGCCGCGTCGCCTTCGAGCCACTCGACGACGCGGCCGCGGACGATCACCGGCTCGAACGGGTTGTCGAGCGGAGTCAGCGACAGCGCGACGCGCGGGTCGCGCTGCAGGTTGCGCGCCTTCTGTGAGCCCGGCCCGGTGAGGAACGCGATGCGCTCGCCCACCGGCATGACCCACAGCGGAACGGAGTGCGGCGCGCCGTCGGGAAGCACGGTGGCCAAATGGGCGACCGCAGTCGTCTCGAGCACTCGGCGTACGTCGGGATTCAGCATGGCAATCAGCTCCTGGCGAGAGTTGGTGGAGAGGATCATCGCTGCACCTCGTAGTGGAGGTGCGTGACACCCGGGGCCGGTACGGCGTCGATCAGGCGGAGCCGGATGTGGTCCGGCAGGTCCTGGAAGTACGGGCGGCCGCCGCCGAGCAGGATCGGCAACTGATGCAGGACGAGCTCGTCGACCAGCCCGGCTCGCAGCGCGGCAGTCACAACGCCGCCGCCCATCAGCGCGACGTCCTTGTCACCGGCAACCTTCTTGGCGGCGGCGATCGCGTCCTCGACCCCGGTGGTCACGATCGTCTGACGGTCGCCCGCCTCCGGCGCCGGCCGGTGGGTGAGGACGACGAGCGGCGCGGTCGGGTGTGGGCTTCCGCCGCCGAACGCCTCGGAGTCGTCGTAGGTGTTGCGTCCCGCGAGCGAGGCGCCGACGCGACTGGCGAGGGTGTCGAACAGCCGGGCGCTGGGCTCGCTGAGCTTGAAACCGTCCATCACCCGGCTGGCCGTGTCGCCGTCGAAGTACCAGTCGAAGAGCATCCCGCCGTCGCCGAGCCCATGACCGGCTCCCGGGTCACGACCGGTGATGTAGCCGTCGACCGAGACCGACAGCGCGCTGAAGACCTTGCTCATCGCCGTCCTCCTGATCTGGGGTTCCTTGAAGAGACTCCATGATCGTAGCAGCTGGAGTTCCGTAAGGGAACCCCAACTGTTAGGCTCATTCCATGCAACGCACCAACTTCGGTGAACTCATCTGCTCGATCGCGCGCACCCTCGACGTGATCGGGGAGCCGTGGTCGCCACTCATCCTGCGCGACGTGTGGGTCGGGATGCGCCGGTTCGACGAGCTCCAGGCGGACCTCAAGATCTCGCGCAAGGTGCTGACCGAACGGCTCCAGCACCTCGTCGGCCACGGGGTGCTCGAGCGTCGTCCGTACGACAACCGGCCGCGGTACGAGTACCACCTGACCGAGAAGGGCACCGAGCTCGTCGACCTGCTCATGGTCATGAAGGGCTGGGGCGACAAGTGGCTGGCCGGCGAGGCAGGGCCTCCGGTCCTCTACCGCCACCACGCCTGCGGCGAGATCGCCGACGTCGACCTGCACTGCACCCACTGCGACAAACCCATGCACGCCAACGACGTCGACATCCTCCCCGGTCCCGGCGTCAAGGCGTCATCTGCTTGAGCCGGTGCCGGATCAACCCGTCGAGCCGCTGCCACGCCGGCGACGATGCGTTGATCGTGCTCTGCAGGAGTTGCGGGACAGCAGTGCCAGTCGCCTGCCCAGGCAGGTTGCTGGGGTCGTAGCGCTGGACTGTTGCCTCGACGATGCGGTCGGCGAGCTCGGACAGCGACGGATCGGCCGGGTCGAGGTCGTGGGCCTGGTCGTAGGTGAGGTACAGCTCCTCGAGCGCTGGGTCCGTTAGTGCGTCTGCCTGGTCGCGGAAGAGGTCGCCGGCGATCTCCGGATGCGTCGCGAAGACGACGATCCACAGCTCGCGTTCCAGCTCGACCCACCGGGTGGTGAACCCCCGCTTCTCGAGGTGCTGCAGGTGGGTCTCTACCTCGGCGGGCAGCAGCTTGAGGTCGCCGGCGGCCAGCTTCCGCAGTCGTCGCTGAGTGTCCCGCAGGTCCCGGATCCGCGCGGTCAGGTCGGCATCGATCTGCTGCAGTGCCTCTCCGAGATCGACCTGGTCGAGGTCGCGGATGCGTGCCAGCGGTACGCCTGCCTCGGCCAAGGTCCGGATCCTGACCAGGTCGACGATCGCTTGCGCGCCGTACCGGCGATACCCGGAGGCGTCGCGTTCGGGCTCGGGGAGGAGGCCCTTGGCGTGGTAGACGCGTACGGTCTTCGTCGAGACTCCGACGTACCGGGCGAGCTGTCCGATGGTGAGCACACAGCCATTGTTGACCTTGACCCTGGGGCAATGTTCGACGATCGAGGCATGACCGATTGGGAGACTCTGCGGGCGCTGGCTGACGAGGGCAACGAGAAGGCGCAGGACCGGCTCGCGGATCTGGCTGATCAGCGTGGTGACGTCGAGGTGCTGAACGAGTTGCTGGACGAGGGGTGCGAGCGGGCGGGGGAGCACCTCACTCGTCGTGCGGCCGCGGCCAAAGACCTACTGGAACTTCAGCGGATCTGTGACGCGGGGTACGACGAGGCCGGCGAGGTGCTCGACCGGCTGCTCGGTTAGGCGCGGTCGGAGGCCGAGCCAGACGAGTACGACGCACACGAGGGTCAGCATCACGTCGACCGAGAGGGCAAGGTGGGTGCCCGCCAGGTGGTTGGCCTGGGTGGCGGCGATGGCGGCCAGGACCGGCGTACCGACGGTGCCGCCGACCTCCTGGGTCATCGACGTCAGACCGCTCGCCAGCCCCTGGTCCTCGTCCGCAACGCCCGACGTGCCGGTCACCGTGTAGGCCACCATCGCGGCCACGTGCCCGTAGAACCCGATGAACAGCGCCGGAATCAGCACCACCAGCGCAGTCACCCGGTCGGTGCCGAGGAACACCAGCGGCAGTGTCGCCAGGCCCTGTACCGCCATGCTCACGGTCAGGACGGTGCGGTAGCCGAACCGCCCGATGATGCGCCCGGCAACCACTCCGGCGAACACCGAGGCCACGCCCGGGATGCCGAAGACCAGACCTGTGGCGAGCGGTGACAGACCGAGCGTCTGCTGCAGGTAGAGCGTGGTCAGGAAGATCATCGCGGGCTCCATCGAGCAGACCACCAGCCCCGCGAAGTTGCCCCACGTCACCGATGGCCGCCGCAGGATGTGCACCGGGACCAGCGGCGCCGGCGACCGCCGCTCGATCCGCCAGAACGCCACCAGGAGCAGTACGCCGACGATCGCCGTCGGAAGGCTGCGCTCGATGACGGCATAGATCACGGCCAGCAGACCGCCGGTCACCGTCACTGCGCCCGGTACGTCGAGCCGCGTCCGCACAGCCGCCCTGCTTTCCGCAATCACGAACGGCGCGAGCACCAGCACGGTCAGCGCGACCGGCACGTTGATGAAGAACGCCGCCCGCCAGCCCACCAGGCTCACGAGTGCGCCACCGACCAGCGCGCCAACCGCAAAGCCAGCGGACAGCAACGCACCTCGCAGACCCAACACCCGCTCACGCTTGGAGCCGTCAAAGGTCGTGGTGAGCAACGACAGTGACGTGGGCAGCGCCATCGCGGTCGCCAGCCCCTGCAGCACCCGAGCGGTCAACAGCTGCTCAGCGCTCATCGACAGACCGCCAAGCACGGACGCGCCGGCCAGTAGGACCATCCCGGCCAGGAACAGCCGCCGCCGGCCGAAATAGTCCGCCAGTCGCCCGAACAGCAGCGCGAACCCAGCCGCCGGCAACGCGAACGCCGAAGTGATCCAGGCCAGCCCGTCCGGCCCCAGCCCGACACCCGCACCGGCCTGCGGCAACGCGACGTTCAGGATCGAGAAATCGACGGACATCATGAACCCGGCGCCGAGCAGCACCAGCAGGACCACGCGTTGGCGTGCACTGAACATGAGACGCTCCCACCATTTAGCAACCAATGAGTTGCAACTTTATGGCAACCAATCGGTTGCGTCAAAGGTGGCGGCTGGATCGTGCGTGGGGAGTGGGGTTGTCAGCTCACGCGGGAGCGGCTGCGGGTACGCAGTACCGGGGCGAAGATCGCGAGGCCGGTCGCGAGCACGGTCACCACCAGGAACGAGACCGTCAGGTTGCTGGCCTGCGCGATGCCGCCGATGATCGACGGCGCCACCAGGCCGGAGGCGTACGTGATCGTCGCGACTCCCGCGATCGCCTGGCTCGCGTTGGCGCCGGTGCGTGCCGCCGCGGCGAAGGCGAGCGGTACGGCGACCGCGATGCCGATCCCGATCAGCCCGAAGCCGGCCATCGCCACCGCCGGATGCTGGGCGATCACGACCAGCACGCCGCCCGCGGTGGCGATCACACCGCTCCAGCGCACCGTCCGTACGGCGCCGAACCGGTCGATCACCGCATCGCCGCTGATCCGGGCGATCGCCATCGTCAACGCGAACCCCGTGGTCGCGGCGGCGGCCACGCCCGCGGAACTGTCGAGGATGTCGCGCAGGTACACGGCCGACCAGTCCAGGCTGGCCCCCTCTGCGAAGACCGCGCAGAACCCGACCGCCCCGATCAGCAACGCCGACCGCGGCGGCAACGCGAACCGCGCCGGCGGCTCCTCGTCGTCCGCGGGATGCAGGTTCAGCACGAAGTGGCACACGATGAGACCGATCGCCGTCAGTACGGCGGCGGCCAAAGCGTGATGGAGTTGCGCGCTCATCCCGGTGTGCGCGGCCACGGTTCCGACGGCTGACCCGATCAGTGCGCCGACGCTCCACATGCCGTGCAGACCGGACATGATCGACTTGTCGAGCCGGTGTTCGACCTCGACGCCGAGCGCGTTCATCGCGACGTCGGCCATGCCTGCTGTGCCGCCGTACACGAGCAACGCTGCGCACAGGGTGGGCAGGTTTGGCGCCAGCGACGGCAGTACGAGTGCGAGCGTCCAGAGGGCGAGCAGGCTGCGGAGGGCGTTGCGGGTGCCCAGCGTGTGGCTGACGCGGGCTGCGAGCGGCATCATCAGCGCCGCGCCGAGCGCCGGGAACGCCAGGGCGAGCCCGAGTTGGCCGGCCGAGACCCCGGAGTGTTCCTGGATCCAGGGCACCCGGGTGGCGAACGATCCCGTCACCGCGCCGTGCACGCAGAAGACGGCCGCCACCGCATACCTCGACCGTACGACCAGGTCAGCCACAGGCAAACACTCTCTTTGTTTGATCGAACATCCGGATGGTAGATTTCTGCGCGTGAGGAGTGCAGAACGGCACCAAGTGATCGTAGAACGACTGCGCAGAGTGGACCGAGTGACGGTCCAGGAACTGGTCGAGGCGACCGAGGCGTCCGACATGACGGTCCGCCGCGACCTCGACTTCCTGGCCGCTCAAGGTGTGCTGAAGCGAGTCCACGGCGGAGCTGTGTCTGCGATGCCGTCGGGCGTCGAGCCGCCGTACTCGCTGCGTGCCCAGGCCGCTGTCGCCGCCAAGCAGGCGATCGCCGCAGCCGCGGTCGAGCACATCCACGACGGCGAGACGATCGTGCTCGACAGCGGGACGACGGCGCTCGAGGTCGCGAAGCTCCTCCACGACCGCGCGGTCACGGTCATGCCGCTCTCGCTGCACATCGCGACCGAGTTGGCCGAAGCGCCGCGGATCCGGTTGTTGATGCCCGGCGGGGAAGCGCGCAAGGGGGAGTTGGCCCTGGTCGGCCCGCTGACCATCGCGTCGCTGCGGGCGCTGCGGTTCGACCTCGCCGTACTCAGCCCGTGTGCCTTCAGTCTCGACGCCGGGCTGACCGCCTTCGACCTCGGCGACGCCGAGGTCAAGCAGGCGGCGCTCGACGTCGCCACCCGCACGATGGTGCTTGCCGACGGCGCCAAGTGGGACCGCGCCGCGCTGGCGTACGTGTGCCCGGCCGACCGGCCGGACCTGATCATCACCGACCCGACCGCCCCGGAGGACCAGAGGACGATGCTTGCCCAACGTGGAGTGCTGGTTGAGGTGACCTCTTGACCGCTACCGATCTGCGCCCGCAGACCGCACCGCCAAGAGCCGCTCGCATCGCCACCTGGACCTACTTCGGCCTCAACGGTTTCGCCGTCGGCATGTGGGTTGTCCACATCCCCAACATCGAGCACGCGACCGGGATCACCCACAGCACACTCGGACTGCTGCTGCTCGCCCTCGGTGGCGCCGCCTTCCTCGGCATGCAACTCGCCGGTCCGCTCGTCGACCGCCTCGGCCAGCGCCGCCTGGTCCCGGCTGCCGGTGTCCTGCTCGGCCTCGCGCTGCCCTGGCCCGGTTTCGCGGAGAACTGGTGGACACTCGGCCTCGCGTTGATGATGCTCGGGTTCGCCAACGGCTCGATCGATGTCGGGATGAACGCCCAAGCCGTGGTGGTCGAACGCGGTTACCCGCGCCCGATCATGGCTGCGTTCCACGCGATGTGGTCGATCGGTGGGGCGTTCGCCGCGCTGATCGGGGCCGCCACGCTGCGGGCCGACGTACCGACCAAGGTCACGCTCGGCCTGGCCGGCGTCCTGTGTGTCGTGGTGTCGCTGGTGGTGAGCCGATTCCTGATCGAGGCGGCGCCCGAGGAACACGAGGAGCAGCAGGATCGCGCGAAGCCGCCGGCCAAGCTGGTGTGGGCACTCGGCGCCCTCGCCTTCGGCCTGATGCTCGCGGAGGGAGTCGCCAACGACTGGGCGGCCCTGCAGTTCCGCGACGTCCTCGACACCTCGGTCAGTACGGCGGCCTACGCGTACGGCGCCTTCGCCGTAGCCATGACCGTCGGCCGGTTCCTCACCGACCGAGTCGCGGCCGTGGTCGGTCCGGCAGCGATCGTCCGGTACGGCGCCGCGATGGCGGCGATCGGGCTCACCATCGTCATCGTCGTACCGTGGGTGCCGGTCGCGCTCTTCGGCTGGGCGTTGTTCGGTCTCGGCCTGGCCGGTGGCGTGCCGCAACTCTTCACCGCCGCCGGCAACCTCGACCCGCGCGCATCCGGCGCGTTGATGGCTCGCGTCGTCGGACTCGGGTACGTCGGTCTGCTCGCCGGACCCGCCTTGATCGGCGGACTCGCGCACTGGATGCCGCTGAACATCGCGTTCATCCTGCCGGTGGTGCTGTGCGTGCTGACGTTCTTCGGTGCGCCGGTGCTCAAGTCAAGGTCTTGAGGGCCTGCTCGAGATCGGCCCACAGGTCGTCGGGGTGCTCGATCCCGACGGCCAGCCGGATCAGGTCGTCCGGGATCGTCGGCACCTCGATCGGCCAGCGGCGGCGGCGTTCGAGCATGGACTCGACGCCGCCCAGGCTGGTTGCGTGCACCCAGAGCGCCGTACTCTCGCAGACCCGCTGAGCACCCTCGGCGTCACCGCCGAGCTCGATGGACAGGATCGCGCCGAAGCCGGACATCTGGGCGGCTGCTCTGGCGTGGCCTGGGTCGGACGGCAGGCCTGGGTACCGCACGCGGCTGACGCGCGGGTGTTCGAGCAGTCGCTCGGCGAGGAAGGCGGCGTTGGACTGGGCGCGCTCCAGCCTCAACGCGAGTGTCCGCAGACCTCTGAGGGCCAGCCAGGCTTCCATCGGTCCGGGGATCGCGCCGAGGCTGCGTCGGCGGAGCTCGATCGCGTTCCAGAGGTCGTCGTCGGGGGTGACGACCGCGCCGAGAACGACGTCGGAGTGCCCGGAGATGAACTTCGTTGCCGAGTGCATCACGACGTCCGCGCCGTACTTGAGCGGCTGCTGGAGGAGCGGGGTCGCGAACGTGTTGTCGACGACAACCGTCGCGCCGGCCGCATGTCCGGCCGCGCAGATCGTGGGCAGGTCGGCGACCTCCATCGCCGGGTTGGTCGGCGACTCGATCCACAGCAGGTCCGCGCCGACGGTCGCTGCGACGACCGCGTCGGTGTCCGCGATGTTCACTCGCTCGACGGTGAGGCGGTTGGTTGCGGCTTGCTGGTCGAGCAGCGCGAGTACGCCGGAATACGCGTGCTGCGGCGCCACCACCTTGCCGCCGACCGGCACCAGATCGACGATCGCGGCCACCGCCGCCATCCCCGACGCGAACGTCAGCCCCCGCCCACCTTCGAGCTGCCCCAACGTCTCCTCGAGCGCCACCCACGCATCGTTCCCGAACCGCCCGTACCCCCGATCCCCGCCAGCCACATACGTAGAACTGAACACCGGCGACTGATTCACTGCCGCATTGGCCACCCGCTCAGGACGACCTGCGTGGACAACAACGGTGGATGGATCGAGCTCAGAAGACATACAGCGATTCTCCCGGCACCGCCCCAGCACAAGCCGAGCGCCCCACCAGCCGGCTGCGCCGGGGTCGACACCTCCGCCGCCGGGCTCCGCCGGGGTGCCTCCGCAGAGCGCGGCTCCGCCGGTGCCTGCGTGGTGAGATGGCTGCCTGGCGCGGGGTCAGCTGGGGGCGGTGTTTGCGGATGGGAGGGGGATGCCGCCTCCGCGGAGGAGGGTCATGGCTCGGCGGGCGAGTTCCTCACCTCGGTGGTTTCCGGGTTTTCGACCCAGCTGCGGACGACGGTCTCGATGATGTTCATGGCGATGCCGGCGGACAGGGCGGCGGTGAACTCGACGGATCGGGGGTCGTCGCCGGGCGAGCGCCGTACCAGCTCGTCGGTCAGTTCGTTGCGGAAGCGCCAGATCATCTCGTTGAGGTGAGCGCTGACCGACGCGGTCTGCGCGGCCAGGTCGAAGACTGCGCGCACCCGGTCCGGGTTGCTGTCGAGCTGCTCCAGCACCCGCTCGATCACCGCCTGCAGACCGTCCGGCAGCTCCACGTCGGGCTGCTCGCGAAACCACGCGACCGCACCCAGCAGGCAGTCCTCGACGAACTCCAGGACGAGCGTCTCCTTGGTCGGGAAGTACCGGTACAGCGTGCTCGGGCCGACCTCCGCGGCCGCGGCGATCTGCTCCACCGTGGTCCGGCCGAAGCCGTGGTCGGTGAACAGCTCGAACGCCTTGTCCGCGATCAGCCGGCGGGTCCGCTCCCGCTTCAGTTCGCGCAGTCCCATCTCCACCTCCGCGGGCAGAGTACCGATTCCGGCGTGACCGCCCTCCCCGGCGCCTGGGAGTGATCGGATGACCACGGTGAGTGGGCCACTACGGATCGCGATCTGAAGAGCTCTTAACCGAACCCAGGTCGGAACCTGACCGCGAGGCCGCTACAGTCGAGCCGGTGAGTGAGTACTCGAGGGAACAACGCAAGCCCCGTGTCGCCGTCGTCTTCGGCGGCCGGTCGAGCGAGCACGCCATCTCCTGCGTGACCGCGGCCAACGTGCTGCAGGCGATCGACCGGGACAAGTACGACGTGGTCCCGGTCGGCATCAGCACCAGCGGCCACTGGGTGCTGGAGAGCGGTGACCCGGAGCGGCTGTCGATCACCGACGGCAAGCTCCCGGAGGTCGACGTGACGGCGATGCCGGTGCTGTTCGGCGCGAACCGCGAGCTCGTGGTCAGCGAACCGGGCCAGGTGCCCAACACGCTCGGCGAGGTCGACGTGGTCTTCCCGCTGCTGCACGGTCCGTGGGGTGAGGACGGCACCATCCAGGGCCTGCTCGAGATGTCGGACATCCGGTACGTCGGCTCCGGCGTGCTGTCCAGCGCGGTCGGCATGGACAAGCACTACATGAAGGTCGTCTTTCAGGCGGCGGGCCTCGAGGTCACGCCGTACGTCGTCATCCGCGACCGCGACTGGACCCGCGACCCGGAGGCCAGCCGCGCGGCGGTCGACGCGCTCGGCTACCCGGTGTTCGTGAAGCCGTGCCGTGGCGGGTCGAGCCTGGGGATCAGCAAGGTCAACAGCCTGGCCGAGCTCGACGCGGCGGTCGCCGAGGCTCGGGCCCACGACCCGAAGGTGATCGTCGAGGCGTCGGCGAAGAACCCGCGCGAGATCGAGGTCGGCGTGCTCGGCGGCCTGGACGGCGCCCCGGCCGAGGCCAGCGTGTGCGGTGAGATCGCGGTCTCCGGTGGTGGGCACGACTTCTACGACTTCGAGACCAAGTACCTGCCCGAAGGCGAGGAGTACACCGCCCTCTCCGTCCCCGCCGACCTCCCCGAGGACATCGCAGCCGACATCCGCGCCAAGGCACTGACCGCCTTCGACGCGATCGAAGGCGAGGGACTGGCGCGCGTCGACTTCTTCCTCGACGCCGACGGCCGGGTCGTCATCAACGAGATCAACACCATGCCCGGCTTCACCCCGACCAGCATGTTCCCGCGCCTCTGGGCCGCCACTGGCGTCGACTACCCCGCCCTCGTCGACCGCCTCCTCACCCTGGCCATGACCCGCCCCACCGGCCTCCGCTGAACCCGGTCAGCCTGCCGCGGTCATAGGCGCCTCGCCCGTTCGTAGAGGTACCGCTGCTGCGGCAGGCTCGTGGTCCGGTCGGCCGCCTCTTCGTATGCCGCGCGCGCACCCGCCACGTCCCCGGAGATCTCCAGCAGGTGCGCCCGCACCGCCGACAGCCGATGATCAGACGCGATCCGCTCGTCGCCCTCGATCGTGGCGAGCAACTTCAACCCGTCGTCGGCCCCGCGCGCCATCGCGACCGCGACCACCTGGTTCAGCGCGACCATCGGATTGTCGACCTGTTGCAGCAGAACGTCGTACAACGCAACGATCTGTGCCCAGTCCGTCTCGGCCGCGGTCGGCGCCTCGTCGTGTACGGCAGCGATCGCCGCCTGGAGCTGATAGGGCCCAACAGGTCCCCGAGGCAACGCCGCAGTGATGAGCTCAACTCCTTCCTGAATCAGCTCAGGTATCCACAGCGACCGATCCTGCTCGTCCATCGGAACCAGCTCACCCAGCGGACCGGTCCGCGCCGGCCGCCGCGCATCGGTCAGCAACATCAGCGCGAGCAACCCCGCGACCTCACCGTCGTCCGGCAGCAACCGGTGCAGCATCCGCGCCAGCCGGATCCCCTCCGCTGCCAACTCCACCCGCTGCAGGCTCGGACCCGTCGTACTCGCGTAGCCCTCGTTAAAGATCAGGTACACGACCTTCAGCACCGCGCCCAGCCGCTCGTCCCGGTCTGCCGGTAGTGCGAACCGGGCTCCGCTGTCCTTCACGCTCGCCTTGGCCCGGCTGATCCGCCGCGTCATCGTCGCCTCCGGCACCAGGAACGCCCGCGCGATCTCCGCCGTGGTGAGACCGCCGACCGCCCGGAGCGTCAACGCGATCTGCGACGCCGGCGACAACGACGGATGGCAACACATGAACAGCAGGACCAGCGTGTCGTCGGTGTCCGCCACCGGCTCACTCGGATCCGTCGCCCACTGCGCCACCCGGTCCTCGCGCCGCTGACGTGCCTGCTCACGCCGAAGCAGATCCGTCAGTCGGCGCGAAGCGACCGTGATCAGCCACCCTCGCGGACTGTCCGGAACCCCATCCACCGGCCACTGCTGCGCCGCGGCCAGCAAGGCCTCCTGCACCGCGTCCTCCGCGGTGTCGAAGTGCCCGTACCGCCGCACGAGCGCTCCGAGCACCTGCGGAGTGAGCTCGCGGAGCAGATCCTCGACTGCCGCAGCCATGACCGATCAGTCCACGATCTCGCCGCGACCCTCGATGATCGGCCGGACGTCGGCGTACGCGGTCGCCCGGACGAATTCCGGCGCCGGTGTGTCGCCGAGCCGGGCCGCGATCTCGGTCGCTCGGTCGAACGACTCGCACTCGACGATCCAGTACCCGGCGAGCACTTCCTGGGTTTCGGCGTACGGCCCGTCGGTCACCACCGCGGCGCCATCCCTCGAACCCAGCCGCCGCGTGTGCACCGGCGCCGCCAGCCCGCGGGTCTCGACCAGCTCACCGGACTCGACCAGGTCGTTGTTGAACTTCTCCATGAAGGCGCCCATCGCCGCGAAGTCCTCCGCGGTCCAGGCCGGCTTGCCGGTGTCCTTGCCCGCCATCCCGTCGTAGTCCTGCTGCGACGCGTAGGTGAGGATCATGTACTTCATCGCAATCTCCCGTCGTCCAGGGCACCACCGCGGTGCCGCTCGCCTGGTACGTCGCCCCCGCCGGATCGAACCGGACACCGCCGACGAACTTTTTCGGTTTCGCCTGGAGTATGCCGTTGTCAGGTGCAGGGAGTGATGACTTTGTTGTACCTGTGGACAGCGTCGGAGACGTCGGTCAGGGCGTTCGCTTCCGGGGCGTACTTCGACGGGACCGCGACCTCGAGGTACAGCTCACGGCCGATGGTGGTGAAGATGAAACCGTTCTCGACTTCCTTGGCGAACCAGCCGACGCCGTTCACCTCGAAGCACTGCGACTGCGCCTCGGCCATCCCGGCAGGCGGGTTCACGCCACACGTCACCTCGATCGGCGGATCGCCGTACGCGGTGGTCAGCGGACTGACAGGCTCGGTCTTGCGCCGCTCCGCGTCCAGCACCTTCTGCGGCAGTGCCTTCACCAGCGGCTCACAGGCCGCGGCGACCTCGGGGGCGGCAGACGGTACGGCGACGGGCGCGGGACCCGGGCTGCACCCGGCCAGCACGATCAGGCCGAGTGCAGCGAACAGGACTTTGGGCATGCGAAAGAAGGGCGGAGCCCCGAGGCGCTCAGATGTGGACGACGGGGCAGGTCAGGGTACGGGTGATGCCGGGCACGTTCTGGACCTTGGCAACCACCAGCTTGCCGAGCTCGTCGACGTTGCGGGCTTCGGCGCGCACGATCACGTCGTACGGACCGGTGACGTCCTCGGCCAGGGTGACGCCCTGGACCTCGGCGATCTGTGCCGCGACGTCGGCAGCCTTGCCGACCTCGGTCTGGATCAGGATGTAGGCCTGGACCACCACGTCGTTCTCCACTCAGTCGTCCTCAGCGGGCACCGGCCGTGCTCTGCAGGGGTACTGCGAGACGGCCGGGCGTACTCTTCGTTGCCCGGTCACGGTACCGCCTAGACTCCGGTTGGCGATATGGGAGGTCTGCTGACGTGACAGAGACGTTGGGGAGCACGGGTGAGTTCGGCCTGATCGCGGCCGTCACCAAGGGGCTGTCCACAGGTGAGGACGTCCTGGTCGGGCCGGGTGACGACGCGGCCGTGGTGGCGGTGCCGGACGGCCGGATGGTGATCACGACCGACCTGCTGGTGGAAGGCAGGCACTTCCGCCAGGACTGGTCGTCTGCGTACGACGTGGGCCGCAAGGCAGCCGCGCAGAACCTGGCCGACATCATGGCCATGGGCGCCAGACCGACCTCGCTCGTGGTCGGGTTCGGCGCACCCGCGGACCTCCCGACCGCGTGGGCGCTGGAGCTCAACCAAGGCCTGGTCGACGAGGCCGAGCTGGTCGACGTGAGCATCGTCGGCGGCGACACTGTGCAGTCGGACAAGATCGTTGTGTCGGTGACAGCGTTCGGCTCGCTGGACGGCCGTCCGCCGGTACTGCGCTCCGGCGCGCGCCCCGGGGACGAGGTCGCCTACATCGGGCGGCTCGGGTGGGCCGAAGCGGGCTGGGCTGTGCTCGCGCGCGGGTTCCGCTCGCCGCGCGCCGTGGTCGAGGCGCATCGCCGGCCGCAACCGCCGTACGCCGAAGGACCTCGCGCCGCCCAGTCCGGTGCGTCGTCGCTGTGTGACGTCAGCGACGGGCTGCTCGCCGACCTCGGGCACATCGCCGTGGCGAGCCAGGTGGCTATAGACGTGCACTCGCAGGCGTTGACTGTGCCCGAGCCGTTGCAGGCGGTGGCCGCCGCTACCGGTGTGGACGCGCTCAAGTTCGTGCTGACCGGCGGCGAGGACCATGCGCTGGTCGGCACCTTCGAGCCCGCCGACGTGCCCGAGGGCTGGACCGTCATCGGTTCAGTTGCAGAAGGCAACGAGGACCGCCCGGCCGGAACCGTGACCGTGGACGGAGCGGCGTACGCCGCCGAGTCCGGTCACGCTCACTTCAGGAGTTGAGATGCTGCCCAGAGTGCTGACGATCGCCGGATCTGACTCCGGCGGTGGCGCCGGGATCCAGGCGGATCTGAAGGCGATGCTGGCCAACGGCGTGCACGGGATGAGTGTGCTGACCGCGATCACCGCGCAGAACAGCCTCGGCGTGCAGGGCGCGTGGGAGCTGCCGGAGGAGCAGGTCCGGGCGCAGTTCCGCAGTGTGGTGGACGACATCGGAGTCGATGCGGTCAAGACCGGCATGCTGGCTTCCGCGTCGATGGTCCGCGTGGTCGCCGACCTGCTGCGCACGCTGCCTCCGTCCGTGCCGGTCGTGGTCGACCCGGTGTCGGTGTCGAAGCACGGCGACGCGTTGCTGGCTGCCGATGCGATGGACGCCGTACGATCGGAGATCGTGCCGCTGGCAACCGTCCTGACGCCGAACCTCACCGAGCTCGGACCGGTCGCCGGCATGGAGTTGGAGACCGTGGAGGACCGCGAGCTCGCCGCGAAGCTGCTGCTGGACGCAGGCGCCGACTGGGTGCTCGTCAAGGGCGGCCACGACCCGGGTGCGGCGTCCGTCGACGTGCTGCACGGTGACGGCGTACGGCGGGCCTACAGCGCCGTACGCGCCGACAACAGGCACACCCATGGGACCGGATGCACGTTGGCCAGCGCGATCGCGTCGTACCTTGCGCGCGGGTACGACGTACCCGGTGCAGTGGGGGCGGCGAAGGAGTATGTGACCGGGGCGATCGTGGCCGGGTTTGCGCTTGGTGGTGGAATCGGTCCGGTCGATCACGCCTGGCGATTTCGAGGGAGTAGCAGTTGAGCAAGCAGCAGCCGCCGGTTGACGGGTACTGCGAGCAGTGTGGGTTCAACTACGACACAGGTGACCTGCAGGGCACGGTGACGTTGCTCATCCGGCAGGCGGCCGACTGCAGCATGGCGCTGACGAAGGCGGCGGCCGGTCCGGACCCTGACGTCGTACGGCTGCGGCCGGAGCCCGACGTGTGGTCGGCGATCGAGTACGCGTGCCACGTGCGCGACGTACTGGAGGTGCAGCGGCAGCGGATCGCGCAGTGCCTGGCCGAGGACCGGCCGGTGTACGCGCCGATGGACCGGACCGGTCGAGTGAAGCAGGCCAAGTACGAGGACCAGGACCCGATGGAGGTCGCTGCCGCCCTGGTGCGGTTCGCCCGCGAGTTCGGTGCGGCTGCACGCGTGCTCACGCCGCCGCAACTGGGCAAGCTGGGGCTCTACAACTACCCGGTGCGGGCGCCGCGGACACTGGGCTGGATCATCCGCCACACCGCGCACGAGATTCAGCACCACCGCCACGACATCACCACGATCCTGGCGAAGGTGGAGCCGCCCATCGTGCCCAAGGCGCCGGCCGAGGAGGTCAGCGCTGACGAGGCTGATGAGGTCAGCGTCGATCAGCCCAGCTAGCGATCGACGGCTCGGTCGTCAGGTGGTCGAGGGCCAGCGCTGCGGCGCCACGCAGTGGACCGTCGGGCTGGTGCGTGGCTGAGAGGACCGGCGGGGGAGAGGCCCGATGGAAGTTCATCAGTCCAGCTCGGTATGCCTGCTCGAAGGTTGACTCGGCTGCCGCCCGGAGCGGGATCGCCAGACCGCCCACGGTGACTACCTCCGGGTCATGCGCGTTGACGAGACCTGCGATGCCTGTGGCGAGTGCAGTCACCACTCTGGCGACCGCACGGCTCGCAGCACGGTCAGTACGATGTAGCACGGCCTCTGCGTAGCCATACGGGTCATCAGGTGCTGGCTCCTTGAGGTGACGAGCCAGTGCGCGTCCGTCAATCTCCAGGTCCCAGCAGCCGCGTGCACCGCACGGACACTGCCGTCCACGGTCGCCGAACGGGATGTGCCCGTACTCGCCACCCGCTCCGGACGCGCCCTGTGCCGGTACGCCGTCGATCAGCAACGTGCCGCCGATGCCGACCTCGACGATGAGGTGCAACGCCGTACCCGCGCCGGCGGCGGCACCCGTGCGAGCCTCCGCCACACCACTCAGCGTTGCGTCGTTGCCGACTAGCAACGGGAGGTCTGTGATGGTCTGCAGGTCCACTTCGGCCCAGCCGAGAGTGGGCGCCTGCATCAGGCGGTTGTCACGGATGGTGCCGGCTGCTGCCAGGCTGACGACTTGCAGGCGATCGCCGTACTGCTCCTGCACCTGCAGCACCGCCTTGTGCAGGTTGCCGAGCACGACCTGCGGTCTCCGACTTCGGTGCCGCTTGGACTGCTGCTGCACGAACGAGCCGTCGAGGGCGACCACGGCGCTCCGCCAGCTGCCCTGGCGCAGATCCAGTGCAAGCACCACAGGGCCGCGCGGATGCGCCCGCAGGACAGTAGTGGGCCGCCCACGTCCCTGACTGGGCGCCGGGACCTCTGTGAGCAGCTGCACGTCGCGCAGCCGGGCAGTGACCTCGGTCGCCGAGCTGGTGCTCAGCCGCAACTCCCGCGCAACCGCAGCGCGTGTGATCCCGGGCCGACGGCTCACCCTCGCGAGTACGTCGGCAGCGGTCTGCCACTGCCCCCGGCGGACACCTGTCGTCATGCCATGGTTCTACCTTATGCTCGGAGAACGAGTTTAATGGAGGGGTGATGGGGATCCGCGACATCCGCGCCGTGCTGTTCGACATGGACGGCACACTGGTCGACTCCGACGCCGCCGTGGAGCGTGCGTGGACGGTCTGGTCGGGGGAGTACGACGTACCGGCGGCCGACGTACTCGCCATCGCTCACGGCAGCCCGGCCGAGTCCACCGTCGTACGCATGCGCCCGGATCTGTCAGCGGCCGATCAGGCGGCGGCCGCGGCCAGGCAGCTGGAGCTCCAGTACGACGACCTGTCCGATGTGACCGCGACACCGGGTGCCGTCGAGGTGCTCGGTGTGCTGGATCGGCTCGGCCTCCCGTGGGCTGTCGTCACCAGTGCGGACAACCGGTTGGCGAAGGTGCGGCTGGCTGCTGCTCGTGTGTCACCACCAGTGTTGGTGACCGTTGAGGACATCAGTCGGGGCAAGCCGGACCCTGAGGGGTATCTGCATGCTGCTGAGCTCCTCGGCGTACCGCCTCAGCAGTGTCTGGTCGTGGAGGACGCAGCGGTCGGCCTGGCGGCTGGTCGCGCGGCAGGAGCCGTGACCGCAGGTCTAAAGGGTCTGGAGGCGGACATCCGGCTGACCGACCTGCACCAACTCGCCGACCTGATCAGCAGTGCCCGGACGGAGGGCGCGGGGTCTGACGACCTGACCGCCGGATGACCGGGCGGGCAGACGAGGTCCGGATCGGTGTCGGGCTCTCGTCCATGGGGTACCTGCTGGCCGGGCTGGGTGCCTGCATCGCGCTGCTCGCACGCGACCTGAGCGAGTCCACCGGACGACTCGCGCTGCTGTCGTCGGCGTTCGCAGTGGGGCTGGTCGTGGTCGCTGTGGTGGGCCCGATGCTGCTGCGGTCGTTGGCGCTGATCACCGTGCTGCGTGTTGGGTCGCTGGTGTGCGCAGCCGGCGCTGTGCTGCTGGCGCTGGCGCCTGCGTACGGCGTGGCGGTCGCAGGCGGGCTGTGTATCGGACTGGGTGGAGCACTGCTCGTTCTGGTTGCTCCGCTGGTGTTGCACGGCCCTACGGCTGCGTCGCGTTTGAGTCGGGTCAATGCGGTCGCCAGTGCGACCGGGATCCTGGCGCCGCTTGCGATCGGGGCGGTCGACTCTGTTGGTCCTACGGGTCGGTTGGCGCTGCTGGCCGCCGTACCGCCGCTTGTCGCCCTCGCGATATTCAAGGGTCCTGTCGAGTCGCGCCCTGACGAGCCAGCTTGTGAATCGAGTGGCACTGCGACTCTGGCGGTCGCTCTGGGGTGGCTGCGCGTGGTGCTGGCGGTCGGCGCCGAATTCTGCTTCGTCGTGTGGGCAGTCGCGCGGCTGGCGGCTACGGGCTTGCCGATGGCGACAGCGGCGTTGCTGGGCAGCGCGTTCCCCATCGGCATGGCGGTCGGCCGCGCGATCGGGCCGATCCACGTGCGCGGCCTGTCTCCCGTCGTACCCGGTGGCCTGCTCGCGATCGGCGGCACTCTGCTCGTCAGCCTCTTCGACACCCCCACCGCGGTCACCATCGGTCTAGTCCTGGCCGGCACTGGCGTAGCCCCTCTCTACCCGGTCACGCTCGCTGCGCTCGTCGCCACCCCGGGCCCCAACCCCACCCGCCTCTCAGCCATCGGCGCTCTTGCTTCCGGGACCGCCATCCTCATCACCCCCGCAGCGCTGGCCCTCCTTGCCCGCGCCGTCCCCCTCCGCATGGCCTACCTGATCGCCGTGCCCCTGCTCGTCCTCCTGATCGCCCTCAGCCCGCGCGCACACCGCCGTGAGCCCCGCCACTCCGCCCCGACGGACGCCCGCGGACTGGCTCACCAGCACCCGTCGATCGACGGCCTCCCCGCCCGAACCGACTAACCCACAGCCGGAGTCCACCCGGACAGCCGCCGCCACACGGCTCGACAAGGCACCCCGTCTGCATACCCGCTTTGGGAGCGCGGCTTGATGTGACGTTTCCCCTTGTGGATAACAGATTCCAGCCACAACCGAGTTGGAATCAACTCACGCCATGCCATAGAATCAAACACATGTTCGAAGGAGATCTCACCACCCTGGTGACCGCCGACCTGCTGGAATCGGCCGCCGCGCACCGCGCCGAGGCCAACCGCCTCGACGCCCGCCTCCTCGAACACGCCCAGCTCTACGCCGACCACCACCACCCCGACGC
>NZ_JBITJU010000014.1:0-219956 GCF_044460355.1 Kribbella sp. NPDC050124
AGCAGATAGACCACCACCCGCGACGGCAGTCGCCGCAACCGCTGCTCACGCCCGCCCGCAGCAGTGAGCGCCTCATCGACAAGCTCGAACGGAACGACCTGGGTCAACTCGCCCAGATGCCCCGGGGCGAAGACCCCAGGCGCAGGGGTGATGGCAGAATCGGGCATCGCAGCCTTTGTTGGGGAAGACCAGTCTTGGAGGACCGGACATCCCTACAAGGGCTGCACCCATCTCGCCAGCCGCAACGCCGGAAGTTGCGCCACCAGCGCGATCCGTAACCGAACGGCGTTGGGGTTAGCGGGGGGTGACGACTACCTCGGCGCCTCGGGCGGGGACCAGCGTGACGTTTTTGGGTTTGGCTGGTTCGGGGGTGGGGTTCGGGGTGGTGAAGTTGTGGGTGGCGAGGGCGGCGCGGAGGATTTCGGTGGCTTCCATGAGGGAGAAGCCGGCGCCGATGCAGCGGCGGGCGCCGCCGCCGAAGGGGATCCAGGTGCCGGGGGCCGGCGGGTCGTCGTCGAGGAAGCGTTGCGGGCGGAAGTCCTCCGGCGCCGGGAAGTGCTCGCCGTCGCGGTGCACCAGCCCGATCGCCGCCATGATCGTGGTCCCGCGCGGCAACCGGTAGCCGGCCACGTCCGCGGTCTCGGTCAGCCGCCGGCCGACCTGGTAGACGACCGGATGCAGCCGCATCGCCTCCTTCGCGATCGCCTCCAGCTCCTCGTCCGCCCCCGCGTCCGCGGCCCGTTGCCCGAACGCCAGGTCCTCCGGCCGCCGGGCGAGCTCGTGGAAGGCCCACGCCAGCGCCGTCGCGGTGGTCTCGTGCCCGGCCAGCAGCAAGGTGACCAGCTGGTCCCGCAGCTCCACGTCCGACCAGTTGCCCGCGGCAAGCAGTCGGGAGAGTACGTCGTTGCGTCCGGCAAGGTTCCCGCGTCGCCGGGCGATCTCGTCGTACAGGATCTCGTCGACCTGCTGCTGCACGGTCAGGTACGTCCGCCACGGTGGCACCCGGAGCAGCGCCGGGTAGAACCCGCCGAGCATGATCACCGGTGACACCGAGACGATCTTGTCCAGCAGCGGCCGGAGCCGGTTCAGTTTGTCGGAGTCCGTCACGCCGAACACGACCTGCAGGATCACCTCCAGCGTGAGGTTCCGCATCCGCTGGTGCAGCTTGAACGGCTTGCCGACCGGCCAGGTCTCGACTTCGGCGCGGGCGAGCTCGTGGACCATCCCGGCGTACCCACGCAGCGCCTGTCCGGAGAAGGCAGGCATCAGCTGTCGCCGCATCCGGACGTGGTCCTCGTCGTCGAGCAGCAGCAACGAGTGCGCGCCCATGATCGGCTCCAGCACCGTGTTGCCCTCGCCCGCGTGCATCACCGACGGCGGGCTGCCGAACACCTCCCGGATGTGCTCCGGTCTGCTCAGTACGACGACCACGCGGCTCGACGGGACCAGGCGGATCGTGAACACGTCGCCGTACCGCTCGCGCATCCGCGGGAAGAACGTCTTGCGGTGACTCGCGAACAGCACGGTCTGGGCCAGCGTGGGCAACCGCGGACCCGGCGGCAGTGTGCGAGCCGTCTGCCGATCGAGCGTCCGGGAGCCGAGCAAAGGTGTCGAGGCCATGCCACCTCCTAGCCGGGGTCTCCAACCTACGTCAGCTCGGTGAACTGTTGCCTATGTCTGGGCGTCGAATGCAACAAGCGCGGCCACCAGCCGAGAAATGGCCGCCTTCGCCACCATCGTCGCCGCCCATTTCGCTGGCTGACCAGCGGGCTTGTGGGTTTGCCACCCGGAACCAGGGTGGCAAACCCCGCGTTCGGCTGGTCAGCCAGCCAAAGGCGGAAGGCCCGCCCGGGTGTGCCGGGCGGGCCTTCGTGGGGTGGGGGTCAGGAGCGGGTGAAGCGGAGGGTGAGGATTTGGAAGGGGCGGAGTTCGAAGGTCACGCCGCCGTCCACGAGCTCACGGTCGGCCAGGTGGCGTTCGAGGAGGTCTACCTCGGTTGCCGAGGCCGTCGCGAACGACGGGGTGATGGTGGCGCGGGAGCGGCCGCCGGTGGACTCGTAGAGCCGGACGACCACGTCACCGGACTCGTCGTCGGCCAGCTTCAGCGCCTCGACGATCACGTTCGGGTTGTCGACGGCAACGATCGGGGCGACCCCGTCGGCGCCGGTGACGACCCGCTCCGGCAGGTTGATCCGGTAGCCCTCCTCGATCGCGTCCGGGATGCCGGCGCCGACCACCAGCGCGTGGTTGACGGTGTGCACGCCCTGGTCGGTCTGCGGGTCGGGGAACCGCGGCGCCCGGATCAGCGACGTCCGGATCGTCGTGGTGGTGCCGCCGTCCTCGCGGGCGGTCCGGTTGACGTCGTGGCCGTACGTCGAGTCGTTGACCACGGCGACGCCGTACCCGGGTTCGCCGACGTGCACCCAGCGGTGCGCCGCGATCTCGAACTTCGCCGCGTCCCACGAGGTGTTCTGGTGGGTCGGCCGGAAGATGTGCCCGAACTGGGTCTCCGACGCCGACCGGTCGGCGTGCACGTCGACCGGGTACGCCGCCTTCAGGAACTTCTCCGCCTCGTGCCAGTCGATCGTGGTCTCGATGTCGACCCGCTTGGCGCCCGGCCGCAGCCGCAGCGTCTGGGTGACCGACGACCGGTTGAAGGACCGCTTCACGACGACCGTCGCGACACCGGAGACGGTGCTGAAGTCGACGCTGTCCACCTCGGTCACGTCCCGAACGTTGTTCTTGTAGAACGAGTCGACGTCCCACGCGTCCCAGTGGTTCGGGGTGTCCACGTGCAGCTGCAGCAGGTTGCCCGCGGTGCCCGGCGCGATCACCTCGCGCGCGGCCTCCACGTCGTACAGGGAGGTGATCAGGCCGCGCTCGTCGATCGTGACCCGGATCCGCCCGTTGTCCAGTACGCCGTTCTCCACCGAGACGGACTGGCCTTCGCCGGCGGCGACACCGGCGCCCAGGCCAGCGACACCGTTGCGGCTGTGCGGCGCGGCGTTGAAGACGATCTGCGCGTCACCGGAGCCGGCCAGTGCCTGCTGCGCCGTCGCGATGATCGCCTCGAGCTCCGACGCCAGCTGCGCGTACGTCGCCTCGGCCTCGCGGTGCACCCACGAGATCGACGAGCCCGGAAGGATGTCGTGGAACTGGTTCAGCAGCACGGCCTTCCAGATCCGGTCCAGGTCCTCGTACGGGTACGCGTCGAGCTTGCCCGCGACGACCGCCGCGGCGGACCAGAGCTCGGCCTCGCGGAGCAGGTGCTCGCTGCGTCGGTTGCCCTGCTTGGTCTTGGCCTGCGAGGTGTAGGTCGCGCGGTGGATCTCCAGGTAGAGTTCGCCCGACCAGACCGGCGCGTGGTCGTGGTACTCCTCCTCGGCCGCGCTGAAGAACTCGGTCGGGGACTCGATCGTCACCCGCGGCGAGGACTCCAGGTTGGCCACCCGGCGCGCGGTCGCGACGAACTCCCGGGTGGGGCCGCCACCGCCGTCGCCGTACCCGAACGGCACCAGCGAGCGGGTCGCCGCGCCGTTCTCGGCGAAGTTGCGCTGCGCGTGCGCTAGCTCGCGACCGGACAGGTCGGAGTTGTAGGTGTCGATCGGCGGGAAGTGGGTGAACACCCGGGTCCCGTCCAGGCCCTCCCACCAGAAGGTGTGGTGCGGGAACCTGTTCTCCTTGTTCCAGGAGATCTTCTGGGTCAGGAACCACTTCGAGCCGGACAGCTTCACCAGCTGCGGCAGCGCCGCGGTGTAGCCGAACGAGTCCGGCAGCCAGACCTCCTGGGTGTCGATCCCGTACTCGTCCAGGAAGAACTTCTTGCCGTGCACGAACTGGCGGGCCAGCGCCTCGCCGCCGGGCAGGTTGGTGTCGGACTCGACCCACATGCCGCCGACCGGGACGATGGTGCCGTCGGCAACGGCTTTCTTCAGCCGCTCCCACACCTCGGGGTAGTTGTCCTTCACCCAGGCGTGCTGCTGGGCTTGCGAGAACGCGAAGACCAGCTCCGGGTACTCCTGCGCCAAGGTGGCGACGTTGGAGACGGTCCGGGCCACCTTGCGGCGGGTCTCCCGCAGCGGCCAGAGCCAGGCGGAGTCGATGTGCGCGTGCCCGACCGCGGACAGTTGGTGGGCGCTGGCGTGCGCCGGGCGGCTCAGGGCGTCAGTCAGCTGCGCGCGAGCGTCGGCTGCGGTGCCGGCGACGTTCTCGTAGTCCAGCGCGTCCAGCGCGCGGCTCAGCGACCGCAGGATCTCGCGGCGGCGCGGCTCCTGCGGCGACAGCTCCTTCTGCAGGCCGTCCAGTGCCTCCAGGTCGAGGATCAGGTCCCACACCTCGGCGTTGAAGACGGCCAGGTCGGCGCGGGCCAGCCGGTAGATCGGCGTGCCGCCCGGCTCCGGCTTGCTGCCGATGTCGGTGGGCGCGAACGCGTTCGACCCCAGCACCTCGGGGTTGGCCGCCGCCTCGACGTAGAACTCGATCCGGTCGCCGGGCGAGGCCGCCGTACCGTCGGGGCCGAGGATCGACAGCGGGGCGTAGGTCTGCCGCGGGTGCAGGCCCTTGAGCGGTACGCCGGACGTGGTGTGGATCAGGCCCTCCGCGGAGAACCCGGGGCCGCCGCTGAAGCCGAGGTCGACCACGGCCTCGATCTCGCGGCCGGCCCACTCGGCCGGCACCTGGCCGCTGAACTTGAACCACGCGGTCCCCCAGGCGGGACCCCAGGGCAGGCCGATCGCGGCCGGCTCGTAGGTGGCCGCGATCGCCTCGGCGGCCGGCACCGGCTCGCCCGGGGCGTGCCACACCTGGATGTCCAGCGGGACCGCCGCGCCGTAGATCGCGGGGCGGATCCGCTCCCGCAGGGCGCGCTGGAGCCGCTCCTCGATGAGTTGACGGTCGTCGTGCACGAAATCATCCTCCGGGGGTATCTGCCGTGCCTAGTCCTGCGACCCACGCGGCCGCTGCGATGACAACGCTGTCACACCCACCCCAGGCCCGTCCAGACGCAGTTCGTCGTCGCACTCCTGGTAGCGGCCGGATCGCAGTCTGCGGCCGCGGCTACCGGATCGGACCTGTTGCCGTCTAGGTTGTCCTGCATGGATCGCCCCCGCCTCCTGACCCCTCCCGGGAACGGCCTCCTCAAACCCAGCGGAATGACCCGCCGCAGCGTGCTCGGGCTCGGTGCTGCCGCGGCAGCCGCGCTGGCTGTGCCGGGCTGCTCCCGCGGTCGCTCCGACGAGCCTGCCCCGGCCGGCCCGGCCACGCTGGCGACCGGCAACAAGGGCGGTGTGTACGACGTCTTCGGCACCGGGCTCGCGAAGCTGGTCAGCGAGGTGACCGGGATGGAGATGCGGACGCTGGCCTCCGGCGGGTCGGTCGACAACCTGCAGCAGGTGGCCGGCATGAAGGTCGACATGGGCTTCACCACGTCGGACACCGCGCTGAACGCGCACGAGGGCACCGGGTTGTTCAGCTCCGGCGGGCTCAAGTTCAGCGCGCTGGCCCGGACCTACGACAACTACGTGCACGTCGTGGTGCCGACCGCGTCGAACGCCGTCCAGCTGAAGGACCTGAGCGGCCTGACGGTCAACGTCGGCCCGATGAACTCCGGGACCAAGGTGGTGGCCGACCTGATCCTGGAGACGGCCAAGCTCCGGAAGGTGCGGACGACCAACCTCTCGCTCGAGGACGCGGTCAAGTCGCTGAAGGAGAAGGCCGACCGGATGGGCAAGGGCCCCGGGATCGACGCCTTGATCTGGAGCGGCGGCCTGCCGACCACCCCGATCGCCTTGCTGCAGAAGTCGGTCGGCTTCCGGCTGGTCGACATCGGCACGGTCGCCGAGGAGATCTCGCTCAAGCGGTTCGGCGGCTACATCGTGTCCTCGATCCCGCCCTCGGTGTACGGCCTGGCCAGCTCGGTGCCGACCCTGGCGGTGCCGAACTACCTGATCGCCCGGCCGAACCTGTCCGACTCGTGGGCCTGGTGGACGGTCAACACGATGTTCCGCCGGCAGAACGACCTGATGGCCGCGCACCAGGAGGCCGGCTCACTCGACCCGCGCTCGGCGATCGCCACCATGCCGATCCCCCTCCACCCCGCCGCCGAACGCTGGTACCGCGCCAACCACATCTGACCCGGCAGCCGGTACGCCGTACCGGCTGTCAGGCGTCGTAGTCGTCGATGAGGGGGACTCGGACCTCGATGACGAGGCCGCCGCCGATCGGGGGGCGGGCGACGACGCGGCCGCCGACGCGGGCGGCCTCGGAGCGGACGATCGCGAGGCCCAGGCCGGTGCCCGGCATCTCGCGGTGGTGGGCGCTGCGCCAGAACCGCTCGCCGACCTTCTTCAGGTCGCGCGACCCGAGTCCGAGGCCGTGGTCGCGGACCGACATGACCACCTCGGTGCCGTCCCGGGTCACCGAGACCTCCACCGGCGGAGCGCCGTACTTGGAGGCGTTGTCGAGCAGGACGTCGAGGATGTCGTCGACCTCGAGCTCCGGCGCGACCCCACCCGGCACCATTTCGCCGATGATGAGCTCCAGGTCGTCGGCGGCGTACACGGCCTTCCAGCCGACCAGCCGCTCCTTCACCGCCTGGGCCAGGTCCAGCGGCTCTTCGTTGCCCTCGGCATCGGCTCCGGGGCGGTCCGAGCCGGCCAGCCGGGACAGCCGCTGGACGATCCGGCCGAGCCGGTCGATGTCGCTGAGCGCGAACCGCGCGGTCGGCGACAGCCGGGACAGGCCCTCGATGTGGATCCGGGCCGAGGTGAGCGGCGTCCGGAGCTGGTGCGACGCGTCGGCGACGAACTCACGCTCGCGCTGGCGGGCCTGGTGCAGGCTGAGCGCCATCGAGTTGAAGCTGTCGCCGAGTCGCCGGAGCTCGGGCGCACGGCCGTCGGTGGACACCCGGGTGTCGAGGGCGCCGCGGGTGATCTGGTGGGTCGCGTTGTCCAGGTCGTTCAGCGGCCGCAGCACCCAGCGGGTGATCGGCCGGACGATACCGATGACGATCGCGCCGATGCTGATCAGCAGACCGCCGAGGAGCAGCAGCAGACCGCGCTCCACCTGGTCGCGGGCCTTCTCGGTCGGCACCCGCAGTACGGCGGCGCCGAGCACGCGGCCGTTGTTGACGACCGGGCGGGCGACCACCATCTCGCCGGTGCGCCACGGGAACAGGGCCGGCGGCTCGGCCGGCAGCCGGCCGGCCAGCGTGCTGTCGAGGGCGGTCTTGAGGTCCGGCTCGTCCACGTTCACGCCGGAGCGGGACGTGGCGACGACCTTGCGGTCGACGTCCACGACGAACACCGGGGTGTTGTAGAGCTCGTGGTAGCGCACGGCCAGCTCACGCAGGTTGGCGATGTCACCGGACTGCAGCGGCGACTCGGCCATCGTGGCGAACCAGTCCGCGTCGTTGCTGCGGGACAGGAACAGCGTGCGCGACGTACTGGTGGCGATGTAGTTGGCCAGCGGTACGGCGGCGACGATGGCGAGGACGATCACCATCGGTACGAGCGACTGCAGCAGGCGACGGCGCAACGGTCAGTCCGAACCCAGGCGGTAACCGACACCGCGGATGGTCTGGACCAGCTCGGGCCGGCCGAGCTTGGCGCGCAGGCTGGCGACGTGCACGTCCATGGTGCGCGACGAGGCCTCGAAGACGGACTGCCACGCGTACAGGGCGACCTGTTCGCGCGGGACCACCCGGCCGTGGTGAGCGGCCAGCACAGCTAGCACGTCGAACTCCTTGCGGGTCAGGGCGATGGGCTTGTCCGCGACCTGGACGGTCCGGGCCTCGATGTCCACGGTCAGGTCGCCGACGGTCACCCGGGGGCGGGGCTGCAAGAGGCCGGTACGACGAAGTACAGCATCGATCCGGGCCAGCAGCTCGGATATCGCGAACGGTTTCACCACATAGTCGTCGGCGCCGCTGCGCAACCCCCGCACCCGGTCGGCCGCCTCGCCGCGCGCGGTCACCGCGATCACCGGCACGTCCGACACCGTGCGGATCTGCCGGCACACGTTGATACCGTCCCCGTCCGGCAGGCCGAGGTCCAGCAGGACCAGGTCGCCGGGGTCCGCCGCGAGGGCGTCAGCGGCCGTCCGGACATGCGTCACCATCAGGCCGTAGCGCCGCAACGCGGGTATCAGGGCATTCGCGATATCGAGATCGTCCTCGACCAACAAGATCCTGACCGCGCCACTCATGCCGAGATCGTAGGCCAGGTGACGCTCATATGTGTCAGATCTTGGTAAAGACGTAATCACGCGACTCCACGCAGTGTTCGGCAACATTAGCCTTCCGGACACAGGAGGGAACCGGTAGATGACTGTCGGTATCGGTACGGGGGCCGGCTCGGCCGCGCCCTCCGACGAAGAACTCGCCGAGTACGAGCAGGAACGGCCCGCTCGGCGGCTTCGGCCTGCCCTGGATCTGGTGATTGCGGTCTGGTGCGCAATCGTCAGCGTCGGCGTGCTGCTGCAGGTGTTCTTCCCTCTACCACAAGGCACGCAGTTTTACCTGGTGATCTTTCTCGCAGCCGTTCTGCCGATCACGCTGCTCTGTTACCGCGGCTGGAAGGTCCCGCCGTTCCTCAACCCGTTCCGGAACCGGTCGAACGACGACCCCGGGATCACCGACTGGATCCTGGCCGTGGTCGCGTTCGCGGTCTGCGTCTACCCGCTGCTCGACTTCGACGGTTACCTGGAACGCCGGCAAGCGCCGACGGGTCTCGATGTGGTGGTCGGCGCGCTGTTGCTACTGCTTCTGCTCGAGGCCTGCCGCCGTACCACTGGATGGGTCCTGCCCGCCTTCAGCCTGCTGTTCATCGCCTACGCGTACTACGGCGGCTTCCTGCCCTACACCTGGTCGCTGGCGCACCAGGGCTTCAACTTCGACGCGATCATCGCGCAGTTCACCATGGGCACGGCCGGCTTCTACGGGACGCCGTTGGCCGTCGCGGCCAGCTACATCGTGCTGTTCACGATCTACGGCGCCGTACTGGACTACTCCGGTGCGGGCAAGTTCTTCATCGACCTGTCGTTCGCCGCCTTCAAGCGCAGTCGTACGGCGCCCGGCCGCACGGTCACCCTGGCCGGCTTCCTGCTCGGCAGCGTCTCCGGATCGGGGACGGCGACCGCGGTCTCGCTCGGCACGGTGTCGTGGCCGATCCTGCGGCGGGCCGGGTACCCGCCCGAACCCGCCGGCGGCATGCTGGCCGCCTCCGGCATCGGCGCGATCCTGTCGCCGCCGACCCTCGGCGCGGCGGCGTTCATCATCGCCGAGTTCCTGCAGGTGTCCTACCTGACCGTCCTCGGGTACGCCGTCATCCCGACCATCCTGTACTACCTGGGCATCCTGCTCGCGATCGAGATCGACGCCCGCCGGCACGGGACCACGTCGGCGGAGACGTCGACGGACTCGGCGCTGCGGCTGCTGATGCGGTTCGGGTACCACTTCCTCTCGTTGTTCGTGATCATCGGCTTCATGGCGGTGGACGTGCCGCCGTTCAAGGCCGTGGTCTACGCGGTGCTCGTCCAGTTCGCGCTGTCGTTCCTGGACGGTGAGCACCGGCTGACCGCGAAGCCGCTGTTCAAGGCGCTTGCCCAGGGCACCCGTTCGGTGCTGCCGGTGGCGGCAACCTGTGCGACCGCCGGCGTGATCGTCGCGGTCACCACCCAGACCGGGCTCGGACTGAACCTGGCCGAGATCATCGTCGGCGCGGCCCGCGGGCTGACCGACAACCACACCGTGGTGCTGATCCTGACCGTGGTGCTGTCCGCGTTCGCGGTGCTGATCCTCGGCCTTGCGGTGCCGGTGACCGCGTCGTTCATCATCGCCGCGGTGATCATCGCGCCGGCGCTGGTGCAGCTCGGGGTGACGCAGCCCGAGGCGTACATGTTCATCTTCTACTACGCGGTGCTGTCGGAGGTGTCACCGCCGACCGCGCTGGCAGCGGTGGCGACCTCCGCGATCACCGGCGGCAGGGTGATGCCGACGATGTGGCAGGCGTGGAAGTACACGCTGCCGGCGTTCCTGGTGCCGTTCGCGTTCGTGCTCACCGACAACGGCGCGCACCTGCTCGGCCAGGGCGCGTTCGTCGGCATGCTGTGGACGCTGGCCGTCTCGATCCTGGCCATCGCGGCGCTCGCGGTGGTGACCGGTGGCTGGATCGTGGTCGAGGCCGGCTGGCTCGAGCGGGCCGTCTGCGCGCCGGCCGCCGTACTGCTGCTTTACCTCGCGCCCGTAACCATCACGGCCGGAATCTGTTTGCTACTTGTTGCCGTCGTCATCAACCTGATCCGGCGCTCGCGTCAGGTCGGGCCAACGGAAGGATCCGCCGCTTCATGAGAATCCGTCGCCTCCCTGCCGCCCTGGTGGCGCTCGCCGCATCCGTCTCGCTGGTCGCCTGCGGTGGTCAGCGAGAACCCTCCGGATCCGGTTCGGCCGACGGCGGCCGGCTGACCATTGCCACCGGCAACACCACCGGGGTGTACTACCAGCTCGGCGGAGCGCTGGCGTCACTGATCTCGCAGAAGGTCTCCGGCTACCGCGCGACGGCGAGCGAGACCGGCGCCTCGGTGCAGAACGTGCAGGGCCTGGTGGCGGGGAACTACGACATCGCGTTCTCGCTCGGTGACACCGCGGCCGACGCGGTGAAGGGCGAGAACAGCTTCCAGCAGCCGCAGGACGTCGTCGCCCTGACCCGGCTCTACAACAACTACACGCAGGTCGCCGTGCGTACGTCGGCCAACATCAACTCGATCGCCGACCTCAAGGGCAAGCGGGTCTCGACCGGCTCGCCGAACTCGGGCACCGAGGTGATCGCCCGGCGGCTGCTCGAGGCGGCGGGCCTGGACCCGGCGAAGGACGTCACCGCGCAGCGGCTCGGCCTGCCGGAGTCGGTGGACGCGATGAAGTCCGGTTCGATCGACGCGCTGGTCTGGTCCGGCGGCCTGCCGACCGGCGGCATCACCGACCTGACCACGAGCATGGGCAAGAACGTCAAGCTGATCCCGATCGCTGACCTGCTGCCGAAGATGCAGGAGAAGTACGGCTCGGTCTACAGCCAGGCGCCGATCCCGGCGGCGACGTACAAGCAGCCGGCCGACGTGGCGACCATCGTGGTGCCGAACGTGCTGCTGGTCCGCAAGAACATGAAGGACGACCTGGCTGAGCAGCTCACCAAGGTCATCTACGAGAACAGGGACGCCCTGGTCGCGGTGAACGCGGCGGCCAAGGGTATCGAGCTCGCGAACGCCGGCAACACCGACCCGGTGCCGGTGCACCCGGGCGCGAAGAAGGCGATCGACGGGTTGAAGTAGACCGGACTGTCCTCTTCCGCACACCAGGCGCAGCGGGAGAGGGCACAACGGTCCCACCTCCGCAAACCAGGCGCAGCGAAGGCGGGGCCGAGCCGGCTCTCACAACCAGGCGCAGTGAGAGCAGGCAGGCCGGGCCCGGCCCTCCGGAGGCATCCGGAGGACGCCGGGCCCGGTCACTTCCCAGGCCGTGGCCGGCACGGCCTACTTGGCGTCTTCCTCGGTCCCCGGCAGCGGCGTGCCGTACAGGTAGTGCGACAGAGCCGAGTCGCGCTTCGGGTGCACGTGGTACTTCGTCGGAATGACGCGGCCCTCGGCGCTGTCCCACGCGGAGTCGGCCATCCGCCACATGCGATGCGCCAGCCGGCCTGCCATCCCGGTGTGGGGCGAGTACGGGTGTGCCCTGGTCGGAGCCACCTCTTCCGCCTCCAGCAGTTCCTCCGTCAGTGTGTTGACCTCCGCGTCGTCCAGCTGCTCACTGAGCCGTTGGCTGCAGGTGGTCTCCAGGAGTTCGTGCCGGGCGAGCAGCCGGTCGATCGACTGCCACACCTCGTACGACGACAGGTCCTGCATGCGGCTGTCGCCGTACTGGCGGCCCTTCAGGAATCGCAGCGACCGCTCCAGCTCCTTCGCGTTGCCGACGTACCTGGTGACCAGCTCGTCGCCGTCGGGCAGACGGCGGACGCGCGGGAGGAGGATGTCCTCGGCAGCGGCGAGGTGCTGGGCCGCGATGGCGTAGAACCAGTCGGTCTGATGCCTGCGGTCCGGATGCGCGGCGGCCGGATGCTGAGCCGGACCGGCCAGCTCACGAATCCGGGCATGTTCGTAGGTCAGGGCCAGTTCGAGCGTCGAAGCGGTCATGACAACCACCTCCAGGGGGTCTTCACTCCAGCGTGTGCCCATCCACCGCAGAGTGCAACCGTCGCAAGTGGTCCGTGACAGCCGGCGTGATCACGTCCGCGCGCTCGGCGTTGGCGAGGTGCGCGGCCCGCGGTACGACGAGCAGTCGGCCGTGCTGGACCGTGGTCGCGATGTGCTCCAGATGATGTGGTGGCGTGGCCGGATCGTCGGCCCCGGCGATCGCCAGAGTGGGGGCCGTAATGGCCGGCAGATCGGGGCGGAGGTCCATGGTGGCGATCAGCTCGCAGCAGGCCGCATAGCCTTCGGTCGACGTCGATCCGACCATCTTCTCGGCTTCCGCCCGGAGCTCCTCGTGGCGGTGGGTTGTGAACCAGCGCCGTACGACGGTCTCGGCAACCGCCTGTGGTCCTTCGGCTCTGACGGTCGCGGCGCGGTCGGTCCACAGCTGCGCGGGTTCGAGACGTGCGCCGGTGCAGAGCAGGACGAGCCGGTCGATCCGTTCCGGGGCGCGGGCGGCGAGGCGCATGCCGGTCATGCCGCCGAGCGAGAGACCGACGAAGTGGACCCGGTCCAGGGCCAGGTGGTCGAGCAGGGCGAGGACGTCGTCTGCGAGGTCGTCGATGGTGTACGGCCCGGGCGGAGCTGGTGAGCGGCCGTGGCCGCGGGTGTCGTACCGGACGACGGTGAAGTGCTGCTCCCACTCGGCCACGTTGGCGTCCCACATCGCCCAGGTGGCGCCGAGGGAGTTGGACAGCACGACGACCGGCCCGTCGGCCCGCCCGCTGACGACGTGGTCGACCGGGACAGCGCTCATCCCCTGACAGTAGGAGTCCGGACCGAGAGGGAGAAGTATCCATTTCGGCTCGATCAAGACTCTGCGAGTATGAATCGGTGGAACTGCGGCACCTGCGGTACTTCGTCGCCGTCGCCGAGGAACGGCACTTCGGCCGGGCGGCGGCGCGGCTGCACATGGCCCAGCCGCCGCTGTCGCAGCAGATCCGCCAGTTGGAGGACGAGCTCGGCCTGCGGCTGCTTCGGCGGACCACACGGCGGGTCGAGCTCACTGCTGCCGGGGAGGCGTACCTCGTGCGGGCGCAGGAGATCCTGTCGGCGGTCTCGTCGGCGGGGCAGGAGGCGCAGCGGGTTGCGGCCGGATCGCAGGGCCGGCTCGTGATCGGGTGCGTGGGCTCGGCGACGTACAGCCTGCTGCCGCCGCTGGTGCGCAAGCTGCACGAGGAGTTGCCCGGTGTCGACGTGGCCGTGCAGGGGGAGATGCTGGCGCCGGCGCAGGTTGAGGCTTTGCATGCGGGGCAGATCGATCTGGCGCTGCTACGGCGACCTGTCGAGGAGGCAGGGCTGCGGTTGCAGACGCTTCGGGCCGAGCGGCTGATCGTCGCCGTACCCGATGGGCATCGGTTGGCTGCGCGGAAGCGAGTGCGCTTACGGGACCTGGCGGACGAGGACTTCGTGATGCATGCGGGTGGTGGTCGTTCCGCGCTGCAGGCGACGGTGCTGGCGTTGTGCCGAGAGGCCGGGTTCGAGCCTCGGGTCCGGCACGACGTTGCCGAGACGTCGACGCTGGTGACGTTCGTGGCAGCTGGCCTAGGTGTGGCGCTAGTGCCTGCGCCGGTTGCGGAGCTCCGGGTGCCAGGCGCTGCGTATCGCCCACTGACTCGTCGCGCTCAGGTCGAGTTGGTGGTCGCGACGCGGACTGATGACGACGCACCACATTTGCTGCGCGCTCTCGGCGTACTGACGGCTCTGGTCAGAAGAACCCATCGCGCGCCGGGATCACTGGACGCGGATTCCCGACCAACTTCAGATCGTCGGTGATCGCCGCAGCCGTCTCCAGCATCACGGGTACGACGGTGGTCACGACCTTCTCGGCCGTCATCCGCCCGGACGTCGTGGAGTAGGCCAGCGCAGCGAGGACGTCACCGCGCGGATCGCGGACCGGGACGGCGGCCGACAGCAAGCCGTCCTCGAGCTCGGACTCGACCACCGCGAAGCCCTGCGTGCGGACCTTGTGGAGCGAGTCGCGGTAGACCGTAGGATCCGTGATCGTCCGCTGCGCCAGCCGAGGCAGACCGGCTGCGATGACTGCGTCAACGACCGCGGAGTCGGCCCAGGCGGTCAGCACCCGGCCCATCGAGGTCGCGTACGCCGGAACGCGACTGCCGACGTCGACGGCGACACTCATGATCCGGCGCACCTGGACGCGGGCGACGTACACGACCTCGGTCCCGTCGAGTTGCGCCAGCGAAGCGGACTCCTGCGTCGCTTCGGCGAGCCGGAGCAGGTGTGGTTGCGCGGTCTCCACGAAGCCATGGGTCGCGGCGTAGTGCTGGCCGATGGTGAGCACCCGTGGGGTCAGCGACCACCTGCTGCCTTGGGCGGCGACGTACCCGAGCCGTTGCAGGGTGAGCAGGATCCGGCGGACTGCCGGGCGGGAAAGCCCGGTCGCGGTGGCGAGCTCGGCCAGGGTCGGAGTCGGGCGGTCGGCGTCGAACGCCAGCAGGACCGCGAACCCGCGCTCGATGCTGCGGATGAGGTCACGCTCCTCGCTCATGGCGGTCATTCTCGCAGTCCCTTCTTCGTAGTTGAGCTCTTGACAGTCGGGTGCCGACGACGCCATGGTGAGCCGTACGCACCGCGTACAAATTGTACGCACAGCGTACAAGGAGGTGACGCACGATGGACTCACGAGAGCTCCGCAACGCCTTCGGCCGGTTCGCCACCGGCGTGACCGTGGTGACCTGCGTCAGCGACGACGGCGGTCCGCACGGCGCCACCGTGAACGCCTTCACCGCCGTCTCGCTCGAGCCGGCCCTGGCCCAGGTCACGCTGACCCGGTCGTCGAAGGCCTGTCAGTACCTGGCCGGCAAGCCGTTCGCGATCAACGTGCTCGCCGACGACCAGCTCGACGTCGCCTGGCACTTCGCCGGGCGCCCGGCCGACCGCACCCCCGGCTGGGTCGACGGTCCGCTCGCTCCGCTGCTCGAGGGCGCGGCCACGACGATCTCGTGCCGGCCGTGGCGGACGTACGACGGCGGCGACCACCTCATCGTGATCGGTGAGGTCGCCGCGGTCGCCATCACCGCCCGGGACCCGCTGCTGTTCCACGGCGGCCGGTTCCGCTACCTCGGACCGGTCGAGTCCCACTGGTCCGGCTCGCTCGACTGCCCCGACCGCGGCTGGTTCGACGCCAGCGCCGTCTTCACGCCGCTCGCCGCGGCGGCCCACGCCTGAAAGGACTTCCCATGACCACGACCACGGCTGTTCCGGCCGAGCAGGACTCAGTCCCGACCACGCGCCCGATGACCGGCACGGAGTACCTCGACTCGATCCGCGACGACCGCGAGATCTGGATCTACGGCGAACGGGTCAAGGATGTCACCGAGCACCCGGCGTTCCGCAACCCGACCCGGATGACCGCCCGCTTGTACGACGCCCTGCACGACCCGGCCACCAAGGACGAGATCACCGTCCCGACCGACACCGGCAACGGCGGCTACACGCACCCGTTCTTCCGCACCCCGCACAGCTCCACCGATCTGCAGAAGGACCGGGTAGCTATCGAGCACTGGGCCCGGCAGACCTGGGGCTGGATGGGCCGCAGTCCCGACTACAAGGCCAGCTTCCTCGGCACCCTCGGCGGGAACACCGACTTCTACGCGCCGTACGAGGAGAACGCGAAGCGCTGGTACAAGGAGTCGCAGGAGAAGGTCCTGTACTGGAACCACGCGATCATCAACCCGCCGGTCGACCGCAACCTGCCGCCCGACGAGGCCGGCGACATCTTCATGCGGGTCGAGAAGGAGACCGACGCCGGCGTGATCGTGTCCGGCGCGAAGGTGGTGGCGACCGGCTCGGCGATCACCAACTACAACTTCATCGCGCACTACGGCCTGCCGATCAAGAAGAAGGAGTACGCCCTGATCTGCACGGTCCCGATGAGCGCTCCTGGTGTGAAGCTCATCTGCCGGCCGTCGTACACCATGCAGGCCGACGTGATGGGCAGCCCGTTCGACTACCCGCTGTCCAGCCGGATGGACGAGAACGACACCATCTTCGTCTTCGACAAGGTGCTGGTGCCGTGGGAGAACATCTTCCTGTACGGCGACGTCGACAAGATCAACGGGTTCTTCCCGCAGTCCGGGTTCATCCCGCGGTTCACCTTCCACGGCTGCGTCCGGCTGTCGGTGAAGCTCGACTTCATCGCCGGACTGTTGCTCAAGGCACTGGAATGCACCGGGAGCAAAGACTTCCGGGGCGTGCAGACCCGGGTCGGCGAGGTGATCGGCTGGCGGAACCTGTTCCGCGCGCTCGCCGACGCGATGACGATGAACCCGGACCCGGGCCCGAACGGGACCGTGCTGCCGAAGCTGGACTACGGCCTGGTGTACCGGCAGTTCATGATCACCGGCTACCCGCGGGTGAAGGAGATCATCCAGCAGGACGTGGCCTCCGGCCTGATCTACCTGAACTCGAACGCGGTCGACTTCAAGACCCCTGAGGTGCGTCCGTACCTGGATCGCTTCGTGCGCGGATCCAACGGCTACGACGCGGTCGAGCGGACGAAGCTGATGAAGGCGCTGTGGGACGCGGTCGGCACCGAGTTCGGCGGCCGGCACGAGCTGTACGAACGCAACTACTCCGGCAACCACGAGAACGTGAAGGCCGAGATCCTGTTCGCCGCCGAGGCGCAGGGCGAGACCGGCGCGATGAAGGGCTTCGCCGAGACCATGCTCGCCGAGTACGACCTGGACGGCTGGACCGTCCCCGACCTGATCAACCCCACCGACGTCAGCCGGATCCTGAACCGCTGAAGGAGCGCATCATGACTACTGTGCAGGATTCCCCGACCGCCGCCGGCTCCGGCGCGAGTGCGAGCCAGAACTTCAAGGCCAAGGCGCTGGCCGACGCCGGATCCTCGCCTGAACGCGTGAGTGCGGTGGTGACCGCCGTACTGCAGGGCGTGCATGCGGCGATCCGGGAGCACAACGTCACCTATCCCGAGTTCCAGGCCGCGAAGGCGTGGCTGATGGAGGTCGGCGAGGTCGGTGAGTGGCCGCTGTTCATGGACGTGTTCGTGGAGCACGTGGTCGAGGAGGTCGCGGCCTCGTCGCAGCGCGGGACGCTCGGAACGATCGAGGGTCCGTACTACCTGCCCGATCAGGTGCGGCTCGACGCGACCTGCGAGCTTCCGCGTCGGCCGGACGAGAAGGGTTCGCCGCTCGTGCTGAGCGGCCAGGTCCGGGACCTCGACGGCACGCCGCTCGCCGGCGCCGAGGTGGACATCTGGCACGCGGACGCCGACGGTTACTACTCGGGGTTCGCTCCGCAGTTGCCGGACGGGAACCTGCGGGGCGTGGTGGTGACCGATGCCGAGGGCCGCTTCGCGATCCGGACCGTGCAGCCGGCGCCGTACCAGATCCCGACCGACGGGCCGACCGGGAAGCTGATCGAGGCTGCCGGGTGGCATCCGTGGCGACCGGCGCACCTGCACCTGATGGTGCGGGCGGACGGGCACCGGACGATCACGACGCAGCTGTACTTCGCCGGTGGTGAGTGGCTGGACTCCGACGTCGCCGAGGCGACCAAGCCCGAGCTGATCCTCGATCCGGTCGACGACGGCACCGGCACCCGCCGGGCGAGGTACGACTTCGAGCTCGAGCCGGCCTGATCCCCGCCTACTTCGTTGTGAAAGGCACCATTGTGTCCATCTCCGATGACGACTTGGTCGTCGAGCGGCTCGAGACCGTCATCATCGACGTACCGCTGCGACGCCCGCACAAGTTCGCCCGCGTCACGATGACGGCGCAACCGGTCCTGCTCGCGTTCGTCCACACCCGCGGCGGCGTGGTCGGCGTCGGTGAAGGCGTGGTGCCTGGCGGGCCGTGGTGGGGCGGCGAGTCGGTCGAGTCGATGAAGGTCACGCTCGACACGTACGTCGCTCCGCTGCTGCCCGGCACTCGTGTCGACCGGATCGAGTCGGTGTGGCAGGACATCGCCGACCACGTGAACGCCAACCTGTACGCGAAGACCGCGGTCGAGGTCGCCCTGCACGACGCCTGGGCGCGGACCCTGGGCGTCCCGGTCCACACATTGCTGGGCGGTCTGGCCCGGACGAGCATCGACGTGACCTGGGCGCTCGGCGCCGAACCCGAAGAGCTCGTGGTCGAGGAGGCGCTGGCCAAGCTGGAGTCCGGTGAGCACAAGACCTTCAAGCTCAAGATGGGTGCTCTCGATCCCGAGGCCGACACCCGCCGGATCTGTGCGATCGCCGAGAAGCTCAGCGGCTCGGCCGGCGTACGGGTGGATCTCAACGCACGCTGGGATCTGAGCACCTCGAGGACGTACCTGCCTCGGCTCGCCGCGGCCGGGGTCGAGCTCATCGAGCAGCCGGTGCGGGGGGAGCAGGTGGAGGCGCTGGCCGAGCTCAACGCGCTGCTGCCGATTCCGGTGATGGCGGACGAGAGTCTGCGGACGCCGGTCGACGCGCTCCGGCTGGTGCAGCTGCGGGCGGCCGATGTGTGGTCGATGAAGACGACGAAGGTCGGCGGACTGCGGCGGGCCCGGGACATCGTCGCGATCGCCGCCGCGGCCGGGATTCCGTGTCATGGCGGGACCTCGATCGAGACCGGGATCGGTACGGCGGCGTCGCTGCAGCTGGCCTGCGCGGCGCCGGGAGTCACGTGGGGCAGCGAGCTGTTCGGTCCGAAGCTGTTCGCCGAGGAGATTCTTCGTACGCCGTTGCGCTACTCGGACGGCTCGCTGCACCTGCCGGACGGGCCGGGGCTCGGAGTCGAACTCGACCTGGATGCCGTTGCCGCGCTGCGCCGTACCGGATTGAACCGGGAGGACTGACCATGCTCTTCCATGTCCGGATGGACGTTTCGCTGCCGCCGGACCTCGATCCGGAGGTGCGGGCCGACCTGGTCGCGCGGGAGAAGGAACGGGCGCTGGAGCTGCAGCGCGCCGGGGTCTGGCCGCAGTTGTGGCGGATCGTCGGCGAGTACGCGAACTTCAGCGTCTTCGACGTCGATTCCAACGACACGCTGCACTCGGTGCTGTCCAGCCTGCCGCTGTTCCCGTACATGCGGATCCAGGTCACACCCCTGGCCCGCCACCCCTCAAAGCTGGACCTCCCGTAGCGGGTCGCCGCCGTCGACGAAGAACCTGCCACCCGGCTTCAACGCGGCCGCGATCCGCCGCCGGGCCTCCTGCTCCAACTCCGGATGCCGTCCGTCCAGCGCCCCGACCCGCACCGCGAACACCAGGTCGAACCCCGCCTCACCCGGCGCCAGCTCAAACTCCTCGACCTCCGCCTGCCGGAACCCCAGCACCCCAGCCGCAATCAGCTCCCCCGACCCAGCCTCCGCCAGCCGAACCGCCTTCGCCGACCGATCAACCCCCAACACAAACCCACCCGCCCCCGCGTGCTCACCCGCGCCCACCCGACGAGCCACCTCCCGAGCCGCCGCCCCCGGCCCACACCCAACCTCCAACACCCGCATCCCACCCTCCAACGGCAACGCCTCAACCACAGCCAGCAACCGCCCCGACAACCCCTCACCCACAGGACCACCTCCCGGTCACCATCTTGCAGTCACGCAGACCGATCCCCTGTCACTGAAACGCCCGGGTTCAACCTGGTCGGTTGAACCCGGGCGGGGTCCTGCGGGGTGCTGCGAGTGGTCAGGCGTCGGAGCTCTTCTTCCAGAGGTTGATGCCGGCTTCTACGGCGTCGGCGTCGATGGCTTCGAGCTCTTCGGGGCTGAACTTGAGGTTGTTGACGGCGGCCAGGTTGTTCTCCAGCTGGGCGACGCTGGAGGCGCCGATCAGGGCGCTGGTGACGCGGTCGTCGCGCAGCGTCCAGGCGAGGGCGAGCTGGGCGACGGACTGGCCGCGCTCCTTGGCGATCTCGTTCAGCGCGCGGACGTGCTTCAGCGTGTCCTCGGTCAGCGAGTCCGGGTTCAGCGACTTGCCCTGCGCGGCGCGGGAGTCCGCCGGCACGCCATCCAGGTAGCGGTCGGTCAGCACGCCCTGCGCCAGCGGCGAGAACGCGATCACGCCGACCCCGAGCTCACCGACGGTGTCCAGCAGGTCCTCCTCGATCCAGCGGTTCAGCATCGAGTACGACGGCTGGTGGATCAGCAGCGGCGTGCCGAGCTCCCGCAGGATCCGCGCCGCCTCCCGGGTCCGATCCGCCGAGTACGACGAGATCCCGGCGTACAGCGCCTTGCCCGAGCGGACGGCGGCGTCGAGCGCGCCCATCGTCTCCTCGAGCGGGGTGTCCGGGTCGAACCGGTGCGAGTAGAAGATGTCGACGTAGTCCAAGCCCATCCGGCTCAGCGACTGGTCCAGCGAGGCGAGCAGGTACTTCCGCGACCCACCACCCTGACCGTACGGACCCGGCCACATGTCGTAGCCGGCCTTGGTCGACAGGATCAGCTCGTCACGGTACTTGCCGAAGTCGCGGGCGAAGTGCGTCCCGAAGTTCGTCTCCGCGGAGCCGTACGGCGGACCGTAGTTGTTCGCCAGGTCGAAGTGCGTGACGCCGAGGTCGAACGCCCGGCGCAGGATGTCGCGCTGCGTGGCGAACGGCTTGTCGTCGCCGAAGTTGTGCCACAACCCGAGCGAGATCGCCGGCAGCATCAACCCGCTGCGCCCCGTCCGCCGGTAGGCCATCGGGTCGTCGTACCGGTCCTGAGCGGCTACGTAATCAGTCACGGGACCTCAGTCTGCCTCATGTCACGACAAGTTCAAACCCCCTTGTTTTACAGCAGAAACCGCAGCACTGAGACAAAGAACCCCAGCTTCTTGATGCGCTGGGTCAGGACCAGCGTGGGCCAGTGGCCGGTGGGGTGCTACGTGTCGTTGGCGCCGCGTCGTCGGAACGGGCCGACCATGCGTGGGCCCGCGAGCCGGGTCTCCAATCGACGCGCCTCACGCTTGAGCGGCCGCGCCAGGTACTGACCGAGGATCACCCCGGCCGCGAGCGCAAGGGCGGTGGCGAGCGCGGAGGCCAACTCGAGGACGCCGTCCTTGCCCTCCGCAAGGAGAGCGAGACCGCGGTAGATGTCGAGTCCCGGCAGGAGTGGCACGATCGCGGGGACCACCACCACAAGCGGCGGGACCCGGAACCGGCCCGCAACGAGATAGCAGACTGCACCGATGGTGACGGCCGCGGCCGCCGAACCCCAGGTCCGGCCGATTTCGGAGCTGTCAACGGCCAGCAGGACCCCCTGTCCGAGCGCCGCGACCAGGGACACAACCACCAGGGAGCGCGCCGGTGCGTACGACGCGTAGGCGAACGCCGTAGCGGCCAGGGCGGCGCCGAACACGGTGACCCCGACCTCCGCCAGGCCGGCCGCCCCGGGGGTGAAGGTGGTCAGGCCCACCCCGAGGATGTCGCCGACGGTGAGCCCGGCGGCCACCCCGGCGATGATGCCCGCCGTGTCCAGCACGGCATCGATCAACCGGGCGCTGGCCGTGACCGGGAAGCCGGTCAGGGCGTCCTGGGTGGCACCCATGATGCCGACTCCTGCCAGGAGCATGACGATCCCCGTGGTGACGACGCGGGACGGGTCCACGTCGAGCTCAGTGGCAGAGGCTGTGACCGCGATGAGCGTGGCCACGAAGCCCCCCGCCGCATGCTGGTAGAAGGCCGGGATGCGGTGCTGCGGCAACAGCACCTGGGTCCCGTCGATCGCGCAGGCGGCCACGAAGGCGAGCAGGCACACCAGAGGGCTGCCGCCGAGGGTGAGCGCGATACCGGTTCCCATCAACCCCCAGCCGATGGTCACCGCCCAGCGGCGCCGGTGGTGGCCGGTGGCCACAATCCGGGCGACCCGGCGACGAGCCTCGCCCCGGGTGACATCTCCGGCGACCAGGCTGTTCACGGTCTCGTCGACCTCGATCAGGTCCGTGTAGTCGAGCGGGCGCCGGGTCACCCGGCGAACCTGAATGGCAGCGGGCGCGTCATCGGTCGGCTGGTGGCGGAGGGTCAGGTCCACGAACGTCACGTCCGCGGTCACGTCGCGCACCCCGCATGCCTGGGTCACCTCCAGCATGGTCACCGCCACATCAGCCGCCCCGGCTCCGGACGACAGGAGGACCTCGCCCACGCGCAGCGCCAGATCGAGCGCTTCGTAGACCTCGCGTCGTTCCGCCATGTCCCTGTCCGATCACGGCACCGAGTCACTCCACGCGCGTGAAGCACGACGGACGGCACTTGCCAGGTTGCCATCATCAGCGTCTCCGATCCCTCCGACATCGTCCGGTATGGGTGATTGATCGGCCAGCACGAGCCGGCCACCCGCCCCGACTCGTGCCGGGGCACGGTGCCTGCACCGGATTTGTGTACTGCGAGCGTGCGTGTCGATCTGGATCCGGAGGAGCTCGGGCGGCGGGAGTTCTACGCGGCGCTGAACTCCGTGGTGGTGCCACGGCCGATCGCGTGGGTCTCGAGCCGGTCCGCCGACGGCGTGCTGAACCTCGCGCCGCATTCGTTCTTCACCGTGGCGTGTGTGCAGCCGCCGATGGTGCAGTTCACCTCGGTCGGGCGGAAGGACAGCCTGAACAACGTCGAGGCGACCGGCGAGTTCGTGGTGAACTTCGCAGCTGAACCGCTGTTCGAGCAGATCAACGCGACCGGGACGAACTTCCCGGCGGAGATCTCCGAGTTCGATGCCGTCGGGCTGACCATCGAAACGTCTCGCACCGTCACCGTACCGCGGGTTGCGGAGTCGCCGGTGGCGATCGAGTGCACCCTCCACACCACCCTCGAACTGGGCGACTCGACTGTCGTGATCGGCCGGGTCCGCCACCTCGCGGTCGACGCCGCGGTCATGGTCGACGGACACCCGGAGATCCGGCTGCTCCGCCCACTGGCTCGTCTGGGCAAGGATGAATGGTCGACCCTCGGCGAGATCCGCACCATCACCCGGATCCGCCACTCCGACTGGCCCGGTCACTTCACACGACCGGCCTAGCAGGGGGTGGAGGCTCTTTGAGGGCGACCACCTTGGCGAGGGCGTCGAGCTGAGGGGACAGACGGAGCCGGGTGCCGTCGGGGGATGACGTCGTAGCCGGGTGCCACTCGAGAGTGGGGGTGACCAGGTGGACGTCGGGGGACAGCGGACCGGGGTCGTGGGTGAACGAGCGAGCCGCGAGGTTGAGCATCAGGCCCAAGGCGGGGATGACGGACAGGTCGCGGATCACGTGGATCAGGAGCAGGTCGCGGGCGGGAACGGCGGCGAGCACGCCGTGCGGCGGGGGCTCGAGGTGGAGAGATTCGCGCAGGACGGTGTCGAGTACCAGCGCCCGGGACGCGGCGAAGATGGTGCCGGTGACCAGGGCGATGGTGATGCCGTCGTGCTCGACGTACTCGACGTGATCCTCGAGACGACGCAGGTTGGCCAGGCCAAACAGCTCGGCGTCCGACCAGGTCAGCCCGAAGTCGGCCGGATCGAGGTACATCGTCACGACGCCGTCCTGTGCAGTGGCAGGGACGGACAGCAGACCGGGCAGGTAGTCGACGCGGTCCGCGCCCCATTCGACCGGGAGCGACTGGCGTGGAACGAGCCGCTGGATCAGCTGGCGTTCGGGGTCATCGGGCGGCCGCGGGGGACCGTGCCGCAGGCGGTTCAGGACCTGGGTGAAATGCTCCTCGATCAACGCTGGCCAGCGGTCCTCGGTGTGCTTGGACACCCGGCGGGCCAGGTTGCTCAGGCCGAGGACGGCGTCGTCCGCGGACGGCGCGACCGGGACGAGAGCCGCGCCGCCCTCGTAGGTCAGCTCGAGGCCGAGCTGCGCTGCGGTGGTCAGGCCGAGCCGCACGAACCGCGCGGCCTGGCCGCGGGTGAGCGGGATCAGGACCGGGTGGGGCCGGTCGGAGTGGTTGCCTTGGGCACGTTCGGTGGAGCTGTCGATGGTCATCGTGGCCACCTCCTCGGCAGAGAAGGTACGAGGAAAGGCACCCGTTCCAGCCGGTCTTTTCGAGCCTGTGGACAACCGCCCGGGATAGTCTGCGGCCACATCGTCCGATCCAGGAGGAGTCGAGCAGGATGTCCAGCACGCCGTCGTCGCGGCCTACCTCGGTGACCCGGTTGTCGCTGTCGCACATCACCGCCCAGACCGAGACCAACCTGCTGGGCACCGTGCACGGCGGCGTGATCATGACGCTCGTCGACTCGGTCGCCGGCGTGGTCGCGGCGCGGCACTCGGGTGGGCCGGCGGTCACCGCGTCGATGGACGAGATGACCTTCCTGGTGCCGGTCCGGGTCGGCGACGTGGTGCACTTCAGCGGTCAGGTGAACTGGACCGGCCGCAGCTCGATGGAGGTCGGCGTACGGATCACGGCCGATCGCTGGGACTCCGTCGGGCCGCAGGTGCACGTGGCGTCGGCGTACCTGGTGTTCGTCGCGGTCGACGAGGACGGGAAGCCGCGCGAGGTCCCGCAGGTCGTCCCGGAGACAGATGAGGACCGCCGGCGGCTGCGCGAGGCGGAGATCCGGCGGAGCCACCGCCTCGCCCGCCGTGCCGCCATCATCGCGTCCCGCGAGGAAGACGCAGAGCGGGCAGCCGGGGACGAGTCCGAATGACCTGGTTCGCCAGTGCCCGACGGCATCCGTCGGCGGTACTGCTGCTCGTGCAGTTGCTGGGCGTCCTCGTCTACCCGGCGATGGAGGGCTCCCGCGGCGGCCGGGTCGCGTTCGAGATCCTCGGGATCGCCGTACTGGTGCTCGCTGTCTTCTCCGTCCGCTCCACCCCGGGCCTGACCTGGGTCAGCATCGGCCTCGGCATCCCGGCCGTGATTCTCTCGCTGGTCGACGCCTTCAACCCCACTCAGCCCGTGGTGGCCATCTCGGCCGTACTGCACGCGGCCTTCTACTTCTACGCCGCCTACAGCTTGCTGCGGTACATGCTGTCCGACCATGACGTCAGCACGGACGAGCTCTACGCGACCGGTGCGACGTTCACCTTGGTGGCTTGGGGCTTCGCGTACATCTACACCTTCGTCCAGGTGTTGGTGCCGGGCAGCTTCATCGCGGCGGTCGACCCCACCAGCGACCGGACCTGGATGGAGTTGCTGTTCCTCAGCTTCACCACCCTGTCCAGCACCGGCCTCAGCGACGTCGTCCCGGTCACAGCCTGGGGCAGGTCGGTCGTCATGCTCGAGCAGCTCGCAGGACTCGGGTACGTCGCCATGGTCGTGTCCCGCCTGGTCGGACTCACCATCACCAGACGAAGCAACACCTAGCCGCGAGGCCAGCCGGCCAGCAAGTCCGCCGCAGCCCGCTGAGCCACCTCTGGCGCATGCGGCATCGCGGCAACCCGGTAGGTCACGAGAGCGCCCTCGTGAAGGATGAGGAGGCGGTCGGCGAGCTCGGACGGGTCGGCGAGACCGGCCAGCCTCGCCTGGGCCTCGAACTCGGCCCGCATCCACTGCTTCTGCCCCACGATCACCGGCATCGCCGGATGGTCCGGTGCGGCGAGCTCGACGCTCGCGTTGATGAAGCCACACCCGTTCCGCGCCCCCGCGACCCAGTCCGTGAGCGCCGCGAACAGCGCCAGGATCACCTCTTCCGGCGTCGCCGGACGGCGGGCCGCGAGCTGCTCGTCCAGGAACTCGTGCCACATTCGGTCGCGCCGCTCCAGGTACGCCGCGATCAGCCGGTCCTTCGAGCCGAACCGGTCGTACAGCGTCTTCTTCGTCACGTCCGCCACCTCGGCGATCGTGTCGACGCCGACCGCCCGGATGCCCTGCTCGTAGAACAGCGTGGACGCCGCGGTCAGGATGCGCTCACCGGCCGGGGTCAGCCGGGTGGCCTCCGGCACCTCGCGGTCCACGAGCAGTCTCATCTGCTGATCAAGCACACTGACAGTATACCGACCGGTGTGGTTACTCTCCCGGCATGACGACTTCGACGGTGCCGGTACGGCGTACGAGCTACCTCCCGCTGCTCGCGGGCGCGGGCTTCGTCGTCCTCTGGAGCTGCGGCTTCATCGGCGCGCGCTGGGGGACCGAGTACACCAACGCGTTCGACCTGCTCGCCTGGCGCTTCCTGGTCGCCGGTGCAGTCGGTGCGATCATCCTGGCCGTACGGCGACCCGCCATCAGTCGCGTGGACCTGGCGACCCAGGTGTGGATGGCCTTCCTGACGCAGTGCGTCTACCTCGGCCTGATCTTCACCGGCATCGACCACGGCATCTCAGCCGGCGTCACCGCGCTCATCGGCTCGCTGCAGCCGCTGCTGATCGCGACAGTGGCCGGCCCGCTGCTCCGAGAGGCGGTCAGCCGCCGTCAGTGGATCGGTCTCGTCATCGGTGTCGCCGGAGTCGGTCTGGTCGTGGCGGACGACCTGCATGGCTCGCCACTGCTGTTCTTGCTCCCGTTCGGCGGTCTGCTCGGTCTCGTCATCGGCACCTGCCTCGAACGCCGCCGTAAGCCCAGTATCGGCTCACTCGACGCGCTCTGTCTCCAGAGCATCGTCTCCGGGGTGTTCTTCATCGCACTGGCCACGTTCACCGACCAGTTGACGGTCCCGCACGAAGCAGGGTTCTACGGTGCGGTGGTCTGGCTGGTGCTGCTGGCAACAGGTGGTGGCTGGGGTCTCTACCTGGTCAACCTGAGGCTGTCCGGTGCGACCCGGATCAGCAGCCTGCTGTACCTGGTGCCGCCGACCACGATGGTGTTCGCGTTCCTGATGTTCGGCGAGACCATCGGTCCACTGGCCGTGATCGGCATGCTGGTGTGCGCGCTCGCCGTACTCCTGATCAGGTTGAACGCTACGCTGCGGGGATGGCGGAACCCCGGTGGCTGAACGAGAAAGAGCAGCACGCGTGGCGCGCGTTCATCGCGGCGCAGCGTGTGGTGAACACCCGGATCGAGCAGCAGCTGCAACGCGACGCAGGGATACCGCACACCTACTACGAGATCCTGGTCCGGCTGTCCGAGGCGCCTGACGGCCGGCTGCGGATGAGTGAGCTCGCCGTGGCCACGCAGGGGTCCCGCAGCCGCCTCTCGCACGCGGTCAACCGGCTCGAGCAGGCCGGCTGGGTACGGCGGGAAGGCATCGAGTCGGACCGTCGTGGCCAGGTCGCGATCATGACCGACCTGGGACGGCAGAAGCTGGTCGAGACCGCGCCCGGTCACGTCGAGGAGGTCCGCAAGTCGATCTTCGACGCGCTGGACGAGGAGCAGGTCGAGCACCTGTACGACATCTGCGCAACGCTGGCCCGGCACTCGGGCGACACGGTCGACCGCGCCGCCTGGGAGCGCCGCTGACATGCAGCGCACTGCAGTCGCGGTCGTGCTGACAGCGCTCCTGCTGACCGGCTGCAGCGACACCGACGAGCCCACCGCCGGTCCCAGCACCGTGCCGTCCTCCTCGGTGCCCCTGCCAACCACACCAGCGCCGACACCGACACCAACTCCCACACCGACGCCTACGCCCACGGCCACGCCGACGCCGGTCAGCTGCGTAGACCAGAAGCTGCGAGCCCTCACGCTGAGGGAGCAGGCGGCCCAGCTGGTCATGACCGGCATCAGCGCCAACGGCATGACCTCGTCCCAGCGGCCGATCGTGCAGAAGCAGAAGCCCGGCGGCATCCTGCTGCTCGGCAGCGGCGGCAGCCTCTCCCACACGCGTACGGCGATGGCCGCCGTCACCGCAACCGCCACCGTCAAGGGCATCCGTCCATTGATCGCAGCAGATCAGGAGGGGGGTCAGATCCAGCGGCTGAAGGGCTCCGGCTTCGACCGCATCCCCTCAGCGACCGTGCAAGGCGGCTGGTCCAGCTCGAAGCTCACCACAGAGGCCGAGGGGTGGGGCGACCAGCTCAAGAAGGCTGGGGTCAACGTAGACCTCGCGCCGGTGGCCGACGTCGTACCAAGCTCGCAGAAGTCCAGCAACGCCCCGATCGGCCAGCTGAACCGCGAGTACGGCAACACGCCGGAGGAGGTCGGGCCGCCCGTCCAGGCATTCGTCAGAGGTATGCAGCAGGCCGGTGTGATGACCTCGGTCAAGCACTTCCCGGGCCTTGGCCGAGTGCGCGGCAACACAGACTTCTCGTCCGGTGTGGTCGACAACGTCACCGTCCGCGATGACGCGTACCTGCAGCCGTTCGCCGACGGGATCGAGGCCGGCGCCGACATGGTGATGATCGCCACAGCCACCTACACCAAGATCGACCCGAGGAACCGTGCGGTGTTCTCGCCGACCGTCATCCGGGGCATGGTGCGTGGCGACCTGAAGTGGGCCGGTGTGGTGATCACCGACGACGTCGGGGCGGCTGCCGAGGTGGCGTCGGTGCCGGCCGGCCAGCGGGCGACCCGGTTCGTCGCGGCCGGCGGGGACATCGTCATCAACGCCACGGCCGGGCTGACCGCCACCATGGTCAACGCCGTGGTCGCCAAGGCCGAGCAGGACAAGACCTTCGCCGCACAGCTGACGAGTAGCGTGAGGCGTGTGCTGACACTCAAGGAGAGCCACGGCCTGGTGAGCTGCGGATGACGGAGGAGCAGGAACCCGACTACCGCTTCACACTGGCGAACGAACGCACGTACCTGGCGTACCTGCGCACGTCGCTCGCCTGCTACGCGGGCGGCCTGTCCGCGGTGCAGTTCCTCGACCTCGGCCCCGACCGCTGGCCGGCCCGCATCATCGGTGTGGTCCTGGTCACTGCCGGCATCGTCACCACGGCCGGCGCCTTCCGCCGCTGGCAGCAGAACCTGGCCGCCATGCGCAACGGCGGCCGGCTCCCGGTGACCAGGCTCCCCGTGGTGCTGGGGGCAACCATCATCGTGGTCGGCCTGATCGGCCTGCTGTTCAGCCTGTGGCGGCAATGAACCGCGACCCCGGGCTGCAGCCGGAACGGACCCTGCTCGCCTGGCGGCGGACCGCGCTCGGCCTGATCGCGAACGGGATCCTGTTGCTTGCCTCCGGCTACGGTACGTCGGACGTCCGCACCGGCCTCGGTGTCGTCGTCCTGGTCCTGTCGCTGGCCTGCTGGACCGCGGTGAGCGCCGTCTACCGCCGTACCAAGGGCGCTCCGGTGCATGCTCTCGGCCACCAGCGGGTGCTCCGGGCGGCGGCCGGTCTGGTGCTCGTGGTGGGGCTCTTCGACCTGTACGCCGTCCTCACCCGCTGAGACCGCCTGGTTACTGACCGGTCGTGTCCAGGCGGGGGAGTTCACCGCAACGCGGTACGTTGGCTAGGCGGATGCCGCGTCAACGGCCCGTTCCCCCTAGCATGTTCACGGTTTGTCCCTCGTTCATCCGGAGCTTGAAGTGCCGTTACGTCTGCGTCCGAACGACCCGACGTTCTACGACCTTTTCACCGAGTCCGCCAACCACCTCGTGGACGGATCCCGGATCCTGGCCGAGCTGCTCGGCAGTACGGCGGGAACCGGGCTGTCGTCGAGTCACCAGATCGCCGCCCAGATGAAGGACGCCGAGCACGCGGCGGACGAGACCACCCACTCGATCATCCGGCGCGTGAACTCGACGTTCGTCACGCCGTTCGACCGCGAGGACATCTACCGGCTGGCCTCCGACCTCGACGACGTCATGGACTACATGGAGGAGGCGGTCGACGCCGTCCACCTGTTCGCCCTGGAGAAGCTGCCGGAGGAGATCGCCGAGCAGATCGAGGTGCTGCAGCGGGCGGCGCAGCTGACCGCGGAGACGATGCCGCGGCTGCGCACCATGAAGGACCTGGCCGAGTACTGGATCGAGATCAACCGGCTGGAGAACACCGGTGACGCGGTGCACCGGCGGCTGATCGCCAAGCTGTTCAGCGGCGAGTACGACGCGCTGATGGTGATGAAGGTGAAGACCGTCGTCGACCTGCTGGAGGCCGCGATCGACGCGTTCGAGCACGTCGCGAACACGGTCGAGCAGATCGCCGTCAAGGAGAGCTGAGCGTGGAGCTCGCGCTCGTCGTCGCGGTCGTCGTCATCGCGCTCGTGTTCGACTACACCAACGGCTTCCACGACGCGGCGAACGCGATCGCGACGTCGGTCTCCACCCGGGCGCTGACCCCGCGGGTGGCGCTGGCGATGGCCGCGGTGATGAACTTCGTGGGCGCGCTGCTCGGCACCGAGGTGGCCGAGACGGTCGGCAAGGGCATCATCAGCACGCCGTCCGGCGAGCACGGGCTGGTGATCGTGCTCAGTGCCCTGGTCGGCGCGATCACCTGGAACCTGATCACCTGGTACTTCGGCCTGCCCAGCTCCTCGTCGCACGCGCTGATCGGTGGCCTGGTCGGCGCCGGGCTCGCCTCGGCCAGCACGGTGCTGTGGTCCGGCATCCTGGACAAGGTCGTCATTCCGATGGTGATGTCACCGACGATCGGCTTCCTCGGCGCGTTCATCCTGATGACCGCGATCCTGTGGGTGTTCCGGCGCAGCAACCCCGGCCGGGTGACCCGGGGCTTCCGGATGTCCCAGTCGCTGTCCGCCGCCGCGATGGCGCTCGGCCACGGCCTGCAGGACGCTCAGAAGACGATGGGCGTGATCTTCCTGGCCCTGCTCACCACCGGCTACGTGTCGGAGGGCGACGGCATCCCGATCTGGGTCAAGCTGGCCGCCGCGACCGCGATCTCGCTCGGGACGTACTCCGGCGGCTGGCGGATCATGCGGACGCTGGGCCGGCGGATCATCCACCTGGACCCGGCCCGTGGCTTCGCCTCGGAGGCGATCGCCGCGTCGGTGCTGTACGTGATGGCGATCGGCCTGCACGCACCGGTCTCCACCACGCACACGATCACCTCCGCGGTGATGGGCGCGGGCTCGACCAAGCGGCTGTCCGCGGTCCGCTGGGGTGTCGCCAAGGGCATCGTGACGGCCTGGATCCTGACCATCCCGGCCGCTGGCGCGGTCGCCGCGCTGTGCTACGGGCTGGCCCACCTCATCCTGGAGTGAGCCTCAGCGGTTCCAGCGGCGGACTGCCTTGGCCACCTCCTTGGGGCGGATGGAGCCGAGGTTGAGCTCCCAGGTGGCGGCCAGGCGATCGCCGAGTCCGGTCAGGTCGAGGTACGCCTGCGGCCGCACCGCCACCACCCAGGTGGCCGCGGCTGCGTGGCCCTGCTGGAAGAGCAGGTGGTTCGCGGTCGCCTCGAGCTTGCTCCGGTTCTCGCCGTCCAGCCCGCTCGCGGACCAGTCCTGGAGGATCGCGCCGTCGTCGGCGGTCATCCGGGCCAGGTACGTCAGCGGGCCGCGCCAGAAGCCGCGGCTGCCGATGTTGTCCAGGCTCTCCAGCGGGAACCAGCCGTTCTGGCAGCGCCGCCCGTTGATCGCGGACTCCACCTCCCGAGCCTGCCCCGGGTTCAGGCCCCGGATCGCCCAGTCGAGGAAGAACGCGCCGACGTCGGGGATCTCCTCCGCGACATGCGGAGCCACGGTCAGGATCCCCGGCTCGAACAGATGCAGCTCTTCGGATGACTTCACCAGCAACTTCCCCCGCCTACCTGAATACGACGGCCCCGCGCGCCACCACGCGGCCGAGTGCACAGGGACCCCCCAGGTACCTGCTACTACACCAAGTGCTCTTAGTACCCCCACGCCGTACCGGGGTCAAGGTCCTGTCCGGTAGCCGACTACTTCTTGCGGGCGGCCCGGCGGGCCAGTTCCTCCCGGTCCAGCCGCTCGGCCTCGACGGGCGTGGGCGCGCTGCCGCCGTACGAGGCCGGCAGCCACCAGGCGCCGGCGGGCTGCTCCGGATAGGCGCGGATGGTGCGGTCGAGCATGCCGGCCATGGTCGAGCGCAGCTGCGCGGTCGCCTCGGTCGGGTCGTCCGCCGCGGTGACCGTGATCGGCTCGCCGATGGTGATCGCGATCGTGCGGTGCCGGGAGAAGTCGCGCGGATGGTCCTTGGTCAGCATCCGCTGCGTCCCCCACAGGATCATCGGCAGCACCGGTACGGCGGCCTCCGCGGCCATCCGGACCGTGCCGGACTTGAACTCCTTCAGCTCGAACGACCGGCTGATCGTCGCCTCCGGGAAGACGCCGACCACCTCCCCGGCGTTCAGGTACTCGATCGCCTGCCGGTACGACGCCGTACCGGCCGCCCGGTCCACCGGGATGTGGTGCATGCCGCGCATCAACGGGCCGGAGACCCGGTTGCGGAACAGCACCTCCTTGGCCATGAACCGCACCAGCCGCTTGCTCGGCAGCGCGCCGAACCCGCCGAGCACGAAGTCGACGTACGAGATGTGATTCATCGCGATCACCGCGCCACCGGTTCGCGGCACGTTCTCCGTCCCGGTCAGCTGGAACTTCAGGTCCAGCACCTTGAACGCCGTCTTCGCGAAGCCGATCACCGGCGGGTACACGAGGTCGCGCATTCCCGAACGCTACCGGCTCAGGTCAACCGGCGGCCGTGACGCGCCCCACGGAATCCCGTATCCAGTTCTTCGCTAGGGTGGACGGCGACAACTTCAGATCGCGGGAGCTCGCACCGTAGCGGGCTGAGAGGGCGGCTGGGTGAACCCGGTGCCGCCGACCGCCGAACCTGTCCGGGTAATTCCGGCGTAGGGAGCAGCAATCGTGACAACCATCGGAAACAGCGTCCGACCCACTGTCACCACCGGCCCGATCTCCGGGTCGGAGAAGATCTACCGCGGCGAGCTGAACGTCCCCGCCCGCCGCGTCCACCTCACCAACGGCGAGCACTTCGACCTGTACGACACGTCCGGCCCGTACACCGACTCCTCCGCGCAGATCGACGTACAGGCCGGTCTGCCCGCGCTCCGGCGGGACTGGATCGCCGGGCGGACGCCGTTGACTCAGGTCGGGCACGCCCGGGCGGGCACCATCACCGAGGAGATGAAGTACATCGCCGTCCGGGAGGGCGTCGACCCGGAGTTCGTCCGGGACGAGGTGGCCCGCGGCCGGGCCGTGATCCCGACGAACCGGCGGCACCCGGAGTCCGAGCCGATGATCATCGGCAAGAAGTTCCTGGTGAAGGTGAACGCGAACATCGGCAACTCCGCCGTGACCAGCTCGATCGAGGAGGAGGTCGAGAAGCTGGTCTGGGCGACCCGGTGGGGCGCGGACACCGTGATGGACCTGTCCACCGGCAAGAACATCCACGAGACGCGCGAGTGGATCCTGCGCAACTCGCCGGTGCCGATCGGGACGGTCCCGCTCTACCAGGCGCTCGAGAAGGTGAAGGGCGACCCGGCAGCGCTGTCGTGGGAGGTCTACCGCGACACCGTGATCGAGCAGTGCGAGCAGGGTGTGGACTACATGACGGTGCATGCCGGCGTACTGCTGCGGTACGTCCCACTGACCGCGCAACGGATCACCGGGATCGTGTCGCGCGGCGGCTCGATCATGGCCGCGTGGTGCCTGGCGCATCACCAGGAGTCCTTCCTCTACACGCATTTCGCCGAGCTCTGCGAGATCCTGCGCGAGTACGACGTGACGTTCTCGCTGGGCGACGGGCTGCGGCCGGGGTCGATCGCGGACGCCAACGACGCGGCGCAGTTCGCCGAGCTGCGGACCCTCGGGGAACTCACCAAGATCGCCTGGGAGCACGACGTCCAGGTGATGATCGAGGGTCCGGGTCACGTGCCGATGCACAAGATCGCCGAGAACGTGCGGCTCGAGGAGGAGCTGTGCGGGGAGGCGCCGTTCTACACCTTGGGGCCGTTGGCAACTGATGTGGCGCCGGCCTACGACCACATCACCTCGGCGATCGGCGCGGCCCAGATCGGCTGGCTGGGTACGGCGATGCTCTGCTACGTCACGCCGAAGGAACACCTCGGCCTGCCGGACCGTGACGACGTGAAGACCGGGGTGATCACCTACAAGATCGCTGCCCACGCAGCCGATCTGGCCAAGGGCCACCCGGGTGCGCAGGACTGGGACGACACGTTGTCCAAGGCAAGGTTCGAGTTCCGCTGGGAGGATCAGTTCAACCTCTCGCTGGACCCGGACACCGCGCGGTCGTACCACGACCAGACACTGCCCGCCGAGCCCGCCAAGACCGCGCACTTCTGCTCGATGTGCGGGCCGAAGTTCTGCTCGATGCGGATCACCGCGGACATCCGCGCGTACGCGGAGGAGAAGGGCCTGACCTCGACCGAGGCCATCGAAGCCGGCTTCGCCGAGATGTCGGAGACGTTCGCGGCACACGACAAGAAGCTGTACCTGCCGCTGGCCGACTGATGGTTCGAGGGCCCGGAGTACGCCGTACTCCGGGCCCGAACCGTGCTGACGCGGAGTGAAGTCGCGGGCGAGTCGAGATGCCGGGCAGTCTGGATCCAGCGGAGAATTGGGAGATCGGCGGGCCCGCGGAGCGGTCACTGGGAGTGATCGGGTGAACCGATTCAGGTTTCTTCCTTCACTCTACGTGAATAAGACTGTAGCCTTAATGCGTCGGGAAGGAGGTGTGGCGATGGTCTTCGTTCTCACGGTAGATCAACGGGGCAGCCGAAGCATGACCGATCTCGTACCCGAGCTACTGAACACCCTGAACCGGCGGCCGCGGCGGACCGGGCTGCTCCGGAGGTTCGAGCGGACGGCCGGCGACGAGGTGCAGGGCGTGCTCTCGGAGGCGCGCGCGACCATCGACGTGATCGTCGAGCTGCTGCGCTCGGACACCTGGTACGTCGGCCTCGGGGTCGGCGATGTCGCCCAGCCGTTGCCACGCAGCACGCGAGCCGGCAGCGGCGAGGCGTTCGTGAACGCGCGGGAAGCGGTGAACCGGGCGAAGTCGAGCCCGCACCACGTCAACGTGGTCGGCTCCGACGCCCGCGTCGCGGAACAGGTCGAGACGGTGCTGTGGCTGATGGCGTCGGTGCTGCGGCGGCGTAGCGAACGCGGCTGGGCAGTGGCCGACCTGCTGGCCGAAGGACTCACCAGGCGGGAGATCGGCGTGAAGCTGGGGATCAGCCAGTCGGCGGTGACGCAACGGGCCCAGGCGGCCGGCTTCGCCGAGGAGCAACGCGGACGGAAGCTGGCAGCCCAGCTGCTGGGCCCAGGGGCCGCTGCGTGACGGCACTCATCCTGTCGTTGACCGCAGCTGCCCTGGTCGTCGCCGTAGCGGCGTGGGTGCCAAGGGCCGGCTCCGCAGTACAGATCGTGTTGAGCGGGGTGATGCTGGCCTGTCTGATCGCGGTCGGCCTCCTGCTGCTCGCAGGCGACGGTGTGGACGGCTGGCGCGAGCGCTGGTGGAACGTCCTGCTCGTGCTGGCCGGCGGGCTCGCAGTCACCGGTGGCGGGCCGCTGACGACGTCTGTGCTGGCTCTGGTCGACCGGGGCAACACCAGAGCTCAGTCGACGCAGAAAGCCGGCGAGGTACTGCGTGGCGGCGCGCTGATCGGTTCACTCGAGCGCGGCGCCATCTACGCCGCCCTGGTCGCGGGCTGGCCGGAGGGCCTCGCGATCGTGCTGGCCATCAAGGGACTGGCCCGCTACCCCGAGCTGCGCAGCCCCGATCAGCCCGCCTCGGTCACCCCGCAGGCAGTGGCCGAGCGCTTCATCATCGGCACCTTCACCAGCGTCCTGTGGTCGGTCACCTGCGCCGGATTCCTGTTGTCGCGCTAGTCGGTCTTGATCACGTAGGTGGTCATCACCTTGTCGTGCCAGGTCTGCTTCTGGTCGTCCCACAACGGCCACAGCAGGTTCAGAAAGCAGGCGTTGTTGAAGAGCCCGCTCAGGAACTCGCGCAGGAACGCCTTGCCGGCGCCGACCGGTGTGAAGTACTGGGCGTCGACCAGGCGCAGGTTCAGCGCGCTCTTGCCGACGCTCTGCCCGGTCTTGCCCTGGCGGAAGACCCGGTTCCACAGCGAGAGGCCGATGCTGGCGACGATCCCGAGCAGGAAGACGATGATCGCGAACGCGCCCGGGGCGTCGTTGGACGACGACAGGTCGTCGGAGCGCATCGCGATGTCGGCGATGAAGACGGCGTACCCGATGGCGAGCGGCACGCCGCTGATCAGGCCGTCGATCAGGTAGGCGCCGGCCCGCGGCGCCCACTCGGCCAGGGGCGCCTGCGGTACGCCGTACCCGTAGCCGTACTGGGGCTGCTGCCCGTAGGGGTTGTAGCCCTGCTGCGGGTGCCCGTACTGCGGCTGCCCGTACTGCGGTCCGTACTGGGGCTGCCCGTACTGCGGCTGGCCGTAAGGAGGCTGCTGTCCGTACGGACGGTCCTGCGGTGGTGGTGTCGGCGTACTCACATCGGTTCCATCTCTTCCAGCGTCAGTCGGCGTCCGCAGGCGGTCAGAGGCGGATGACCACGTCGTTGACGACCTTGTCGTGCCAGGTCTGCTGCTTCTCGTCCCACAGCGGCCAGAGCACGTTGAGAGTACAGATGTTGTTGAACAGCACCGAGCAGAACTCGCGGCCCAGGGTCGAGCCGATACCGATCAGCCGACCGGTCTCGGCGTGCACGACCTTCAACCCGGTGACCTTCTTGCCGAACGACTGGCCGGTGCGGCCCTGCTGGACGACCCGGTTCCACACCCAGACCAGGAACGCGACGAAGAACCCGCTGAGCATCGCGATGCCGCCGGCTGCGCCCAGCTCCTCCTGGTTGCCGTCGATGACGAGCGCCACGATGATCCCGGTGACAGTGGGGATGAACTGGATCAGCGAGTCGAGCAGCGACGCGCCGACTCGGATCGGCCAGCCGGCCAGCTGCCCGGGCGGTGCGTACCCGTAGCCGTAGCCCGGGCCCTGTCCATAGGGGTTGTAGCCCTGCGGGGGCTGCTGGTAGCCACCCGGTTGCCCTGGCGGGTACTGCGGTGGCCGGTGCGGCTCGCCGTACGGAGGGGTGCTCACCTGGGGTCCTTTCCGGAACGCCGAACGCCGCGGCCTCGACAGGCCACGGCGTCCGGTGCTGCGCGGGCTACGTCAGAGCTTGATGACGTAGGTGTTGTTGATCTTGTCCGCGAAGGTCTGGCGCTTCTCGTCCCACAGCGGCCACAGGTAGCCGACGTAGCACGCGGCGCTGTCCAGGATGTGGGTCAGCTGGCGCACGAACGTCTTGCCCGCGCCGATCGGCTGGCCGGTGTCCGCGCCGACCAGCTTCAGGCCGAGGACCTGCTTGCCGACGGTCTGGCCGGTGCTGCCCTGGCGGATCACGACGTTCCAGATCGCCAGGCCGATACCGATGAGGTAGAAGATGATCGCGACGACGGCCAGGTTCTCGTTGGACGAGAACGCGCTGCCGATGCCGTACGGCACACCGACGATCAGACCGTCGATCAGCGCACCGCCGACCCGGTTCGGCCAGGCGGCGAGGTTACCGGGGACGGCGCCGAAGCCCGGCTGGCCGTACTGCTGCGGGTAACCGGCCTGGCCGTACTGACCCGGCTGCTGCCCGTACTGCCCGGGCTGCTGCGGGTACCCCGGCTGCTGACCGTACTGGCCCGTCTGCTGCTGACCGTACTGCGCCGGCTGCTGCTGGCCGTACCCGTCAGGCTGCTGCTGGCCGTAGCCCGGCTGCTGCGGAGCGCCGTAGCCGGGCTGCTGCCCGTACTGGCCCGGCTGCTGCCCAGGCTGTCCGTACTGGCCTGGCTGGCCGTACTGAGCCGGCTGCTGCGCGTCCTGCGGGCCGTAACCCGGCGGTGGCGTCGGAGAGCTCACGACGATCCCTTCTACTGATAGCTACTTGAGGAGTGAGTTGCAGGCTAGTGGTCCGACGGCTCACCCATGCTCACGGATCCCACGGGATGAGAGTTACCGTTGTCGGGTGAGCCTTTCGCTGAACGTCGTACTGCGGCCGACCGGACCGGTCCAGCCTGTGGACAGGCGGGTGCTGGGACTGGCCGCCACGGGGATCGGCGGCTTCGGGCTCGCCGCCGTCTACCAGCTCTCCGGCGGGCGGATCGGAATTCCTTGCCTGCTGCACGCAACCACGGGCCTGAACTGCCCGTTCTGCGGCGCCACCAGGATGGCTGCCGCGATGCTCCGCGGCGATCTGGTCGCCGCCTGGCACTTCAACCCGGTGGTGCTGGTGCTCGGCCCACTCATCGGTGTTGCCGTGGGCTACCAATTGCTTGCCTGGTCGCTCGAGTCGCTCCGGCTCGTCCGGTTGCCTCGGCTGAAAATGAGTTCACGCACGGTGGACTGGGTGATCAAGGGCCTGATCGCCCTGTTCGTCGTGTACGGCGTCGCGCGCAACCTGAACTGAACCGCCGCCGGACCGGGCGGCGGTTCAGCGTCGCGCTCAGTAGTTGACCAGGCCGGTGGCGTAGGACACGATCGACAGCACGATCGAGACGATGCCGCCGATCCAGGCCACCTTGGCCAGCGTGTCCGGCCGGCCCTGCTCCCGGAACTTGCTCTGGGCAATCAGTCCGAGGACGATCGAGGCCGGGCCGCAGCAGAACCAGCAGACGATGCCGATGATGGACAGAGTCTGCGGGGTGTTGTTCTGCGGGGCGGCGCCGCTGCCGTAGCCGTAGCCACCCTGGCCCGGGTACTGGCCGTAGGCGCCGGGCTGCTGCTGAGCGTACGAACCCGGGTACTGGCCCGGCTGCTGCTGTCCGTAACCCGGTTGCTGGCCGTACTGCCCCGGCTGACCTGGGTACTGGCCCGGTTGCTGCTGCCCGTAGCCCGGCTGCTGGCCGTACTGCCCGCCCTGCTGCCCATAGTCAGGCTGCTGCTGGCCGTAGGGCGACTGCTGCCCATAACCGGGCTGCTGCCCATAACCAGGCTGCTGCTGCCCGTATCCACCCGGCTGGCCGTACTGACCAGGCTGCTGGCCGTACTGGCCCGGCTGGTCGTCGTCCGACGGGCCGGCTTCGCCGTACTGGCTGGGCCCGTTCTGCTCGCCGTACTGGCCGGGCTGCTCTCCAGGGGTCTCGCCAGGGGTGTCCTGCGGCCGGTTCGGGTCGTTCGGGTCGTCGCCGGGAGGCGTCGGAGTGCTCACCGCGGTCCCTTCTGAGAACGTCGAGGATCCTCGCAGGCTATCTTTTCCACAGGGCGGTGGTCACGCACCCACACCGGATCCTTTGAACACCTAAGGTTAGCCGGGTGACTCATCCCCCTCAGCCCCCGGCGTCCGATGGCCGTCCCGGGGATCAGACGCCGGACCCGACCCGCCACCTCCCGGTCCAGTACGAGCCGCCCACGCCGACGTTCGAGGCGGCGCCGTCCCCGCAGCCCGGGCCACCGCCGGGGCCGTACCAGCCACCGGCCGGCGGCCCGTACCAGCCTGCCCAATCCCTGCAGGGATTGCCGAGCGGGCCGGTGCTCGTGACCGTGGGCGACATCTCGGTCGAGCAGTTCCGGATCGTCACCCCGGCCGGCGTGCTGCCTACCCAGGGCACGAACTGGTCGGCCATGGACATGTCCCGGACCGAGGAGAAGATCCCCGCCTGGGCGATCATCCTGGCCATCGTGTTCGCCCTCGCCTGCCTGCTCGGCCTGCTCTTCCTGCTCTGCAAGGAGCGCAAGACCACCGGCTTCGTCCAGGTCACGGTGCAGAACGGCAACCGCACCCACAACACCCACGTCGGCGTGAGCTCGCCCCGCGAGGTCGCCGACACCCTTGCCCGGGTCAACTTTGCCCGGACGCTCTGCGTGTAAAAGAACAGCGCGGCCCCGCCGGGGGCCGCGCTGCGCAGTACGGCGGGATCAGCCGAAGCGGCCGGTGATGTAGTCCTCGGTCGCCTTCTCGTTCGGGTTCGAGAAGATCTGCTTCGTCGGGCCCATCTCGATCAGCCGGCCGGGCTTGCCGGTCGCGGCCAGGTTGAAGAACGCGGTCTGGTCCGACACCCGGGCCGCCTGCTGCATGTTGTGGGTGACGATGACCACGGTGAACTGGTCCTTCAGCTTCTCGATCAGATCCTCGATCGCCAGCGTGGAGATCGGGTCCAGCGCCGAGCACGGCTCGTCCATCAGGATCACCTCGGGCTCGACCGCGATCGCCCGGGCGATGCACAGCCGCTGCTGCTGACCACCGGACAGGCCCGCGCCGGGCTTGTCCAGCCGGTCCTTCACCTCGGTCCAGAGGTTGGCGCCCTTGAGCGACCGCTCGACGACCTCGTTGAGCTTCTTGCGGTCCTTGACCCCGTTCAGCTTCAGCCCGGACGCGACGTTGTCGAAGATCGACATCGTCGGGAACGGGTTCGGCCGCTGGAACACCATCCCGACTACCCGGCGGACCGCCACCGGGTCGACCCCGGTCGCGTACAGGTCCTGCTGGTCCAGCATGACCTTGCCCTCGACCCGGGCGCCGGGGATCACCTCGTGCATCCGGTTCAGGGTCCGCAGGTAGGTGGACTTGCCGCAGCCGGACGGGCCGATGAACGCGGTGACCGAGCGGGGCTCGATCGTCATCGACACATCCTCGACGGCCTTGAAATCGCCGTAGTAGACGTTGAGGCCGCTGACCTCGATGCGCTTCGCCATATCGACTCAGAACCTCTCGTGACTATTTCGACTTGATCGTGCTGAACCGGGCGATCAGCCGGGCCAGCAGGTTGAGGGCAAGGACCAGGAGGATCAGTGTGAGCGCCGCCGCCCAGACTCGGTCCGCGGCCGGCTCCAGCGCCAGCTCGGTCCGGTCCTGGTTGATCATCGTCGGCAGCGCGCCCATGAACCCGTCGAACGGGTTCAGGTTGATGTTCTTGGAGTAGCCGACCAGGATCAGCAGCGGCGCGGTCTCACCCATCACGCGGGCCAGGCCGAGCATCACGCCGGTGACGATGCCGCCGAACGCCGTCGGCACGACCACCTTCAGGATCGTCTTCCACTTCGGCACCCCGAGCGCGTACGACGCCTCGCGCAACTCGTCCGGCACCAGTTTGAGCATCTCCTCGGTGGAGCGCAGTACGACCGGAAGCATCAGCAGCACCAGCGACAGCGAGACCGCGAAGCCGACCCGGTTGAAGCCGAACACCGTGATCCAGACCGCGTAGATGAACAGCGCGGCGACGATCGACGGCACACCGGTGAGGACGTCGACCATGAAGCTGACCGCCCGGGCGACCTTGGTGCCCTTGCCGTACTCGACCAGGTAGATCGCGCCCAGCACGGCGATCGGGACCGCGATCAGCGCGGTGATCAGGCCCATGATCAGCGTGCCCATGATGGCGTGGTATGCGCCGCCGCCCTCCCGCCGTACGGTGATGCCGCGCTGCGACTGGCTCCACCAGTTGGCGTCCAGCAGCAGGCTGTAGCCCTTGCTGATCACGGTCCAGAGGATCCACACCAGCGGGATCAGCGCGACCAGGAACGCCAGCGTGATCAGCACAGTCGCCAGCGTGTTCCGGAAGGCGCGAGCCCCCGACTTCCCGGTGAGGTCCAGCGTCTTACCGTCGTACGTCGGCCGGTTCTCGGCAATCACACTCATCGTCGTCCTCGCTTCGCTCCGGGCGCCGATGAGGCACATAGTGGGCTGTTCTTTTTGATTCGCTCGCTGCGCTCGCTCATGCGGAGGCTCCTTCGGTGGCGGCGGCGCCGGCGCGGCGGTTGCGGCGCGGCCGCTTCGCGCCGGGGGCGCTGCGGGCGACGATGAGCCGGGCCGCGGAGTTGACCAGGAACGTCACCACGAACAGCACCAGGCCGGCCGCGATGTAGGCGCCGGTCTTCTCCGGGGAGTCGAACTCGGCCGCGTTGTTGGCGATCTTCGACGCGAACGTCTCGCCGCCGGCGAAGATCGACGAGTTCCACGGGTCGTTGCTGTTCGGCACCGTGAGGATGATCATCACCGCCACGGTCTCGCCGAGCGCCCGGCCGAGGCCGAGCATCGAGGCGCTGACCACGCCCGAGCGGCCGTACGGCAGCACGGACATCCGGATCATCTCCCACTTGGTCGCGCCCAGCGCGAGCGCGCCCTCGCGGTGCGCGATCGGGGTCTGCGCGAAGATCTCCCGGCTGATCGCGGTGACCACCGGCAGGATCATGATCGCCAGCACCACCGACACGGTGAAGACCACACCGACGTTGTCGCCCACCGGCTTGTCGAACAGCGGGATCCAGCCGAGCCCGGTGGACAGCCCGTCGATCACCGGGCGCAGGATCGGCGCGAAAAACAGGATGCCCCAGAGGCCGTAGATGATCGACGGTACGGCGGCCAGCAGGTCGACCGCGTACGCGACCGGCTGGGACAGCCGCTTCGGGGCGTAGTACGTGATGAACAGCGCGACCCCGATCGCGATCGGGACCGCGATCAGCATCGCGATGATCGAGCTGATCACGGTGGTGTAGAACAGCGCCGCGATCCCGAACCGCGGCGCTTCGCCGCCGGGCTCCCAGACCCGGGAGAACAGGAAGCTGCTCTGGTTGTCGATCAGGGCCGGGACCGCCAGCGCCAGCAGGAAGATGCCGACGAACGCGACGATCGCGATCACCAGGCCGCCGGAGCCGTTGGCCAGGCCGGCGAACAACCGGTCGCCGAGGTGACCGACCGGGCCGAGCTCGAGCTTCGGCCCCGTGGTCTCCGTCGCCGGTGCAGTGGTCTCGGCCGGCTGCTCGCCGGCGTGCTTCTCGGCCAGCCCCTCGAAGTGCGGGGTGGGTCCGGCCGGCTCGTGGACCAGGTCCTCGATCCGGGGATCCTCCTGGGCGGCGTCGGCCTCGCCGGCCGGCCGGTCGGGCGGTTCCGTGCCGTCTGGACTACTCATCGATGGTGCTCCAAGCGCCTGGTTCGTGGGCTCTGTGTGCTTCGGGTCCGACGAGGCGAAGCCCCGGCCGCCTCCGATGACTCGGACCGGCCGGGGCTCGCATCACTGCTGCTTCGTGGTCAGCTGATCGACTGGCTCAGCTGATCGACTGGATGGCCGCGTCGACCTTGGTCCGGATCTCGTCCGGGAGCGGCGCGTAGTTCAGCTCGGTCAGCGAGGCCTGGCCCTCGGTGCTCGCGAAGTAGCTCAGGAAGCTCTTCACCAGCGCGGTCTTCTCGGCCGGCAGGCCCTTGCTGCAGGCGATCTCGTAGGTGACCAGGATGATCGGGTACGCGCCCGCCTCCTTGGTCGCGTAGTCCAGCGACATCGACAGGTCGTTGCCGGTGCCCTTCACCTTCGCGGCGGCCAGCGCCTTACCAGCGGACTCGGCGGTCAGCTCGACCGGGGTGCCGGAGCCGTTGTCGACCTGCGCGACGCCGAGCTTGTTGTCGACGGCGTACGACCACTCGACGTAGGTGATCGAGTTCGGGGTGCTCTTGACGCCCTCGGCGACACCCGCGGACTTCTCCTTGCCGGCGCCGGTGCCGGTCCATTTCTTGGCCGGCTTGCCGGTCCAGGCGCCACCGCCGGCGGCAGCCAGGTACTTGGTGAAGTTCTCGGTGGTGCCGGACTCGTCGGAGCGGAAGTACACCGAGATCGGGGCCGACGGCAGGGTGGTGCCCGCGTTCAGCTTGGCGATCGCCGGGTCGTTCCAGGTCTTGATGGTGCCCTGGAAGATCTTGGCGGCGGTCGCGCCGTCCAGGACCAGCTTGTCCAGGCCCTCGACGTTGTAGGCGATCGCGACCGGGCCGATCACCATCGGCAGGTTCAGCGCCGCGTTGTTCTGGCAGCGCTTGGCCGCGGTCGCAGCCTCGGAGTCGCCGTCGGCGGCCTCCGTCTTCAGCGCGGAGTCGGATCCGGCGAAGTCGACCTGGGCCGCGTTGAACTGCTTGATGCCCGCACCGGAACCGGTCGGGTTGTAGTTCACTGTGACGTCGGCGCACTTCTCGTTGTACTTGGCGATGACTTCCTCGATGGCGTTCTTCTGTGCCGAGGAGCCCTCTGCGTTCAGGGTGCCCTGCGGGCAGTCGGCGGTCGACGCCGAACCCTCCGGGCTGGAGGAACCAGATGGCTCCGGGTCACTGCCACAGGCGCTCAGAGCGAGGACGCCGAGGGAAGCCACGGCGACGGTGCCGACGCGGAGCAGGCGATTGACGGACACGAGAGTGTTGCCCTTCTGCGGGAATCAGACTTGTTGAACTTCCACAGACGGTAGGGAGAGCAGGTGTCCGACCGGTCCGTCGTCGGTGAACGAGCGGTGAACGATTCCGATAGCGTCGGCGACACTTGGCGTGCCTACAGGCGGCCAACAGGTGAACTGAGTTAAGAGCCGTGACTCTGCGTCGAACCAAACGCCCATTGGCTCACGTTTCGGTAACGCTCAGCGCACTGTCAACATGAACGGCCGCCGCAACGCCAGTACGTCGGGGTGCCACGCCGTACCGGGCAAAGTCAGCTGGAGAAGTCCTCGGGGGCGACGCCGTCGAGGAATTGGCGGAAGCGTTCGAGCTCGGCCTGTTCTTCCTCCGGGGTGGCGACGCCGGCCTCACGCAGTACCTGTTCCGTACAGCGGATCGGGGTGCCGAGGCGAACCGCGAGGGCGACCGAGTCACTCGGCCGGGCGGAGACCCGGGCGCCGTTGGCCAGCACGAGCTCGGCGAAGAACACCGCATCGCGAAGCTCGACGATCTCGACGGCCTCGATGTGCACGCCGAACGCCTGGATCAGGTCGCGCATCAGATCGTGGGTGAGTGGCCGCGACGGACGCAGGCCCTGCTCTTCATAGGCGATCGCGGTCGCTTCGACCGAGCCGATCGAGATCGGCAGGTAGCGGTAGCCGTCGGTCTCGCGCAGCATCATCACCGGTGCCCGGTTGGGCGATTCCATCCGGATCCCGATCAGTGTCAGTTCTCGCATCATCGTCATGGTGCGGTCCGAACCTCTCCTCAGACCCGGGCCCGGTGGGGCGCCAGGTTCCTCGGTAGGAACATACCCGTCGGCCCCAAGGTCATCCGGTCGCCCCCGCGGCTGTGCCTGGATCGTCACCGACCCGTGCTGCGCATGCGTTCTACGGAGCGCTGAACCGCTCGTAGATGAGACGTCCGTCACCCAACCGGTGCGCGACCAGGAACGCGCCCGGCGAGAACTTCCCCACCCGCAACCCGAGCTCGCGCGACAGTGTGGGCAGCACCGGCCGATGGGAGCACACCACCGTCACCTTGCCCGGCTTCCACGCCCGCTCGCCCATCCCGTTGATCCCGTCGGGGTCCGCGTCGAACCCACGCTCCGAGATCTCCGGCCAAAGGTGGATATGCCTGTCGATGGAAGCGGCGTACGGCGTGACCGTCGCAACACACCGCTCCGCGTCGCTGCTGATCAGCCGGTTCGCCCCGAGCGCATCCAGTACGGCGGTCAGTCGCTCGGCCTGACCGGTTCCGTTGGTGCTGAGCGGCCGGTTGGTGTCCTTGCTCTCCCAGTCCTTCCGCTTCACCGCCTCGGTGTGCCGCAGCAGGATCAGAGTCGCGGTGACAGGTACGACCCGGTCGAGGGCGTCGAGGATGTCCACGTCACGCGGATAGCTGAGCTTGGTGCGCGCCTTGTCGACCGGGAGCCAAGCGATCTCGTCGACCTCGCTGTTCGGTTCGAACTCGGCATCGTCGAGCGGTGTGGCGGACCAGTAGTGCACGAGCTTGTCCGCCGTTCCGCCGTTCTTGCGGACCGTGTACCGCTGCACTCCGAGCGGTGGACCGAGGACGACCTGCAGTCCGGTCTCCTCCTCGATCTCACGCCGTGCGCCGACCAGGACGTGCTCGTGCGCGGTGAGTTTCCCCTTGGGAAGGGACCAGTCGTCGTACCGGGGCCGGTGCACGAGCAGCACCTGCCGGGTGCCGCGGCGCTCACGCCACACGACACCGCCCGCGGCGATGACGGTCGCCGGGTTGCTCATGGAAACAACCCTAGGTAATGGGGTCGGCAGTTCTGCGGCGGCCACGCGTGGCGATGAGTCTTTCCTGCAGATCGCGCAGCGGTTCGCCGCCCGGCCCGGTCAGCCGGGGCTGCCAGGTGTCGTCGGGCTGCAGCCACCACGACCCGGTGCCCTCGTCCAACGCCTGGTCGAACATCTCCCGGATCTCGCCGACGTGGTCCTGCTCCTTCAGTTGGACCAGCACCTCGACCCGGCGGTCCAGGTTGCGGTGCATCAGGTCGGCCGACCCGATCCACACCTCCGGCTCACCGCCGTTCTCGAACCAGAAGGCCCGGCTGTGCTCGAGGAAGCGGCCGAGGATGCTGCGCACCTGGATGTTGTCGGACAGTCCCGGTACGCCGGGACGGAGCGTGCAGATGCCGCGGATCCACAGCTCCACGGGTACGCCGGCTTGCGACGCCCGGTAGAGCGCATCGCACAGAGCCTCGTCGACGAGACTGTTCACCTTGAACCGCACCCGGGCCGGGCGGCCCGCCAGGTGGTGCTGGACCTCGCGGTCGATCCGCTCGACGAGCCCGCGCCGTACCGACTGGGGAGCGACCAGGATCCGCCGGTAGCCGGCGCTGCGGGCGAAGCCGGAGAGGTGGTTGAAGAGGTGGGCGACGTCCTCGGTGACCACCTTGTCGCTGGTCAGCAGCCCGAGGTCCTCGTACAGGCGGGCGGTCTTCGGGTGGTAGTTGCCGGTGCCGATGTGGCAGTACCTGCGCAGGCCGTCCGGCTCGTCGCGGACCACCATCGACAGCTTGCAGTGCGTCTTCAGACCGATCACGCCGTACACGACGTGGCAGCCGGCATGCTCCAGCTGACGGGCCCACTTGATGTTCGCCTGCTCGTCGAAGCGCGCCTGGATCTCCACCAGCACCAGCACCTGCTTGCCGGCCTCGGCGGCGTCGATCAGCGCGTCCACGATCGGGGAGTCGCCGCTGGTCCGGTACAGCGTCTGCTTGATCGCGAGCACGTGCGGGTCGGCCGCGGCCTGCTCGATGAAGCGCTGCACGCTGGTCGAGAACGAGTCGTACGGGTGGTGCACCAAGACGTCGCGCTGCTTGAGCGCGTGGAACATGTCGGCCGGGTTGGAGGTCTCCACCTCGGCCAGGTGCGGGTGCGTGGACGGGACGAACGCCGGATACTTCAGCTCGGCCCGGTCCAGCCCGGCGATCGCGAACAGGCCGCGCAGGTCCAGCGGGCCCGGCAGCTCGAACACCTCGGCCTCGGTGACGCCCAGCTCCGACAGCAGCAGCGCCTTCACCTGCGGGTCGATGGACTCCTCCACCTCGAGCCGCACCGGCGGCCCGAACCTGCGGCGCAGCAACTCCTTCTCGAGCGCGGCCAGCAGGTTCTCGGCGTCGTCCTCCTCGACCTCCAGGTCCTCGTTGCGGGTGACCCGGAAGGTGTGGTGCTGGGTGACCTCCATCCCCGGGAACAGTTGTCCGAGGTGGGTCGCGATAACGTCCTCGAGCGGTACGAAGCGGCCCTCGGCCACCGGGATGAACCGCGGCAGCAGCGGCGGCACCTTCACCCGGGCGAAGTGCTCGCCGCCGGTGTCGGGGTTGCGGACCACGACGGCCAGGTTCAGCGACAGGCCGGAGATGTACGGGAACGGGTGCGACGGGTCGACGGCCAGCGGGGTCAGCACCGGGAACACCCGCTCCCGGAAGAACCGGGTCATGTCCTCGCGCTCGGAGTGCTCCAGCTCGTCCCAGCGCAGGATGTCGATGCCCTGATCGGTCAGCGCCGGCTGGACCGCCTTCCGCCAGGTCTCGGCGTGCCGGTCCATCAGCTCGCGGCTGCGGGCCAGGCTCCGGTCGAGCACCTCGCGCGGCAGCAGGCCGCTGGCCGCCTTCACCGCGACGCCGGCCGCGATGCGCCGCTTCAGACCGGCGATCCGGACCATGAAGAACTCGTCCAGGTTGCTGGCGAAGATGGCCAGGAACTTGGCCCGCTCGAGCAGCGGGATCCGGTCGTTCTCGGCGAGCTCGAGGACGCGCTGGTTGAACGCGAGCCAGCTCAGCTCGCGGTCCGAGAAACGGTCCGCCGGAAGGTCTCCGGCCGCCGTGATGTCGTACGGCGGCTCGACGTCGTACTCCCGGTTGTGGGATGCCAGCAAGTCTCCAGCCACGTTCACCAGCATCCCATCCTTTGGTGGACTCCCGGTAGCCGCATTGCCAGATGGTTCGTGTCACCTGCCCGGCCTTGTTGCTAGCGTCACTCCTTGTGAACCCACGACTGGACTCGCTGCTCCGCGGCACGGTCAACGCCGTACAGACGAACGCCCTGACGCCGCTGTTCGCGCTGCCCACGGCCGTACGGCGCCGACTCGCCGGTGCACCGATCCAGATCGACGGCAACACGCTCGACCCGGAGCTCCAACTGCTCCTGCGAGTGGAGGGACTGTTGCCGAGGACGCCCAAATCATCGGTGCCCAAGGCCCGCGCGCACCTGCGGATCCTGTGCAACCTGGTCGCGGGTCATCCACCAGAGCTACAGCGCGTGACCGAGCTCACCGTTCGCGGAGCGGACGGCCAACTCGGAGCCCGCCTCTACGTCCCGCGCACCGCCGGAGGCGGCCTGCTCGTCTTCTTTCATGGCGGCGGCTGGGTCGTCGGTGATCTCGACACCCACGACTCGCTCTGCCGCTCGATCGCCGACGACGCCGGCATTCGGGTGCTGTCCGTCGACTACCGCCTCGCCCCGGAGGCCCCCGCACCGACCGCGGCCGAAGACGCCATCGCCGCCTTCACCTGGGCCGTCGACCACGCTGAAGACCTAGGCGCTGATCCTTCGCGGGTAGCGGTCGGTGGCGACAGCGCCGGCGGCAACCTGGCCGCCGTCGTCGCCCAGCAGTGCGTACGGCGCGACCTCCCGCGCCCCGCCCTCCAGGTACTGCTCTATCCCGCCCTCGACCTGGTCAACCGGCGCCCCAGCCGGGACCTGTTCGGCGAAGGCGGCTTCATCCTCAGCGAAGACGACATCATCTGGTACCGGGACCACTACACCCCCGACCCCTCGGTCCGCCCCGACCCCCTGATCTCACCCCTCCTGGCCGACGACCTGTCCGGCCTCGCCCCCACCTACATCACCACCGCCGGCTTCGACCCCCTCCGAGACGAAGGCCTCGAGTACGCCGAAGCACTCACCGCCGCGGGCGTCCAAGTAACCCACGACCCCAACCCCTCCCTAACCCACGGCCACTACAACCTCCAGTCCATCCCCGGCACCACCCGCCAAGCCCACACCGCCCTAACCACCCACCTAAACCAAGCCCTAAACCCCTAACCCCCGGCTCCACCAAAACCGGCACAGCCCCCCGACCTCTCGGGTACCGGTGCACCCACTGGCAGGTTCTTTGACCACTGACCAGTTGCAGAGGCTGTTGAGTTTTGGTGTTGGCTGGCGGGGGTTGTGCCGGTGTCGGCGGTGCGGTGTGGGCGGTGCGGTGTGGGCGGTGCGTGGGCTGTGGGGTTCAGGTGGCTGGCTGGGTGGTGTGGGTGTGGAGTTTGAGGAGGTTGACGACCGCGGCGGCGAGGTGGAGTTCGCTGACCGCGGCGGCGAGGCCGCGGCGGCTGAATCGGCGTAGCCCGGTTTGGTCTTTGAGGTGTCCGATGACGGGTTCGACGGTAGCGGCGCGGCGTTTGTAGGCCTGGTGTCCTTCGGGAGTGCGGAGCCGGTGGCTCATCTGCTGGATCGCGGTCGCGTCCTCGGGTGGTGGCCCGCTGGTGGGGTTCGCGGCCGCGTCGCGGGCCTGGTCGCGGTGTTTGCCGAGCGCGATCAGCCGGTCGGGGCCGGGGGCGGTGAGATTGTCATCGGACAGGTAGCCGGCGTCGAACAACAGCAGACCGATCCCGTGATGCGGATCAGGATCAGGATCGGGATCGTTGCTGGTTGCTGGGCTGGTTGCTGGGCTGGTTGCTGGGCTGGTTGCTGGGCTGGTTGCTGGGGTGGGGCGGTGTTTCTGGATCAGGGCGGCGGCCTCGAGTGCGGCGGTGGTCATCGGTTCGGCCTGGCCGGTGTCGACGGTGTCTTGGGTGATTGCGGTGGTAAGGATGAGGTGGTCGTCGGTGACGGCGAGCTGGGCGTTGTAGCCCTGGATCCAGCCCTTGCGGGTGGGCATGATGCGGGAGTCCGGGTCGGTGACGTTGCGCCGCGGCGCGTCCTTGGACGGCTTCTTCGCCGCGGCTTCGGCCTGCGCGCGGCGCCGGGCTTCGCGATCGGCGTGGCGTTGTTCAGCCTTCGCGAGGCGTTCCCGCGCGAGTTGAACCCGCTGGGAGTTCTCGATGTTGACCGGCGGCCGCCGCCGCCCCGGCACTCTGCCCCGGCGGTCGGCCGGGACCGCGGCCCACTTGTCCTGCCAGGCCCGCATCTTGGCCCGGGCCTCGTTCTCGGCCCGTTCCACCCGATCCCTGGCCGCCTGCAGCGTGGCCAGTGCCTTGGCGTCGGCCGCGGTCTGCTCGGCGACCCGCTCGGCGGTCTCGGTCTCGATCTGGCCCAGGCACTCACGGATCCGGGCCTGCCGCCCACCACCACCGCCCCGCATCGAGGGCGGCAGTTCGTCACCGCGCTTGTCACCGAACAACGCGTCCTCGGCCGCATCAGCCGCGGCCGCCGCGCCGACGATCTGTTCAACCTCCCGCTCGATCTCGGCACGCAGTTTGTCCTCGGTGCGGTTGGCGTCCAGCGACGCGTTCGCGGCGATCTTCGTGCCATCCACCGCGATCGACCCCACCCGGCCCAGCCCCGCCTTCGCGCACAACACCAGCACCTGCGTGAACAGTTGCGCGAACACCGCCTCGTGCTCGGACCGGAACCGCGCGATCGTCGAATGATCCGGCACATCCTGGGCACAGATCACCCGGAACGCCACATCCGTCACACACAACCGCTCGATCTGCCGCGACGAGCGCACCTCGTGCGCATACGCGTACAACAACAGCGTGACCAGCATGTCCGGATCGAACCCCGCCCGCCCCTGCCGAAACCGCGCCTTCGCCTGCCGGGAGTGCAACACCGTGGTGTCCATCTCGGCGACCACATCGATCAGGAACCACACCAGATGATCCGGCCCCAGCCAGTCCGCCATGTCCGGCGGCAACAAAAACGCCTGACCACGATCCACCGGCCGATACGAGTTCGCCATCCCCCAATCCTCAAACCCCAACCCACCCCGCACCGCCAACGCCACGCCCATTTCGCAACAGGCTCTGCAACCCGTCAGGCGCACCACAGCCCGCCATCGGCCACGCGAGCGACCGCCTAGCCGCCCGGCTCCACCAGCACCGGCACCGCCTCGCGGACCTGGAGTGCGGTCACCGGACCTGTGACGGGAATCAGGCCGTCGACGTACTGCCAGCCCGTGCCGGCGACATTGAAGCGGGCGGCGTAGTTGGTCGTGAGGCTAAGGCCGACGGAGCCTTTCTTCATGTACTTGTGCGTGATCTCTTTCGACGGATACGGCTTCCCGGGAGTCGTCGTACGGAGAACCGGCGACCCGTCCCCGAAGCTCCAGCTGTAACTCATCGGCGTCGCCTCAACCACCACCGGAAACCCCAGCAGCGTCACGGTATTCGTCGAAACTCTGCTCGCGTCCGTGTAAACAATGGTGTCGAGATTAACGAGCGTCCGATCCTTCGGCTGCACCTTCACCGACAACCTCGGAAACAACACCACCTTCGACTCCGTCACGACCTGCTCCCAGGTCACATCCTCCGGCCGCGGCACCGCAACCTCCGGCGGCAACCTCCGCCGAGTCATCTCCGGCTCCTCCGGTTCAGCCGGAGTGCATCTCGCCGGACCTGGAAAGGTCCCATCAGGCATCCGCCGCCCGCAGATACCGATGTTCATGTTGAACTGATCGGCGCTCGAAGTCGGCGGGTTGTCTCGGCGTGGTGGGTCGCCGATGGCCTGCCGTTGATGGCGTGTGTCCTTACTGGCCGACCCGTCACGAGGCTTCTTGGCGGGCCGGGACGGCTTGCGATGAATCATGCGGTCCTCGGTGTTCACCCGCAGCCCTTCGCGGGTGGGAACGCCGGAAACCGGTGGAGGCGAAGGCTTCTTGGCCGACTTCAGAGGTGCATCATGGCTCGCGCCTGCCGGGCTTGGGGCGCACACGAAGATTCCGACCAGCAGGGAAGCCAACAGGACGCGCGATACCGGCCGGGACGTCATTGGGGCACCAGTTCCATCTCATACATCACCCATGATCCCTGCTGCGGTGACAACGTGAATTCCCGCTTGTACTTGCGCACTGTGCTCGTGACGGGCTTCGCAGATGGCGAGTCTTTCGAGGTGTAGGCACCAATCGTGACTGCCGCGTAGCCGCCGAGGCGTCCGCTGTCTCCGCGGAAAAGGTCGGGAACATCGGTGACTCGTTCGACGTAGTCACCACTCAGCCCTCCGTTGGCTGCGTTCACGCCTTGGACGTAGTTCGCGTAGACCTTGCATTGGCGACACCCGCCCTCGCTCGCCGAGAGGAGAGGTTGCACATCTCCGGTCGTGGATGCGTAGTTCAACAGGCCGACGTAGTACTTCACGAACGCCTCTCCGGCCGAGAGCGTGAGGCCGACCGCGGCTTCCGGTCGCTGAGGAGGCGTCGTCGCGGGGGGCGACGAGGGCACGGAGATTGTCGTCGAGGGCGATCCCGAGTTGGTCGGAGGATCTGTGTTGGGGCGACCGGCCTCCGGAGAGCCGGGGCTGCAGGCCACGAGCGTGGTGGCGCTGACGGCTGCAGTCAGCCAGTTGAACAGCATCTTGTTGCGGTTAGTCACGAGTGTCTGCCCTCCGTAGTCGAAGTGATCGTAACGGTGGGCTGGGGGCGGGTGGGGTGTGGAATTCGGGGGCTGTGGATAAGTGGTTGGGCCAGGAGCCGTCCGGCTGGGGGGTTAGAGGCGCGGACGGCTCCTGGTGGTGGTGGGACGGGGGTGGGGTGGGGTTTATGACGCGAAGTGAGCGGGGGGATTCGTTGTGATGTCGTTCACAGGGGGGTGGTGGGGGCGAATTGGACGTCCAGGGCGGCTGTGGTGAAGCCGAGGGAGGTGTAGAGGGCGCGGGCTGCGGTGTTGGTGCCGTCTACGTAGAGGACGACGGTGTCCAGGTCGCGCTCTTCCTGTAGGTACTGCAGGCCTTGGAGGGTTAGGGCCTTGCCTAGGCCGCGGCCCTGGTAGGCGGGGGAGACGCCGACGACGTATACCTCTCCTACTCCCTCCTCCACCTTCGTCCAGTGGTAGCCGGCCAAGGCGCCAGTAGAAGAGTCCACGGCGAGGAAGAAGCCGGCTGCGTCGAACCATGGCTGCTGGAGTCGTTCGGCCAGGTCTGCGGCCGTCCAGCTGCCCTGCTCCGGGTGGTCCGCGAACGCCTGGCTGTTCACCTCCAGCCACGCCGCCTCGTCCTGTCCGGGGACGAACGCCCGTACGGCGATCCCGTCCGGCCACACCGGTTCGGGGAGAGAGGCTCTGGTACGGCGGAGGAAGTAGAGCTCCCGCGTCACTTCCAGGCCCAGCCGGTGGGCGAGTTCGTCGCTGCCAGGCAGTCGTCCGTGCGCCCACAGGCGGAGGCGTGCGCCGCCGTGGTCGATCAGCATGCGGAGAAGCGCCGTACCGGTGCCTTGTCGTCTGGCTTCGGGGGTGACGACCAGCTCGGCCGAGCCGTCTGGTGACAGGGCGGCGTACCCGATCAGGTTCCGGGCGCTTTGCAGGCCGGAGACCTCGATCGTGCCGGGGTCGCCTTCGTAGGCAAGGACATGGAGGTCGCCCGGGTGTTCGCCGTCGAGGTGCAGCAGGGTGCGCTCGGACAGCGGGTTCACGCCGTCGCTCTGTGCGGCCGCGCGGGCGAGATCCGTGACGGCCGAGGCAGTGGCCGAGGGCAACGGTGAGGGAACGGCTTCGAGGGTCACCGGAATACCGTAAAAGGTCCGGGTCAGTTCATGCTCAGGTCCTTGGAAGGGCCGCGTCACGTCGGGTAATTTCTCGGCACCGCACACCAGCGGACCAAACCTACGACGGAGTAGACATGGCCTTCACAGGACGAGACAGGACGCGGATGCGGGGCCGGCGGGCGATCGGCCTGCTGGCCGCGGGGACGGCCGCGGTGCTCGGCTTGGCCACGGGGGGAACCGTGACCCAGGCAGCGACGACGACGGCGGCGAAACCCAAGCCGACGCACACCCAGATCCAGCTGCTCGCCATCAACGACTTCCACGGGAACCTCGCGCCCAACAGCCCGACCAGCTCGAGCGGCAACGTGAACGGCACCCCGGCGGGCGGCGCGGAGTACCTTGCGACGCACCTGAAGCAGATGCGTGCAGCCGCGGCAGCCAAGGGCCAGCAGTCCGTCACTGTCGCCGCGGGCGACCTGATCGGTGCCTCGCCGCTGTTGTCGGCCGCGTTCCACGACGAGCCGACGGTCGAGGCGCTGAGTGGGATGGGCCTGGAGATCGCCTCCGTCGGCAACCACGAGTTCGACGAGGGCTGGCGCGAGCTGCTCCGGATGCAGACCGGCGGCTGCCTGCCGGACGGCGACGGGCAGAACAACCAGAACTCCTGCCCCGACCCGGCGACGCCGTTCACCGGCGCGAAGTTCAAGTACCTCGCGGCGAACGTGTTCTTCGAGAACACACAGGAGACGCTGTTCGCGCCGTACAAGATCAAGACCTTCAAGGACGGCCGCAAGGTCGCCTTCATCGGCATGACGCTGGAGAACACGCCGAACATCGTCACCAAGTCCGGTGTCGAGGGCCTGACCTTCACCGACGAGATCGAGACCGCCAACAAGCTCGTCCCGATCCTGAAGCAGAAGGGCGCCGAGTCGATCGTCGTGCTGCTGCACGAGGGTGGCTTCCCGGCCGACCCGCGGGCGTACAACAGCTGCCCGGGGATCTCCGGCCCGATCGTGGACATCAACGCCGGCCTGGACCCGGAGATCGACGCGATCATCTCCGGCCACACCCACCAGGGCTACAACTGCACGCTGCAGGACAAGGCCGGCCAGCCGCGCCTCGTCACCAGCGCCTCGTCGTTCGGCAAGCTGGTCACCGAGGTGCGGCTCAGCATCGACAACAAGACCGGTGACGTCGACCGGGCGAACACGACCGCCAACAACGAGATCGTCACTCAGGACGTGACGAAGGACGGTCCGACGACCACGCTGATCACCAAGTACCAGACGCTGGTCGCGCCGATCTCGAACAAGGTCATCGGGCACCTCGCCGCCCCCAACACCTCGGTCTCCCGGACGGCGGACGAGTCGCTCGAGTCGCCGTTGGGCAACCTGATCGCCGACGCCCAGCTCGCGGATCCGACGGTGGTGACGGACGGGAAGACGCCGGTGGCGGCGTTCATGAACCCGGGTGGAATCCGCGCCGACCTGGCGTCGAACGCCGGCGAGGTCACCTTCGGGCAGGCGTTCACCGTGCAGCCGTTCAACAACTTCCTGGTGTCGATGGACATGACCGGGACCCAGATCAAGGCCCTGCTCGAGCAGCAGTTCTCCGGGGTGAACGGTCCGGAGGCGCCGAAGTTCAAGGTGCTGCAGGTGGCCGGTATCACCTACACCTGGAACCCGGCCGCGGCGGCGGGCTCGAAGGTGGTGCCCGGGTCGATCCAGATCGGCGGGCAGCCGCTGGTGGACGGCACGACGTACCGGATCGTCACGAACAACTTCCTCTCCGACGGTGGCGACGGCTTCCCGGCCTTCACCACCGCGACGAACAAGTTCTTCGGCGGCCTGGACATCGACGCCTTCGCCAACTACCTGACCGCTCACGACCCGTACACCCCGGTCGCCACGGACCGCATCGACACGGGCTCCTGACCGGACGGATTCGCCGGTACGTCGTCCACCCACGGCGTACCGGCGGTCCCGGGCGGGTGAGCGGTGGCCTGCGCAGGCCTGAAGAGGAACCCTTCAGAGAAAGAACTTGAGCAGGACGAAGGTGAGGGCGACGGCTGTGGACAACGCCGCCTTCCCGGAGCCGAGTCCTCGTTTCACCGCCGCACCGAAGACCGCGATGGTCAACGGCACCAGCATGACCAGCAACGTCACGCCGGCCGCGTGAACACCCACGTGTGATCGCCCGGTCAGCACCAGGCCGAGAATCATCGCGAACGTGAGCCCCAGCCACGTCGTGATCTGGATCGGCCCGTCCTCACTGCGATGCCCGCGATGCGACGCGCGGGTCGCACGGCGATGCGAAGTCGGAGCAACGTGCGCCATCGGTCACCTTCCGTGAAAGACCGAGTACGCAAGGTACCAGCATCCCGCCCAGAACAAAAAAGCTGCCCACTCAACCGCTCAGCCCGAGCGCGCCGCGGGGTCAGCCGCCGGCGAAGGGTGGGAGGGCGTCGACTTGGGCGCCCGCGTGGAGGGGAGTGGTGGGGGTGGCGCGTTCGCCGTCCAGGAGGAAGGTGCAGATGGTGAGGACCCGCGCGAGCTCGGGGCGGTCGACCGAAACGGTGGTGATCAGGTCGCTGATGGAGGTGGCTTCGGCAGTCGCGGAGGACTCGCCGGCCGCCGAGCGGGCGGCGGCGAAGTACCTGATGGTCACTTCCGGCATCTGGAGCAGGCCTCACTAGTCGGCTAAGTCTTCCGCTATTATGTCAGCTTGCTGTTGCTATCCAGTGTGACTCAGGCCCCCGGCAATGACGCCGTCGGGGCCTGACGTGCATAAGGACCGGATCGCTGACCGGGGATCCGCCGACCAGCACAAGGAGACAGCGTGAGTACGTTGCTTCTGCTGACGAACGCGCTACAGGCCTCCACCGAGGTGCTGCCCTCGCTCGCCCTGCTGCCGCACCAGATCCGGATCCTTCCCGCTGAGGTCGCCGCGTTGGTTGACGCTCCCGACGCGGACGCCGTCCTGCTCGACGCCCGCCGTGACCTGGTCGCGGTGCGTGGCGTGTCCCGCCTGATCCGGACCACCGGCATCGACGTGCCGCTGATCCTGGTCGTGACCGAGGGCGGTCTGACCGCGGTGAACGCCGACTGGGGCGCGGACGACGTACTGCTCGACACCGCTGGTCCCGCCGAGATCGAGGCCCGGCTGCGGCTGGTAATCGGCCGGCTGGCCGCGGCGCGGAACGAGGAGCCCGACAGCACGCTGATCCGCAGCGGTGACGTGGTGATCGACGAGGCGTCGTACACGGCGAAGCTGAACGGGCGGGCGCTCGACCTGACCTACAAGGAGTTCGAGCTGTTCAAGTTCCTCGCGCAGCACCCGGGACGGGTGTTCACCCGGGAGCAGTTGCTCCAGGAGGTGTGGGGGTACGACTACTTCGGTGGCACGCGGACCGTGGACGTGCACGTGCGGCGGCTGCGCGCGAAGCTCGGCCCGGAGCACGAGTCGCTGATCGGGACGGTCCGCAACGTCGGCTACCGCTTCGTCATCCCGCCCAGCACCACCCGGGAAACCGCAGACGCCACCGCCTGAAGCACCCTCAACCGCAAGCTGCAGACGCCAACGCGTGACCCAGCCTCAACCACTAGCCGCCGGAACTCGCTACCGGCGGCTTGTTGGTTGTTTGGGGAGGGTGACGCTTTCGGCGGGTAGATTGCGGGCGTGGCGGTGGAGACGGGGAGCCTGCTCACCACGGTGGGGCGGGCTGGGGGACTGTTCGCGAGGGCTTGGCCTCGGTTGCTGGCGGTGTTCCTGATCGCCCAGTTGGCGCATCGGGGGCTGCAGTGGGTGGCAGTGCAGGCGGGCGCGAAAGCTGAGGCGGCCGGCATCGCCGTGCTGGCGTTGCTCGTGCTGGTGTCGCTGGCGATGTACGTCGCGATGTTCCTGGTGCTCAGGGGCGAGCTGCCGTTCCACCAGCGGGCCGTTGCCGAGGGCATGCTGGCCCCCGACGGCGTGGAGCCGGGCAAAGAGAACCGGGCGCTCGACGCGCTCGCGGCGGCGCTGCTGCCGTTCCTGGCGTTCTACGCGGCGTACAAGTTCCTCCAGGCCGAGGCGCTCGATTACGAGTACCAGCTGGCCGTCCACAAGGTGAACGAGACGGTGGCAACCGTCCTGACCGGAGGTACGGCGCCACGGGAGTCGGAGGGCCTGCAGTCCCTCTCGACTTGGCTGTTCATCGGCCTGGGTGCCTCGGCGTACCTGCTCCGCCTGGGCTTCAAGAAGTGGAAGAAGGAAAACGAAGGCCCGGTCCGCAAGCTGTTCGTCACCTATCTCGAGGCGCTGTGGCTGTTCGTGGTCGCGTACCAGGCGTCCTCGTTCATCCCGTCGCCGAAGACCTGGCTGGAGGAGCGGCAGGTCTGGCTGTGGCTGAAGGACGGGTACGGCTGGGTGCTGGACCACGTGCTGGGCATCTCCCAGGTCCGCGAGATCTGGGACGGCGTCACCGGGTTCGTTGCCGCCGGCATCGGTGACCTGTGGAACGCGGCAGTGCTGCCGCTGATGTGGATCACGATGACGGCGGTGATCTACGGCCGGGTCGTGCACAAGCCGGACAGGGCGCAGCTGCGCTGGCGGTTCGACCGGATCACGCAGCGCTGGCAGCAGACGCCGCGGATCGTCCGGGCGGCCGGGAACTCGGTGGTGTCGGACTGGCGGGACCGGTGGACGCCGGTCGTGGACGCGTTTCGGCTGGTGGTGCGGTCCGGGCTGCGGCCGATGCTGGGCTACTTCCTGGCCTGGGCGGTCGTCACGTTCGCCGCGAGCGGAGTCTGGATCGCGCTGAAGCTGTGGGTGCTCGGACCACACTCGCTGCAGTTCTGGCAGGTCATCGACGAGCCGCTGGACCTGGTCACCGACGGCCTGAAGATCATGCTCCAGGTCAGCCTGCTGGCCGCCGCGTACGACCGGATGGTCGGCGGACTCGCCGGCTACCTCACCCCGCGGACGCGCGCCGTCCACGAGCAGCCCGAGGGAGACCAGGGCGTCACCGACCTGACCGCCGCTACCTCGGGAATGCCAAGTACTGAGGGAGCTTCGTAGCCCACGTGATCGTCGGCTGCACGCTGGACGCAACAGCGGAGGGTACGACGAACACGGCAACCGTCTCGAACGGCTTACCGGCCACCGGCTTCAAGTAGTACTGCGCCGAAGTCCCCCGCCAGCTCTGCACCGACGAGTCGTCCCCACCTGTGCACCCCGACGGCCGATCCTGGAAGTCGCCAGCCGTGAACGACTCGTTCCACAGCCGGCCGTCCGGCGCACGCATCTGCACGCGGCATCCGCCAAGCCCCTCGAGCGCTGCGAGGTCGTCGACCTGCAGCCGGAAGTACACGCGAACCCGAGTAGTTCCCGAAGGCGTCGGATCGGCTTCACGACCGGCCCGCGCCTGCGGGTCCTCCTCCACGCTCGCCGCGTACCAGGTGGCTCCGGCGTACGACGTCCCGCCCGCAGCGACCGCGATCGGGTCACGCGGATCGGCGTCGTACCAGGACTTGTAGTCGCTGCGGGTCGTCCACCAGCCGGCGAACGGTACGGCGACGACCAGAGCTGCCAGCGCGGCCGTGTTCTTGCGAAACCACCCCCGGTGGGCCCGACGCGCGCTGCTCATGACTCGCTCGCCTTGGTCATCGTCACCATGTCCTCGACGGCGGGTTCGGTGTCGACCCCGAGCGGGATCGTCGCCTGCGCCTCCAGGTCGTTGAAGATCGACTTCTCCATCACCTGCAAGGTTGCGCCAGGCAACTTGTCGGCGGGCAGTTCGATCACGAACGAACCGCGCACTGGGATGTCCGGGGCGAACTCGATCCCGGTCAGGTCCACCTGGTCGAGGCCATTGCGGTTGGCGCCGAGGTACGTCACTCCGTCCGCGGCCTGGATCCGCACCGAGGCGAGGTGGATCGGCTCGCGGGTGGCGGTCACGACGGCGTCCACGACGACGAAGCTCGACAAGGTGTCACGGGCCTTCGAGGCACCGGGGAGCCGCAGCGTGCGACCGACCCGCACGCCCTCGACGGTCAAGTCGAACCGTGGTGTCTGCACCGCGCGTCCGACGACACCGTTCACCGCGACCGGCTCCTGGATGTCCTTCTGCGTCGGCGTCAGCCGGTACAGCCCGACGATCCCGACCAGTACGGCGACCGTGAGCGCCACGTTGACCACCTTGCGGCCGTTCACTTGGTGTTGTCCTTGACCGTGACGGTGCTTTCGGCGGCGACCTCGCCGGGCAGCCACTTCTCGTGATGGTCGAGCAGCGACTGCTCCTGGTGCTCGTACCCGCGTACCGTGAGCTCGATCGACTTCGGCAACTCGGTGGCCTTGGGCAACTTCCACACATAGGCGACGTCCTCGGCGAAACCAGGCGTGAGGACCGGGTTCATCGTCGCGTCGCGCAGGTTCGTCGTGCCGAGGGGCGCGGCGGTGTCCTCGATTCCCGGTACGCCGACCAGCCGGATGAGATCACTGGACGGCGCCGTACCCAGGTCGTCGGTGACCTTCAGCTTGGTCACCACCGCGATCAGCGCGCCACCGTCGTCCGGTGTGAAGAGCGGCTTCAGGTCGGCGACCGTGACCACCCGCTGGATCGTCACCTCGTAACGTCCCGCATCGATCGCCGTGCCCGCATCGACCTGCGGTGTCTCGTCGGCTGCCTTCTTGAGGCCACCGAAGGCCGCTGAGACCGCCAGCACCAGCGCGCCCGCGCCGATCACCCACGTGCGGACCGATCGGCCGCGCACTCTGATGTCCTTCAGTTCCGGGAGTTCTTCTTCCTCCCGGCCCCCGTCCCCGCTCCCCGTTTCCTGCACGGGCAGAAGCGTAACCAGCCAGGGGTCCGGTTGAATGGTGTGTGTGGACAGTGGCCTGGAGGTGCGCGCCGGGGTGGTGATCCCGGAGACGGAGCTGGCGTGGCGCTTCTCACGGTCCAGCGGTCCGGGCGGGCAGTCGGTGAACACCACGGACAGCCGGGTCGAGCTGAGCTTCGACGTTTCCGGTACGACGGCGCTCTCCGACGTACTGCGGGATCGTGCGCTCGAGCGACTGCGGTCGCGGTTGGTGAACGGCGTACTGACTGTGGCCGCGTCCGAGCACAAGTCGCAGTGGCGCAACCGGGAGGCGGCGCGGACGCGGTTGGCGGCACTGCTCCGGGATGCGATCGCGGCTCCGCCACGGCAGCGGCGACCGACCAAGCCGAGCAAGGGCTCGGTCCGCCGGCGGTTGGACGACAAGAAGCGCCGGGGTGACACCAAGCGCCTCCGGTCGCGGCCGCCGTCCGAGGGGTGAACGGCCGTTCGAGCCCATAGACCAGCGACGTACTCTGGATTGTCATGAGCCTGGGGATGTGGGTGCTGGTCGGTGCAGTCGCCGCCGGCGTCGTCCTCAGTGTGCTCAAGGCCACTCTCGACGGACGCTTCCGAGGGACCCACGTGGTGCGAAAGGCGGACACCGATCAGGTGGACAGCATGGACCGGGTGTCCGCGGCGGACATCGGTGCCGAGCTCGGCGAGCGCGCGACGCTGCTGCAGTTCTCCTCCGCGTTCTGTGCGCCGTGCCGGGCGACCCGGCGGACGCTGGCCGAGGTCGAGGGCATGGTCGACGGTGTCCGGCACATCGAGCTGGACGCGGAGAAGCACCTGGAGCTGGTCCGGCGCCTCGACATCCTGCGCACTCCGACGACGCTCGTGCTCGATCGCACCGGCGCGATCGTCAAGCGCGCGAGTGGTGCGCCGCGCAAACCCGACGTGATCGCCGCCCTGGCGACCGCGATCGAGCACGCGCCGCGCTGAGTCATTTGACCGCCAGTCGCGTCCGTTACCTGCCACTGGTTGGCGAAGAGACCGCCAATTGGGTGATGCTTTGCCGGTGAGCTTTCCAGCCGGTTGGTACGACGACCCCGAAGACCAGGCCCAGGAGCGGTACTGGGACGGCAGCACGTGGACGGACAACCGCCGTCCACGGCAGGGCCCACCGCCGTACCAGGGCCAGTTCGGCCAGCCCGCCCAGCACGGTCAGGTGTACGGCAGCGCCCAGCCGACGCCGACGCAGTACGCCCAGCCCCAGCAGTACGGTCAGCCCCAGCAGTACGGTCAGCCGCAGCAATATGGCCAGCCGCAGCAATATGGCCAGCCGCAGCAATATGGCCAGCCGCAGCAATATGGCCAGCCGCAGCAATATGGCCAGCCGCAGTACGGGCAGCCGCAGCAGCACGGCCAACAGCCCTACGCGCCGCAGCATTACGGCCAGGGCTACGGCTACCCCGGCCAGCGGGTCGCCACCACCCCCGACGGCCAGCCGCTGTCCGGCTGGTGGCGCCGGGTATTCGCCCGCATCATCGACGGGATCATCGTCGGCATCGTCGGGCTGCCGCTCACCGGCTACTTCTACTGGCAGTACTTCCAGGTCATCTGGGACTACATGGAAGACACCATGGACGCCGCCGCGGCAGGCACGCCGCAGTCGTCGTTCGCGCTGCCCAGTGAGGCCTACCAGTGGATGATCCCGGCGGTGTTGATCGGGATCGCCGTCTCGTTCGCGTACGAGTACTTCTTCCTCACCCGCAGCGGCGCCACGCCCGGCAAGAAGGCGGTCGGCATCGCGGTCCGGTTGCGCGACGTGCCCGGTCCGCCACCGGGTTCGGCGGTGGCGAAGCGGTTCAGCGTCTACACCGGTCTCAGCCTGCTGAGCGCGATCCCGGTGATCGGCACCCTGTTCAGCTTCCTCAGCCTGATCAACTACTTGTGGCCGCTGTGGGACGACAAGAAGCAGGCCCTGCACGACAAGGTGGCGCACACCAACGTCGTCCGGACCTGATTGTCCGCAATCTGATCAGTTGTCTCAATTTATGGGACCACGGGTGGCGGGCCCGCCCGCTTTCCGTACTCTCGATCCGTGGCTTACACGACATGGCTGACCAAGCGCCGGGCGGTGGACAACTGCCGGGTGCGCTCGTCGCTGTGTCGTCGCCGCTGACCAGGCGGCGTCCCGAGCGCTGCGGAACCGGTAGCTGAGCACGGTTTCGCGTACGCCGCCTCCCGCGTACCCGGGCGGGTCCGGCTCGATCCACCTCCTGCTTCGGGAGTGTGCATGTCCGAAACGACAGTCAAGGTCGATCCGCGGGGACTCCGGTTCGCCGCGGGAATCACCACTGTGCTGCTCGCGCTGACGCTGATCCTGAACAGCGCCTGGCCGCTCGCGGTCCAGGCCGTGGTGTTCGCGATCTCCGTCGCGTTCGGCGTCCAGGCGTCGCCGTACGGGCAGCTCTTCAAGCGGCTGATCCGCCCCCGGCTGGGTCCGCCCAAGGAGCTGGAGGACGCGGCGCCGCCGCGGTTCGCCCAGCTGGTCGGCCTCGTCTTCGCGGTCGCCGGTCTGATCGGGTACCTGACCGGCGTCACCGTGCTGGGCGTGGTCGCCACCGGATTCGCCCTGGTCGCCGCGTTCGTGAACGCGGCCGTCGGGCTCTGCCTCGGTTGCGAGGCCTATCTGCTGATCCACCGCATTCGTACGCCAACAACCGCTACCAACCACTGAGAGGCAGCACACCATGAGCAGGGAATCCGCGCTCGTCTCGGCCGACTGGGTCGAGGAACACAAGTTCGACGCCGGTGTCGTCCTGATCGAGGTCGACGAAGACGTCTCGGCGTACGACGCCGGCCACATCGCCGGCGCGCTCAAGCTCGACTGGAAGGACGACCTGCAGGACCCGGTCCGGCGGGACTTCGTCAACAAGGAGCAGTTCGAGGCGCTGCTGTCCGACCGCGGCGTCAAGAGCGACGACACGGTCGTGCTGTACGGCGGCAACAACAACTGGTTCGCGGCGTACGCGTACTGGTACTTCAAGCTGTACGGCCACGGTGACGTCCGGCTGCTCGACGGCGGCCGCAAGCGCTGGGAGCTGGACAGCCGCGAGCTGACCGACGAGGTCGTCAAGCGGGACGCAACCGAGTACCAGGCCCAGGACCCGGACCTGAACATCCGCGCCTTCCGCGACGAGGTCCTCGAGGCGATCGACGTGAAGAACCTGGTCGACGTCCGCAGCCCCGACGAGTACGCCGGCCGGCTGCTGGCCCCGGCCCACCTGCCGCAGGAGCAGGCGCAGCGGGCGGGTCACATCCCGACCGCCGCGAACATTCCCTGGAGCAAGGCCGCCAACGACGACGGCACCTTCCGGTCCGACGACGAGCTGCAGGCGCTGTACGCCGACGCCGGAGTCGACTTCGGGAAGGACACCATCGCCTACTGCCGCATCGGCGAGCGGTCGGCGCACACCTGGTTCGTGCTGCACGAGATCCTCGAGCAGCCGAACGTCAAGAACTACGACGGTTCCTGGACCGAGTGGGGTTCGCTGGTCGGCGTACCCGTTGCCCTCGGCGACGAACCCGGAAAGGCCTGACACATGTGCGGAGCAAAGCAAGGCGGTCTCGACCTCAAGGGCGTGGACGTCGACAAGGAAGCGGTGATCCAGGGCCAGGTGCTGCGGGGCGAGGAGCCGGTCGGCGGCGCCTACGTGCGGCTGCTGGACGCCTCTGGTGAGTTCACCGCCGAGGTGCCGACGTCGGCGACCGGGCACTTCCGGTTCTTCGCGGCGCCGGGCAGCTGGACGCTGCGCACGCTGGCCCCGAAGGCCGAGCCGGTCGACCGTCAGGTGGTTGCCCAGTACGGCGAGGTCGCCGAGGTGGCCGTAGCCGTCTGAGCAGTCGTTCGTTACTCATGGTGCCGCCCCCGACCGAGGGCGGCCCACCCTGATGTAAGCCCCGAAGGGTCCGGACCTTGCGCGTCCGGACCCTTCGGCATGTCCGGGATCCAGTTGTCCACAGGGGTTTCGGGCATCGTCGCGGGGTTACGGGTCCGGTCCGGACATCTCGCGGACCGGGCGGTGGTGTAACGGTTTGGTCTCGGAGCGGAACGTTCTCGTCACCTACCGCAACCGGCTGAGTTGTGTCTGTGTCCTGGCCCGCCATCCGGGTCACGTCATCACTCAGGGAGGAGGGGTCATGAGACCCCGCATCGGATACAAGAAGCTCGCTGCCGTCGGTGTTGCGGCGGTTGTCGGCGTGGCTTCTACGATCGCGCTGACCTCGGGCTCGGCGTCCGCGTCGCCCGTCTTCGGGTACAGCGGCTACTCGTTCGGCACCGACGTCCAGTCGGGCCTGGCGAACAGCGGCCCGCAGGTGGTCAGCCAGATCGCCTGCACCACGGACTCGAACCGGTCCGACAAGAACGACCTCGCCGCCGCGAACGTGAACAACCAGGCGATCGCCCGCTCTGTGCGGACCGACACCCACTCGTTCAACGACAAGAGCGGCAACGGTGTCACCAGCAACGCCTCGGCGGTCGACATCAAGCTCGGCAACCTGCTGACTCTGACGGGTGTGAAGACCACCACCACGTCGGTCTACAAGGACGGCAAGCTGTCCTACACCGGCAGCACCACGTTCGCCGGCGTCAAGATCGGCGCCGTCTCGGTGCCGTCGCTGCTCAACCCGGAGCCGAACACCAAGGTCGCGATCCCGGGTCTCGGCTACATGGTGCTGAACCGCGTCGGTGGCGTGAAGACGAACACCGGCATCTACTCGTACGCGCAGGCCGTCGTGCTGCACGCGAACGTGAAGAACCAGTACATCCCCGAGGGTGTCGACGTCGCGGTGCTGAAGACCCGCGCCGAGATCACCAAGCCGGCCACCGCGATGGTGATCGGTGACGCCTACGGCACCAATTCGAACGCGGACAAGCTGGTCGTCTCCGGACCGACGTCGTACCAGTCCACCTGCCAGGGCACTGAGGGCAAGACGATCCGGACCGCGGTCGGCGAGCTGAACATCCCGAAGGTCGCCTCCGTGGGCGCGGTCTACACCACGAAGAACGGCTTCATGAGCCTGGACAAGTCCGCGGTCAAGTTCACCTCGCACGTCGCGGGCGTGAAGGTCGGCACCCTGTCGATCGGCGCGATCGAGTCCTCGGCCGCCGCCTGGAAGACCAAGGACGGCAAGGTCGGCCTGGACCACTCCTCGAGCATCGCCTCGATCCGCGTGGGCAACAAGGTCTACCCGGTCAAGACCGGTGTGAACCAGACGCTGGACATCCCGGGTGTCGCCAAGCTGACCTTCAACCAGGTCGTCAAGCAGCAGCGGTACGTCGCGGTGAACGCCCTGGTGATCGACGTCTACAGCCTGAACACCAAGGTCGTCGTCGGCCACTCGGCGGCCGGCGTCATCGGCTGACAGCACCCTTCTGAGTCGAACCTCACCGACCCAGAACGCACCACACCGGCCCCCGGCCGGGATCCTCGGATCCCGCCGGGGGCCGGTTGTCGGGTCAGGCGTCGAGGATCAGGGTGACCGGCCCGTCGTTGACCAGGGCAACATCCATGTGGGCGCCGAAGCGGCCGCGTTCCACCTTGGCTCCGAGTGCCCCGAGAGCCGTGCAGAAGGCGTCGTACAGCGGTTCGGAGACCGGGCCCGGGGCGGCGGCGTTCCAGGACGGGCGGCGGCCCTTGCGGGTGTCGGCGTACAGGGTGAACTGGCTGATCGCGAGGATCGGCGCCTGTTCGTCGGAGCAGGAGCGCTCGTCGCGCAGGATGCGCAGCGTCCAGATCTTCGCCGCGAGCGCCTTCGCCTTCTGCTCGGTGTCGTCGTGGGTGACGCCGAGCAGGACCAGCAGTCCGGGCTCGTCGATCGCCCCGACCACCTCGCCCTCGACGGTGACCGATGCCTGGCTGACTCGCTGTACGACGGCTCTCATGCAACCATCCTGCCCTGCGGGAGATCGTCCGGTAATCAGGCCGTTCGGCAGGCAAATGTCTCGTGATCTGCCCGGATCTGGCAAGATCTCTTCATGGCCTCGACTCTGATCACCGTTGCACCCACCGGCGCCGAGACCGCCAAGGCGGACTGTCCGGCACTGCCGACCACACTCGAGGAGCTGGTCGAGACGGCCAAGCGGTGCGAGGCCGCCGGCGCCGCGATGATCCACCTGCACATCCGCGACGGCGAGCACCGGCCGACGCTGGACCTCGGTCGGCTGATCGAGTCGGTCGCCGCGGTCCGGCAGAACACGGCGCTGATCGTGCAGCTGTCCACCGGCGGCGCGGTCACCGATCCGCTCGACCACCGGCTCCGGGTGCTGGACGCCGTACCGGACTCCTGCTCGCTGACGATGGGCACGGTCAACTTCGGCGACGACGTCTTCATGAACCCGTGGCCGTTCGTCACCGAGCTCTACCAACTGTCCCAGGAGCGTGAGGTGGTGCCGGAGTTCGAGCTGTTCGACCTCGGGCACGTGGCAGCGCTGCACCGGCTGCTGGACAAGTACGGCCTCCCGTACGGCGGTCGCGTGCACTGCGACCTGGTCATGGGCGTCCCGGGCGGCATGCCTGGTACGACGGACGCCTTGGTTGCCGCGGTCAACGCCCTACCGGACGCCGTCACCTCCTGGTCCGCAACGGGAATCGGGCGTACGGCGCTCCCGGTCGCGCTGACCGCATTGTCGAAGGGCGGGCATCTCCGGGTCGGCATGGAGGACACGCTGACCCTCGCGAAGGGGCAGCCGGTCACCCACAACGCCGAGTTGGTCGAGCGCGCGGCCGCTCTCGCGACGATGGCTCAACGGCCGCCCATGTCCCCGGACGAGGCCCGAGACCTCCTCAACGTGAAGCGCTGAGCGGCGAACACGATCAGGCCGACCGTGATGAGCGCTGCCTCGAGCAGTAGCCAATCGCGAAGGTAGTTCCGCGGCAACACGGTCGGGTTGACGCCGGTGCCTTGCCGGAGCAGCAGCGGAGTCGCGATCAGCGTGGTCAGGCCGACGAACGTCAGCGTGGTCCGGATGGTTCCCAGTCCGGACCGCCGCGTCAACAGCCAGCCGACCGCAAGCGTCAGCGGGACAAGGACGAAGTCGTCGGCGAGTACGGCGCCGCCGAGCCAGAGCGGGAGGCGGAGGAGTGCCGGCGGTTCCAGCGCATCCAGCAACAGCCACAGCCCCCAGAGCCCGAGGCCGACGCCTGTCGCGGCCAGCGCGATCCGGATCTTCACGTCAGAACCTCCAGCCGGTGCACCCACTTGGTCTGCAGTACGCCAGGGCGGTTCGGGGCGATGATCCGCGCCGGGTAGCCGTGGTCGAGCGCGAGCTCGCTGCCGTTGAGGCGCAAGGCGAGCAAGGTGAGCGGGTCGGTGGCGAACTCCGGCGGCAGCTCGCTCGTCGCGTAGAACCCGCCCTGCTCCATCGACACGACCCGAACCCGCGACCCTTCGGGCGCACCGCACAGCTGGATCAGGTCGCGGATCCGGATGCCCTCCCACCGCGCGCCCTGGCTCCACCCCTCGACGCAGGCGATCGGGAGGTCGGAGCGGTTCTGCGGGAGCCGACGCAGGTCCTCCATCGTGTACGACAGTGGGTGCGGACCGTCGACCGTGAACCGCCAGTCCGCGCCGATCGCGCTGACGCCGGCGTCCTTCGCCGTACGGTTGACCGGCAGGCCCTGTGGGCCGATGCCCGGCCTCCGCGGCGCCAGGACGGCGACCGGGGCGAGAGCAGGGACGGACTGACCGACCGAGGTGATGCCGACCAGCGCGCCGGCGCCGGCCACGGTCCGGAAGAGCGTGCGGCGCGTCATCCCGGTGGTTGCGGCTGGCAACGGTTCGGGGATGCGACGCCAGTGTGCGGTGATCAGCGGGAGCTTCACCGCGATGTGCACGAGCAGGGCGCCGACGATGATCCAGGCGAGGGCGTAATGGGTCTGCCGGAAGGGGAACGGCCACGGGTACCACTGCAGGGTGTTCACGAATCCGATGAACAGCTCGAGGGCCAGCGCGGAGACCAGGACCAGGATCGAGAGGCGTTCCACGGCGGTAGCGAGCGCCTGACGGTTCGGTGGCCAGGGGAGCTTGGCGAACAGCTTGGGGTAGACCGTCCACAACTTTGCCAGCAGCAACGGAACCGCGACGATGCCGCTCAGCACGTGCAGTCCCTGCGTGACCCGGTACAGCGACGCCGGCCGGCTCGGGATGACGAGCCAGCCGGGTGTCGTCTGCTGCAGATGGCTGAACAGGCCGGTGAGGAAGCAGACCGCGACTGCGATGGCGAGCCAGCGGCCGATCACGACCGCCACCCGCGGATGGTGCAGCGTGGACCGGAACGACCGCTCCGTCGGGATCTTCATGGTTCCACTAGAACCCAGTTCGGTCCGGGCGTACGGCGTTCCGCGGTTACCGCTCGCGAACAGGCGGATTCCGGCTGCTCGGATCCGGGCGGCGCAGCCGTGCGTCTGTCGGGAGGTGATGGCACCGGTGGGGGCATACGCTTGGCGGGTTGTCGATGAGAGGAGTCGGCGGGTGAAGACGCAGCTGCGGTCGTCCGACGATGACGAGCGCGCCATGGCCGACCTGGCCGAGGTCTCCGACTGGCGATCGCTCTGGGGACCCCCGGGGACCGGCCTGGACGCGATCCGGGCGCTGGTGTCCCGGGTCACCGCGGCCACCGGCTGGCGTCCCTGGGCTCCCGGCAACATCGATCCCGACCGCTACACCTGGGGCCTGGTCACCCCGCGCGAGACCGTGATGCTGGTGCTGCCGGACGCCGTACTGCCGGAGAGCCCGCGCAGTGGCTGGTCGGCGTACGAGATCGGGCCGACCGAGGTGGCCGACGCCGAGGAGGGTCTGGACACGCACTGGCCGGCGCAGCTCGCGCTGGGCCGGAAGCACTGGGGCGATCCGGTGTTCGTCGGCCCGGGGTCGGACCTGCGAGTTCCCCCTGAGTGGCGCGACCGCCGCCGTCACCTGGCGGTGTGGCTGCGGCCGGGCGCCGAGATCCACCTGTACGCGACACAGCCCGGGCCGAACGACACGCAGGCCGGCTTCGGGTACTCCGTCTATGCGAGTGAGGTGGCGTGATGGCCGACGAAGCGGAAGAGATCTTCCAGCAGACCCTGAACGAGGTCCGGCGGCTGATCAACAACCTCAAACTGATCAAGGAGGCGCTCAGCCGGCGCCAGCGGGCGCGCGCGGCGCTGGAGTTCATGCGCAACGCCCGGCAGCAGAACCCGGTCCTCGACCGGCACCTGAACGACAATCCCGACCGGGCCGACCAGTGGAACGAGCACGAGTGGCAGGTCCGGCAGCTGGAGGAGGAGAACGCCCAGCTGGCCGCGCAGAACGCCGAGCGGCGGGCCGAGCTCGACCGGTTGCAGGAGCAGGCCGACCAGCAGGCGGAGCTCAACGGCGACCGTGACCGCGACCTGGTGCCGGACGAGATCGAGGATCGGCACGAGGCGGTCGACGACGCCGAGCAGCGCGAGGAAGACACCGAGGCCGATCGGCAGCGCGGGGACGGGAACGACAACGGGATCGACGACCGGGTCGAGGACGAGCAGCAGACGGCGGACCAGCAGGCTCGCGACGACGAGACCGACCGGCAGCGCGAGGCTCGCGAGCAGCGGGAGCGTGAGGAGGAGCAGCGGCGCCGGGAGCAGGACGGGCAGGCTGTCGATGCGACGGGCCCGGTAGCGGCGGCTGTGGTTGCGGACGAACTCAACGACCGCGAGGAACAGCAGCAGGCGCAGGCCGACCGGGAGCCGGAGCTTGACCAGCAGGCGGAGCAGGTCCGTGACGACCGCGAGCCGGAGCTTGACCAGCAGGCGGAGCAGGTCCGTGACGACCGCGAGCCGGAGCTCGACCAGCAGGCGGAGCAGGCACGAGATGACCGCGAGCCCGAGCTTGACCAGCAGGCGCGGGACGGCCGGGAGCCGGAGCTCGACCAGCAGGCGGAGCAGGTCCGTGACGACCGGGAACCGGAGCTTGACCCGCAGGCGCGCGATGGGCGGGAGCCCGGGCTGGACCAGGAGGCGCGGGATGGGCAAGGGCCGGAGCTTGCTGAGCAGGGGCGGACGGCTGAGCCAGGGGAGCGGCCGCAGCACGAGCAAGGGCAGGATTATCGGGACGTCATGCAGGAGGACGGCTCGATCGACAACGCGACGTTCACCGTGGATGGGCCCGACCAGGAGCAAGGCGGGGCGAGCACCGGCAGCGGCGAGGTGTGGATCGACGGGCAGCAGTACCACCCGGTCGAGCAGAACCTCGAAGGACAGCGGGCCGAGCGGGCCGCTCAGCAGGGTGAGCGCGGACCTGGTCGCGACGTCCCGGACGATGAGCGGCAGCGCAACCAGGCGGTCTCCTTCAGCGGCCGTGCCCCGGCCGACGGCGCGGCGACGCGGCCCGACCCGGCCACGCTCCAAGGTGGCCGTGGCGGCCAGACGGCAGCCCAGGTCCACGCGGGTGCCAGCCGCGGTCCGGGCGGCCGCACCGATGGACCGGGCCAGGAACGGTGACGGCCCAGACGGCTCAGTAGACGATCGCCTGGGCGTTGTCGGCGAGGATCTCCTCGGTGAAGGCAGGCGCTCCGGCGATCCGGGTGCCGGGCAGCAGGTCGGACTCGACCAGCTCCCGGCGCTTCGCGCACTGCGTGCAGACAGTCAGCTGCCCGCCTTCGAGCACAGCGGTCACCAGGTCCGCCAGCGGTGCGGCGTGCGGCAGGTCGAACGCCTCCGCCCGCCCCGGTACGGCGAACCAGACGGCCTCCCCGGTCAGCCACAAGGACACCGTGGCACCGGCCGCGACCGCCGTGGCCGCGACGGTGAAGGCCTGGTTGGCGCGCTCGGCTTCCTCGGCGCCTGCGGTCAGCTTGATCACCAGCGTGCGGGACATCACGCCACGGTAGCCCAGGGACCCCGGTGGTCATCCTCTAGACTGGCCGACGTGCTGCACGTCATCTTCACCACGCTCCTGGTCCTGGTCTGTGTGTTCATGGCCTGGTTCTCGGCGTTCGTCGTCTACCGGCTGTACCGCGGCCGTAGCGCGAGCTGAGAGCCCCCGCTGAGATGGCGTTCGAGATCCCGCAGGACCTGCACCCCGACCTGATGCCGCTGGCCTGGCTGCTCGGTCGCTGGGAGGGCCGCGGTCACGGGGACTACCCGACGATCGAGAAGTTCGAGTTCGGCCAGCAGATCGACTTCAGCCACAACGGCAAGCCGTACCTGCACTACGTCAGCCAGACCTACGTGGTCGGCGCGGACGGCACGAAGGAGCGCCCGCTCGCGGTCGAGACCGGGTTCTGGCGGCCGCAGCCGGGCAACAAGCTCGAGGTGGTCCTCGCGCACCCGACCGGCTTCGCCGAGATCTGGTACGGCGAGATCGAGGGCGCGAAGATCGAGCTCCGCACCGATGTCGTCGCCCGCACCGAGACGGCCAAGGAGGTCAGCGCCGGCCACCGGTTGTACGGCCTGGTCAAGGGCGAGCTGATGTGGGCCTACGACATGGCCGCCGAGGGTCACCCGCTGCAGCCCCACCTCTGGGCCACCCTGGTCCGGTCGAGCTAACTCTCCGCCACCCAGGAGTACTCGACTTTCGGTCGCCCGCTGCGACCGTCGTATCGCTGCGTGCGGAGCGCCTGGCCTTGGTCGGCGAGGTGTTCGAGGTAGCGCCGCGCGGTGATTCGGGACGTCCCGAGCGACGCAGCCACTTCTTCGGCCGTCCAGCCCTCGCGGTCGCCGAGCAGTTGGACGACGCGATCCAGCACGGATCCGGCCAGCCCCTTGGGCACCGAGGAGACGGTTGCTGGGTGCAACAACCGGTCCACCTCGTCCTGATCCGCCACCACCTGGCCGGACTCGGCCGCCTTGCGTTGCCGCGCGTAAGCCGTCAGCCGGTCCCGCAAAGTCTCGTAGGCAAAGGGTTTCAGCACGTACTGCACCACGCCGATCCGGGCCGCCGCCTGCACCGCGGCAACCTCGCGGGCCGACGTCACCGCGACCACGTCGGTTTGATTGCCCAGGGCCCGCATTCGGCGGACCACGTCGAGTCCGTGCCCGTCCGGCAGGTTCATGTCCAGGAGCACCAGGTCCACATCTCCCCGGGCGAGCACCTGCAGCGCGCGGGCCGCCGTACCGGCGACTCCGAGACACGCGAACCCGGGCAGCCGGTCGACGTACGTGCGGTGGGCCTCGGCGGCGACCGGGTCGTCCTCGACGACGAGCACGCGCAGCTCAGGCACTGACGTCCACCGCCCGCGGCAGCCGGACCCGCACGGTCAGCGCCGGTACGTCGTCCAGCTCGGAATCGGGGTCGACCATGAGTGAACCCTGCCAGCGTTCGACCGTGCTGCGCACCAGCACGAGCCCAAGTCCGTGTCCCGGCTCGGCCTTCGTCGTCCAGCCGCGGTCGAACATGTGCGCCAGCTCGGCCGATCCCAGCTCGGCGCCGGTGTTCGTGACGGCCAGGTCGATCGCGTCCGGCGTCGTACTCGCTCTCAGCTCGACGCGGCGGGGTGCGGATCCACCGCGGGCGGCCTCGATCGCGTTGTCGAGCAGGTTGCCGACCACGGTGACCACGTCTTGCGCCGGCAGCCGGGTGTTGAGCGCCTTCTGACCGAGCTCGAGCGTGAGGGCGACTCCTCGTTCCTGGGCCTGGGAGAGCTTGGCCAGCAGGAGCGACGCGAGCACCGGGTCGCCGACCGTGCCGACGACGCGGTCGGTCATCGCCTGCGCGAACTGCAGCTCGGAGACCGCGAACTCACGTGCCTTCTCCGGCTTCCCGATCTCGATCAGGCTGACCACCGTGTGCAGGCGGTTCGAGGCCTCATGGTTCTGTGCCTGCAGGGATTCGGCGAGACTGCGGACCGCGTCCAGCTCGCCGAGCAATCGCTGCAGCTGCGTGTGATCCCGCAGCGTCACGATCCGCCCGGAGCGGGCCGGCTGCTGGTTCACGACCACGACACCCTCGGCGCCGAGGTGGAGTTCGTCGTACGCCGTCCGGCCCGCCGTCAGCAACTCCGACAGGGTGGCCCCGAGGTGGAGCTCTCCGATCGGAGTGCCGGGGAGAACCGTGTGCAGGCCGAGCAACCGACGAGCCTCGTCGTTGACGAGCTGGACCCGGCCGTCCGCGTCGAGCAGGACCAGACCCTCGCGGGCCGCGCGCAGGACGCCTTCGTAGAAGTCGAGCATCCGGGCCAGCGCCTGAGTGCCGATGCCTCGGGTGGCTCGTCGTACCCGCCAGGAGACCAGGGCGTTGCCGGCGATCGCGAAGCCGAGCATCAGGCTCGCGACACCGAGCATCGAGCGGATGTCGAGCCGGACCAGCTCCCACCAACCGGGCGGCGCGACCCCGGCGGCCGCGGCGTCGCGGTCGGCCTGGGTACGGGACTGGGCGATCATCGTTCCCCAGACGACCGCGATCAACACCAGCGCCGTGACGGTCTGCAGCCAGAGCACCTGGCGACGCAGCTCCCACGGACGGCCCTTCATGCGGACAGTGTGCACAGGATGAGCCGGATTTGTGCATTCCAGCGGCGGCACTGGTCCGGTCTTGCGAACGATATGAACGAAATGCGCAGTTCCCCTGTGCGTCACGTCACAGTTACTCAGGTACAGCCCGCCCGGCCGATACAGGAGTGTCCCCCATGTCGAGCCCGTCAGAATCGCGACCGACCCCGGTCCGCAACGATCGCACGCACTTCCTCTACATCGCCGTCATCGTCGCCGTGCTGCTCGGCATCGGTGTCGGTTTCCTGTTCCCGAACTTCGCGGTCGAGCTGAACCCGCTCGGCACCGGGTTCGTGAACCTGATCAAGATGATGATCAGCCCGATCATCTTCTGCACGCTGGTGCTCGGCATCGGCTCGGTCCGCAAGGCCGCCAGTGTCGGCAAGGTCGGCGGTCTGGCGCTCGTCTACTTCCTGGTGATGTCGACGGCCGCGCTCGCCATCGGCCTGGTGGTCGGCAACCTGGTCCAGCCCGGTTCCGGCCTGGACCTGACCGACAAGCTGCGTGAGGCCGGCCAGAAGCAGGCCGCCGGGGCGCACGAGACCACGACGGACTTCATCCTCGGCATCATCCCGAAGACTGTGGTGTCCGCGCTGACCGAAGGCGAGGTGCTGCAGACCGTCCTGGTGGCGCTGCTGATCGGCTTCGCGCTGCAGGGGATGGGCGCCTCCGGACAGCCGATCCTGAACGGCATCGGACACCTGCAGCGGCTGGTGTTCAAGGTGCTGTCGATGATCATGTGGGCCGCCCCGGTCGGTGCCTTCGGCGCCATCGCCGCGGTGGTCGGTGCGGCCGGCTCGACCGCGCTGGTCAGCCTGCTGAAGATCATGCTCGCGTTCTACGTGACCTGCCTGCTGTTCGTGGTGGTCGTGCTCGGGACTCTGCTCCGCGTCGTCACCGGGTTGTCGATCTTCCAGCTGCTGCGCTACCTAGGCCGCGAGTTCCTGCTGATCGTGTCGACGTCGTCCTCGGAGACCGCGCTGCCGCGGCTGATCGGGAAGATGGAGCACCTCGGCGTCGACAAGTCCGTGGTCGGCATCACCGTCCCGACCGGCTACTCGTTCAACCTGGACGGCACCGCGATCTACCTGACCATGGCGTCGCTGTTCATCGCCGAGGCGATGGACGAGCCGTTCTCGGTCGGCCAGCAGATCTCGCTGCTGGTGTTCATGATCGTCGCCTCGAAGGGCGCCGCCGGTGTCACCGGCGCCGGCCTTGCCACCCTGGCCGGCGGCCTGCAGTCGCACCGGCCGGAGCTGGTCGACGGCGTCGGCCTGATCGTCGGCATCGACCGGTTCATGTCCGAGGCCCGGGCGCTGACGAACTTCGCCGGAAACGCGGTTGCCACCGTCCTGGTCGGCCACTGGGTCGGCGAGTTCGACAAGGCGCAGGCCAAACAGGTCTTCGCCGGTGAGGATCCGTTCGACGAGGCCGCCTTCGCAGCCGGTGACACGCACGCCGGCGACGTACCGCTCGAGGACGCTCGCGCTGTCGACACCGGTCCGTCCCACCACTGAGCCACCTCTCCACCCCTCCGGCACTGCCCGTCAGCTCCCTGCGGCTGACGGGCAGTGCTACGTCAGCTACCGGCCAACTTCTCCACGACCGGAGCCAGGTCCTCGACGTACGTCGCGCTGACGGTGATGTACGTCGTACCGAACACGTCCCGTCGGCGCTCGAGCTCGTCGACCATTTGCTGCGGTGTGCCACGGAGCATCATCAGCGAGTCGCTCGCCTCGAGCTCCTCCGGTGCCACGCCCGCGGCTTGCCGGGTCCATGGCGGCAGCTCGCGGGTCCCGGCCGCGAACAGGTTCATCGCCAGCTCGATCCGGTCCGCCCGAGGCCCGGCCAGCTCACGCAGGTCCCGTACCAGCTGCTGAATCTCCGCCCGCGGCGTCATCGCGTCCTTGGCGATCGACACGATGTCCGCCCGCGCCGCGGCCAGCGCCAGCGCCCGCGGTCCACCGGCCGCCAGCATGATCGGGGTACGGCGGTCGCCGTCGAGTCGCTCCAGGATGTCGAGGGTCTCCCGCACCTGGTCGCGGCGTTCCTTGCCCGAGCCGAACGGCAGCCCGAGCTCGGCCGCCTGCTGGTCGGTGCCCGGCCGTCCGGTGCCGATGCCGAAGTCGAACCGCCCGTCCGTCAGCACAGTCAGCGTGTGCGCGTCCCAGGCCGCCTGGCGCGGCGTCCGCAGCGGCGCCGCGGCCACGAAGGTCCCGACCCGGATGTCCGCGAGGGTCGCTGCCATCGCGAGGGAGGCGAACGGCGACGGCAGTTGCAGTCCGTCGGGCATCAGCACGCTCGAGTAGCCGAGGCCGGCCGCCCGCCGTACGGTCGTGGTCCACTGCTCCGCGGTCGCCGGGCTGCCCACCACGCCGAACCGGAATCGCCGGTCGCTCATCGCCTTGCTCCCTTCGAGAAGTTGGTACCTCCAGGCTGTCCGGGACCGGGTGTTGTCCACATCCCACGGTGGGAGGCGATCGCCGTACGCCGCTCGACGTACTCTGGTGACATGTCACTGAAGCGCAGCCCCCTGCTGGACCGGCCCGGCGCGGTCGAGGCCGACGGACTCGATGCCGGGGTCGCGGCCCATTACGGGTCCGACCTGCGGGAGCAGCGGACGCTCGCGGCGGGGGACGGGTTCGTCGACCTGTCGCACCGCGAGGTCGTCAAGATCACCGGTCCCGACCGGCTGACCTGGTTGCACGCGCTCACCTCGCAGTACTTCGAGGGCCTTAAACCGGGAACCTCGACCACCGCGCTGCTGTTGTCGCCGACCGGGCACGTCGAGCACGTGATGTACGGCGTCGACGACGGCGAGACGTTCTGGCTGCACACCGAGCCGGGCGCGGCGGCTGCGCTGGTCGACTGGCTGCAGAAGATGGTGTTCATGTCCCGCGTCGAGATCACCGAGGTGACCGACGACTACGCGATCATCTGGCGCCCGGGGCCAGCCGCTGAGGGTGAGTTCCTGACCCGCAGTGGTGACGACTCGCTCGGTGGGCACGAGGTCTTCCTGCCGCGGGCCGAGCTGGCCGGGCTCGAGGGTCCGGCGGCGGGGATCTGGGCCTACGAGGCGCTCCGGATCGAGGCGGGTGCGCCGCGGCTCGGCCTGGACACCGACGAGCGCGCGATCCCCAACGAGCTGGGCTGGCTCGGTGTCGGCGTCCATCTGAACAAGGGCTGCTACCGCGGTCAGGAGACGGTCGCTCGCGTGCACAACCTCGGTCGTCCGCCGCGGCGGCTGGTGCGACTGCACCTGGACGGCTCGGTCGACCACCTGCCCGCCCACGGGTACGCCGTACGCGTCGGAGAGAAGCAGGTCGGATTCATCGGGTCGGCGGCGCGGCACCACGAGTTCGGGCCGATCGCGCTCGCGCTGGTGAAGCGGAACGTGGATCCGGCGGCCGTGGTCGAGGTGGTCGCCGAGGATCAGCCGACGGTGACCGCGACCCAGGAGCTGCTGGTCGACCCCGAGGTGGGGTTGCACGTCCGCGCCCGGCTGTGAACCGATTCATTCGCAACATGGCATTTTGCACCTGTACAGTTCTGCCGTGACCGAACCTGTGATCCTGGCCGACGTCGTCCGCAGCGGCTTCGTCGAGGGCCACCACCGTGGCTCCGTCGTGGTGACGAACCCCGACGGCGCGGTCGAGTGGTCCGTCGGCGTGGTGGACCAGCCGATGTTCCCGCGCTCGTCGAACAAGCCGATGCAGGCTCTCGGCATGCTCCGCAACGGGCTGCCGCTGGACGGCAAGCTGCTCTCGCTCGCGGGTGCGTCCCACTCCGGCGAGCAGATCCACCTGGACGGCGTACGCGAGATCCTCGCGCTCGGCGGGCTGGACGAGTCGGCGCTGCGGACGCCGCCGGCGTACCCGCTCGAGGACGCCGGTCGGGACGCGTGGGTGCGCGCGGGCCACGGCCAGGAGCGGATCGTCATGAACTGCTCGGGCAAGCACGCTGCGATGCTCCTCACCTGTGTGATCAACGGCTGGCCGCTCGACGACTACCGCGCACCGGATCACCCGCTGCAGCAGGTCATCCGGACCGCGGTCGAGGACACCGCCGCCGAGAAGGTTTCGTACGTCGCCGTGGACGGCTGCGGCGCCCCGATTCTCGCGATCAGCCTGGCCGGTCTGGCCCGGTCGTTCGGCCTGTTCGCCGCCGCGGAGCCCGGCACACTCGAGGCCCAGGTGAAGGACGCGTTCCGGGCGTACCCGGAGTACGCCAGCGGGAGTACGCGTGACGAGGCCGCCCTGATGCGGGCCATCCCGGGCCTGTTCTGCAAGGTCGGCGCGGAGGCTGTGTACGCCGTGGGTCTCGAGGACGGACATGGGATCGCGGTGAAGATCGAGGACGGTACCCCGCGAGCGCGGGCCGTGGTGATGGCCGCCGTACTCCAAATGCTCGGCCTGGACCACGAGGTCCTCCACCACCAGTCCCGCTTCCCCCTGTACGGCGGCGGCGCAGAGGTCGGCGCTGTCCAGCCGGCTAGCGGCTTGTTTCACCGCTAGCGCGTTGTAACCCGCCAGTGAGCGGGCTCACGGTCGACCTGCTTGCAATTGCAAGCACCTGCTAGCACACTGGGGGTATGGCCAGGTTGAGTGATCGTGCGGCTGGGGCGGTGGGCTCCCTCGGGGAGTACCTCGCCGAGCAGCGGCGGCATGCGCAGTTGTCGTTGCGGCAGCTGTCCGACCTGGCCGGTGTGTCGAACCCGTACCTCAGCCAGATCGAGCGCGGCCTGCGGAAACCGTCGGCCGATGTGCTGCAGCAGCTCGCGAAGGCGTTGCGGATCTCTGCGGAGACCCTGTACGTGCGGGCCGGCATCCTCGACCCGGACGACAGCTCGGACGGCCGACGGGCCTCCGGCGTGGTCGACGCCGTACTGCTCGACGCCGCGCTGAACGAGCGGCAGAAGCGTGTCCTGCTGGACGTCTACGCGTCCTTCGTCCGTGAGAACACACCCGACGACGACGCCGCGGTGGAGCCGGAGCCGGAGCCCGTCAAGCCGGCTGCCGCCAAGAAGCCTGCGGCCAAGAAGACCGCTGCGAACAAGCCCAAGTAACACCCTTTCCTGCTGAAGATCATCCCGAGGAGAAGCCTGATGGCTACCCGTACGCCCGTCACCCCGCTGTACGCGATCGCCGGCGCCGGCGACCTGGCCGTGGAGAAGTTCCGCGCGGTCAGCGACGACGTCACCGCCCGGTTCGCCAAGCTGGAGCTCGCCAAGCTGGACCAGAAGGCCCTGCAGACCGAGCTCACCAAGGCGCAGAGCGAGCTCGCCAAGCGGTTCGAGGCGATCGTCGCCGACGCGAAGACCGCCCCGGCCAAGCTCCGTAAGCTGCCGAAGACCGCGCAGGCCGGGTTCACCACCGTCCTGGGCCAGGCCGAGGAGACCTACGAGGACCTGGCCGGCCGCGGCAAGGACCTGGTCGACCGGATCCGCAGCCAGCAGGCCACCGAGGACCTGGCCACCCAGGCCAAGACCACGGTGAGCAAGGCCAAGGCCACCCGGACCACCGCGAAGAAGACCGCCGACAGCGCGACCCGCAACGTCAAGGCGACCGCCACCAGCGCCCGCAAGACCGCGAAGACCGCCTCCAAGGCCGCCGCGGACGCCGCCTCCAAGGTTGGCGACTGAGAGTAACAACACCCACCAGTTGGGTGAATCCTGAGGCCGGGCAGCCCACAATCTGCGCTCAGCAGAGGTAGGCTGCCCGGTCTTTCGGTAGGCTCGTACGCATGGTCCCACTCGCCACGTTCCCGAACCTGTTCCCAGGTTTCGCCGGTCCGCTCGAGATCATCTGGTGGGTGCTGCTCGGGATCAAGCTGGTGGCGCTGCTGGACGCGGCCTTCCGGCCGCGGGCGGTGTTCACCGCGGCGGACAAGCTGACCAAGCCCGGCTGGGTGCTGATCCTGGTCGTGTTCACGCTGAGTCAGATCTTCCAGGGCTGGCTGAGCTTCTTCGGCCTGATCGGCATCGTCGCCTCGGCGGTCTACCTGGTCGACGCCCGTCCGGCTCTGCGCGCCGCCACCGGTCGCGGCCGGGGTGGCTGGGGGATCCGCCGCCGGCGCGGGCCACGCCCCCTGTAAGCAACTACGAGCGGTACACGATCACCTTGTCGCCGACCTTGATCTGGTCGAAAAGGACCTTGATCTTGCCCAGGTCGCGGACGTTCACGCAGCCGTGCGAGGCCCCGTTGTACCCGCGGGCGGCGAAGTCCGAGGAGTAGTGCACCGCCTGGCCGCCGCTGAAGAACATCGCGAACGGCATCGGTGAGTCGTACAGCTTCGACACGTGGTTGCGGCTCTTCCAGCCGACCGTGAAGCTGCCTTCCCGGGTCGCCGTCTTGACCGCGCCGAACCGCACGTCCAACTGCATCTTCACCACACCGTCCACGACGTACCGCAGCTTGCGGGTGGACTTGTCGATGCAGAGTACGACGCCGGTCGCGCAGCGGGCGTCCAGCTTCTTGCCGTTCACCACCGGAGCCGGCGGGTACAGCTCGGTCTGGGTCGGCTCGTGAGTGACCGCGGCCAGCTTGTTCCAGGTGTTCTGGTCGACGTACCCGAGCTCGGGAACGCCCTTGGACTTCTGGAACTTCTTCACCGCGGACCGGGTCATGGTGCCGAACTCGTTGTCCAGATAGCGCTTCTCGAGCAGCTTGAGCTGGACCAGCCGGGCCTCGACCTTGCGGACGTTGGTGCCGGTGGAGCCGTTCTTCCACAGCGCCTTCGGGTAGATCGGCAGCTCGCCGCTGACCTCGAACGGCACCGTCTTCAGGTCGGTGGTGGCGGTCGGGCGCGCGGTGGCGAGACTTCCGGAACTCAGGAGGGCGGCAATGGCGGTCCCGGCGACCAGCCCGGTCACCAGCTTCCGAATGATCAGTCCGCGCATCGGACACCCCTTTGTGTAGACCCCGTCCTACAACAAATAGGACGTCCTCACCGGTCTTTTGGTTGGCGCCTCAGCGTACCGGAGGATGTTCGTATGGACATTGTTCTCAGCACCGCGGACATCACCACGGTCCCCGCGGACGCGATCGTCAACGCGGCCAACGCGGCCCTGCGGGGTGGCGGTGGCGTCGACGGCGCGATCCACCGTGCCGGTGGGCCGGACATCCTCGCGGAGCTGATCGAACGCTACCCACGGGGTGCCTCGACCGGCGATGCCGTGTGGACCACAGCCGGCGCGCTCCCGGCGTCGTACGTGATCCATGTGGTGGGGCCGGTCTACACCGGTGGATCGAAGGAGCCGGCGCTGCTCGAGTCCTGCTATCGCAACGCATTGCGGGTTGCGGACGAGCTCGGTGCCAGGACGCTCTCGCTTCCGGCGGTGTCGGCCGGGATCTACGGTTGGCCGGCGCAGTCTGCGGCGGACATCGCCGTACAGACGCTTCGTCGTACCGCGACGGACGTCAGGACGGCAACTTTCTGCTTGGTGGATCCCAAGCTCTACAAGGCGTTCCAGAACGCGACAGCGGCCGGGGAGTGACTCCCCGGCCGCTGTGTGCAGTGCGTCAGGCGCTGTAGACGACGACCTTGTCGCCGATCTTCACCCGGGCGAAGATCCAGGCGATCTTCTTCTTGTCCCGGATGTTCGCGCAGCCGTGCGAGGCGCCGTTGTACCCGCGGGCCTTGAAGTCCGACGAGTAGTGCACCGCCTGGCCGCCGCTGAAGAACATCGCGTACGGCATCGGCGACTTGTAGATGCTGGACACGTGGTTCTTCGACTTGCGGTAGACCTTGAACACGCCGTTGCGGGTCGGGGTCTTGCGGCCCCCGAACCGTGCGTCGGCGATCTGGATCGGCTTGCCGTTCACCAGGTACACGAGTTTGCGGGTTTTCTTGTTGAGGCACAGCACCCGGCCTCGCGTCATACAGCGCTTGTCGATCCGCAGCTTCCCCGGCACGACCGCGGTCGAGCCGGCCGCCGCCGTCGCGACCTGCGGCGCGACCACGACCTGGGGCGCAACCTTCGGCGCCACCGTGGCCGCCTCGGCCGTCGTGGTGGCGGTCAGAGCGCCCACTCCCACGAACGCGGCAGCCGTGACGGTGGCGCCGAGCTTACGCAGAATGCCCATGTTTTCTTGTCCTTCCCCCAACTGAAGTCTTGCTTGCACATGACAGACGCCGGTACCGCACGTCTGGTTGGTAACGATCCGGAACACTTCCCCCGCACCCCGACCGACCAATGGTGTATCACACCGCTGTAGTTCGTTTCCCCCCACCCAGTCGACCGTTTCCACTTCGTGCTGTTGGTGATCCGGGCAGGCCAACCTCGCGCTCCGGAGGAGCGCACGCGAAGGATGTGTGGGAGTTAGTTCTTGTTCTTGCGGCCGAGTTTTGCGCGGTCTACCTGGTTGAGGGCTACCTTGCGCATGCGGATGGCGTCGGGGGTGACCTCCACGCACTCATCCTCGCGGCAGAACTCCAGGGACTGCTCGAGGGACAGCTTGCGGGCCGGCACCAACTTCTCGAACTCGTCGGCCGTCGACGACCGGACGTTGGTCATCTTCTTTTCCTTGGTGATGTTCACGTCCATGTCGTCACTGCGCGAGTTCTCGCCGACGATCATGCCCTCGTACACCTCGGTGGTCGGCTCGACGAACAGCGTGCCGCGCTCCTGCAGGTTGATCATCGCGTACGACGTCGCCGCGCCGGCCCGGTCCGCCACCAGCGACCCGCTCGGCCGGGTCCGCAGCTCGCCGAACCACGGCTCGTACCCCTCGAAGACGTGGTGCGCGATCCCGGTCCCGCGGGTGTCGGTCAGGAACTCGGTGCGGAACCCGATCAGCCCGCGCGCCGGCACCAGGAACTCCATCCGGACCCAGCCGGTGCCGTGGTTGGTCATCTGCTCCATCCGGCCTTTGCGGACCGCGAGCAGCTGCGTGACCGTGCCGAGGTACTCCTCCGGGCAGTCGATCGTCAGCCGCTCGACCGGCTCGTGCCGCTTGCCGTCGATCTCGCGGGTGACCACCTGCGGCTTGCCAACGGTCAGCTCGTAGCCCTCGCGGCGCATCTGCTCGACCAGGATGGCCAGCGCCAGCTCACCACGGCCCTGCACCTCCCAGGCGTCCGGCCGCTCGGTCGGCAGCACCCGGATCGACACGTTGCCGACGAGTTCCTTGTCCAGCCGGTCCTTGACCAGCCGGGCGGTGACCTTGGTGCCCTTCACCCGGCCGGCCAGCGGCGAGGTGTTCGTGCCGATCGTCATCGAGATGGCCGGCTCATCCACGGTGATCAGCGGCAGCGGCTTCGGATTCTCGGAGTCGGCGAGGGTGTCGCCGATCATGATCTCCGGGATGCCCGCGATCGCGACGATGTCGCCGGGACCGGCCGAGTCACCGGGCACCCGCTCGAGCGCCTCGGTGACCAGCAGTTCGGTGATCTTGACCCGCTCGACGCTGCCGTCGTGCTTGCACCACGCGACCTGCGCGCCCTTCTTCAGGGTGCCCTCGTGGACCCGGACCAGCGCGAGCCGGCCGAGGAACGGCGAGGCGTCCAGGTTGGTGACGTGGGCCTGCAGCGGCGCGTCCTCGACGTACGTCGGAGCCGGCACGTTGGCCAGGATCGTCTCGAACAGCGGCTCGAGGTCCTCGGAGTCCGGCAGGCCGCCGTCGGCAGGCTGGGTCATCGAGGCGCGGCCGGCCCGGGCGGACGCGTACACGACCGGGAAGTCGAGCGCGCTCTGGTCCGCGTCGTGGTCGAGCAGGTCCAGGAACAGCTCGTAGGTCTCGTCGACGACCTCCGAGATCCGGGCGTCCGGACGGTCCACCTTGTTGACCACCAGGATCACCGGCATCTTTCGCGCCAGCGCCTTGCGGAGCACGAACCGGGTCTGCGGCAGCGGGCCCTCGGAGGCGTCCACCAGCAGCACGATCGCGTCCACCATCGACAGGCCGCGCTCGACCTCGCCGCCGAAGTCGGCGTGCCCGGGGGTGTCGATGATGTTGATCGTCACCTGCTCGCCGCTGGCCATCTTGTGCCGTACGGCGGTGTTCTTGGCCAGGATCGTGATGCCCTTCTCACGTTCCAGGTCGCCGGAGTCCATCGCCCGCTCGTCCACGTGCTGGTGAGCTCCGAAGGCGCCGGACTGCCACAGCATCGCGTCCACCAGGGTGGTCTTTCCGTGGTCGACGTGGGCCACGATCGCCACGTTGCGCAGGTCGTTACGGACAGGCATGGGGAAGCGCTCCAAGTAGTCAGAGGGTTTTCAGGCGGTGGCTACGGCTGTTTCACGTGCCACTCGACACAGGGCGCAGCCCGTTCATCCTACCGGTGACGGACTGTGTTCACGAATCGGGCAACCCTTTGACATTGGTTGACTGGACGTCCAGTCTATAGATGGGACGCCTGGGGAGGGGTCCGCAACCACGGGGGTCAGGCCCCGGAGGGCCGAGCATGGTGGGGGGGTTGCTCGGACCTCCAGGGCCCAGACCAGCAACGGGGAAGGAACCGTGCCGCGCTCGGCCGCCGTGAACCAGGAGATGCGGGAACGCTCGCGCGAACGCATCCTCGCCGCCGCGCTGGAAGTGTTCGCCGAGCGCGGCTACGAGGCCGCCTCCATCTCCGAGATCACCGCGCGGGCGGGTGTCTCGCGGGGGCTCGTCGCCTACTACTTCGCATCCAAGCACCAACTCGCCGCTGAGCTGCTGGACCGCTGGCTGGACGGCATCACCGCGATCACGGCCATCGAGGGCACCCCCGACGTACGCCTGGCCGCCATCATCGACGGCGCCCTGATGGCTGCCGCCACCACGCTGCCGATCCAGCGCCTGGCCATCACCTTGATGATGCAGCCCACCACGCACGGCGTCTTCGCCCAGGTGGAGGCCGAGAAGAACGCCCGCCTGTGCCAGGTGGAGGACGCGATCCGGTCGATCTTCGTGGCCCGCGGCGCCGCCGACCCGGCGGTCGAAGAAATGTTGCTCCGGGCAACCTTGGAGGGCGTCACCGTCAAACTCGCGATCTACCCGGACACCTTCCCGCTCGAAGATGTCCGCCGTCGCCTCTACGCCGGCTACGCCCTCCCCGAGCCGGCCGCCCCACTCCCGATCCCGTCACCTCCGGTCCACCGCCTGCGCGCCAAGTAGTACGTCGTACGGCGTACGAGCAGAGCCGCCCGGTGAGGGATGTTCGGCGCAGCCCTCGTCGCCAGGGTGTGAGGTATGGAAATGACTGGGGTTTCCCGAAGAACGTTGTTGGCCGGCTCGCTGGCTGGGGCGGCCGTCGCGGGTGGCGTGACGTCGCCTGCGTACGCCGGCCGGGTGGACGAATCCGTGGCGGAGTGGATCCGGCGGAACGCCGCACCGCTGGGCGATCTGCGGCAGTCCATCGGCGGCGCACAGCTCGTCGGGCTCGGCGAGGCGGTGCACAGTACGGCGGAGATTACCCGGCTGAAGCACCGCGTACTGCGGTATCTCGTCGAGCGGATGGGCTTCCGGGCCATCGCGTTCGAGGAGGACTGGTCGTTGTGCACCCAGGTGAACGAGTACGTACGGACCGGTCGCGGTGATCTCAAGGCGTTGATCGGCCAGATGAGCCAGGCCTGGCGCTCGCAGGAGTTGGCCGACGTGCTCGAGTACGTGCGTACCTACAACGCGAGGCATCGCGACAAGGTCTACTTCGCCGGCGTCGAGTACTACGCGACCCGGCAACTCGCGTACGACGCGATCGACGAGTACGTCGCCCGTCACGCACCCGATCGCCTGGCCGAACTGCGTCGCAGCCTCAAGCCGATCCGCCCGAACACCACGGACATGGGCGCGTACGTCCGGTGGTACTGGAAGGAGGTCGCCGACAAAGCGCCGTACATCAGCAAGGCAAGGGCGGTCTACGAGCTGGTCCGCGATCTGCCGGATCAGGAGATCGTCCATCATGCGCGCCAGATCGTCTCGTTCTACGAGGCGTTCAGCCTGCCCGAGAACGAGATCCCGGCCTATCGCGATGCCCGTGCGGCGGAGAACGTCCGGTGGGTGCGCCGCCACACCGGCGACAAGGTCGTCTACTGGGCGGCGAGCGCGCACACCGCGAACGCACCCGGTCTGCGCGTCACTGCGCCGCCGTACCCGGACACCGTCTTCCCGAGCGCCGGCTCCTACCTGAAGCGTTGGTACGGCGAGCGCTACCGCATCCTCGGCTTCACCTTCGAGAGCGGTACGACGCTAGGCCCGATGGGACCGATCGACATGCCACCGGCGTCGCCGGACTGGTTCGAGTACCAGCTCCGGGCGGGCGGGACCGATGTGTTCAGTCTGGACCTGCGGAGGCCGGCGCATGGCGTCGTACGGGACTGGCTGGAGGCGACGGCGAAGACGCGCGGCTACCCGGAGGTCGGAGCGGCGTCGTGGATGACCGGCGGCAGCATCTCCGAGTGGTACGACGTACTGGTCCACTGCCGCCGGGTCACTGCAGTGCGTGCCTACTGAACTCGGTGCACCTTGTGCTGCGCGGCCTGCGCGCGGGGACGGACGGTGAGCCGGTCGATGTTCACGTGCGGCGGCCGGGTCGCGATCCACGCGACGATGTCGGCGATGTCGTCGGAGGTGAGCGGCTCGGCCACCCCGGCGTACACGGCGTCGGCCTTGTCCTGGTCGCCGCCGAAGCGGGTCAGCGCGAAGCCCTCGCTGCGCACCATGCCCGGCGCGATCTCGCAGACCCGGACCGGCTGGTCGTACAGCTCCAGCCGGAGCGTGTCGACGATCGCCTTGGCCGCGTGCTTGGCGGCGACGTACCCACCGCCGCCCTCGTAGGCGACCTGGCCGGCCGTCGAACCCATCACGACGATCGTGCCGCGGCCGGCAACGAGGGCCGGGAGCAACGACTTCGTGACGGCCGCGACGCCGATCACGTTCACCTCGTACATCTGCCGCCAGGCCTCCAGGTCCGCCTCCGCGACCGGCTCGAAGCCGAACGCGCCGCCGGCGTTGTTCACCAGCAGTTCGAGCCGGTCACCGACCGCGTCCGCGAGGGCGGCGACCTCCTCGGCCGAGGTCACGTCGCACTGGACCGCGCGGCCGTCGATCTCCTTGGCCAGCGCCTCGATCCGGTCCAGCCGGCGGGCCGCGCAGATCACCTCGAACCCCGCGCGGGCCAGGTGCCGGGCCGAAGCGGCGCCGATCCCGCTGCTCGCTCCGGTGACGACGGCTAGAGGACGCGTATTCGAAGTCATGCCTCCGAGTCTCCCAGCCCGGTTGCCATCGGCGGGAACCAGTCCGCACAGTAGAACGTCGGCACTTTGGGGAGCGGACCACAGGGGGCGAGCGCATGGCGACCGAGCCGGACGACGAGACGGCGCGTGGTCCGGTGCTCTTCGCCCCTGACGTACCGACCGCGACCCGGTCCTTGCTGAGCGAGTATCCGGATGTGCTGCTGCCGGCCAGTGCGCCGAAGCAGGACGCCGTCGGTCGCCAGGGGGCCGGCGAGACGATCGGCGGTCTGGTGCTGTTCGCCGGGATCGAGGTCGGCCTGTGGTTCGCCCTGCGCTGGCTGGTCTACGCGATCTTCCCCGACGGCCTCGCCTTCTGGCTGAGCCTCGGCGCCGGAGTGTTCGGCCTACTGCTGCTGGTCGCCGGAGTCGCCGCGATGACAGGTGAGGGCCGAGCCCGGGTCGCTGCCCGCAAGCACCAAGGCAAGTACCTGCTCGCCGAGGACTGGGACGCCGACGCCAGCGCACTGATGGAGCGGGCCCGGCGAGCGGTCGAAACCATCCAGGACTCCGAAGTGAACAAGCAGGGTCTGCTCGACGCAGCCAAGAACGATGTGATCCTGCCCGAGCAGCTGTGGGACATTGGCCGCGTCCTCCAGCAGCTGTCCTCGCTGCGGTCGCGGCAGGCCGACATCGAGGACCAACTGCAGTCCGCCCGCCTGGAAGCCGTCCTCCGCCCGCAACGCGAGGCCCTCGACCTGTCCGCGACCGCGATGGAGACGAAGGTCGCCAAGCTCGAGCGGTACGCCGACCAGGTCCGCGAGGCCGACGCCGTACTCAAGGTCGAGACCTTGCTGGAGGGCGCCCTGCAGGACCGCGACCGGTACGTCGAGCTGCTGTCCAGCACCGAGGTCGCCGGCCACAGCGGCCTGATCGAGGAGCTCAGCCAGGAGACCGCCGACCTGAACGCGACCCTGTCCCGCCGGATCGCGGCAGCCCTCGAAACCGGCCAGACGCTCGCGCTGCCGACCCGGAAGCCGGACTGACCGCGCAGGGTTACGCTGACCGGGTGAGCCTTCCCTCCGCCGACCGGCCTCTCCGGCGGGTCGCGATGATCAGCCTGCACACGTCGCCGCTGGACCTGCCGGGGACCGGTGACGCCGGTGGGATGAACGTGTACGTGGTGGAGCTGTCGAAGCGGCTCGCGGACCTGGGGATCGAGGTCGACGTCTTCACTCGTGCGACCGCCTCGGCGCTGCCCGCCCGGGTCGAGCTGATGCCCGGCGTGATGGTCCGCAACGTCGCCGCCGGTCCCTACGAGGGCCTGACCAAGAACGAGTTGCCCGCCCAGCTGTGCACGTTCGCCCGTGCCGTCCTGCGGGCCGAGGCGATCCACGAGCCGGGCCACTACGACGTGATCCACTCGCACTACTGGTTGTCCGGCCAGGTCGGCCTGCTCGCCCGCGACCGCTGGGCCGTCCCGCTCGTCCACACCATGCACACGATGGCCAAGGTGAAGAACGCCAGCCTCGCGGACGACGACGTACCCGAGCCGCCCGCCCGGCTGCTCGGCGAGGAACAGGTCGTCGAGGCCGCCGACCGGCTGCTCGCCAACACCAAGGACGAGGCGAACGAGCTGATCACCCTGTACGACGCGCAGCCGTCGAAGGTTGGCGTGGTCAACCCAGGCGTGGATCTGGACATGTTCAGTCCCGGCGACCAGGCCGCGGCCCGGCGTGCGATCGGGTTGCCCGAGGATGCCGTCGTACTGGCGTTCGTCGGGCGGATCCAGCCGTTGAAGGCACCCGACCTGCTGATCCAGGCGGCCGCGCGGATGCTCGAGCGGGACCCGTCGCTGCGGGACCGGCTGGTGGTGGCGATCATCGGCGGGCCGTCGGGCAACGGCATGGAACACCCCGAGTCGCACGCCGAGCTGGCCCGGGCGCTCGGGGTCGACGACGTGACCCGGTTCGTCAAGCCGATGGAGCGATCGGGGTTGGCCGACTGGTACCGATCCGCGTCGGTCGTCTGTGTTCCGTCGTACTCGGAATCCTTCGGGCTGGTCGCTCTGGAGGCGCAGGCCTGCGGTACGCCGGTGGTCGCGGCGGCTGTCGGTGGGCTGACCACCGCGGTCGTGGACGGGCAGACCGGGCTGCTGGTGCCCGGGCACGGGGTGGACGACTTCGCCGACGCGCTGACACGGATCGCGACGAATCCACGCACCCGCGAGAGCATGGGCCGGGCGGCGGTCAAGCACGCGCAGGGCTTCGGCTGGGAGCTGACCGCGCAGAAGACAGTGGCCGCGTACCGGGTCGCAACCGAGACGATGGCGGCAGAGTTGGCCGCGGAGGTAGCCGGATGAGGGTGTCGGCGGCGGACGTGATCCGCCAGGTCCTGAAGGAGAACGGGCTCGACTTCACCGAGAGCGAGCCCGGCGCCTTCACCGCGGACCTGCCGGGGGAGCGGAAGCTGAAGACGACGGTCACGCTGACGGTCGGGCCGCAGGCGGTGCACGTGCACGCGTTCGTCGCCCGCCGCCCGGACGAGAACCACGAGGCCGTCTACCGCTGGCTGCTGGAGCGGAACCTGAAGATGTACGGCGTCGCGTTCGCCGTCGACCACCTCGGCGACATCCACCTGGACGGCCGGGTGCCGCTGCACGCGATCACCCCAACCGAGGTGGACCGGCTGCTCGGCGCGGTGCTCGAGTACGCCGACTCGTCGTTCAACACGATCCTGGAGCTCGGGTTCGCCTCCTCGATCCGCAAGGAGTACGAGTGGCGGGTCTCCCGGGGCGAGTCCACCCGGAATCTGGACGCTTTCAAGGGCTGGCTGGAGCCCCAGTAGTCTGGGCGCCATGACCTACCGTCTGATCCTGCTCCGCCACGGCCACAGCGACTGGAACGCCAAGAACCTCTTCACCGGCTGGGTCGACGTCGACCTGAACGCCCAGGGCGTCGAGGAGGCCCAGCGTGGTGGTGAGCTGCTGCGCGACCGCGGGCTGCTCCCCGACGTGCTGCACACCTCGGTGCTGCGCCGGGCGATCCGCACCGCGAACATCGCCCTCGAGGTGGCCGACCGCCAGTGGATCGACGTACGGCGCTCCTGGCGGCTGAACGAGCGGCACTACGGCGGGCTGCAGGGCAAGGACAAGAAGCAGACCCTGGAGGAGCTCGGCGAGGAGCAGTTCATGCTGTTCCGGCGCTCCTACGACACCCCGCCGCCGCCGATCGAGCGCGGCTCGGAGTACGACCAGGCCGGCGACCCGCGCTACGCCGCGCTGCCCTCGGAGCTGCTCCCAGCCACTGAGTGCCTGAAGGACGTCGTCGAGCGGATGCTCCCCTACTGGTACGACGCGATCGTCCCGGACCTGCGCGACAACAAGACCGTCCTGGTGACCGCACATGGCAACTCGCTGCGCGCCCTGGTCAAGCACCTCGACAACCTCGACGAGGCGACCATCGTCGGCCTCAACATCCCCACCGGCATCCCCCTCTATTACGAACTCGACGACGACTTCCACCCGCTGACCCCCGGCGGCGAGTACCTGGACCCCCAAGCAGCCAAAGACGCCATCGAAGCCGTCAAAAACCAGGGCCGCTGACCCCACCCAAAGCACACACCTCCGGCGCGGCTGACTTTGTTTCGGCTGCGCCGGGGCGCGCGGGCCGTGGTCGCACGCAGGCGGGTTCGGCTGGGAGCAACCACGCTGGCGCGGCGGAAGATCACCCCTTCGGCGGTAAGCATCCTGAGGTCGGGGAGTTGGAGATACCCCGCCGGGCTGGGGGATCGGTCGGCGGAACTGTGTCGGCCGACGGGCCGCTATCGCCGGTCCGGCCGGCGCTTGGGTCCGCCCGGCCTGCGGCTGGAGCGGCGCTCGGCTACCGGCCTCCCGTCGACCCAGCAATTCGAGGGGATGTCCCTTCCCGTTGTGGGTTCTCCCCTCGTATGCGAGTAGATAACCCACAACATGAGGGGATATCCGGCGCTTCTGCTGTCTGTGTGGGTGGCGGAGCCTGGAGCCCGCGGCGCGGCGGGACGTGTTGTGGTGGGCGGGGACATGCGATGTCAGGTCCTACCCAACCAGTTCCTGTCCCAGGACACCGAGCAGGACACTGAGGTGGAGCCGCGCAGAGCCACCCCGGCCGGGCACCGGGCGGTGCGGGCACCGGCTAGCGCCGGCCTCGGTGCCGGGTACTCGGCGACCGTCCGGTCGGCTCCCTACACCGATCGAGCGAGGTGCGGTTCGACAGGTAGTGCACCAATGTACGCCGTAGGCGACCGACCGATTCGCGCTCAAGTGCACTAGCCATTCGTCGGACACCTCCTGTCCAAACGCACCCCTGCCCGACAACGTCATCCGGCCGAGCGCCTACCCAAACACCCCCACACGCGAGTCCACCACCGCCACCCCGCCCGCCACGCCACCCCTCGAACACGCCAATCACCCACACATCGAGCAGAAGAGCGGGATATCCCCTCGTACGGCGAGGGAGTGGCGGCGGCCGGCCAGTCCCAACCGCGCCGGCCGGCCCACGCCCTGGCCCCGGCGCGCTCGGCGGCAAGCTTCGTGGGCTAGGGGCGGCGTCCGAGCAAGTGCTCGGAGCCGTCACGAAGCTTGGCCGCTGGGTTTGGCTGTGCCGGGGTGAGCGTTCAACCAGCGGTTCCGGTGACGTCGTTCAGGTCGACGGTGCGCAGGTGGTCTAGGCGCGCCTGCAGGTCGGGGCGGTCGGTGAGGAGGTCGGCGCTGCCTTCCAGGAGGTCGAGCTCGGTCTTCAGGAGCTCCTTCATCCGGCGCTCGACCGAGTCGAGATGGTCCAGCATCTCCTCTCCGGACAAGCCGGCCACATCGGTGCTGATCAACCGCTCGGTCTCTGAATCGTCCATGCCGGGGAAGGTATCCCGCCGCACCCTCCGCACGCGCTCCGGGCACGCGAAGGCGCCCCCGGCAACGGAAGCCGGGGGCGCCTGTCTGACTGGCTGTGGGTCAGTTGCCGTTGGGGTTGGGGGTGGAGGCGCCGGCGCCGGAGCCGGCTGCGGTGCCGCCTACGGCTACGGGGAGTTCGCCGGTGACCAGGTAGACGACGCGCCGGGCCATCGAGACGGCGTGGTCCGAGATGCGCTCGTAGTAGCGGCCGAGGAGTGCGATGTCTACGGCGACCTCGACGCCGTGCGGCCAGGAGTCGTCCATCATCAGGCGGAACTGGTTGCTGCGGAGCTTGTCCATCTGGTCGTCGGTGGCTTCCAGCCGGCCGGCGGCCTCGACGTCGCGGGTCTTGATCACGTCGCCGGCCGCGTCGACCATCTTGCCGGCCACCGAGCCCATCTCCGCGATGACGCTGTGCAGCTCGTCCGGGATCGCCGGGGCCGGGTAGCGCATCCGGGCGATCTTCGACACGTGCGCGGCCAGGTCGCCCATCCGCTCCAGGTCGGCGACCATCCGCAGCGCGGCGACCAGCATCCGCAGCTCGTTGGCGACCGGGGACTGGCGGGCCATCAGCTCGAAGACCTTGTCCTCGACGCCCTCGCCGGCCGCGTCCAGCTGGATGTCGGCCGCGATGACCTCCTCCGCCCGCCGGATGTCGGCTTCGAGCAGTGCCGCGGTCGACCGTCGTACGGCGGTGGACACCGTCCGGGTCATCCGCTCCAGCTCGGCGAGAATGTCGTCGAGCTGCTCGTGGTAGGTGTCACGCATTGTGTTCGTTTCCGATCTGTGGTGTCCGGTGCCGCGGTCCGCGGAGCGGCGGGCACCCTAGCGGGTACCCGGTCCATCGTGACCGTATGCCGTCGAGGTTGCCGGACGGCGACGAGTGGTGAACGCCTGATGAACAGTTAGGTCGTCCCCCGGTCATCCGGTGATCATTCGGTCTTTCCCTGGTGGTTGCCCGCGTAGCATCGTTGCCGTGGACCCCACGCTGGCTGCGGTGCTGGGCGGCGTCATCGGCGCGGCCCTGGCGCTGCTTTCGCTCGGTGCGATGATGCTCAGCGAACGGTCCCAGCACAAGATCCCGGAGTCCCCGGATCCGATCGTCCCGGCTGGCGTCGCCACCGTCCTGTCCGTGCTCCGGTCGTCCGCGGTGGTGATGGGGCCCGAGGACCAGGTGCTCCAGGCCAGCGCCCCGGCGCACGTGCTCGGGATCGTCCGGGGCGAGCGGCTGGTGGTCGACGACCTGCTGACCATGGTCCGGGCGGTACGGCGAGACGGCGAGATCCGCCAGCAGGACCTGGAGATCGTGCGCGGTCGGCTCGGTGCCACGCAGTACGTGAGCGCCCGGGTAGCTCCGCTCGGCAGCCAGTTGGTGCTGGTCCTGGTCGAGGACCGGACCCGGGAGCGCCGGTTGGACGCGATCCGGCGGGACTTCACCGTCAACGTCAGCCACGAGCTGAAGACCCCGGTCGGCGCGCTGATCCTGCTCGCCGACGCGGTCTCGGAGGCTTCCGACGACCCGGAGGCGGTGCAGCGCTTCTCCGACCGGATGCGGGTGGAGGCGTCCCGGCTGAGCCGGCTGGTGAAGGAGATCATCGAGCTGTCCCGGCTGCAGGGTGACGACCCGCTGGAGAACCCCGGACCGGTCGACATCAACGCGGTGATCGAGAGCGCGGTGGACCGCTGCCAGATCGACGCCGAGGACCGCGACATCAAGATCATCGTCAAGACCGAGCCAGAGCTCGAGGTGATGGGCAGCGAGGACCAGCTGGCGATGGCGATCGGCAACCTGGTCGAGAACGCGGTCAACTACAGCCCCGACGGCACCCGCGTCGCGGTCGCCGCGCACCCGATCGGCGACCTGGTCGAGGTGACCGTCAGCGACCAGGGTGTCGGCATCCCGAGCAGCGACCTGGAACGCATCTTCGAACGGTTCTACCGGGTCGACCGGGCCCGCAGCCGTGAGACCGGTGGGACCGGCCTCGGCCTCTCGATCGTCAAGCACATCGCCTCCATCCACGGAGGCGATGTGCGGGTCTGGAGCGTCGAGGGCCAGGGCTCCACCTTCACCGTGAGACTCCCGTTGCGGCTCGAACCCGCGCCGGGCCAGACCGGTTCCCCCAGCCAGGAGGAGCCGGCCCTCCCCCTGACACCGTCAGGTCAGATCGCAAAGGAGACAGCTTCGTGACCCGAGTGCTGGTCGTCGAAGACGAAGAGAGCTACAGCGACGCGTTGTCGTACGTGCTGCGCAAGGAAGGGTTCGAGGTCGCCGTCGCGGAGACCGGGCCGGACGCGCTGGAGGAGTACGACCGGGCCGGTGCGGACATCGTCCTGCTCGACCTGATGCTGCCGGGTCTGTCCGGCACAGAGGTCTGCCGGGCGCTGCGCAGCCGGGGCAACGTCCCGGTGATCATCGTGAGCGCCAAGGACACCGAGGTGGACAAGGTGGTCGGTCTCGAGCTGGGAGCCGACGACTACGTCACCAAGCCGTACAGCCCGCGTGAGCTGCTGGCCCGGGTCCGCGCCGTACTGCGGCGTGGCCAGGACGTCGAGCTGTTGCCGGACACGCTGGAGGCCGGACCGGTCCGGATGGACGTGGAGCGGCACGTGGTGACGGTGTCCGGGACCGAGATCCGGCTTCCGCTGAAGGAGTTCGAGCTGCTCGAGATGCTGCTGCGCAACACCGGCCGGGTGCTGACCCGCGGGCAGCTGATCGACCGGATCTGGGGCGCCGACTACGTGGGCGACACCAAGACCCTGGACGTGCACGTGAAGCGGCTGCGCTCCAAGCTGGAGAAGGACCCGTCGAACCCGCAGCACCTGGTCACCGTGCGTGGCCTGGGCTACAAGTTCGAGTCTTGAGCATGTCTGACAGCTCCCCGCCTACTGCGCGGCACTCGGCACGGCACCTCGCCGCACTGGCCCGAAGGCCACGATGCTCCGCATCGAGACCTTCGCTCCAGCACGCCGATGCACCGCACCGAGCACCTGCTCGCGACGGCGCGGAGCTGCCAGACATGCTCTGAGTCACATCCCCACAGGTCGCGACGGCTCGTGGGGTTAGCTTAGGCTCTCCTTAGTTGAGGCACGTCATCACTAAGGAGAGTCCCATGTCCTGGTCCCGTACCCGGGCCGTCACCGCGCTCGCGACCGCACTGGTCGCGACCACCTCGCTGACCGCCTGTGGGAGCGACGCCGACAAGCAGGCCGACAGCTCGGCCGGTACGGCGGCCGCCGGGTTCCCGGTCACGCTGAAGAACACCTTCGGCGAGACCACCATCACCAAGAAGCCGGAGCGGATCGTCACGCTCGGCTGGAACGCCCAGGACGTGGTCTACGCGCTAGGCGAGACACCGGTCGGGATGCCGAAGGTGACCTACGGCCCGACCCCGGCGGGGGTGACCGCGTGGGACGCCGACAAGTTCGACGCGTCGAAGACGGAGTTGCTGGACACCAGCGACAAGTTCCCGTTCGAGAAGATCGCGGCGCTGAAGCCGGACGTGATCCTGGCGCCGTACGAGGGCTTCGACGCGGCGACGTACAAGACGCTGTCGGACATCGCGCCGACCGTCGCCTACCCGGGCGCGCCGTGGCAGACCACCTGGCAGGACCAGACCCTGCTGGTCGGTGAGGCGCTGGGCAAGAAGGCCGAGGCCGAGAAGCTGATCGCCGGCATCGACGACCGGATCAAGCAGGTCGCGAGCGAGCACCCCGAGTTCAAGGGCAAGACCCTCACGGTCGGCTCGTTCGGCGCGGACAACTACGTCTACATGCCGACCGATCCGCGGGTGCAGATCCTGAACGAGATGGGCTTCGTGAACGCGCCCGGCGTGGAGAAGCTGCAGGCCGGCAACACCAAGAAGGAGTTCGCGCTCACCATCAGCAAGGAGAAGGTGACCGACGTCGACGCCGACGTGGTGGTCGCGTACGTCGACGGGCTGGGCGCCCAGAAGTTCCAGGCCGACCCGGTCTACTCGTCGCTGGCCGCGGTCAAGGGCGGCAGTGCCTACGTGATGGAAGACCAGCAGGTCATCTCCGGGATGAGCGCGGTCAGCGTGCTGAGCGTCCCGTGGGTGCTGGACAAGATCCTGCCGAGCCTGTCCAAGGCCGCTCAAGCCGCGGGCTGACCCGCGACCAAGCCCGGTACGGCGACCGATCCGTCGTACCGGGCTCTTTCCTGTCCGGGTACGGCGGCTCAGCCGTGGCCGGAGCCCTCGTCGGCGCGCGGCGTCGGCGAGTAGTGGTCCTCGGTCAGCACCGGGACGTAGGCGGTGATCGGCGCGGCCTTGCCGAAGGTGATCGTCATGTTGACCATCTGGCCGGGCTTCGCGCCGGTGACGGTGATCGCACCGTCGGTGGGCGCGGGGGTCTCGGTGCTTCCCGGGGTCGGGGTCGCGGTCGGCTCGGCCTCCTCGCCCTCGGCCGGCGGCAGCAGCGTCGAGGTCCCGGCCTTCAGGTCCAGGGGCTTGACGTTGCCGAACGTGACCTCGGCGGGCTGGTCGCCACCGGCCTGGCCGTCCTGGGTCCCGGCCGGCGCCTGGGCGATCCCGACCAGGCTGTCGTCGGTGGAGCCGTTGTTGACGATGACTGCGTGCAACTCGCCCTTGCCGTCCTCGGAGGCGATCACCAGGGCGTTGCGGACCGCGATCGAGCCGGAGTCGGCGTTGGTGCCCTCGGCGGCCTGGTACGGCTGCAGCGTCTGGGCGTTGAAGCTCGCGCCGCAGGCCGTCAGCGCGATACTCAGGGTGGCGGCGGCGCCCGCCAGCGCGGCGCGCCGGACGGACCGCGAGGACAACGTGATCGGCACTGGGATCCCTCTCCTGCAAAGCTGTTCGACGCCCTGAGGCAGCAGCCTCCGGCGCGTCAAAGCGTAGCTCTCGCGTCGTCCGGACCCGACGGCGGGATGGCTGTCACGGTCGGTGGCAACGGTGTCCCGGGCAACCTTTCACGCGCGCACGAGGCACGGCTGAGAGCGTTTGTCAAGGCGGGAAGTGGCCTCTGACCAGCGCAAACGTCCCGGCCGGACCATTTGCCACGTGGTAGGATAGAGCTTGGAAAGGGGCACGTGACATATGACTTTCACAGTCGGCGAGACGGTTGTTTACCCCAATCACGGTGCGGCCGTCATCGAGGACATCGAGACCCGTCAGATCAAAGGTGAGGACAAGACCTATCTGGTCTTGAGGATCGTCGCTCAGAACGACCTGGTCGTCCGGGTCCCCGCGTGCAACCTCGATCTTGTCGGCGTGCGTGACGTCGTGGATCAGGCTGGCCTGGAGCGCGTCTTCGACGTGCTGCGCGCACCGCACACGGAGGAGCCGACCAACTGGTCGCGACGGTACAAGGCGAACCTCGAGAAGTTGCACTCGGGCGACGTGATGAAGGTGGCAGAGGTCGTCCGCGACCTGTGGCGCCGTGAACGTGACCGCGGTCTCTCCGCCGGTGAGAAGCGGATGCTGGCGAAGGCTCGCCAGATCCTCGTCTCCGAGCTGGCCCTGGCCGAGCACACCAACGAGGACAAGGCGGAAGCCATCCTCGACGAGGTTCTCGCTTCCTGATCCACCCGATCAGACCGAGACGGAACACGTGTACCTGCCGTCCTGCGCGGACTGCTCCCGATGAGCACCGCGGCCATCATCCCGGCGGCCGGTCTCGGGCTCCGGCTCGGTGGTGAGACCCCGAAAGCATTGCGAGAGGTCGGTGGCGAATCGCTGCTGGTCCACGCCGTTCGTGGACTGCGGGCAGCGACCGCCGCCGACCTCACGTGTTTTGTGGTCGCCGTTCCACCGGGCACCGAGGACGCGGTCCGCAAGGAGCTCGAGCCGTACGCCGGTGACGCCCGGCTGCTCGTGGTCCCGGGCGGCGCCGAGCGGGCCGACTCGGTCCGGGCGGCCCTGGACCTGGTCCCGGTCGACGGGATCGACTGCATCCTGGTCCACGACGCGGCCCGGGCCTTCGTTCCGGCGGCGGTCGTCGAGCGGGTCGTCGAGGCGGTGCGTGGCGGGGCCGCAGCCGTCGTACCGGCGGTGCCGGTGACCGACACGATCAAGCAGGTCTCCGGGGCCGGCGAGGTCGTGGATACTCCGGACCGGTCGACGCTGGTCGCCGTACAGACTCCTCAGGGGTTCGACCCCGCCGTACTGCGTCGTGCGCATGCGGCCGGTGGCGCCGGGGCGACGGATGACGCGATGCTGTGTGAGCGGCTCGGTGTGACCGTGCTGACGGTCGAGGGCTCCGAGGACGCGTTCAAGGTGACGCGACCACGGGACCTGCTGCTGGCCGAGGCGCTGCTGGCGGACAGGAGGCTGACGTGAAGGTTCCCAGGGTCGGGACCGGCGTCGACGTCCACCCGCTGGAGGAGGGCCGGCCGATGTGGCTGGCCGGGTTGCTGTGGCCGGAGGAGACGTCCGGACCGTCGGGCCACTCGGACGGCGACGTCGCGGCCCACGCCGTCTGCGACGCGCTGCTCAGCGCGGCCCGGCTCGGCGACCTGGGCTCCAACTTCGGTACGTCGCAACCCGAGTGGGCCGGTGCTTCCGGGGCCGCCTTGCTGGCCGAGGCTGCCCGTCGGGTGCGCGCCGCGGGGTTCGAGATCGGGAACGTGTCGGTGCAGGTCATCTGCAACCGGCCGCGGTTCGCCGGCCGCCGCGAGGAGGCCGAGAAGGCGTTGAGTGCCGCGTGCGACACGGAGGTCTCGGTCAGCGCGACGACGACCGACGGGCTCGGCCTGACCGGCCGGGGCGAGGGCATCGCGGCCATCGCCACCGCTCTCGTCTACTGATCGGTCGGCGTTCGCAGCTTTACCGGGTCGGGTGAGAACCGGGCTGCCCGTGGGTCCAGCTCGTCCCCGGTCGGTTGCGTCAGTACGCCGTACAGCTCAGGGCGCCGGCCGCGGAGCCAGCGGCGACCCGTTGCCAGCGGCACCAAATCTAGGTCGAGATCCGCGATCACCACGGACTCGGCCGGCACCGGGGTCTCGGCCACGATCCGGCCGTACGGGTCCAGGATCATGGCGTTGCCGGTGCGGAGCTCGTCGTCGTCCCGGCCGACGCCGTTGCTGAACAGCACGAACAGGCCGTTGTCGTGGGCTCGCGCCGGCAGCCAGCGCATCAGCCAGCCGCGGCCGTTCGGCCCGTTGAAGGCGGCCTCGATCTCGGCCCGGTCCCCGCGTTCCCAGACCTCCAGCGGAATCGGCTTCATCCCGTGCGGACTGCGGGAGTTGGTACCGCCGGTCTGGTGCGGCGCCAGCAGGACGGTTGCTCCGAGCAACGCGGTGATCCGGACGTTCTCGACCAGGTTGTTGTCCCAGCAGATCAGCACCCCGGCCCGGAACCCCCAGGGCGTGTCGAAGACCGTGTACGACGATCCGCTGGCGATCGCCTCGTGCTCGAACGCATGCAGCTTGCGGTGCACGTGGACGTCCCCGGTCGGCAGGCAGACGGCGTACGAGTTGAAGAGCTTGCCGTCGGCATCCTCCAGGAACCCGACGCCGATGCCGGCGTCCAGCTCCTTGGCCAGGGCGCGGACCCGGTCGACGAGCGGCCCGTCCGCGCGGGACGCCAGCTCGCGCAGTCGCTCGGCGGTGTGCCGGCGGAGGTGCCAGTAGCCGAGCAGGCACATCTCCGGGAACACGATCAGGCGGGCTCCGTCGGCGACTGCCTGGCGGGCCAGCCGCTCGACGGTGGCGAGGTTGGCGGCCGGCTGGTCCGGCACCGCCTCGAACTGGACGACGGCGCTGCGAAAGAGGTTCATACCCCTATCGAAACGCCGACCGTTCCATGACGTCCAATAGTTGTTTGGTCAGATTCCATATCGTGGAGTTATGGATCTCCGACTGCTCCGGGCGTTCGTCACGGTCGCCCGGCTGCGCAACTTCGGGGCCGCGGCCGAGGAGCTGTCGACCAGCCAGCCCGCTCTCACCAAGCAGATCCAGGTGCTCGAGCGGCGGGTCGGCTCGGTGCTGTTCAGCCGCGGCCGCCACGGTGCCCGGCTGACCCCGGCCGGGGAGCTGTTGCTTCCTGACGCTCTGGAGTTGCTCGACCGTGCCGAGGCGTTCGACCGCCGGGCTGCGCTGGTCGCCGCGGGTAGCGAGGGGTCGTTGGCGATCGGGTTCGGGCTGTCCGGGATCGACCTCGCGCCGCGGGCTGTCGCGCTGTTCCGTAGCCGCTGGCCTGGTGTCGCAGTGTCACTGGACGACATGTCGTCGGCGGTCCAGTGCGAACGGCTGCTCGCGGGCAGTCTGCAGATCGGGTTCGTCCGGCTGCCGATCCCGGCCGGCCTTGAACACCTGCGGTTACGACGCGACCGGCTGGCTCTCGCGGTCGCTGACGGTGTCGACGTACCGCGTGATGTCGGCGCTTGGCTCGACGGTCGGCCGCTCGTTCGGCTCATCCCGGCGCGAGGTCCGGGCCTGACCGCGCAGATCCAGGGCCTGTACGGCGAGCTCGGGTGTCATCCCGGTGTCCTTCAGGATGCGGCCGACCTGCAGACCGTGCTGGCGCTGGTTGCGGCTGGCGCCGGGCCGGCCGTCGTACCGCTGTCTGCCGAGCGCATCGCGCCGCCGGAGCTCCGCCTCGTGCCACTGAGCGGCCGGGCCGCGACGTGGTGGATCGGTGCGGCCTGGGCGACTCGCACCCCGCTCACCGAGCGCTTCGTCAAGGCCGCAGCCGAGGTCGCCCGCTCTTGAGGGCGGGCAGGTCCGTTGCATCCAGCCACTGGGCGAACAGCTCGCGCACGGAGTCCTCGTCCGAGCTGTAGGACACGGCCAGCGTGATGAAGTCGTCCGTGGTCACCGAGCCGTGCCGATGGGCCCTGGTCCAGGCCCTGAGCAGCTCGAAGAACGCATCGTCGCCGAGGTGCTGGCGCAAGACGTGCAAGGTGATCGCGCCGCGTTTGTAGAGCCGGTCGTCGAACATCAGCTCCGGTCCGGGATCCGAGAGCAGCAGGTCCTGCGGCAGGCTCTTCAACCGCGTGTGCGCCTTCGAGACCTGCTGCGTCGCGGTCAGGCCACCGGATGCCTCGGACCACAGCCACTCGGCGTAGCAGGCGAATCCTTCGTTCAGCCAAATGTGCTGCCAGCTCGCCGGCGTCAGGCTGTTGCCGAACCACTGGTGTGCGAGCTCGTGCGCGACCAGCCGCTCGGATCCGCGGCGGCCGTCGAGGTGGTTGCTGCCGAAAACCGAGATGCCCTGCGCCTCCAGCGGAATCTCCAACGGGTCGTCCGTCACCACGACCGTGTAGGCGCCGAACGGGTACGGCCCGAACAGCCGGCAGAACAACTTCATCATGTCCTGCTGCCGGCCGAGGTCCACGCGCGCGTTGCGTAGCAGGGAGGTCGGCAGCACGGCCCGGGTCGTCACCGGTGACTCGGCCAGCTCGATCGCGTCGTACCGGCCGATCTGCACGGTCGCCAGGTACGTCGCCATCGGCGCGGCCTGGTCGTAGACCCAGGTGGTCCGGCTGGCCTTCACCCGGCGGGACACCAGCCGCCCGTTCGCGATGACGTGGTACGGCGAGTCGGTGGTGACCGTGATCCGGTAGTGCGCCTTGTCGCCGGGGTGGTCGTTGCACGGGAACCAGGTCGCCGCGCCACTCGGCTGACTGGCGACGATCACACCCTCGGTGAGCTCCTCCCAGCCCAGCTCACCCCACGGACTGTCCTCCGGCTTGGGGTTGCCGCCGTACTGGACCTCGACGACGAACTCGGCGCCGTCCATGATGTTCGCCGAGATGTGCAGCTTGCCGGCCCGGTGGGTGTAGCGCTGCGGGCGGCGGCCGTTCACGGACACCTTCGACACCCGCAGGCCGGCCAGGTCGAAGCTGATCCGGGACAGCGCCTGGTTGGCCACCGCGGTGATCGTCGCCCTGCCGGTCAGCCGGTTGCTGTTCACCCGGTAGTCGAGGTCGAGCTCGTACGACTCGACGTGGTAGCCGCCGTTGCCGTGCGAGGGCACATACGGGTCGCCTGCGCTCGACGCACCCGGCTGCCCGACTCTCTGCTGCCTATTGAATGGGGGCAACCATCAGCCCTGCCAGGGTGCGATCGGGTTTCCGGCCCAGCGCGTCCCGGCAGGCACACCTTCACCACGCATCACGAGAGACACCGGCCCGATGGTAGCTGCTGCTCCCACACTCGCGGCCGGCAGGACGATGCCATGGGGCCCGAGGGTCGCTCCCGGCCCGAAGGTGACTGTGCTCATGGAGAGAACTCGATCATGAAACAGGTGCGTCTGCAGCACGCAACCGCGATTCACCGTGGCGCCGTCGCCGAGGGTGACCAGATCGGCCTCCGGCAACCAGTACGTCTCGCACCAGACGCCCTTGCCGATCTTGGCCCCGAGGGACCGCAGCCAGACGGCGAGGATCGGCGTACCGGCGGCGGCGTTGGCGAACCAGGGCGCGGCGACCAGCTCGACGAAGCTGTCCACCACCTCGTTGCGCCAGACGAACGAGCTCCACAGGGGGTACTCGACTGCTTTCGTCCGGCCTACGATGGCCCACTTGGCGACCGTCGCCATCCCGCCCGCGACCGCGCCGGCGACCAGGATCACCGCACCGGACAGCAGCACCGTCAGCCATGGCCCGAGCCACATGTCGAGTGCCTGCAACGCGAACAGCACACCGAGCGCGATCACCACCGTGCACATCATCGGCACGAACCGGCACAGCTCGACCAGGGCCCGCGCGACCTTCAGCTTGAACGGCGGGTTGAACGTCCGGCTCTGGTCGCCCTCGATCGCCTGGCGGCGTAGCTTCACCGGCGGTGCTCCGAGCCACGACGTACCTGCCTTGGACTTCTTCGGAGCCGCGCTCAGGACCGCGACCAGGCCGTTCTTCGGCACGCTGCGGCCCGGTGCCGTCATGCCGGAGTTGCCGAGGAACGCGCGTTTGCCGACCTTCGCGCCGGCCACGTGCAGCCAGCCGCCACCCAGCTCGTACGACGCGATCATCGTGTCGTCGGCCAGGAACGCGCCCTCACCGACCGTGGTCATCTTCGGCAGCAACAGCACCGTCGACGCCTCGACGTCGCGGCCGACCTTCGCCCCGAGCGCTCGCAGCCACCACGGCGTCAGCAGGCTCGCGTACAGCGGGAAGAGCAACGTGCGGGCCGAGTCCAGCAGGCGCTCGGTCGCCCACACCTGCCATCCGATCCGGCTCCGCACCGGGTAATGGCCGGGCCTGATGCCGATACCGAGCAGCCGTACGCCGACCAGAGTCAGCAGGGCCAGGGTCGCGAAGCCGACCAGCGTCATCAGCGGTACGGCTTTGAGTGCTTCGAGAGCTGCAGCCTGCAGTGTGGTCGTGCCTTCCAGCGCATTGCCCAGTACGACGAGGGCCGCCGCGGCTGCGGCCACCGGGATCAGTGACATGAGGGCGGACTGAGCGCCGTACGCGAGAACCCACCATGGTGCTCTGGCCGGGCGGTGGTCCGGCCAGGGGTGGCGGGCGCGGCCGACGCGGGTCGCCGGGGAACCGGACCAGCGCTCGCTCGCGGGCACCTTGCCGGACACGGCCGAGCCGGCGGCGATCTCGGCCTTCCGGCCGATCTCCGTGCCGGGCAGCAGCGTGGTGCGCGAGCCGACGACCGCCTCGGCGCCGACGGTCACCGGACCGACGTGCAACTGGTCGCCGTCGATCCAGTAGCCGGCCAGGTCGACCTCGGGCTCGACCGACGCTCCGCGGCCCATGGTCAGCATCCCGGTCACCGGTGGGAGCGTGTGCAGATCGACCCCGCGGCCGATCTTCGCGCCGAGAGCTCTTGCGTAGTAAGCGATCCAGGGCGCGCCGGCGAGGTTGGCCGCGCCGGCGGCGTCCGCGAGGTTCTCGGCCGCCCACAGCCGGACGTGGACGCTGCCGCCTCGCGGGTACACGCCCGGTTTCAGGTTGCGGAGCAGGATCCGGGCGCCGACGACGGCGATCCCCATCCGCCCGGCCGGCGTGATCAGGATCAGCCAGCCGGCCAGGATCCACCACCAGGACACGGTCCGCAGCCAGGGCAGCGGGCCGGCGAACTCGGCGAGCAGGTTGTTCAGAGTGAACAGGTAGACGAGCCAGCGGACGCCGACGACGGTCTGCAGGATGAGCGTCAGTGCGGTCTGCAGCAGCTGCGTCGCCCTGGGCGTCGGCCGGATCTCGCGGATCTCGACGGGCTCGGCGGTCGTCGTGGTCGCCTCGTCGAGCCGGTCCGCGAGCGCCCCGAGTCTCGGGTACTCGTAGATGTCCGCGACCGTGACATCTGGGTAGCTCTCGCGCAGCGCGGACACGAGTTGTGCGGCGGCCAGGCTGCCGCCGCCGTGCAGGAAGAAGTCGTTGTCCGCGCCGGTGACCTTCGCGCCGAGCACTTTCGTCCAGCGCTCCGCCAGCCATCCCGCCGTACCGTCGAGGTCGGCAGCCGGACCGTCGGTGTCCAGGTTCTCCAGCGGCCAGGGGAGTGCGTTGCGGTCGACCTTGCCGGACGTCCTGGTCGGCAGGGTGTCGACGATGGCGATCAGTGGAACGAGCGCGGCGGGCAGCGCCTTGCGGAGCTGCTCGGTCGCCGCTTGCTGGTCGAACTGCGTGGGGTCTTCGGGTACGACGTACCCGACGAGCAACTGGTTACCCGCGGCGCTCGCACGGACCGCGGCGGCCGCACCGGACACGCTGGGCAATGCCTGGAGGGCAGCGTCGACCTCACCGAGCTCGATCCGGCGACCGCCGAGCTTGATCTGCTCGTCCGCGCGGCCCTGGAAGACCAGTCCCTCGGGCTCGTAGCGGACCAGGTCGCCGCTGCGGTACGCCCGTTCCCAGCCCAGCGTCGGCATCGGGGCGAACTTCTCCGCGTCCTTCGCCGGGTCGAGGTAGCGGGCCAGCCCGACCCCGCCGATGATCAGCTCACCGATCTCTCCCTCGGCAACCTCGTTGCCTTCGGCATCGACTACGGCGAGGTCCCAGCCGTCGAGCGGGAGGCCGATCCGGACCGGTCCCTCCCCGGTCAGCCGAGCACCGCAGGCCACCACGGTCGCCTCGGTGGGACCGTACGTGTTCCAGACCTCCCGGCCGTCCGTCGCCAGTCGCTCGGCCAGCTCGGGCGGACACGCTTCGCCGCCGAAGATCAGCAGCCGCACCTGGTCCAGCGCGTCCGGCGGCCACAGCGCGGCGAGAGTCGGAACGGTCGACACGACGGTGATGCCCTGCGCGACCAGCCACGGGCCGAGGTCCATCCCGCTGCGCACGAGCGACCGCGGCGCCGGTACGAGACAGGCGCCGTACCGCCAGGCCAGCCACATCTCCTCACAGGACGCGTCGAACGCGACCGAGAGGCCGGCGAGGACCCGGTCGTCCGGCCCGATCGGCTCCTTCTGCAGGAACATCCGCGCTTCCGCGTCCACGAAAGCCGCGGCGGATCGATGTGTGACGGCGACACCCTTCGGCACGCCGGTCGAGCCTGAGGTGAAGATGATCCAGGCGTCGTCACTCGGCTCGGGACCGTCGGCTCGGGGTGGTGTGGTCTGCGGGGAGTCCATCCGGGCCGAGTACGGGTAGTCGTAGTACCCGTCGGCGTTGTCGTTGTCCGGCAACGGCCCCGGCTGCGGACGCGTGAAGGTGAGCTCCAGGTCGTCGGTGACGACGGCAGCCACAGAAGCCTCGCCGAACACCAGCTCCGCCCGCTCGTCCGGATCGTCGGCATCCACCGGCACGTACGCCGCCCCGGCCTGCAACGTGCCCAGGATCGCGACGTACAGATCGTTGTGCCCCGACGAGATCCGCACCCCGACCCGGTCGCCCGGCCCGATCCCACCCTCGGTCAACCGCGCCGCGAACTTCCCCGTCTGCTCCAGCAGCTCCCGGTAACTCAGACTCACGCTGCCGTCGTCCAGCGCCGGCTCGTCCGCAAACTTGGCAGCCGTCTCCTGCAACACATCCACCAGCGTCCGCGCGGCCGCCGCCCAATCCCCACGCCGCAACATCACGCCCGGATAATACGCCCCCCAGTTGACCGCCAGGCACCATCGCCGACTCGTGGATTTCTGTCCATCCACAACACTCCCAACGACCGAAACCCACAACTGAGCGCCGGCTCAGCGTCTACTGGACCAGGTCGGAGCGGGCGGCGTAGGTGTTGCAGGCTTTGGTTTCGGTGATGTTGAAGCCGTTTTGGATCCAGAAGCCCTGGCTGGTGGCCAGGCCGTGGGTGCGTTCGTCCGCGGGGGTGCTGGGGGATTCGCCGAAGCTGTTGCTGGACTGCTCGCGGAACTCGGACATCCGGTCGCTCAGCGGGTAGGAGGACGCGACGGCCTTGCTGAAGACGCCGGCGAAGCACGAGGCCTGGAGCTCGTTGCGGCGGGAGTACTCGAGCTTCTTGTCGGGGTGGTCCTGCAGGTACGCCGCTCGCGCGTAGAACAACCCGGTGACGCCCTGGACGTGGTGGCCGTACTCGTGCGCGATCGTCATCAGGTAGGCGAGATCCTGTTGCGGTCCGAACGCCTTGTTCATCTGCTGTACGTCGGTGTACATCACCGAGTTGCCGTAGCAGTAGAACGCGAGCACCCGCCCGGACAGCGGTGCGAAGTTGCCGCACGGGGTGACGACCGGCTTGTCGAACACGACCAGCCCGGGGTCCTCCTTGTCCTCACCGAGTCCCTTGAAGATCGGCCGCCAGGCGTCGTTGAGGCAGCTGAACAGCTTCTCGTAGTACACCTTCTGCGCGGCGAGGTTGCCGTTGCCGAGGCTGGCGGCCTTGCAGTTCTGTTCCGGGAGGGCGCCCGAGCGATAGATCTGGGCGTTGAGCAGGTAGTCCTCGGCCGAGCCCTTCTGCGGGTTGCTGGTCGGTGTCGGCACGATCGACGGGCCGGTCACCTCGGGCTGCGCGGTGGTGTCGCTGTCGCCGCCGGTCAGGATCACGCTGATCGCGGCCAGCGCGCCGCCGACGATGACGAGCATCGCGAAGCCGAACAGGATCAGCCGGGTCGCGCCACCGCGGCGCTTCGGCGGCTGGAACCCGTTGAACTGCCCCGGACCGCCGTAGTACGGCTGCGCCCACTGACCCGGGTACGGCGGCTGTCCCTGCGGCGGACCTGGTTGAAACTGCCCGGGCCGGCCCTGGAACTGGCCAGGTTGCCCCGGCCACGGCGCGGCCTGCGGGGGCGGGAGGACGCCGGGCGGTGGACCCACGGGCCGATCCTGTGGCCGGCCCCCGTAGCCGTATGGGCTGCTCACCGGTGTTGCCCTCCTGCCGCTGGACTGTCCTGACACGAGTTCGCTGGACGAACCGGCACGAGACTACTCTCGACCCATGTCACTGAAGCGCCGCCTGCTGCCGGCTGCCCTGCTGATGTCCCTGACCGCCCCGTTTGTTGCCCTCGGCATGTTGCCGGCCCAGGCCGCTCAGACCCGGACCACCGACGACCGGATCACGGCGTACTCCGCCCAGGCGACGCTGACCAAGGACGGCGCCCTGCAGGTCAAGGAGACAGTGGACCTGTCCGCGGGCAGTACGACGTTCAGTCGCACGCTGGCCACCCGGGTCCGGGCCGACGCCGAGCGGGACCGCACGTACGACGTCCGCGACGTATCGGCGACCGTGAACGGCCAACCGGCCCAGGGGTTCCAGGACGAGGGCATCGACGACGGCCGGCGGCTCACGCTGAACGTGTCGGGCCAGTCGAAGATCGTTTACAGCTACACCGTGGACAACGTGGTGGCCGAGTCCACCGAAGGCCGCGAGGTGAGCTGGCCGATCGTGCAGGGCTTCGGTACGGCGATCCCGACGGCCGCCGTGACCGTCGACGTCCCGTTCGCGACCTGGGTGACCTGCATCGCCGGCCGGGTCGGCTCGAGCATGCCGTGTACGTCGTCCCAGCTGGCCGAGTCGGCGTCGCTGCAGATCGACCAGAACGGCGTACCAGCAGGCGGCCGGCTGACCTTCCTGACTGGGCTGAGTGACCAGGCGACCGTGCAGCCGAACGCGGAGTTCAGCACCCGCTGGAGCCTCGGCCGGGCGTTCACCGTCGACTCCGGCACGCTCGGCCTCGCCGCGCTCGTGCTCGGCCTCGGACTGCTCGGTGCCGCGGCGCTGTGGTTCTTCCGCGGCCGGGACGCGGACAAGGTCGGTGGCGGTGCGCCGGAGCGGCCCGTGCTGGACGGCTCGGACGGACCACAGTTCGCCGCGCCGGACGGCATCCGCCCGGGTCAGGTCGGCACTGTGGTCGACGAGACGGCCGACGTCGTGGACATCACGGCGACGCTGCTGGACCTCGCCGTACGCAACTACCTGACCATCGTGGAGCTGCCGCGGCAGAGCCAGTTCGGCAAGCTGGACTGGGAGCTGCACCGGCTCAACCAGGGCGGTCCTGAGCTGCTGCCGTACGAGAAGGCGCTGCTGGACGCGGTGTTCGCGGACGGCGACTCCGTGGTCGTCTCCACGCTGGGCCCGTCGCTGCGGCCGCGGCTCAACCTGGTGCGGGAGCAGCTGTACGCCGACGTCGTCACGCAAGGGTGGTTCACCACCCGGCCGGACGCAGTGCGGAACCGTTGGACCACTGCGGGCGTGGTGCTGCTCGGTGCGGGCGTCGTACTCACGATCGTGCTTGCCATCGTCAGCAAGTACGCATTGGTCGGCCTCGCGGTGATGCTGGCCGGACTGGTGCTCGCGCTCGTCGGTCAGGTCGCACCGGCCCGCACTGCACGTGGTGCGGCCGTGCTGGGACGCGTGGCCGGCCTGCAGCAGTACCTGCTCGACGAGACGTCAGCTGACCTGCCGCACAGCCACCGGCTCGAGTTTGCCTCCCGCTGCCTGCCGTACGCCGCTGTGCTCGGGCTGACCGAGAAGTGGGCACTGGAGATCGCGGCAACCGATGACGACGACGACCCGGACGCCGGCATCGGCTGGTACTCCGGACCGGAGAACTGGCACCTGTCCGACATCGGCGAGTCGCTCAGCAACTTCGTCACCTCGTTCGGCGGCTCGCTCGCCACGGCCCGCCGCCTGTTCTGAGCCAGACACAAAGAAGCCCCGGATCCGCAGCGCGTCGGATCCGGGGCTTCGCTGTCGACTGGCTAGGCCACGCGGGCCTCGTCGGCGGTGAAGGTGTTGCAGGAGTTGGGCTGCTTGCTGTTGTACCCGGCGATCGACCACTGGTAGTTGCTGACCCGGTTGCCGTGGTCGTGGACCCGCGGCCGGGCGTAGTCGTCACCGCTGTGCGCGATCAGGAACCGCCAGTTGGCCAGCAGCGGGTTGCGCATCGGGATGAACGCCGCGTTGGCGCCCAGGTAGGCGGCGCCGAGGCAGGTGGCCTGCAGCTCACGGCGACGGCTCTCCAGCAGCTTCTGGTTCGGCGTCAGCGACTGCTGCCGGGTCACCGAGGCCATCAGGATGCCGGACAGGTTCTGCACGTGGTGCCCGTACTCGTGCGCGAACGTGTTCAGCATGATCGCCCGCGCGTAGACCGGGTTGGACCGGTAGTACCGGTTGTCGATCGTGAAGGGGATGTAGATGGTCGCGTTGGCGGCGCAGTACGACGACCGGACACTGCGCTGCATACCACACGGGGACGACAGCTTGCCGATGTACACGACGGCCTTCGGCGAGCGGAAGCCGACGCCGACCGACTTCAGCGCCATCGACCAGGTGCGGTCGAGGCACGGGAGGAGGCGGGCGTAGTAGGCCCGGGCGGTGGTGATGTTGACCGGCGCGAACGTCGGCTCGGCGCACTTCGAGGCCGCGATCGGGCCGACCGTGTACAGCTTGTTCGCGGTCAGGATCTCGTCCTCGGCCGGTGCGGGGGCCTCGGTCGGGGTCGGGCTCGCGGACGGCGACTCGGACTGGCTCTGCGACGGCGACGGGCTGTTGGTCGTCTGCGGGGTGTCGCCGCCGAGGTTGCGGACCAGGAGCGTGACGCCGGACCCCACGACCAGGACCGCGAGTACGACGAGGCCGATCAGGAGACCGCGGGCACGGGTCTTCTGCTTGCGCCGGCGGCCGGGGCCGGGTGGCTGGGGGATCGGGATGGGTGGGTACTGCCAGGTCGGCGCCTGCTGGACCGGCTGACCCATCGGACCAATCTGCTGCTGGCGTGGGGCCGCGTGGCGGGGGCCGTTCTGCTGCCTGTTCGGCGGCAGGGCGTTGCTCCACGGGGACTGTTGCTGCTGCTGTGGGGCCGGCGACGGGGCCCACAGGTACGAGCCCTCCGAGTGCGGGCCTGTCGTCCCGCCACTCTGCGGTGGTCCGGCCTGCCACCCCGCCAGCCCACCACCGGACTGGTTCGGACCAGGCTGGTTGGGGCCGGACTGGCCGGGACCGGGTTGGCTGGGGCCGGACTGACCGGGGCCTGCTTGTGGGCCGGGCCGGTTCGAGCCGGGCTGCCCCGGGGCAGGTCGGTTGGGCGTAGGGCCGGACTGGCCGGGACCCGACCAGCTTGGACCGGGCTGTGGACCGCCCTGGCCAGGGCCCGGCTGCGGAGGACCGGACCAGCTCGGACCCGGCGGCGGAGCCGGCCGGGTAGGACCCGGTTGCGGACCAGGCTGGCTCGGCCCCGGCTGCGAGCCGGTCGGGCCGGGCCGCGACTGCGCAGGGCCGGACTGCGCAGGGCCGGACTGCGCAGGGCCGGACTGGGTGGGGCCGGGCTGCGTGGGGCTGGGCTGGGCAGGGCGGGACTGGTCGGGGCGGGTTTGCCAGGTGGGGCCGGCCGCGTCGTGTTCCGGTGGGCGGCCTCTGCCTTCGCCGAACCAGTTGTTCGCGGGGCGCTCGTCCTGGCCCGCGTTGGGGTCCTGGAACTCGCGCTTGGCGTCCGTGTCCTCGCTCCACCACCTGCGCGACTGGCCATCCCCGTCAGGCTGCTCCGGCGGACCGGCCGGCTGGTCGCCGTCAGCCGGTTCGCGCTCCGGGGGTGGATTCCAGTTGTCCGACATCGATACTCCTCACGACCTTGCTGGGTGTAGCCGTCACGGTGGTGCATCCGGCGCTGTTCGGGGTGCCGACGCCGCGCCCGGTCGTTAGATCCCCCCGGACAGATGCAGGTCCCCGGACATACTTTGCGTGATCCGGGGCGCACCAGGCTAGCCAGCCCGGCAGGTCGCCGTCTGCAGGCCAGTCCCTGGTGACCGAGACCACTATGACGTTGTGAGGTGCCACACCAGTTCCAGACGTACGGCGCCGGCCCTGAGCCCACCGCCGTACCAGAGGCCTACTGCACCTTGGCGGAGCCCACCGCGAAGGTGTTGCAGACGCTCGGGTTGCGGCTGTTGAACCCCCGGGTCGCCCAGTAGCGGTGGTTCACCCCGTCGCCGTGGTCGTTGTTGTGGTCGGTCCAGTGCAGGATCAGCCACTTCCACTGGAACAGCGCCTCCCCGGTGATCGGGTAGCTGCGCTTGTTCGACCCGATGAATATGTCGCCGAAGCAGGACGCCTGCAGCTCCAGCCGCCGGCTGCCCTCGAGCTCCAGCGCCTGGGTCGGGGCCTCGTACCGGATCCGGTGGTTGGCCGCGAGGATGCCGGTGAGGTTCTGCACATGGTGGCCGTACTCGTGCGCGAACTGGTGCAGCATCCACATCCGCGCCCACACCTTCTGGTACGCCTGCGGGTAGCGGTTGTAGTTGCCGATGTCCTCGCTGAGGTTCATGTAGATGGTCTCGTTGCTGCCGCAGTAGAACGGTGGACCGGAGTCGTTGCCCATCCCGCACGGCGTGCTGACGGTCCCGCTGAACGGCTGCACAGTCGGTGGGCGGAACCGGGCGCCGGACTTGGCGACCAGCGCCGGCCAGGACCGGTTCAGGCACTTCAGCAGGTTGGCGTAGTTGGCCCGCGCGCCCGACACGTTCGACGGGCGGGACCTGGACTCCTTGCAGTTCACCGCCTTCATCGCCCCGGCCTTGTACAGCTTGTTGCGCAGCACCAGGTCGGTGTCGGTCGGCCCGTTCGGCTTCGGGGTGGACGTCGTCCGCGGCGCCGTCGGCTTGGACGCGGTCGGCCGGGTCGTGGTCCTGGTCGGCGCGCTGGTCTGTGTCGGTGACACCGACGGGCTGTTCGACGGACCGTACGTCGGGGTGTAGCTGGACGTGCCGTACGTCGGGCTGGTGTACGGGTCACCGTCGCCCTTCAGCGCGTTCGAGACACCGAAGAGGCCGACCGCTCCGAGCACCACGACACCGAGCACGACGAGGGCAGCCTTGCCCCCGCCACCACCCTTCTTTCGAGGCGGCGGCCCACCAGGTCCACCAGGCGGAGCACCCCAGCCGAACTGCGGCTGACCGTACGGCGGACGCTGCGGAGGCATGCCCTGGTACGGCGCGGCCGGCGGCGGACCGCCGTACTGCGGAGCCTGCTGCCACGGCTGCCCACCGTGGGGAGCACCGTAGGGAGGCTGCTGCTGCGGCCCGGGCGGCGGGCCCCACTGGTTGCCTGACACGGGGCAGACGCTATCCGAGCCCCGGGCCACCAACCGTTGCCCTGCTCAACAGATGAGCTAGCTGACCTTGGCCGGGCTGGCTGTGAACGTGTTGCACTTCCCGAGGTTGCGGCTGGCGTAGGCGGCGCGGCTCCAGGCTCCGTGGCTGGCTTTGCTGCCGTGGTCGCGCGGCAGGTATGACACGTCCCCGCTCTGCGTCACCACCCACAGCCACTGCCGGTACAGCTCGCCCTTGATCGGGTAGCTGTTCCGGTTGGCGCCCAGGAACGCGTTGCCCAGGCAGGATGCCTGGAGCTCCATCCGCCGGTTCACCAGCAGCTTCGCCGCCTGGCTCGGAGCGTCGTAGCGGACCCGGTAGAACGCGGGCAGGATGCCCGTCATCTGCTGGACCGCGTGCGCGTACTCGTGAGCCACCGTGTGAGTGGCCAGGGCCCGGGTGAACGGCTGGTTCTGCCTCCAGTACTTCACGTCGTCCGCCACGTCCATGTAGATCGTGTGGTTCGACGGGCAGTAGAACGACAGGCTCCGGTCGGAGTTGCCGCAGGGCGAGTTCGCCGTGCCAACCCAGGAGACCAGGCCTGGTGACCGGAAGGTTCGGCCCGACGCCGCCACCTGGCGCGGCCAAGCGCGGTCCAGGCAGGCCTTGATCGCCTTGTAGTACGCGTGCGCCTTGGACCCGGTGGCGAGGCCGCCTCGCGACTCCTTGCAGTTCACCGGCCGCATCACACCGGTCTTGTAGAGCCGGTGCGTGGCCACGACCTGGAGTGGATCGACCTCGACCGGCTTGGGCGGAGTCGTCCGGGTCGTCGTGGCCCGGGTCGGCGGCGGTATCGACGGCCGCGAGGTGGTTGCCACCGGCACCGAAGGTGTCGAGTACGTCGGAGCGCTCGTCGCCACCGGCTGCGCCACCGACGGCTCGTCGCCACCCTGTGTGGCCTTCATGGCGATGAACACCCCGGCCGCTCCCAGTACGGCGAGCAGCCCGAAGACCAGCGCGATCTTGCCGCCGGCCGACTTCTTCGGGGGCATGCCAGGCGGCTGACCGCCGGGCAACGGGCCCCATCCGTACTGCGGGCCACCTTGCGGCGGTCCGTAGTATTGGGGCTGTTGCGGCGGTCCGTAGTAAGCGGGCGGAGGTCCGTATTGCCCCTGCTGCTGCGGCGACGGTCCGTACTGCCCAGGGCCCGGTGGTGGGCCAGTTGGTGGTCCCCACTGGTTGCCTGACACCCGCCAGACGCTAGCCGAGCCGAGGATCACCTCGCCCGAAGCGGCACGGGTTCGTTCTCGCGATATGGTGCCCGAGTCAACTGACCCTCTCTATACGGTGTGATTGGGCGATGCGTCTACGTCTGCTCGGGCTAACCCTGTGTGCCCTCGGTCTCTCCGCCTTGACCGGCGTCCCGGCCGGTGCGACCGGTTCCCACGGTGCCGCCGACCCGGTCGTGACCAATTTCGACAGCCAGATCCGGGTCGAACGCGACGGCCAGCTCAAGGTCTCCGAGACCTGGAAGCTCAGCAACGTGACCGGGACGTTCACCCGCTTCGTGGTGACTCGCGACCAGTTGCCCGACGACGTCGACCATGTGCAGCAGATCTCGGACCTGAAGGTCACGGCCGGCGGCCAGGACAAGCAGACCGAGCTGAGCACGACCGGCAACGTCACGTCGATCGCGGTCGCGGACGTCAGCGGCAACACCCAACTGGACTTCAGCTACACCGTCAAGGGCGCGGTCGCCGAGACGCTGAACGGCACCGAGGTGCGGTTCGCCCCGCTGACCGGGATCAACCTGACTGTCCAGCAGGCGAACATCGTCTTCAGCACGCCGGAGGTCACCCACGTCTCCTGCTTCGCCGGCGCGGTCGACAGCAACACTCCGTGCACGCTGGCGCAGATCGGCGAGACGGCCGGGCCGACGTTCCAGCAGCAGGGTCTGCCGCCGGGCAACACGGTCCGGATGACGGTCGGCTTCCCCGCCGGCGAGGTGGCCGCGAACTCGATCGTCGAGTACCGCAAGAGCCTCAAGCGCGCCTTCTCCACCGACACCGCGCAGCTGCTGACCGCGCTCGGCCTGCTGCTGCTCGGCGCGATCCTGCTACTGGCGCTCTACCGGGCCCGCGGCAAGGACCGCGTCGACCCGCGGCGCGTCGTACCGGCGTCGCTGTTCAGCCTCGGCGCCGACACCCGGATCGACTTCACCCCGCCGGCGAACCTGCGGCCCGGTGAGGTCGGCACCCTGATCGACGAGCGGATCGACCCGGTCGACGTCACCGCGACCATCATCGACCTGGCCGTCCGCGGGCACCTGACGATCATCGAGCAGGAGCACGACTCCGAGTACGCGCGGCCGGACTGGGAGCTGCGCCGGGTCGCAAACGCTCCGTCGGAGGAGCTGCAGCGGTACGAGAACGTTCTGATCCGGGCGATCTTCGGCGACTCCGACTCGGTGCTGGTCTCCGAGCTCGGCCGCCAGGTCCGGGCGAACCTCGGCCAGGTCCAGGACGCCCTGTACGACGGTGTCGTCAAGCGCGGCTGGTTCACCGAGCGGCCGGACCGGACCCGCTCGCTGTGGGCCACGATCGGGATCGGCGTGACCGTGCTGGGTGTCGCGCTGACCGTCGTCCTCGCGCTGCTGTCGACCTGGGGCCTGTTCGGTCTCGCGGTCACCGTCGTCGGCGTCGGCCTGATCGTGGTCGGCCGCTACATGCCGGCCAAGGCTCCGGCCGCCGGCCGGGTGCTCGGCCAGGTCGCCGCGATCCGCGGTGAGCTGCTCGAGATGGACGTCAGCGAGCTGCCGACCGACCAGCACGCGGAGCTGTGCTCGCGCGCTCTTCCGTACGCCGTCGTGCTCGGCGGCTCGGAGCGCTGGATCGACGCGCTGGTCGCGACCGACGACGACGTCGACGAGGACGAGGGCTTCCCCTGGTACCGCGGTCCGCGCGGCTGGCACCTGCAGTACCTGCCGGACTCGCTCCGCAACCTCACCACGAACCTCACGGGCGCGCTCTTCGCCCGCTGAGCAGTACAAGAACGGCGCCCGCCACACCGCCCCGGTGTCGCGGGCGCCGTCGTCTGTCACCAGTTGGCCTGCGGCCCCGCCGGTGGTAGCGGCATCCCCTCTGGGTGGATGACGTACACGAGCCCGCCGGAGTGCGGCACCCAGGCGTTCTCGAAGGCGGCCCGGTCGTACGTCGTCCGCACCTCGTCGTTGCTCGGGATCAGGTGCGACGCCGGGTCGTTCACCACCACGTTGCCGGCGGCGTCGAACCCGACGATCACCATCAGGTGCCCGTTCGTCCCGTAGCCGGCTCCGGGCAGGTCACCCTTCTTGAACGACAGTGACGCGATCAGCGGGATCCCGGCCTTGATGAACTGCTCCGCCTCGGTCAGCGACCGCAGCCGGGTGACGAACCCGTCGATCCCGCGGGTCCCGGCGTACGCCGTGTTGAACGGCCAGTTCCCGGCGCCGTCGTAGGCGTAGTCGAAGACCGAGCGGGCCGAGTGGTCGACCTGTGGATCGGCGTCGCCCGGATCGACCCAGGCCGTCTCGTCGTCGGTCGGCCCGGCGCCGAAGTGGTCGAGCACCATGGCCGTCGACGTCGCCGAGCACCAGGCCTCGCCACCGCCGTCCCACTGCGGGTAGTGCCCGATGTGCGTCTCCTGCGAGTACGTCGGCACGTCGAGAACGACTCCCTCCGCACCGCCAAGGGGGCTCACGGCAACCTTCTTCGCATCCGGCAGCCGGGACGCCACCGCCCCGACGGACCGGACGATCGGGGACTGCGTCGTACCGGCCAACCGGTACAGCGACACCTTCAGCTGCCAGCGATCCAGCGACCGGTCGTTGGCCGCGACAAAGGTGTCGACGGCAACCGATCCGTTCGTGTCGCCCTGGGACGGCACCGATGTCCGGTGGATGTCGCCGGCCGCGGTGTCGTCGCCGCTCGACCACCGGCCGAGCACGTACCACTTGGTGGACGTACCGAGGTCGGTGCGGCCGGACATCGCCACTTCGACCCAGGTCCCGGGCGGGGTGGTCGCGTTCCAGGACGCGATCAGCTCGGTCAACCCGAAGCCGGGCGTGACGACCGGCGAGGTCCAGCTGGTCCGGTCGTAGCTCTTGGCGGTGCCGTCACCGAACGGGTCGACGTACGACGTGCTGCCGTCCGGTGACCCGAAGGTGAGGGCGCCGTCGGCGACGGTGGTGCCGGAATGGGCACCGGCGAGGAAGTCATCGGTCGACGTCCACGTGTGGTAGGCGATGTCGCGCAGTTGCGGCACCTTCGTGGCCTCGCCGGGCAAGGTGCCGGAGGTCAGCACGACCACGCCTGCAAGCAGGGCGGTGAGACTCTGGGCGGCGGTCATGATTCGACCGTAGACCCGGTGCTGCACGCTGTCGCGGTGAACGCGTGCCGCGGGTGTGGTCTTGTCCGGTCAAATACTTACTAGCGCTTGCTCCACTCCTCCGCGAGCATCGCGTAGACGGCTTCGTCGGTCCACTCGCCCTTCAGGAACTCGTTCTTCACGAAGGTCCCCTCGTGGCGCATCCCCAGCCGCTTCAGCAGATTCGCCGATCCGGTGTTGCGCGCGTCCAGCCGGCCGATGATCCGGTGCATCCCGAACTCCTCGAAGCCGAGCCGCAGCACCTCAACCGATGCCTCCGCGGCGTACCCGTGCCCGTGGAACTCCGGGTGGAAGACGAATCCGATCTCGCCGCCCTGCTGCGCCGCGTTGTGGACGAACAGCGACACCTCACCGACGTGCTGCCCGGTCTCCCGCAGGATCGCGGCCAGCGTGATCGCCTGCCTGTCCGCGTCCATCGGCGGAAAGGCGGCCAGCCGACCGGGCAGGGACTTGTTGCGGACCCGCTCCGGCGTCTGGTTGTCGTACAGCAGGAAGCGCGTCACGGCGTCGTTGGACTGCAGTTTCAGGAGGTCTTCGTAGTCGTTCTCGAGGTATTGGCGCAGCGTCAGGCGGTCGGTCTCGATCGGCAAAGAATAGGTCACTCGACGAGCCTATGAGACGTCCGCAACCCAATAAAACAAGGGCGGCCAGGCCCTCCCGTCACGACGGCGGGAGGGCCGGCCTCCTCTCCCCGGCTCAGCCGTTGGCGAGGGCCACCAGGCGGGTCATGTCGCCGTTGAAGCGGTTCTGGTCGAGCGGAGTCGAGGTCCACTGCCAGAAGGTGTAGAAGGGCCAGCCGCCCGGCAGGGTGCCCGGCGACGAGGCGTACCGGGCCACCCAGAGCGGGTTGGTCGTGTTGAAGGCGGTGGTGTTACCGGTGCAGCGGGTCCACCAGTCGAGGTTGCTGTAGATGACGGCGTCGCGTCCGGTGCGGGACTTGTAGGTGTTCAGGAAGTCCCGGATCCAGCTGACCATCGCGGACTGACTCAGTCCGTAGCAGGTGGCGCCGTACGGGTTGTACTCGATGTCGAGCGCGCCCGGCAGCGTCTTGCCGTCCCCGGACCAGCCGCCGCCGTTGGTGGCGAAGTAGTTGGCCTGGGTCGCGCCGCTGGAGCTGTTCGGCAGCGCGAAGTGGTAGGCGCCGCGGATCATGCCGACGTTGTAGGAACCGTTGTACTGCTGGGCGAAGTACGGGTTCTTGTACGACGTGCCTTCGGTCGCCTTCACGTAGGCGAACCGCTTGCCGTTGTTCCACTGCGTGGTCCAGTTGACGTTGCCTTGGTGGCTGGACACGTCGATGCCTTCGACGGTCGCGGCCGGGGCCATGACGGCCGGCGCGGTCGCGGTGGTCGTGTTCTGCAGCCAGCCCATGTAGGCCTCGCCGGCCTCGCTGATGCCGTGCTGGCGGGCCTGGGCGGTGGGCTGGGGTGCTGCGGTTGGATCGGGCGTGCTGGCTTGGGCGGAGCCGATCGAGGCCAGGAGCAGGCCAAGAGTGACGGCGGCACCCGTGAAAAGGGCGGACTTCACGGTGAACCTCCAACAGAGCGATGAGGGGCGGAACAGAGCGCTCGGCGGAGGTTTTACCCGGCTTCGGTAAGAATCAACCCTCGATCTTCGGTGATATGTGAGTATTTACCGGATGCGATCCCGCTACCCTTGATCGGTGACACTTCGCTTGTACGACACCGCGACAGCAGCAGTGAGGGATTTCGAGCCGGTCCATCCGGGCAAGGTCGGGATCTACCACTGTGGGTTGACGGTGCAGGGTGCCCCGCACGTCGGGCACATCTACAAGGAGGTCGTCTTCGACGTCCTGCGGCGCTGGCTCGAGCGCTCCGGGTACGACGTCACCGTGATCGCGAACGTGACCGACATCGAGGACAAGATCCTGGCGAAGTCCGCCGACCGGGGCGTCCCGTGGTGGGCGCACGCCTACGAGTTCGAGCGCGAGCTGCACTGGGCGTACGACGTGCTCGGCTGCCGCCCGCCGACGTACGAGCCGCGCGCCACCGGGCACATCCCGGAGATGCTGGAGATGATCGACCAGCTGATCGAGCGCGGGCACGCGTACATCGCCCCGGACGGGTCCGGCGACGTCTACTTCGACGTGCGCTCCTGGCCGTCGTACGGCGAGCTGTCGAACCAGAGGATCGAGGACATGGAGGCCGCCGAGGACGCGGACCCGCGCGGCAAGCGGGACCCGCGGGACTTCGCGCTGTGGAAGGGCCACACCGAGGGCACCCCGCGGACGGCGTCCTGGCCGACCCCCTGGGGTCGCGGCCGGCCCGGCTGGCACCTGGAGTGCTCGGCGATGGCCGGCAAGTACCTCGGCGCGGAGTTCGACATCCACGGCGGCGGGCTGGACCTGCGGTTCCCGCACCACGAGAACGAGCTGGCCCAGTCGACCGCGGTCGGGCAGAAGTTCGCCCGGTTCTGGATGCACAACGCGCTCGTCACCACGGCCGGCGAGAAGATGTCGAAGTCGATGGGCAACAGCGCCGTGGTGCGCAACGTGGTCGAGCGGGTCCGCCCGATCGAGCTGCGCTGGTACCTGGTGCAGTCGCACTACCGGTCGGTGGTGGAGTTCTCCTTCGAGGCGCTGGACGAGGCCGCGAAGAGCTTCCAGCGGGTCGAGGGCTTCGTCACCCGCGCCACCGAGGTGACCGGTGGGGTCGAGCCGAGCGCCGAGCTGCCCTCGGACTTCGTCGCCGCGATGGACGATGACTTGGGGACGCCGGCTGCGATCGCCGTACTGCACAACACCGTGCGGGACGGGAACAAGCTGGTCGCGGACGGGGACTCGCCAGCGCTGCGGGAGAGTCTGGCCGCGGTGCGCGGGATGCTCGGCGTGCTCGGACTGGACCCGCTGGCCGAGCCGTGGGCCTCGCGGACCGGTGCCACCGAAGAGCTCAGCGAGGTGGTGGACGGGCTGGTCAAGGCGCTGCTGGAGCAGCGGCAGGCCGCCCGGGAGCGTAAGGACTATGCCGCGTCGGACGAGATCCGCGACCGGCTGAAGGCGCTCGGTGTGATCGTCGAGGACACCCCACAGGGGCCTCGCTGGTCGATCGCTCTGTCAGATTCCGGGTCGACAACCAACAACGAAGGAAGCTGACGTGCCAGGCAGTAGCCAGCGCAAGGGAGCAATCCGCAGGAAGCCGAAGGGGAACCCGACCGCCGGATCCGGTGGCCGGGTTCGCCGTGGGTTGGAGGGCAAGGGCCCGACGCCGAAGGCGGTCGACCGGGTCAAGCACCCCGCGCACAAGCGGGCGAAGGCGAAGGAGCGCGCTCAGGAACGCGAGCGCACCCGTCGCCCGGCCCGGCGCGACACCGACTCGTCCGTCGAGTGGGTGTACGGGCGCAACCCGGTGGTCGAGGCGTTGCGGGCCGGAGTCCCGGTCGCGGCGCTGCATGTTGCCGAAGGCACCGAACGGGACGCCCGGCTGCGGGAGGCCCTGCAGGTCGCGGTCGAGCACGGCATCTCGGTCCTCGAGGTGCCGCGGACCGAGCTCGACCGGGTCACCGCCGGTGGCGCCCACCAGGGTGTCGCGGTGCAGATCCCGCCGTACGAGTACGCGCATCCGGACGACCTGCTCAGCCGGGCGTACGACGCGCACGAGGTGCCGCTCGTGGTCGCGCTCGACGGGGTGACCGACCCGCGCAACCTGGGCGCGATCACCCGGTCCGCGGCCGCCTTCGGCGCTCACGGCGTCGTCGTGCCGGAGCGCCGTACGGCGTCCATGTCAGCGTCGGCGTGGAAGACGTCGGCCGGTGCCGCGGCCCGGATCCCGGTCGCCCGCGCGACCAACCTGAACCGGGCGCTCAAGGCCTACAAGGACGCCGGTCTGCTGGTCGTCGGCCTCGACATGGGCGGCGCTGTCGAGCTTCCCGAGCTCGAGGCGGCCACCGAGCCGCTCGTCCTGGTCGTCGGCTCCGAAGGCAAGGGCCTGGCCCGCCTGGTCCGCGAGAACTGCGACCTCATCGTCTCGATCCCGATGACCAGCGCCACCGAGTCCCTCAACGCCGGCATCGCCACCGGCGTAGCCCTCTACGAAATCTCCCGCCGCCGCGGTTGATGTAACTACATGAAGTAGGTACATTGATGAGTATGGAGACCATCGGGCTGCGCGAGTTGAATCAGAACCCGTCCAAGGCGGTTGCTCGCGTGCGCGCCGGCGAGACGATCGTGGTGACCGACCGCGGCCGGCCGGTCCTTCGGCTCGTGCCGGAGGACGAGCGGCCGGGGACTCTCCAGCGGTTGATCGACTCCGGTGAGGTCACGCCACCCGCGGAGCTGGGGATGCCGGATCTGATGCTCGAGCTTGCGCCGGATGTGGAGAGTCTGTCGGACGTGCTGATCGAGGATCGGGACAAGGAGCGGCGCAGGTGATCTACCTCGATGCCTGTGCGCTGTTGAAGTTCATCAAACCCGAACTCGAGTCGGCCGCCTTGCGCCAGTGGCGAGAGTCGCTGGCGGAGGACGTGGAGTTGATCACCAGTGAGCTGGCCAGGCTCGAGATCACTCGTACTCTGCTGCGGGTGGGTGTGGACCACCACCAAGTACCGTTCTGCGCGGCGCAGGCCATTCGTGGGATCTACCTGGTCGACCTGACCTCGACTGTGTTGAGCCGCGCGATGGCGTACCGGACAACCCGGCTCGGATCGCTCGACGCCATCCATCTGGCCAGCGCCGAGCCGTTTCGCGCGGACCTGTCCGAGTTCGTCACCTATGACAAAGAGTTGGCGGGTGCCGCCGAGGACCTCGGCTTCCCGGTGACCGCGCCGGCCTAGCTGTGACAAGGCGGCGCCCCGAACCCGTTGCGGGTCCGGGGCGCCGTTGCGTTGGTGTCAGTAGACGCTGACGCCGTAGCGGGAGAGGACCTCGGTGACGGGCTGGAAGTAGGTCGTGCCGCCGGACGAGCAGTTGCCGGAGCCGCCGGAGGTCAGGCCCAGGGCGACGGTGCCGGCGAACAGCGAACCGCCGGAGTCACCACCCTCGGCGCAGACGTTGGTGCGGATCAGGCCGGTGACGGTTCCCTCGGCGTAGTTCACCGTCGCGTTCAGGCCGGTGACCGAACCGCTGCGCAGACCGGTCGTGCTGCCACTGCGCTTGACCGCCTGGCCCACGAAGGCGTTCCCCGCCGACGTGATGTCCTGGGTCGAGCCGTTGTACAGGTTCACCGAGCCGGGGTGGTTCGTGTACGACGTGCTGTACCGGACGATTCCGTAGTCGTTACCCGGGAAGCTCGTCCCGTAACGGGTGCCCAGCAGGGTGGTCTTGGCGGAGTTCGCGTACCAGTTGGACGCGATGTTGGTGCAGTGGCCGGCGGTCAGGAAGTAGTACGTGCTGCCGCTGCGGACGTTGAAGCCGAGCGAGCAGCGGTACTGCCCACCGTAGATGGCGTCACCGCCGCGGATGTACTTCGACAGCTTGCCGGACATCTTCTCCAGCGTGACCCGGTTGCCGAACTGCTTCGTGACGTTGGTGAGCGCCGTCAGCTTCCCACCGGTGACCGTTTCGTCGTACGAGACGATGATCCGGCCGTCCGGAGCCGTCTCCCAGGCGGTGCCCGGGATGGTTGCGTCCCTGGACAGGGTCGCGGTGATGGCGGATGCCGACAGCGCCGCCGGGTCGACCGGGGCCGCAGATGCCTGCGTTCCCAGCAACCCGGCGGCAGCGAGCCCGGCCGCGGCCAGGATCGCAGTGGTACGGCGGATGGTGGAAATGTTCACGGTTTCAGCCTCCTCACGATGAGGACGCGCTCGGGGCGGGTGCGTCCTTGACTTAAACCGTGACTGTTCCTACCCGCTATCTCCCTGAGTATTCAGGCGAGTTCGGACGGTGAGGGAAATCCTGCACTCAGTAGACGGTGACCCCGTACGCGTTGAGGGCTTCCACCACCGGCTGGAAGTAGGTGACGCCACCGGAGCTGCAGTCACCGGAGCCGCCCGAGGTCAGGCCGAAGGCCCAGTGCCGGTAGAACAGCGGGCCGCCGGAGTCACCGGGCTCGGCGCAGACGCTGGTCCGGATCAGGCCCGCGACCCGGCCGTCGCCGTAGTTCACCGTGGCGTTCAGGCCGGTCACCCGGCCACTGTGCAGGCCGGTGGTGATGCCGGAGCGGTACACCAGCTGGCCGATGCCCGGGTTCATCGCCGTGGTGATGTCCTGCGAGCGGCCGTTGTACAGGTACACGGCGCCGCCCGGCGGACGGATGACGGTCGGGTAGATGACCAAGGCGTAGTCGTTCCACGGGTAGCTGGAGTGGTGCAGCTTGCCGAGGTAGAGGTCGTGGTCGGCGTCCTGGTACCAGGTCGTCGCCTCGTTGCCGCAGTGTCCGGCGGTCAGCAGGTAGTACTTGCCCTTCCGCTGGACGTTGAAGCCGGCCGAGCATTTCACCTCGCCACCCCACATGCCAGTGCCGCCGGTGACGTACTTGGTCAGCTTGCCGGGCAGTTTCTCGACGACGACGTTCTCGCCGAGCTTCTTGGTGACGCTGGTCAGCGCGGTCAGCTTCGCGCCGGTGACGGTGGAGTCGTAGGAGACGACGACCTTGCCGTCCGGCCGGGTCATCCAGGCCGTGCCGGGGGTGTGCACCTCCTCGTTGAGGGTGGACGTGATCTTGGCCGCGGACAGCCGGGGCGGCTTGACCGGGTCGGCCTGCGCCAGCGGCAGCGCGGCAGCCAAAGACAAAGCAGTAGCGGCGACGACTGCCGCCGTACGTCTGAGGGTGGAAGATCGCATGTCATAAGCCTTCCGTGACAAGCCGCGGGCGAACCGGCCGTGGCAGCTTCAGGACATCAAACGATTGGAAGGCGAGTCTAAGCGTCGGTAGGTCAACGTCCGGTCGAGCAGTTGGCGCTCATCGCGCAGTACGGCGTGGTCGACAGCCACGGTCCAGTCCTCACCGGACAGTGACACCGTCATCGCACCGTTGTCGAACCACGGCCCCTGCGCGATCCGCCATTCCGCCGCCACATCGCGAACCCGGGCCGACCGGGCGAGCTTGTGCAGCAGCGTGGTCATCCACCGCTTGTCGAGCAGGTGGTTCGCCCAGGCGATGTGCTTCGGCACCGGGTTCCGGAACGGCGACATGGTGAGCTGGCGGATCGCCGTACCGGGGTGGTCGATGGCGAGCAGCTGGGCCTCGGCGAGGTAGCTGCAGTGCACGTCGCCGGACAGCATCAGGATCGACGCCGGCGGATCCTCGCTGCCGGCTATCGCGGCCAGCAGGTCGGTCACGTCGTCGAACGACTTCCGGAACGACGCCCAGTGCTCAAGGTCCATGCCCTGCCGGATCCGCTCGCCGATCCGCGCGGCCCGCGGTCCCCAGGCGCCGGACGAGACCGCCTCGTCCCAGCCCTCCAGGTGATGCAGCCCTGGCGCGAGCAGGAACGGCAACGTCGATGCGAGCAGCAGGTGGTGGATCGGCCGGGACGCCTCGACCGTGTGGTGCCGCACCCACTCCCACTCGTGCGCGTCGACCATCGCCCGATCGTCGGGCTCGAGGTGACGCGAGCAGCGTGAGTCGACGGCGACCAGCCGGACCCCGCGGGACGCGTCGCCGAAGTCGCGGACGAAACTCCACCGGGTCGAGGCCGGGTCCTCGTCCGCCGCCCACGCGAAGCTGTCCAGGTACGCCGTCCGCTCGTCGTCGTCCTCGATCGAGAGCATCGCCCGGTACGTCGAATCCTGGTCGAGCTGCTCGGGTGAGAGGTTGCCGAGGTGCTGGTAGACCCAGTACGACGCGTAGGCGCCGACGACCCGGTCGTGCCACCAGGGCTGCGCGGTCACCCACCGACGCCAGCTCAGCGAGGTGTTCCAGTCGTCGCGCAGGTCGTGGTCGTCAAGCAGCATGCACAGTGGGACCGTGGAGAACAGCCAGCGCACGGCCGGCGTCAGCCACGAGTCGTCGTACAGCCAGGTGTACTCCTCGAAGTTGCCGATCTCGTCGGCCACCTCGGACCCCTGCCGCCCACCGTGCGCCGCCCGCAACTTCTCGAGTACGGCGTCCGACGGATCGTCGGCGTACACCTGGTCGCCGAGCAGCAGGATCGCGTCAGGTGGCTCGTCGCCGCCCGCGGCCATCCGCTCGGCGAGCGCCACCAGGGCGTCCGGGCCGAACTCCTTGAACCCCTTCGCGTCGAACGGCGCCGACCGCCGGCAGGACCCGAACGTCAGCCGGAAGGTCCCGTCCGCGCGCGGGGTCCGGATAACGCTGGCGCCGTACGGCTGGTCCTCAGGCGGCCACACTTTCGAGCTGTCCAGCCGGACCTCGTACGGCGTCTCGCTGGCCGGCGTCAGGCCGTCGATCCGGACCAGCGCGTAGTGGTGCCCGTGCACCGACCAGGTGCGGGCGCGATGGCCGAGCACCTCGACCTCGCAGGGCTCGCTCGTCTCGACCCAGACGGTGGCCTGGGTGTCGTCGACGTACCGCAGCAGCGGCCCCAACCTCAGTTCCATCCGGAAAAACTAGCTGCTCAGTCCAATCGGAGGGAATGCAGGACGAACGAGGCGAGCTCGCGGTAGGCCTCGGCGTCGTTGAGGCCGGTCCGGCGGGCGATGTCGCCGCGCTGGATGGCCTGCATGGTGTGCGCGATCATCTCGGCGGCGAACGCGATGTCGACCGGCCGGAACGCCTTGTGGTTGATCCCGTCCTCGATCAGCGTCCGGACCCGGTCGGCGGCGATCCGGGTGTTCCGCTCGTACACCGAACGGGCCGGCGCGAACCGGGCCACGTCGTCCAGGAAGGTCCGGCTGGCCGGCCGGAGCGCATCCGCGACCGCGTTCAGGTACGCCGCGATCCGCCGGTCGTGCCGGGTCTGCCGGGCCACCGCGGACTCCACCTCGGCGGTGGCATTCTTGAAGTAGTGCTTCACCACCTCGACGGCGAGCTGTTCCTTGCTCGGCGCGAGTGCGTAGAGGGTCGTCTTGCTGCAGCGCAGCTCGGCGGCCAGGTCGTCCAGGGTGAACCGGCTGAAGCCCTGCGTGAGAAACAGGGACAGGAGCCGGTCGAGCAGCTCGGACTGCCTGCGGGTACGCCGCCCCGGAACGACTGTTGTCATATCGAGACAGCATAGAACGATACGGAACTTTGGGCTTCAGTATCGTTACGAGTATCATTTCGTCAGCCGTTGAGAGGGGTGCCTGATGGCTGTCGATCGGCTGTTGCCGACTGAGGAATCCGTTGACCTGCTCGCCCTGGTCCGCGACCTGTGCGAGCACGAGCTGGCGCCGTACGCCGCGAAGGCCGAGGAGAGCGAGACCTTCCCGCGGGACGCGTTCCGCACGCTCGGCAAGGCCGGCCTGCTCGGCCTGCCCTACCCGGAGCAGTACGGCGGCGCCGAGCAGCCGTACGAGGTGTACCTCCAGATGCTGGAGGAGGTCGCCGCCGCCTGGATGTCGGTCGGCGTGGGGGTGTCGGTGCACACCATGACCAGCTACGCCGTCGCCACCTTCGGCACGGAGGAGCAGCGGGCCGGGTTGCTGCCCGACATGATCGGCGGTGAGCAACTGGGCGCCTACGCGCTGTCCGAGCCGCAGGCGGGGTCCGACATCAGTTCGATGACCACGAAGGCGGTCCGCGACGGTGACGACTACGTCCTGACCGGCACCAAGGCCTGGATCAGCCACGGCTCGCACGCCGACTTCTACACCACCTTCGCCCGGACGTCGGACGACCCGAAGCGCGGCATCTCCGCCTTCCATGTGCCGGCCGCGTCCAAGGGGCTCAGCTTCGGCGCGCCCGAGCGCAAGATGGGTATGACCGGCTCGACCACGACGCTGGTCAACTACGACCAGGTCCGGGTGCCGGCCGCGAACCTGATCGGCGCCGAGGGCGACGGCATGCGGATCGCCCTGTCCGCCCTGGACTCCGGGCGGCTCGGTATCGCCGCTGCGGCGATCGGCCTCGCGCAGGCTGCGCTCGACGTGGCTGCGTCGTACGCGCTGGAGCGGCAGCAGTTCGGGCACGCGATCGCGGACTTCCAGGGCATCCAGTTCCTGCTCGCCGACATGGCGGCCGCGGTCGAGTCGGGCCGGGCGACGTACCTGCAGGCTGCGCGCCGGCGCGACCTCGGCCGGCCGTTCACCCAGCAGGCGGCGATCGCCAAGCTGGTCTGCACCGACGCCGCGATGAAGGTCACCACGGACGCGGTCCAGGTGCTCGGTGGGTACGGTTACACCCGCGAGTTCCCGGCCGAGCGCTACATGCGCGAGGCCAAGGTCACCCAGATCTTCGAAGGCACCAACCAGATCCAGCGGCTGGTGATCAGCCGCGACCTGCTCAGGAGCGTCAAATGAAGCTTGCCCCGTCCGACGTCGCACTGGTCACCGGTGGCGGTTCCGGCCTCGGTGAGGCGACCGTACGGCGACTTGCCGCCGACGGACTGGGGGTCGTCATCGTCGACCTGCCGTCGTCACCCGGCAAGGCGATCGCGGACGAGCTGGGCGACCGGGTCGTGTTCGCCCCGGCCGACGTCACCGACGAGGCCGCGGTGACCGCGGCCCTGGAAACGGCAGCCGAGCTGGGAGAGCTCCGCGTGGTCGTCACCTGCGCGGGGATCGCCACCCCGGGCCGGGTCGTCGGCCGCAAGGGCCCGTTGCCGCTGGCAACCTTCCGGCAGGTCGTCGAGGTCAACCTGATCGGCACCTTCAACGTGCTCCGGCTGGCCGCCGAGCGGATGATCGCGCAACCGGCCGGCGAGGACGGCGACCGCGGCGTCGTCGTGATGACCGCGTCCATCGCGGCGTACGACGGCCAGGTCGGGCAGGCGGCGTACGCGGCCAGCAAGGGCGGCATCGTCGGCCTCACCCTGACCGCCGCGCGCGACCTTGCGGACAAGGGGATCCGGGTTGTCACGATCGCGCCGGGCACGATGGAGACGCCGATGCTGGCGGGCCTCCCGGAGGAGACCCGCACGATCCTCGAGCAGCAGGTCCCGCACCCGTCCCGGCTCGGCCGCCCGTCGGAGTACGCCGCCCTGGTCGGTCACATCATCGACAACCAACTGCTCAACGGCGAGGTCATCCGCCTCGACGGCGCCCTCAGGATGCCGCCGCGCTGAGTTTCAGCCAGCGGACGCCGTGCGCGGGCACGTCGCACTCGAGCTCTCCTGACACGGACTGGGATGTCCCGTCCCACAGGTCGTGCGACTCGCCGGATGCTGCTGCCAGGGACTTGAGGGGGACGGATACCTTCCGCGCGGAGTCCCCGGTCCAGAAGATCGCCACGTAGGCGGCCTCCTGCGACCGGGCCGTCCACACGATCAGCTCGCCGTCGTCGATCGGCTCGCGGATCACCTCGCGACCGTCGTACGACGTGGTCAGCAGCTCCGACAACGCGGGATTGGCCAGCAGGGCAAGGGTTTCGTCGTCGGTCGTCGGCAGATCGCCGCCCATCATCAGCGGCGACCGGCCCATCACCCACAACGTGAGCAGCGTCCGCTGCTCGTCCCAGGTGAGCCGGCTGGCCCGATCCTCGCCGCGTTCGGCCCGGATCCCGATGCGGCCGAGCGGAAGCATGTCGGCGTCCGCCCACCCGCCGGCCTGCTGGAACGGCGCCCAGCGCGCCAGTCGCGCGAACTGCGCGTGCACGTCCTCCCAGCGGTCCCACAGGTCGTCCGAGATCCGCCACAGCTGCGCATTCGCCCGCAGGTGGTCGAGATGATGCGTCGACAGGTGCGTGCCCGGTGACAGCGACAGCACGATGTCCCGGCCACTGCGCTCGATCGCCTGCGCGAACGCCGCGATCTCGCGATCGTGGTACGGCGCCAGCATGTCGTCGGCCTTGATGAAGTCGACACCCCACTCGGCGAACTGCGCCACCTGGGCGTCGTAGTACGCCTGGGCGCCGGGGTGGTCGTGGTTCAGGCCGAGGTTGTCCGGGTTCCACGCGCAGACGTGCTCCGGATCGGCGATCTCCCGGGCGGTCCACTGAGTGCCGAACACGGGCAGGTCGAGCTCGACCGCGCGGCGGGGGATGCCGCGCATGATGTGCAGCCCGAACTTCAGCCCGAGGTCGTGCACCGCGGTCGCCAGCGGCCGGAAGCCGGCGCCGTCGACCGCCGAGGGGAAGCGGTTCGGCGCCGGCAACTGGCGGCCGTGGTCGTCCAGGACGATCGGCGCGTCGGTGTTGTACCCGTGCGAGCGAGCGGTCGGGTCGTACCAGGCGATGTCGACGACCACGGTGTTCCAGCCGGCGGCCAGCAGCTTGTCGTGCATCACCTGCGCGTTCGCGAGCACCTCGGCCTCGGTGACCGTGGTCCCGAAGCAGTCCCAGCTGTTCCACCCCATCGGCGGGGTGTGGGCGCGGGTCACCATTCCGCGAATGAGCCGTCGGAGTGCCGCAGCACCGGTGAACGCCAGGCGTGGCCCTCGGCTGCGGCTGCGCGGACGGCGTCCTCGTTCACCTCGATGCCGAGACCCGCACCGGCGGGCCGCTCGATGTGGCCGTCCACGAAGCTGAACACTTGTGGATCGATCAAGTACTCGAGCCCGGCGCTGCCGCCGCCGTACTCGATGCCGAGGCTCTGCTCCTGGATCAGGAAGTTCGGCGTCGCCAGGTCGAGCTGCAGGCTCGCGGCCAGTGTGATCGGGCCCAGCGGGCAGTGCGGCGCGACGGCCACGTCGTACGCCTCGGCCATCGCGGCGATCCGGCGCACCTCGGAGATGCCGCCGGCGTGCGAGATGTCCGGCTGGGCGACGGCGATGCCGGCCGGGAGGACGTCGCGGAAGTCCCAGCGTGAGTAGAGGCGTTCGCCGATCGCGATCGGGATGCTGGTCGACTCGGTGACCCGGCGCAGGTCCCGGGCGAACTCCGGCAGCACCGGCTCCTCGACGAACATCGGCAGCAGCGGCTCGAGCAGCGGCAGGATCTGCCGGGTGGCCGCCGTACTGAACCGGCCGTGGAAGTCGAGCGCGATGTCGATCCCGTCGCCAAGCGCCTCGCGCAGGGCGGCGACCCGGCTCACCATCGCATGGATCTGCGCGGCGGACGGGATCGGCGGCAGCGCCTCGGCGAGGTTGAGCTTGATCGCGGAGAACCCCTTGGCCACCTTGGCCTGCGCGTCGTCGACGATCTGCGCGTTGTCGCGGCCGTGCACCCAGGTGTAGATGCGGACCCGCTCGCGGACCGGACCACCGAGCAGCTCGTGCACCGGCGTCTCGTGGTAGCGGCCCTTGATGTCCCACAGCGCCTGGTCGATTCCGGCCAGCGCACTGGAGAGCACCGGGCCGCCGCGGTAGAACCCGCCCTTGGCCAGGGTCTGCCAGTGGTCCTCGATGCGCAGCGGATCCGTGCCGACCAGGTACTCCATCAGTGCGGTGACCGCGCCCTGCACCGCCTCGGCGCGGCCTTCGACGATCGGCTCACCCCACCCGCTGATGCCCTCGTCGGTATCGATCCGCAGGAACTGCCACCGCGGCGCCACCAGAAAGCTCTCATACCCGACGATCTTCACCTGAGTCGTCGCGGGGCGTCCCCATCGTCCAGGGAGAGGAGGAACCGCGACTGCCTCCCTTCGGGGATTGGGGACTGTCGGTCCCGGCTGATTGGGTAGATGGTGTGTCTCGGTTCCGCATGTACCCGACTCCGGCGCAGCAGGCTGCGCTGTTGGATCAATGCGGGCATGCCCGATACGTGTGGAACCTGGCCCTTGAGCAGTGGTCCATGTGGACCCGCGACCGGGGACCGACACCGGGCTTTGCCGAGCAGTGCCGGCAATTGACCGAGGCGAGAGCGACGTTCGCCTGGCTGCGGGCCGGGTCGCAAACCGTGCAGCAGCAGGCGCTGCGGGATTTCGCCCATGGCATCAAGAACTACTACGGAGGTACGCACCGGCGTCCGACCTGGCGCAAGGCCGGACTGAACGAGGGGTTCCGCATCGTCGGTTCCCAGGCTTCCCGGATCGTGAAGCTGAGCAGGAGATGGGCCGAGGTCAATGTGCCCAAGGTTGGCTGGGTGCGGTTTCGGCTGTCCCGCGCCGTGGCCGACGCGAAGTCCTACCGGGTCACCCGCGACCGGGCCGGCCGCTGGCACCTCGCGTTCGCCGCGGTCCCGCCGCCCATCCCGGCACCGGGGACGGGCGAGGTGGTCGGTGTGGACCGCGGCGTCGCCGTTTCCGCCGCCCTGTCCACCGGTGAACTCCTGACCTGTCCCAGGTTGTCGGACACCGAGCAGGTGAGACTGAAGCAACTGCAGCGTCGGCTGGCCCGGTGCCGTCGTGGCTCCAACCGCCATCGGCGGGTAAAGGCTGCGATCGCCGAGCTGCACGCCCGGGCGGGCGACCGCCGCAAGGACTGGGTCGAGAAGACCAGCACCGACCTCGCCCGGCGCTTCGATCTCATCCGCGTCGAAGACCTGCACATCGCCCAGATGACCAAGCGCCCCAAGCCCAAACCCGGCCCCGACCGAGCGGGTACCTACCTGCCGAACCGGCGCCGTGCCAAGGCCGGGCTCAACCGGGGCATCCTGGCCAACGGCTGGGGACTGCTTGTCCAGCGCCTGAAACACAAGGCCGCTGGGCGGATTGAGAAGATCCATCCTGCGTACACGTCGCAGACCTGTAGCGTCTGCGGGCACTGCGCGCCGGAGAACCGTGAGAGTCAAGCGGTGTTCCGGTGCGTGGCCTGCGGACACCGGGCCAACGCGGACGTGAATGCGGCGGTCAACATCGCGGCCGGACGGGCCGTCAGTGCACGCCGAGGGACGCCCGTACGGGTCTCGCCGAAGCGTGAACCTCAACACGCTACCTCCGCGTAGTTGGTTGGAATCCCCGCCCGTCAGCGGTGGGGAGGACGTCAAACGGCCTCATTCGTTCGGAGTTCGGCGCCGGCCAGCAGGGCGGCGACGAGTTGGTCGGTCTGGCGCAGGACGAGGGCGGCGGCGCCGGATGCGCCGGCCCGGACGCCGAGGTCGAGCTCCGCGGCGACCACCTCGGCGTCGCGGGTGAGGGCCATCGCGGACCGGCGCAGGGTGGCGCGGATCGGTTCCAGGATCAGGTCGCCGGTCCGGGCCAGCTCTCCGCCGATGATGATGACGCCCGGGTTGATCAGGTTGCAGATGTTCGCCAGCACCCGCCCGGTCACCTCGCCCGCCTCCCGCAGCACCCGCACCGTGTCCGGGTCGCCGGCGCCGGCCGAGGCGAGCAGCTCGTCGATGTCCTTCAGCTGCAGGGCTTTCAGTACGGCGTTCAGCGATGCGTACTGCACCAGGCAGCCGCGGTTCCCGCACGGGCACTGCGCGCCGGCCGGATCCGCGGAGATGTGCCCGGCCTCGCCGCCGCCACCGCGGGCGCCACCGTGATGAAGGTTGCCGTCGACAAGCAATCCGGCGCCGATCCCGGTGGACAGCCCGAGGAACAGCACGTCGCGGACGCCCCGGCCCGCGCCCCAGGTGAACTCGGCCACCGCCTCGAGCCGGGTGTTGTTGTCCACCAGCAGCGGTACGTCGAGGTGCCGGCCGAACTCGGCGGAGACGTTCACCCCGGCCCACGCCTGACCGGGCAGGGACGGGCCGACCACTCCGGTCTGCAGGTCGATCGGCCCGGGGACGCCGATCGCGACACCGACCAGGGCATCGCGATGGAGACCGGCCTCGGCGAGCAGGTCGTCGAGCAGGGCGACACCGGCGGTCAGTCGCTCCTGCCACGGGGTGTCCCGCGGTGTGGTGACGCCCGCGCTGGCGAGTGTCCGACCGGACAGGTCGGTGACGTGGCCCCAGACCCGTTCGAGGGTGAAGTCCAGGCCGGCCGCGGCGCCCGCTCCCGGGTTCGCCCGCAGGAAGCCACGGGCGCGCCCGTCCACCTCCGAGGCGTCGATCCCGGCTTGGGCAACTTGGTCGCCGACGACCTCGATCACGACTCCGCCGGTGATCAGGTCCGCGACGATCGTCGACACGGTGGTCCGGGACAGGCCGCAGATGCGAGCCAACTCGGCCCGGTGCAACGCCCCGTGCTCCATCAGGGCGGACAGCATCCGTTCGGAGTTGGTACGCCGTAGCGCTCGCAGTGATCCGGTGTCCTTGGCAGCCACGTCGTCGAGTATCGACGCCCGGTCCCGTCGACGTCAATAAAACTGACATGGTGTGTTCACACTCTTGACACAGACCCGGAACTGCTCGAACAATTCCGGACACAGATCGGGTATCGGTCCCGGCCGGGCGACATGGATGGCACGACATGAGCGCTGTGCGGAACGACCGTGAACCGCTGGTGGTGATCACCGGCGGACTGGGCCGGGTGGCCGGGGTGGTGCTGCCTCAACTGCGCAAGCACTACCGGCTCCGGCTCGTCGACCGGTCCGCGCCGGCTGCGTCCGGCGAGGAGGTCCTGCAGGCGGACATCGGCGATCCCGATGCGGCGTACCGGGCCTTCGAGGGCGCTGACGCGGTGCTGCACCTGGCCGCGAACAGCAGCCCCTGGCAGACCTGGGACAGCGTGTACGCCGCCAACGTCCGGCCGACCCAGACCGTGCTGGAGGCGGCTGCGGCCCACGCCGTACCGAAGATCGTGCTGGCCAGCTCGCTGCACGTGGTCGGTGAGTACAACCGGCCGCAGTACTGGCCTGTCGATCCACGGGTCGATCCGCGTCCTTGCTGTCCGTACGGCCTCGGCAAGGTCGTGCTGGAAGCGCTAGCGCGGACCCACGCGGCGCGGACCGGTGCATCGGTCACGTGTCTGCGACTCGGCCTGACCGGCTGGCCGTTGACCGAGCGGCGCTACCTGGGCCAGTGGCTGTCCGACGGCGACGCCGGACGGCTGGTGCTCGCCGCGCTGAACGCTCGGGAGCACTACGGCGTGCACTTCGGGGTCTCCGCCAACACCCGCAACCACTGGGACACCACCTCGGCTCGGCACGAGCTCGGCTACCGGCCCGAGGACGACAGCGAGCTCCTGGCAGACCGGACCGGCCCCTCCTCCGGTCCGGTCTGCCGGCTCTTCGACGACTCACAGCTTTCGGAATGACTTCGGAATGAGAGGTTCGACATGACCACCACGAATCCAGGGCTCTCCCGCCGCCGGTTCCTCGCCCTCTCGGGGACCGCCGTCGGCGGCGCGCTCGCGGCCGGCTGCTCGCCCGCGTCCTCGACGAACACGCCGGCCGCGGGCTCGGGCACGGGCTCGGGTTCGGCCGCCAAGGGGACCGTCACCGTGATGTCGCAGTCGGGTGAGTTCGGCCCGAAGGAGGCCAAGGCGGCCTCGCAGGCGCTCGGCATCACGGTCAAGACGGTCGAGTACGACCTGACCAAGCTGACCGCGATGCTGGCCAGCGGCAACCCGCCGGATGTCGTCCGCGGGATGGGTGCGACCGAGACGCCGTACCTGGTGGCCCGGCAGGTGGCCGAGAACCTCGATCCGTACTTCGAGAAGAGCACGCTGATCAAGGCCGACGACATCGACCCGGTCAACGACGTCTGGCGGTACGACGGCCAGAAGCAGGGCAGCGGACCACGGTACGGGTTCGCGAAGGACTACTCGCAGGACTGCACGATCTGGTACAACGGCGGCCTGTTCGACGCGGCCAAGGTGGCCCGGCCGAGCGCGACCACGCCGCTGCTGCTCGACGACCTGCTCGAAGAGGGCCGGAAGCTGACCAAGCGGCAGGGCGCCAAGGTCAGTGTCTACGGCCTCAACCCGAACGGGCTCGGCCTGTTCACCCAGCTCTCCTGGCTGACCGATTTGGCCGGCGGCAAGCTGACCGCCGACGACCTCGCGTCCGTCGACTTCAGCAGCCCGGAGGCGCAGCGGGCCCTGACCTGGTATCTGGAGTACGCCAAGGCCGGTATCGGCCCGACCGTCCTCAACCCCGACCCGAACGGCTGGGACGGCCCGACGTTCCAAGCCGGCCGGATGGCGGCCACGCTCAGCGGCTATTGGCTGGGCGGGCTGTTCTCCGGCGACGCGAAGTCCGCGAAGGTCGCGGGGTTCGCGCCGGCGCCGCAGTTCGACACCGGCCGCCGGGTCAGCCCCTGCTTCGGCGCGACCGGGCTGTGGATCCCGAAGGCCAGCAAGAACAAGGACGCTGCCTTCGCGGTCATGGAGTGGTTCCTCGCCGGCGACCCGGCCAAGGCGCGGGCGGCCAGTGGCTGGGGCATCCCGCCGCTGAAGTCGCTGCAGAAGCTGATGCCGCAGAAGTTGCCGTACCAGAAGCAGGCCTACGACGTGCAGATGGCCGAGAAGGAGCACTTCTCGGTGATGTCGTTCACGCCGTACGTGCGGCTGGACGCGATCAACACCGTGATCGGCCGTGAGTTGCCCAAGGCAATCAAGGGGACGACGACCGCCGGCCAGTTGGGTGACACCTTGAACTCGCAGCTCAACGCGCAACTCGAGGACGGAAAGAAGCGGCTCCGGTGAGTTCCGCGCTGACCGACGTACGGCGTCCCACCGCCGCGCCGGCCGCGGCGCCACGGACGGAGGGGAAGAAGAAGCCGCCGAGCCTGCGGCGGGCGCGGACCTTCTACCTGTTCGTCGCGCCGTGGATCATCGGGTTCGTCGCGCTGACCGTGTTCCCGCTGGGGTACGCGTTCTGGCTCAGCCTGACCGACTCCGACGGCCTGTCGCCGAAGACGCATTTCGTCGGCTTCGCGAACTACGTCGAGATCTTCCAGGACCCGTTGACGCTCAGCTCGCTGGCCAAGACGGGCGTGTTCACCCTGGTCACGGTGCCGTTGTCGATCCTGGCCGGGCTGCTGCTCGCGGTGATGCTGAACCAGCCGATCCGGGCCCGCGGGCTGTTCCGGGCGCTGATCTACCTGCCGGCGGTGGTCCCGCCGGTGGGTGCGGCGCTGACGTTCCGGCTGATCTTCGACCGGGACGCGGGTGCGGCGAACGGCGTCCTGAGCACCTTCGGTCTGGATCCGATCACGTGGCTGGTCGATCCGAACGCGCGCTACGTGTTGTACGGCCTGGTGATGTGGGGCTGTGGCGGCGCGATGATCATCTCACTGGCAGGACTGCAGGACATCCCGAAGGAGTTGCAGGAGGCGGCTCAGGTGGACGGGGCGTCGTACTGGCAGTCCTTCACCAGGATCACCATCCCGCTGCTGTCGCCGGTGATCCTGTTCCAGGTGATCACCGGGGTGATCGGCTCGCTGCAGTCGTTCGCACCGCTGCTGCTGTCGTCCGGTTCGCTCAGTGGGGCGGGGACGGTGCCGCAGGGCAACTACATGTACATGATCCACGTGTTCGCGCAGTACTTCTCCGCGTCCCGCTTCGGCTACGCCTCGGCGATGCTGTGGATGCTGTTCGCGGTCATCCTGCTCGTCACGCTGGTCATCATCAAGGTCAGTGCCCGGACCGTCTTCTACACCGTCGAGCCCGAGGGGAAGCGATGACCCGGTCCTACCGCTACGCGCTCTACATCGTGCTGCTGAGCGTCGTACTGGTGATGCTCAGCCCGATCTACTGGCTGGTGCAGACCTCACTGAAGTCGCCTGCCGAGATGGCGTCGTTCCCGCCGACCTGGTTCCCGTCCGCGCCGCGGCTCGCGAACTACACCGAGGCCGTCACCAGCGTGAACTTCGTCGGCGCACTGCAGAACTCGCTGACCATCGCGTTCATCACGACCACGCTGACCACGCTCAGCTCGGCGTGGGTCGGTTTCGGGTTCGCCCGGCTGACCGCGCCGGGGAAGAAGCAGCTGTTCGTCATCCTGCTGTCCACGATGATGCTGCCGGGGATCGTGACGCTGGTGCCGACGTACCTGATCTTCGCGAAGCTGCACATGGTCAACACGTACTGGCCGTGGGTGGCCTGGGGGCTCGGCGGCAGCGCGTTCCTGATCTTCCTGTTCCGGCAGTTCTTCGCCGGGATCCCGCGGGAGATGGAAGAGGCCGCGATCATCGACGGCTGCGGGTACGTCGGGATCTTCTGGCGGATCTTCCTGCCGCAGTCCTGGCCGGTGATCGCGGCCAGCGTGATCCTGTCCTTCACCGGCGCCTGGGGCGACTTCGTCGGGCCGGCCATGTTCCTCAGCCAGGACAGCACCACGCTGGCGGTCGCGATGGCGACCGGCTACGTCAACGACAAAGGGCTCCCGCTCAACAACCTGGTCGCCGCCGGCGCGGTGATGTACGTGCTGCCGGTCCTTGTCCTGTTCATGTTCATGCAACGCCGCTTCGTCAGCGGCTTCTCGACGTCAGGAATCAAGTGATGAGACTACGAACCTGGTCGATCGCGGTGGCCGGCCTGCTCGTTGCCGCCTGCCTCACGAGCACTGCTCAAGCCGAACCTGTTGTCGACGAAGCATCCGGGCCGACCTGTGCGGAGCAGACGTCGGCGCCTGCTCGTGGTCTGCCGCTGGCTTGGCATGACGAGTTCAGTGGTCGAGCGCTCGACACCAGCCGGTGGAGCACGGTGATGGACTTTCCGGGCCGGGCGGGCGGTCACTACCACAACACGTCGTACGGGAGTTATGCCGTCGACGAGAACGTCGTACTCTCGGGTGGCCGGCTGCGGCTCGTCACCGACAACAAGCCGGTGGTCGGCACTGATCCGGCGGGGACCTACCAGTACACCGAGGGCTTCATCTCCTCGCACGACAAGTTCTTCCAGGCCTACGGCTACTGGGAGATCTGCGCGAAGTTCCCGGCCGGCAAGGGGTTGTGGCCGGCGTTCTGGCTGATCCCGCAGGATCGGAGCTGGCCGCCGGAGATCGACGTCGCGGAGTGGTTCGGCAGCATCGAGAGCATGCACAGCGGCCTCGCCTCCGGCAACTGGCCGGACGTCCGCTGGGACAGCCACTGGTCCACGAGCCTGACCCCGACGACCGGCTGGCACAAGTACGGCGTCCTCTGGTCCCCCGGCCGCATCACCTTCTACACCGACGGCACCCCGACGTCCACCATCACCGGCGCCCAGGTCCCGGTCAAAGCCATGTACGTCGTCCTCAACAGCGGCACCTGGGCCAACCCCGACCGAGGCGGCCCACCCGACGCCACCACCCCGTTCCCCAACTCCTTCGACATCGACTACCTCCGCGTGTACCGCTCGAAATAGCCCTGTGGACAACGTCTGACCCGGGTCGGAACACCCATATCTTCCCTGGCGACCGACGAGGAAAGGTTGGTGTCAGACAAATATGTACTATGATGCGGTCATGGCTGAGGTTCCGATTCGGATGTTGAACCAGGAAACGGCTCGAGTGCTGGCCCGGGTCAAGCACGGCGAGGAGATCGAGATCACCGAGCGCGGCGTGGTCGTGGCTCGCCTCATCCCAGCCGTGCCGTCGCCGACGGCACGGCTGCTCGCCACCGGAAGCTTCCGTCCGGCCCGGCTGACCAGGCGGTTCTCGCGCCCGAGAGGAGAGGTGCGGACCGACTACGAGTCGGGTGCGCTGTTGGAGGAGATGCGGAACGAGGAGCGCTACTGATGATCTACCTGGACTCTGCGGCGGTGGTAAAGCTCATCCGCCGGGAGACGGCGTCGGACGCGCTCGTCGACTGGCTGAACGAGCAGGTCGACCGGATCTTCGTCTCGTCGTCTTTGGTCGAGGTGGAGCTTCCGCGGGCCCTCCGCCGCCATGAGCCGGCTCTGCTCACGGCGGCGCCCTCCGTCCTGGCGCAGATCTCTATGTACGACATCGACGAGACTGTGCGCAGCACGGCGGCCGCCTACCAGGATCCGATGATTCGGTCGCTCGACGCGATTCACCTGGCCACGGCGGACGCCGTGCTGGGCGACGACCTCACGGCCTTTGTCAGCTACGACCGCCGGCTGCTGGCGATCGCAGAAGCCATCGGTCTTCCCATCGAGAGCCCTGGTATGAACTGAACAATCGCTTGCCTGAGGCAACGAAGGTCAGCGGGGTGAGGGAGTCAGGGGCCCGGCGGGGTCGAAGAGGTCGCTGGGTTGGTCGGGTTTGTGGGCGTTTTGGCGGATGAGGTCGAGGGTGGTTGAGTCGGTGTGGCGTTCGGTGATGCCGTCTGTGGTGGGGAACTGGAAGGTGCCGGAGACGTAGCAGAGGGCGTAGGTGACGCGGACGGGGTAGGACTGGGTGCTGCCATGCAGGGTGACGACGAACGTGCGTTGGTCGGTGTCGTGGCAGCCTTCGGCCCAGCCGCCGGGGGGTGGTCCCTCCGGGGCGGTGGCGAGGCGTTGGGCGAGTGTGCTGGCTTGGCGGCCGGTGAGGGTTGAGGCGGCGACCAGGGTGTTGTTCCAGTACTCGCAGATGCCGGCCGAGCTGATGCGGTCCGTGGCATCGAGGCCGGTGCCGCGGCGACCGGAGTCGATCGGGGAGCAGCCGTAGTAGTCGGTGCCGGTGATCGGGCGGGCCGAGTCGAGGATGCGTCGGCGAAGGGCGTCGTCCTTGGTCAGCACGCTGATCTTCACGCCGGCGACCAGTCGCGTCTCCTCGGTCCAACCGGCGTCGTACTGCTTGATGCCCGGTGCCTGGACGTCGTTGAACCACACGTAGGGCAGTCGTCGCTCGACCGGCAGTACGGCGTCCTCGCAGGTGTAGCCGTACTTGCCGAGCCAATCGTTGCTACGGCCGATGATCGGCCTGCTCGGCACCTGGAAGCCGTGACACGGCGCCGGGCCGGAGACGTGTTGCGTCCAGTCCGCCGGCACCTGGACCTGCACGGTCTTGTACGACTCCCACCGCCAGCCCGAATCCGGTGCACCAGGCCGGGCGACCTGAGGATCCGTGCGTACGTCGGTGATCGAATGCGTCGCAGTGATCGCGGTCGCGACGGCTGCGCACGCCAGTACGGCGGCGCCGATCGTGCGACCGGTGCGGCGACGGCGGAGCCGGTAGTGGACGGCGGACAGCAGGTCCCCGTCCGACGGGGCCTCCGTCGCGTGCTTTGACAAGCTCGTCACGATCAGCTTCTCGTGGGCGTCCATCAGCGGTTGACCTCCTCGGAAGTGGTCAGAGTGGTGCGCAGGCTCGCCAGCGCACGGTGGATCTGCGACCGCACGGTCGCCGGGCTGCACTCGAGAATCTCGGCGATCTCGGCGTCGGGCAGGTCTTCGTAGTACCGCAGTACGACGGCCGCCCGCTGCTTGGCCGGCAACGTCGCACACAACGCCCAGACCGCGTCCTGCTCGGCCTGAGCGACCGCGTGGTCCGGGCTCGGCGAGTCCACACGTGGATCCGCCGTCGGGCTCTCCCGGCGGAAGAATCGGCGCCACCGGGAGATGTCGGCGTTGACGATCGAGCGTCGTACGTAGGACTCGGGGTCACCGTCGCGGCAGATCCGCGACCACCGCGAGTACGCCGCCACCAGCGCGTCCTGCACGGCTTCCTCGGCCCGGCTGTGGTCGCGGGTGATCAGGTACGCGAACCGCAACAACGCGGCGCCACGCTGCCCCACCCACGCATCGAACTCCGGTCGCTCCATCGCCACCTCCCACCTCTAACCACGCGGTGGGGAAGCGGAATGTTGCAGCGTCAGTCCGCCTCAGGGATGGCGGGGGTGGGGAGGGCCAGCTTCTCGTCGGGCTTGGCCCGGAGTACGTCGTCGACGTACGAGCGAGCCGCCTCCATCGTGTCGACCTCGTGGCCTGCCTCCTCGGACAGGAACCAGCGGTGCTCGAGGACCTCGTGGAAGACCTCGGCGGGCTCCAGCTTGCGCTTCAGGTCGCGCGGCACCGAGCGGACCACCGGCTCGAACACGTCGGTCAGCCACTGGTGCGCGACGATCTCCTCGTCCTCGTTCTGCTGGTCGGTGGCGGCGGCGAACGAGTCGAGGTCGTTCAGCAGCCGGCGGGCCTGGTTCTCCTCGACGTCCAGCCCGGTCAGCCGGAGCAGCCGGCGGGAGTGGTGGCCGGCGTCCACGACCTTCGGCTGGATCCGGACCTGGCTGCCGTCCCAGTCGGTGATGATGTCGATCTCGGCGACGTCGAACCCGAGCTCGTTGAGCCGCCGGATTCGCGAGTCCAGCCGGTGCATCTCGTCGGTGGCGAACTCCTCCGGCGCGGTCAGCTCGGCCCAGAGCGCCTCGTACCGGTCGTTGATCGACTGCACCGTCTCCTGCGGGTCGATATCCGGGTCGAGCAGCCCGCCTTCCTGCAGGTCGAGCAGCTCGCCGAACAGGTTGATCTCCGCGGTGTAGAGGTCGTGCGCACGCTGACCGTCGGAGATCTCCTGGTGCAGCTCACCGGTCTCGGCGTCCACCAGGTACGCCGCGAACGCGCCGGCGTCGCGCCGGAACAAGGTGTTGGACAGTGAGCAGTCGCCCCAGAAGAAGCCGAGCAGGTGCAGCCGGACGATCAGCGCGACCAGCGCGTCGATCAGCCGGTTGACCGTGTCCGGGCGCAACGTGCTGGAGAACAGGGCGCGGTACGGCAGCGAGAACTGCAGGTGCCGGGTGATCAGGATCGAGTCGATCGGCTCGCCGTTGCGGTCGAGTCGGTCGGTGATCACGCCGACGGGCTCGACCGAGGGCGCCTCCAACCGTTCCAGGTCGCGCAGCAGCCGGTACTCGTGCAGCGCGAGATGCTCGAGGACCTCCTTGATCGCGTAGACGCTGCCGTTGACCCGGACGAACCGGACCACGTGCCGCGAGATACCGCGCGGCAGTGCGACCAGCTGGTCCTCGGGCCAGTCCTCGAGCGGGACATCCCACGGAAGCGACAGCAGACCGGTGTCCGGGCGGGTGGCGACGAATCGGGGCACGGCCCCCAGTCTGTCAGGAATCCTGAGGCTTCAGCGAGGTACGCAAGTGGTTGCAAAGTCTTGCGTGATCTGGCGTAGAGTTTGCGTCATGACACGACGACTTGCAGAGGTGGCCAAGAAGGTCGGCGTCAGCGAAGCCACCGTGAGCCGGGTCCTGAACGGGAAGCCGGGAGTGTCCGAAGCGACCCGGGAGGCCGTGCTGACCGCGCTGGACGTGCTCGGGTACGAGCGTCCCACTCAGCTGCGCGGTGATCGCGCACGGCTTGTCGGCCTCGTGCTGCCGGAGTTGCAGAACCCGATCTTCCCGGCGTTCGCCGAGGTGGTCGGGGGAGCGCTGGCACAGCAAGGTTTCACCTCCTTGCTCTGCACCCGGACGGTCGGCGGCGTGTCCGAGGCGGACTACGTCGACCTGCTCCTGCAGCAGCAGGTGTCCGGCGTTGTGTTCGCCGGCGGTTTCTACGCGCAGGCAGACGCGCCGCACCAGCACTACGAGCTGATCCAGGAGCGCAAGCTGCCGACCGTGCTGGTCAACGCAGCCGTCGACCACCTCGGTTTCCCGCAGGTGTCGTCGGACGACTACGTGGCCGCCGAGATGGCGATCGGGCACCTGCGAGCGCTCGGGCACCGGCGGATCGGCATGGTTCTCGGCCCGCGCGACCACATCCCGTCGCGGCGCAAACTGGAGGCCTTCAACGCGTCGGCGGAGGCCGATCCGGACCTCGTCGAGCACACGATGTTCTCCCTCGAGGGCGGGCACGCGGCCGCCACCCGGCTGGTCAACAACGGCGTCACCGGCATCGTCTGCGCCAGCGACATCCTTGCCCTGGGCGCCATTCGCGCGGTCCGCCGGGCCGGCCTCACGGTCCCCGGTGACGTCTCGGTGATCGGGTACGACGACTCCGCGATGATGAACTGCACCGACCCGCCACTGACCACCGTGCGGCAGCCGATCGACGCGATGGGCCGGGCCGCCGTGGACATGCTGGTCGCTTTGATCGAGCGCGCCGCGGTCCCCGCCGACGAGCTGCTCTTCGAACCCGAGTTGGTGGTCCGGGCCTCCACGACTCGCGCCCGCGGCTGAGCTTCTCGCCGTACCCGCAAACCCACAGCCGTCGACGCTGGCCGGTCGGCGGCTGTTTGCGTTGGGCCCGTCTTCCTGGCGGTAGTCACGATTTTGCATTCTCAAGTCGAGGTATTGCGCGCTCGCGTCGGGTTGCCTACGGTGTGCTCACGATCGAGGGAGAGGGTGGAAGATGACGACTACGCGCCGCGGGCTCGGCCTGTTGCTGGTGGTGGGACTGGGCCTGGGGGCCGTGTCCTGTGGATCGGGGGACGACACACCGGACGCTCAGAGCTCAGCCGGAGCCGACGGGCCGGTCACGATCACGGTCGGCTGCCAGCCGCCGAAGAGCAATCCGAAGGAACGCGCGGCCTGGGACGCGGACGTGGCCGAGTTCCAGAAGCTGCACCCGAACATCACCATCCAGAGCAAGGACGCGTTCCCCTGCATCAACCCGGACACCTTCCAGGCGAAGCTGGCCGGCGGCACCCAGGAGGACGTCTTCTACGTCTACTACACCGACGTGCAGAAGATCATCAAAGCCCGGCAGGCCGCCGACATCAGCGAGTACGTCGGCACCGTGAAGGCGACCGCCGACCTGCGCGACGACGTCCTGGGCGTGTTCAAGGACGGCGACAAGACCTACGGCCTGCCGCGCAACAACTACAACATGGGCCTGGTCTACAACCGCAAGCTGTTCACCCAGGCCGGTCTCGACCCGGAGGCGCCGCCGACGACGTGGTCCGAGGTGCAGGCGGCGGCCAAGAAGATCGCCGGTCTCGGCGCCGGGTACGTCGGCTTCGGTGAGTACTCCGCGGGCAACACCGGCGGCTGGCACTTCGCCGCGAGCCTGTACGCGCGGGGCGGCTCGATGGTCAGCGACGACGGCAAGACCGCCGCGTTCAACAGCGCCGAGGGCAAGGCGGTGCTGGAGAACCTCAAGCAGATGCGCTGGAACGACAACTCGATGGGCAGCAAGCAGCTCCTCCAGTGGGAGGACCTGATGCGGATGATGGGCTCCGGCAAGCTCGGCATGATGATCGGCGCGCCGGACGTGGTGCAGTCGGTGAACAACGACTTCCAGGGCAAGTTCGAGGACTACGGCGTCACCGCCGTACCGGAGTCCGAGGGCAAGGCGTCGCTGAGCGGTGGCGACGGCTACATGTTCAACCCGAAGGCGACGCCGGAGAAGATCAAGGCCGGCCTGCTGTGGCTGGAGTTCCACGAGCTCACGCCGGGCAAGGGGCAGTTCAACTACCAGCGGTCGAAGGAGCAGGGCCGTCCGGTCGGGCTGCCGATCCCGGACCTGTACGGCGACTCCGCGCCGGGCCAGGAGATCGTTGCCCTCCGCAAGCAGTACGCCACCGTGCCGGTCGACCACTTCGCGCCGTACGTCGCCGCCCAGTCGACGATCACGAACAAGCTCGAACCCCCGAAGGCGCAGGAGCTGTACGCCGTCCTCGACGTCGCGATGTCCGCCGTCCTCACCCGCCAGGACGCCGATATCGACAAGCTGCTGTCCGATGCGGAGTCGAAGGCCAACAAGATCCTCGCGAAGAACACCTAGATGACTGTTACCGAGCAGCAGGTCCGTCGTTCGCACCCGGTGCGGACGACGGACCCGCAGTCACCGGACGACCACGGCGCTCTCCGGCGGGCGGTGGGGCGCAACCTGACCGCCTACGGGTTCTTGTGCGGGGCGCTGATCTGTTTCGCCTTGTTTTCCTGGTATCCGATGGTGCGGGAGGTGCTGCTGTCCTTCCAGGAGAACAACTTCGTCGACCCGCCGAAGTGGGTGGGGTTCGACAACTTCCGGACCGTGATCGAGGACCCGGCGTTCCGGTCGGCGTGGATCAACACGGCGGCGTTCAGCGGGCTGGCGCTCGTCATCGGGTACGCGGTCCCGTTCGTACTGGCCGTCGTACTCAACGAACTCAAGCACGCGAAGGCGTACCTGCGGTTCGTCGTCTACCTCCCGGTGATGCTGCCGCCGGCGGTCGCCGTATTGCTGTTCAAGTGGTTCTACGACCCGGGATCCGGCCTGTTCAACCAAGTGCTCGACGTGTTCGGGATCCCGCCGCTGAGCTGGCTCGACTCGACCAGTACGGCGCTCGTCAGCCTGGTGATCGTCTCGACCTGGATGAACCTCGGCACCGGCACGCTGATCTACCTGGCCGCGCTGCAGAGCATCCCGGGTGACCTGTACGAGTCGGCCGAGCTCGACGGCGCCGGTCTGTTCCGGCGGGTCTGGCACGTGACGATCCCGCAGACCAAGCTGATCCTGCTGGTGATGTTGCTGCTGCAGGTCGTCGCGACCATGCAGGTGTTCATCGAGCCGTACCTGCTGACCGGCGGCGGACCGGAGAACGCGACCGTCACGGTCGCCTACCTGATGTACCAGTACGCCTTCAACTTCGGCGACTTCGGCGGCGGCGGGGCGCTCGGCCTGATGTTGATGGTCGTGCTGATGGTGTTCTCCGCGATCTACCTGCGCGTGTCCCGGGAGGCCGAACGATGAGAACTCTCGTCTCACCACTGGCGCTGCGCACCCCGCACGGCCGGATCATCTACTGGGCGACGCTGTGCCTGACCGTGATCGGATTCACCGGCGCCTTCGTCTTTCCCCTGTACTGGATGGTGACTGGCGCGCTGAAGTCGCCGGATGAGTTGGCGCAGATCCCGCCGAGCTTCTTCCCCAAGGACTACGACTTCGGGGTCTACCGGGAGGCGTGGGAGCAGTTGCAGCTCGGTGTGTTCCTGAAGAACACGGTGCTGTACGCCGGTGGCGCTTGGCTGTTCACGCTGGCCGTCGACGTGACGGCGGCGTACGCGTTGTCGAAGTTGCGGCCGGTGTTCGGCAAGGTGGTGCTCGGCGCGATGCTCGCGACCTTGATGATCCCGCCGATGGTCTTGCTGCTGCCGACGTACCTGACCGCGAAGGACCTGCCGATCCTGCACCTCGACCTGCTGAACACGCCGTGGGCGATTTGGTTGCCGGCGGCAGCGAACGGGTTCTTCGTGTTCCTGCTGAAGCGGTTCTTCGACTCGATTCCGCGGGAGTTGCTGGAGGCGGCGGAGATCGACGGGGCGTCGCCGGCCAGGATCCTGTGGTCGATCGTGCTGCCGGTGTCGCGGCCGATCCTCGGGGTGGTGTCGATCCTGTCGGTGGTGACGGTGTGGAAGGACTTCGTCTGGCCGCTGCTGGTGCTGCCGGAGACGGACAAGATGTCGATCAGCGTCGGCATCGCGTCCCTGTCCGCGCAGATGCCGCAGAACGTCCTGATCGCGGCCCTCGTGATCGCCAGCCTGCCCACCATCCTGGTGTTCTTCGTCTTCCAACGCAGCATCATGGCCGGCCTGACCGCCGGAAGCCTCAAAGGATAAGGAGATTTCATGGCGGACGAGTGGTGGCGCGGGGCTGCGATCTACCAGGTTTACTTGAGGAGTTTTGCCGACGGCAACGGTGACGGGATAGGTGACCTGGCTGGTCTCCGGCAAAAGCTGCCGTATCTGGCTGAGCTTGGGGTGGACGCTATTTGGCTGAATCCCTGGTATCCGTCGCCGATGGCTGACGGTGGGTACGACGTGGCCGACTACCGGGCGATCGATCCGGCGTTCGGGACCCTGCAGGAGGCCGAGGTGTACATCGCGGAGGCGCACGCGCTGAGCATCCGCACCATCATCGACATCGTCCCGAACCACGGCTCCGACCAGCAGGACTGGTTCGTGCAGGCCCTGCAGGCGGGCCCGGGATCGCCCGAGCGCGAACGGTTCATCTTTCGCACAGGCAACGGCGACCAACCGCCCAACGACTGGCAGTCGATCTTCAACGGGCCGGCCTGGACGAGGGTCGAGGACGGGGAGTGGTACCTGCACCTGTTCGCGCCCGAGCAGCCCGACTTCAACTGGCGCAACCCGGAGGTGGTCGAGGAGTTCCACGACATCCTCCGGTTCTGGCTGGACCGTGGCGTCGACGGGATCCGGATCGACAGCGCCGCCGTACTGTTCAAGGACCTGGACAGCGTCGAGGACTCCTACACCGACCACGACGAGGTGCACGAGGTGTACCGTGGCTGGCGCCGGATCACCGACGAGTACGGCGACCGGTTCCTGGTCGGTGAGATGTGGATGCCGGACCAGGAGCGGTTCGCGCTGTACCTGCGCCCGGACGAGATGCAGACCGCGTTCAACTTCGACTTCCTGTCCCGGCCATGGCAGGCCGAAGAGCTCAAGGCCTCGATCGACCTGACGCTGTCCACCCACGTCCCGATCGGCGCCCCGCCGACCTGGGTGCTGTCCAACCACGACGTCACCCGGCCGGTCACGAAGTACGGCCGCCCGGACACGTCGTTCTCGCACCAGGACCGCAAGCACGGCATGCGGACCGACCTGGTCCTCGGCGAACGCCGGGCCCGCGCCGCCGCTCTGCTCGCGATGGCGCTTCCGGGCGGACTGTACGTCTACCAGGGCGAGGAGCTCGGCCTGCCGGAAGTCGAGGACCTGCCCGACCACCTGCTGCAGGACCCGATCTTCACCCGCTCCAACGGCGCCGACCGCGGCCGCGATGGGTGCCGAGTGCCCCTGCCCTGGTCCGGCAAGGAGCCGCCGTTCGGCTTCGGCGCCGGTACGCCGTGGCTCCCGCAGCCCGCCGACTGGAAGAACCTCACCGCCGAGTCCCAGCACGACGACCAGAACTCGATGCTCACCCTCTACCGCACCGGCCTGAAACTCCGCCGCACCCACCTCGGCGACGGCACCCTCCGCTGGCTCGACACCCCACCCGGCGTCCTCGCCTTCACCCGCGAAACCCTCATCTCGATTACCAACCTGACCCCAGACCCGATCGAGCTTCCGCCGTACGACGAAATGCTGCTGGCCAGCAGCCCACTGGACAACGGACTACTGACCAGCGACAGCACGGCGTGGATCAGGTGAGGAGCAGACCGTGTCGGGCTTTCGATGGTCGAGTCGGACTCCTGTGATGGGTCAGCCCACCAGGGGGTGGGTTGCCCGCCCAGACTCGGGTGGGGAAACCCTCACTCTGGTGGGCTGACCCACCACAGGAGGGCCGGGAGGTCGGCACGCGCGGCTGCCCGGGACGGCGTGGTACGACCCCAACGTTCTTTGCCGCGGCACTAACGCCCGGCTGGTCGGCTCGGCATGTCGATCCGTCCCCACGGATCGCGACGGTCCTCGACATGGGCCGTGATCAGGTCCGCGATCCACTGGGCGCGGTCACGGATCGCCTCGGGGATGGCGGTCTCGGCTGCGGCCTGGGCAAACGCAGAGGGAATCCGGGACCGTAGGGCGCGCGCTCGGCCGACCGCATCATCCGCGTCCAGGCCGAGCCGCTTCCCGACTGCGGCCCAGTCCGCCTCTGTGACGGCCGACATTCGCCAGGTGTGGCCGATCTTCATGGCTGATTGGAGCTGCGACTCCGGGTCGTACGGCAGCATCGAGGCCACGTCGTACAGCGGAGCCAGCCGGATGTCGCGAGCGCCGAGCAGGACCGAGAAGTTCTTCGCGTGGGCATCCGTCGCCCCGATCGCAGCGTTGTAGACCAGATAGTCGAACATCTGCTGCAGGTTGCCCTGGCGGGTCGACGGCAGTCAGCTGGCCGCAAGTAGCTGTCCGATCTCGCGCACTCCCGGACCGCCGTCGCTCTGGTACTTCTTGCTCGGTGGAACGGACAGGGCCTGACACAGATCTTCTTGGTGCAGCCGCCGCCAACGGCCGTCGCGGCCGAAGACACGGTCGTACCGACGCGAGATCAGTACCTCGTAGCGATCGCTGGTCAGCAGCTCGGTATCCGCCGCGGGCAGGCCGCACAGCTGCGCGGCCCGTAGGCAGAGATGCTCGTTGAGGTGGTGTCCCTGGTAGTTCGGCATCGAAGGCTTGAGGATGTGGGTCGTCGGCGTCGAGTCTCGCGGTACTCCCCACCGCCCGTCGGGCGATCGGAAGAGTGCGATCTTGCTCTGCGCTCCGGCGAGACTCCATCGGCCGCCGTTTCGGCCCGGATCCCAGGTGTCCGGGCTCCGCGCCAGCTCTGCGAGGACCAGATCGACCGCATCGTCGGTGAGCCAGTCGATGTCTCCCTGACGGGTGGCAGCGTCGTCGCAGCCCGCGGACTCCGGTAAGACCTGAACGGCGCCCGCGGCATCTCGGCCGATGTGGCGCGGCACGCTCGACGGCTTGCCCCGGTAGGCATCGTCGTACTCGAACGACAGGCGTCCCTGCGCGTTCTGATGAAGGTCGCCCACCCGGATCCCGTCGAGGTAGACGGCCAGTTGCTCCTCAGCCATCCTCGGACGACTTTCCATCCGCCGGCTGGTTTCCACCGAGTGAGCCGAAGACCTCGTTCCAGGCGACTTCGGTTTCGTCCTGGAGTTCCGCGTCCCGGTCTTCGGTGAGCAGCGTCAACCCGACCGCAGCGACGGTGTCGAGCACGAGTCGAAGCTCGAGCCGGGGGTGTCCGTGCTCGAGGCGCACGAGCCAGTCGCGGGAAACCCCTGCCTGCTGGGCAAGCTGTGATTGAGTCAACCCTCGCTTAGCCCGTGCATGACGGACAGCGGCACCAAGATCCCGGGTCGTATGGATCTCCACGGCACTCACCCTGACATCCGCAGATGTGGTCGTACGACGACTTCAGCAAATGTCGTCGTACGACCACATTTCTGCTCAGCGTGTGCTGAGTGCGCGGAATCTGCGTAGGCGGAGGCTGTTGGAGACTACGAAGACTGAGCTGAAGGCCATCGCGGCTCCGGCCAGCATCGGGTTGAGGAGGCCGGCGGCGGCCAGGGGGATGGCGGCCACGTTGTAGGCGAAGGCCCAGAACAGGTTGCCCTTGATGGTGCGCAGCGTGCTGCGGGACAGGCGGATGGCGTCCGCCGCCGCGCGCAGGTCGCCGCGAACCAGGGTCAGGTCGCTGGCCTCGATCGCCACGTCGGTACCGGTGCCCATGCTCAGGCCGAGGTCGGCCTGGGCCAGGGCAGCCGCGTCGTTGACGCCGTCGCCGACCATCGCGACCACGCGGCCTTCACCTTGCAGCTTCTTGACCGCGTCGACCTTGTCGGCGGGAAGCACCTCGGCGATCACCTCGTCGATGCCGACCTCGGCCGCCACCTTCGACGCCACCGCTTCGTTGTCGCCGGTCAGCAGCACCGGCCGCAGCCCGAGCTCACGAAGCTGCTTGATCGCCTGCGCCGACGTCTCCTTCACCGTGTCCGCGACGACCAGCACCGCCCGGGCCTGACCGTCCCAGCCGACGGCGACCGCAGTACTGCCCTCGGCCTCGGCATGCTCCTTCGCGTGCGCCAGGTCGTCCGGCAGGTACTGACTCCACTCCTCAAGCAGGCGGGTCCGGCCGACCAGTACGGCGTGCCCGTCGACGATGCCCTGGACACCGAGACCCTCGACGTTCCCGAAGTCCTCGACCTCGGGCAGCTTGCCGACCTCGGAAGCAGCACCCCGCGCGATGGCGGCAGCGATCGGGTGCTCGCTGGAGTGCTCCAGCGCCCCGGCCAGCCGCAGCACCTCGGCCCGGTCCTCAGAAGGAGCCAGCAGTACGTCGACCAGCTCCATCCGGCCCGTGGTCACAGTGCCCGTCTTGTCCAGCACGACGGTGTCGATCCGGCGCGTGGACTCGAGCACCTCCGGGCCCTTGATCAGGATGCCCAGCTGCGCGCCTCGGCCGGTCCCGACCATCAACGCGGTCGGCGTGGCCAGCCCGAGTGCACAGGGGCAGGCGATGATCAGTACGGCGACCGCCGCGGTGAAGGCGACCTCCACCGGCGAACCGTTGCCGAGCCAGAACCCGAGCGTCGCCAGCGCCAGCCCGATCACGATCGGCACGAAGATCGCGGACACCTTGTCGGCCAGCCGCTGGACCGCGGCCTTCCCGTTCTGCGCGTCCTCGACCAGCCGGGCCATCTGCGCCAGCTGGGTGTCCGCCCCGACCCGGGTCGCCCGGACCACGAGCCGGCCACCGGCGTTCACGGTGGCGCCGACGACCGCGTCGCCCTCGCCGACCTCGACCGGCACCGACTCACCGGTCAGCATCGACGCGTCCACCGCGCTGCTGCCGGCCACGATCACGCCATCGGTGGCGACCTTCTCACCCGGCCGTACGACGAACTGGTCGCCCACGACCAGCTGATCGGCCGGAATCCGGACCTCGGACCCGTCCCGCAGGACGGCGACGTCCTTCGCGCCCAGCTCGAGCAGCGCCCGCAGGGCCGCACCGGACCGGCGCTTGGCGCGGGCCTCGAAGTACCGGCCGGCCAGGATGAACGTGGTGACACCGGCCGCGACCTCGAGGTAGATCTCTTCCGCTCCGCCGCCCCGGGACGGGATCAGCGTGAACGGCATCTTCATCCCCGGCTCGCCCGCGCCGCCGATGAACAGCGCGTACAGCGACCACAGGAACGCGCTCACCACGCCCAGCGAGATCAGCGTGTCCATCGTGGCCGCGCCGTGCCGCAGGTTGGTCCAGGCGGCCTTGTGGAACGGCCAGGCCGCCCACGTCACCACCGGGAAGGCCAGCGTCAGCGACGCCCACTGCCAGAAGTCGAACTGCAGCGCGGGGATCATGCCCAGCGCGATCACCGGGACGGCCAGCGCGATGCTGGCGAACAGGCGCTGCCGCAACGGCTTCAGCTCGTCGGGCTCCTCGGCGTCGGGAGCGTCGACCGCCGGCGTCGGAAGGGCGGCGGTGTAGCCGGTCTTCTCGACGGTGGCGACCAGGTCGTCGGTGGTGATGCCGTCCGCGAACGTCACCTTCGCCTTCTCGGTGGCGTAGTTGACGGTCGCGGTGACACCGTCCATCCGGTTCAGCTTCTTCTCGACCCGGGCGGCGCACGAGGCGCACGTCATGCCACCGATGATGAGCTCGACGGACTGACCGGATTCTGTGGTGGTCATTGCAGTGTGCCTCCTCTCTCAGTGGCCGTGCGGGGTCTCTTCGTGCCCCGGGGTCGCCGGAGCCTGGGACGCCGGGAGCTCCTTGGGCGGGACGATCTCGGTCTTGCCATCGGTGCCCACCTTGACGGTGAACTCGGCGGTGTGGACCTTGCCCGCGTGCTGGAAGTCCAGGAACAGGCTGTACGTGCCCGCAGTCGGGAAGGTCGTGCCGAACTTGATCTGCGGTCCGCCCTTCATCCCTGCCGTCGCTTCCTGCGCGGGATGCGTGTGCAGGTAGGCGAGGTCGCCGCTGCGCAGCGACACCAGGTGCCCGAAGGCGCCCAGGTACGGCTGCAGGTCGGTGACGGGCTTGCCGCCCCGGTTGACCGTGAACGTCAGCTCAGACTCCTTGCCCGCGACCGGGTTGCCTGCCAGCGTCACGTCGTACCCGTCGAAGCTGTAGACACTCGCCGGCTCGCTGAGCGGGACCGGGATGTAGAGGCCGGAGACGTTGACGTCCGTGCCGAGGGTCAGCGTCCGGTCGAGACCGGCCGGCTGGAAGTCGGCGAACAGCCGCCACGTGCCACCGGCGGTGAACGTGAACGGAATGCTCCAGGTCCCACTCGCGTCCCGGGTCGGGTGCACGTGGCGGAAGCCGGACAGGTCCCGCCGGACCACGATCAGGTGCAGATCCTTCTCGTGCGTCTCGGTGTACTGCGTGACCGGCTTGCCGTCCGGGCCCTGGATGGTGAAGCGCAGCTCGGTCTTGGCACCGGGCTGGTAGAACGTCGTCGCGGGGGTGAGGGTGTAGCCGGCCTCAGAGACCGAGAGCCCGGGCAGTTGCCCGCCCGACTCGCTGTGTCCTGCCCCGTGTCCTGCTGATGGTTCCTCCATACCGCCCATCTCCTCGTTGTGCGCCGGGGCGGTGTTGTCGGCCGCCGCGACCGGGTCCACCGCGGAGCCGACCGCGAACGCCGCCCCGAAGGCGAGCGCGAGCGCACCGGCGAACGCGCCGAGCCGGAGCGCGGCGGCCCGGCTCACGACGCCGCCAGTTCGTAGCCCGCCTCGTCGACGGCCTCGCGGACGGCGGCCTCGTCGAGAGCGGACTCACTCGTCACGTGCACCGCGGAGGTGCCACCCGCGACGAGGTCGATGCTGACTTCCTGGACCCCGACGAGCTTGCTGAGCTCCTCGGTGACCGAAGCGGTGCAGTGGCCACAGGTCATGCCGGTGACGGAGTAGGTCGTGGTGGTCATAGCGGTTCTCCTCTGACTCGGAATGTCGGTTTCAGCTGCGGACCAGGCGGGCGATCGCGTCGGAGGCCTCGCGAACCTTCTCCTCGGCCTCGGCGCCGCCCTTCTGCGCGGCCTCGACCACGCAGTGCGCCAGGTGCTCGTCCAGCAGTTCCAGCGAGAAGGACTGCAGCGCCTTCGTGGCCGCCGACACCTGGGTGAGGATGTCGATGCAGTACTTGTCCTCCTCGACCATCCGCTGCAGGCCGCGGATCTGGCCCTCGATCCGCCGCAGCCGCTTCAGGTGGCTGGTCTTCTCGGCGGTGTATCCGTGCACGTGCTCGGCGTCGTGGGTCATCTCCGGCTCCTTCAGCTTCCTTACTGCTACCCCTTGGGGGTATGTCGACAGGCATGAAGTTACCCCCTTGGGGTATCAGATGCAAGTCCTGCGGGCATACCTCTAGAGGGTATTTTCGAGCGCCCCCCGAACAAACCTGCCAAGCTGTGCGTCGGAACGGCGACAAGGGGGTCAGATGCCGGAGCTGGCGATCAGCACACGCGGTCTGCGCAAGACCTACCGGACCCGGCGCGGCCGGAAGGTGGTGGCGGTCCAGGGTCTCGACCTGGACGTGCCGCTCGGCGGGGTGCACGGGTTCCTGGGGCCGAACGGGTCCGGCAAGACCACCTCGATCCGGATGCTGCTCGGGCTGATCCGGGCCGACGCGGGGACGATGGCGGTGTTCGGCCGGCCGGTGCCCGCCGAGCTGCCGGACGTGGTCGGCCGGGTCGGCGCGATCGTCGAGTCGCCCAAGTTCTTCCCGGCGTTCAGCGGCCGGAAGAACCTCGAGCTGCTCGCCGAGGCGATCGGCGCACCCCGGCAGCGGGTCGGCGAGGTGCTCGAGCAGACCTCGCTCGGCGAGCGCGGCAAGGACCGGTTCCGGGCATACTCGCTGGGCATGAAGCAGCGGCTGGCGATCGCGGCCACGCTGCTCAAGGAACCCGACCTGCTGATCTTCGACGAGCCGACCAACGGCCTCGACCCGGCCGGGATCCGGGAGATCCGCGAGACCATGCGCAGTCTCGGCGACCAGGGCAAGACGGTGCTGGTCAGCTCACACATCCTGGCCGAGGTCGAGCAAGTGGCCGACACTGTCTCGATCATCGGCCACGGCCGGCTGCTCGCCTCCGGCTCGGTCGCCGAGGTGATCGGCGGCGGTACGGCGGGAACCGTGAAGGTTGCTGTGGACAACCACGAGGCGGCGACCCGGATCCTGACCGCGGCCGGCCTGACCGTGCGCGCCGACGGCGGATACCTGCTCGTCGACGGCGCGGAGCACCCCGCCGACGTCACCCGCCGGCTGGCGCAGCACGAGCTGTACGTCTCCGAGCTGGTCCCGGTCCGTGCCGACCTGGAATCGGTGTTCCTGGAGCTCACCGAAGGCGAGGGGTTGTGATGCTTCGCCTGACCGGAGTCGAGCTCCGCCGGCTGACCGCCCGCCGCCTGACTGTCATCGGCGTACTCGGGGTGCTGGCGATCACGGTCCTGCTGATGGTCGTCGTCTGGAACGACGCCCGGCCGATGTCCGCCGAGGAGCAGCGGTCGTCCCAGGCGCAGTTCGAGGCCGCGCACGAGTACTGGGTGCAGAACGGGGAGGCGGATCGCCAACGCTGCGAGGCGGACTGGGAGAACCAGCCGGACCCGAAGCCGGCGAAGGAGGAGTTCTGCAACTTCGGGGAGCCGACCATCGACGACTTCGGCAAGCCGCGGGTGGTGTTCGCGGAACTGATGCCGGAGCTGCTGCTCGGGTCGTCGTACCTGCTGGTCTTCGCCGCGTTCCTGATCGGGGCAAGCTTCGTCGGGGCGGAGTTCAGCACCGGTGCCATCGGCAACTGGCTGACGTTCGAACCGCGGCGGTTGCGGGTGTACGGGAGCAAGTTGCTGGCCGCTGCGATCGGGTTCGTCCCGGTGGCCGTCGGAGTGCTGGCGATCCTCATGGTCGGGACGTACCTGATCGTCGACCAGCTAGGTGACACCTCGAGTACGACGGGCAAGGTCTGGGGTGACCTCACTGCGACGGCCGGCCGGGCTGTCCTGGTGGTCGCCATCGGCGCCGCGCTCGGTGGGGTGGTCGGACTGCTGCTCCGGCACACCGCGGCCGCGATCGGGGTGGCGATGGGGTACCTGGTCCTGATCGAGGGTGTCTTCGCCAGCTTCCTGAACAAGGCCCAGCCGTGGCTGGTGAAGCTCAACTTCGACGCCTTCGTCCGGCACGACGCGACGTACTACGTGAACCAGTGCTCGACCGGATCCGACGGCGGCTACATGTGCAGCAGCATCGAGAAGACGCTGTCGTTCGAGCACGGCGCCTGGTACCTCGGCATCCTGGCCGTCGTCCTGGTCCTCCTCGGCGGGGCGGTGTTCTACCGCCGCGACATCACCTCCTAGATCGGCGGAGGCGGCCGAACAGCACGAGCCCGAGGGTGATGGCAGCGGCGGCGGCAGCCACTGCGAGACCACGGCGGAGACCGGGCGGCGTGTAGGTGCAGTCGATCCGGTCCGCGTTGTCGGTCAGCGGTACGGCGACCAGACCGCCGTAGTCACGGGGTGTCTGAGCCTTGCCGCCGCCGGCCGAGCACTCCCAACCGGGGAGCTTCGGTACGGCGATCACGGCGTACCCCTGGCTGCCCGCAGGCAGCGTCGCGCTGATCGAGTGGCCGCCGACCTCGACGTGCGTCGCCCCGCTCAACCGCAACATCCGGACCGCCTTCGCCAGGCGTTGCTCGTCGAGGCAGCCGAGCGCGCCAGTCGCGGTGATCCCGGACGCGGAGCCGGTGAACTTGATCTCGGCCGACACGACCCCGGACGGCGGGACGGTGCCAAGGCGGACCATCGCACTGTTCGTGTTGATGCCCGGCCGACGGCTCGCGGTCAACTCATGCCACTGCTCCCCGTCGGTCAGCCGCGCCGCCCCGGAAACCCGGGGCTGGTGCAGGTACGCCGTCGTACCAGGCGTGCAGCGCCCGACCAGCTTCACGTCGCCGCCGGTGATCGACTTGCTGCCGCGGTACTCCGGCACCTCGTACACCTGGGTCCCGAGCAGCCGCTCCTGCGCGACGAACGCGTTCGAGGCCCCGGTCGCCCCGAGCCGCCGCCGGACGGTCACCAGCGGCGGTACGACGGACCGCGAGATGGATTCCTTACCGCCTGACTCGAGATGCAGGCGTGCCCCGACCGAGAAGATCGCGTCGATCACCGGATGCTGGAGATCGTCGGACGCCCGCCCGTACCCGGACCAGCCGAAGCCGAGTCCGGTAAGCGTCTTGTTCACCGAGTAGGGGAGCAGGCTGCTGTAGAGCCCGGCGCCTTGCCCGCCGAGCAACATCGGGTCGTTCGGCGTCACCGACGTCCCCGGGTTGGCCCGGTACTGCGGCCAGGCGTTGGCGCCCATGATCGCGTCGGACCGCTCGGTCTGCTGCTGGTTCCACGCCGGGACCATGGTGCTGAGGATCTTCGACCGTTGCTCGTCCGTCACCACTGCGGTCCACGTGGTCTCGACGGCGACCACGGCCATCACCACCGCGAACGCGGCCGCGATCGGCCACTTGACCCGTGGCCCTGCGGCAAAGCGCCGTACGACCCAGATGGTGCCCAGTGCAACGATCGTGACAGCGCCCGAGGCGATCAGCACTGTCATCGCGTGGTCGGTCAGCATCGGACTGCCGTCGGACAGTACGGCGATGACCGCGACCAGCGCCGCGCCACCCAGCAGCGCCAGGGGACCAGGCAGCCGAGCGGCGACCGAGACCCAGGCCAGGACCACGATCACGCCGCACAGCACGAAGGCCTCGCGGTACTGGCTGCCGTTCGGGGTGTCGAAGCCGTGCCACATCTCCTGGGTCGGCGTCCATCGGAACGACAGCGCGATCGCCGCGGTCGTCACGATCCAGACCAGCTTGGTCCGGATCGGCACCGACCGGTTGAACGGCAGTGTCAGCGCGAGCAGGAGGGCGGCGGTGCCGACGTACAGACTGGCCGTGCGGCCGACGCCCTCGGACAGCGGCAGCAGGCGGGACAGGAAGACGTCGACCGGAGACGGCGTGAAGATGCCCGACGGTGACGGGGTCGCGTCGTCGTTGGCCGCGAAGATCGGCAGCAGGATGGGCGCGGCCAGTGCGATCCCGAGCACGAACGCGATGACGTGCCGGAGAACGCCGCGCAGCCGCAGCCCCCAGGCCAGGTCGCTGGTCAGCACCCGCGCGATCAGGTACAGGCCGGCCGCGATCGTCGCCATGTAGGCGGTGTAGAAGTTGGACACCCAGAACACCGCGACCACGAGCACGCTGAGCAGTCGGTTGGTCCGGCGCAGTGACCACTCGGCGACCAGGAAGAACATCGGCAGCGCGATCAGGCCGTCCAGCCACATCGGCACGTACGCCCCGTCGTCGATCGCCCAGCCGCAGACGCCGTACGACGCTCCGAGAATGGCTGCAACCCAACGGGGTCCTGGCGACATCTTGAGTAGTAGGACCGCCATCGCGGCGGCCGCCAGGCTGAGCTTGAGGACGGTGATGACGTAGACGGCCAGATCGATCTGGTCGCGTGGGAAGAGACCCACCAGCAGGGACAATGGGCTGCCGAGGTCGACGCCGTAGTCGGCCAGGAACCCGACTCCGTACGCGCTCTGCCAGTTGAAGAGCAGGTCACCTTGGGCGCGACCGTGCAGGACGTCCCACAGGTGGGCGAAGAAGGGGATGTACTGGGTACCGAGATCGTTGGTACTGCGGGACAGTGAACCGAAGGGAAAGGTACCGCGGATGACTCCGGAGGCGGCGAACACCGCCGCCACCAGCACACCGGCCACGAGCGCAGGCAGGAGAGCCGAGCGCTTCGGGTCCGGTCCCGCTCCGTCCTGCACTGGCCGCCCCTTAGCTCAGACCCCGTGTCCGCCCGCTCGATCGAGCGCCAAAGTAGCGCGTAGTTCCGGTCTGGACAAGAATCGGTACCGGTCCGGGAGGTGGGGCGCGTGATGCGGCTGAGTCTGGTGGTGCCGTGTTTCAACGAGGTCGACGTGGTCGACCGGTTCCATGAAGCCGTCAGCCGGGAGCTCGGCGAGCTCGGCCGGCCGTACGAGATCGTGTACGTCGACGACGGCAGCAGCGACGGGACCCTCGACGCCCTGGTGCAGCTCGCGGACGCCGACCCGGCGGTCCGGTACCTGTCCTTCAGCCGGAACTTCGGCAAGGAAGCCGCGATGCTAGCCGGGCTGCGGTACGCCTCCGGCGACGCGGTGGTGATCATGGACGCCGACCTGCAGCACCCGCCGGAGCTGATCGGCCGGATGCTGGAGCTGTACGAGCGCGGCTTCGACCAGGTGATCGCGCGGCGGAACCGGGTCGGCGACCCGGCCAGCCGGACGCTGTTCGCCCGCGCCTACTACTGGCTGATCAACAAGTGGGCCGACGTCGAGCTGGTCGACGGGGTGGGCGACTTCCGGCTGCTGTCCCGCCGGGCCGTCAACGGCCTGCTGGAGCTGGGCGAGTACAACCGGTTCTCCAAGGGGCTGTTCGCCTGGATCGGGTTCGAGTCGATCCTGTTCGAGTACGAGAACGTCAAGCAGCCGGCGCAGCGGAAGAGCCGGTGGACCTTCCGCCGGCTGCTCGAGTACGGGCTGGACGGGCTGCTGTCGTTCAACAACCGGCCGCTGCGGCTGGCGATCTACGTCGGCCTGCTGCTCACCGCGGTCGCCGCCGGGTACGCCGTCTGGGTGATCGCGGTCGCCGTCCTGCACGGGGTGGAGATGCCCGGGTACGTCACGCTGATCGCGGCGATCACCGGGCTCGGCGGGCTGCAGATGGTGATGCTCGGGGTGATTGGCGAGTACATCGGCCGGATCTACTACGAGACCAAGAAGCGCCCGCACTACCTGCTGAAGCAGACCAACCTGAACCCGGCCGACCACCCGGCCACCCAGGACGAACGCCGGCGCAAGGTCACCTAGACGCACCACGGCCCCGGATGGTCGAGCCATCCGGGGCCGCTGCACGTTACGTCGTACCGCTGATCAGGCGGTCAGCCGCTCCTCGGTGGAGGCGGAGAACAGGTGCAGCTTGTCCGGCACCGCCGCGAGGTGAATGGTCGAGCCCTTCTCGACCGGCATCCGGGCGTCGATCCGGGCGACGATCTGCTGGTGCTCGTTGTTGTGCTCCGCGGTCCCGTACAGGTACGCGTCGGCGCCGAGCTCCTCGACCACCGCGACGTGGACCGGCAGGCCCTGGTCGGCGACCTTGAAGGCCTCCGGCCGGACACCCACGGTCAGCGTCTTGTCGCTGCCGGCCTTGGCGAGCAGGCTGCGCTCGAGCGGGATGACGTAGTCGCCCAGCTTCGCGCCGCCCTCGGTGATGTCGGCGTTCAGCAGGTTCATCGCCGGCGAACCGATGAAGCCCGCGACGAACTTGTTCTTCGGGTGGTCGTACAGGTTCAGCGGGGTGTCGACCTGCTGCAGCAGGCCGTCCTTCAGTACGGCGACCCGGTCGCCCATCGTCATGGCCTCGACCTGGTCGTGGGTGACGTAGACGGTCGTGACACCGAGACGCTGCTGGAGCTCGGCGATCTGCGTACGGGTCTGGACCCGCAGCTTGGCGTCGAGGTTCGACAGCGGCTCGTCCATCAGGAAGACCTGCGGGTTACGCACGATCGCGCGACCCATGGCGACACGCTGACGCTGACCACCGGACAGAGCCTTCGGCTTGCGCTCCAGGTACTCCTCCAGGCCGAGCAGCTTGGCGGCCTCCATCACACGCTTGGCGCGGTCCTCCTTGGAGACACCCTGCATCTTCAGGGCGAAGCCCATGTTGTCGGCGACCGACATGTGCGGGTAGAGAGCGTAGTTCTGGAACACCATCGCGATGTCCCGCTCCTTCGGCGGACGGTGCGTGACGTCGCGGTCGCCGATGTAGATGGAGCCCTCGTTGACCTCTTCGAGGCCGGCGAGCATCCGGAGCGAGGTGGACTTGCCGCAACCCGACGGGCCGACGAGCACCATGAACTCGCCGTCCTCGATCTCGAGGTTGAGCTTGTCGACGGCGGGGGTGTCACCACCGGGGTAGATCCGGGTGGCTGCCTTGAAAGACACAGTGGCCATGACGATGTACTTCCCTTCACCGGCAGGAACGTGCCGGACGATCCGAGTAAAGGCCCCCGGGCGGGGGTGCGCTTATCCTCACCCGCCCGGCTCGTCCTGACAAGGTGTACGGCGTGTGATGTGTCCGTACTGTTCACGTTGTGGACAACTCCACGCATCCTGCAAGAACTTGCAGGATCTTGCTGCAAGATCAGCGATCGGCTGGGTACAGTGCCGGGCGTGAGCAGCAGAGCGCGGCTGGCGGACATCGCGGCCAAGGCGGGGGTGAGCGAGGCCACGGTCTCGCGGGTGCTGAACGGCAAGCCGGGGGTGGCGGAGGACACGAAGCAGTCGGTCCTGACCGCGCTCGACGTACTCGGGTTCGAACGGCCGACCCGGTTGCGGCGCCGGTCGGCGGGGCTGATCGGGCTGGTGATGCCGGAGCTGATCAACCCGATCTTCCCGGCGTTCGCTCAGGTGATCGAGTCGGCGTTGTCGCAGCGCGGGTTCACCCCGGTGCTGTGCACGCAGTCTCCGTCCGGCGCCACCGAGGAGGAGTACGTCGAGATGCTGCTGGAGCGCGGCGTCTCCGGGATCATCTTCGTCTCCGGCCTGCACGCCGACACCGGAGCCGACCACGAGCGCTACCAGGCGCTGGTGGACCGGCGGCTGCCGGTGGTGTTCGTGAACGGCTGGCTGCCCGCGGTGCAGGCGCCGTTCGTGTCGTCGGACGAGTACGCCGCGATGGAGCTGGCGGTGTCCCATGTGGTTGCCCTCGGCCACCGCCGGATCGGGTTCGCGTCCGGGCCGGAGCGGTTCATCGTCGTCCAGCGCAAACTGGCCGGCTACCGCACCTCGATGAAGGCGCAACTCGGCCTGACCGACCCTGAGCTCGACGAGCTGGTCGCCTTGAGCATGTTCGGAGTCGAGGGCGGCGCCGCAGCCGCGCAGCAGCTGCTCGACGCCGGGGTCAGTGCGGTCATGTGCGGCTCCGACATGATGGCGCTCGGCGTCATCCGCGCGGCGCGCCAACGCGGGCTCTCCGTCCCCGGCGACATCTCGGTCGTCGGCTACGACGACGCCCCGATGATGGAGTTCACCGACCCGCCGCTCACCACGATCCGCCAACCCGTCCAGGCCATGGGCCTGGCCGCGGTCCAGTCCCTCCTGGAAGAAGTCCGCGGCCACACGACCCCGCACACCGAGTTCCTGTTCCGCCCCGAACTGGTAGTCCGCGGCTCCACCGGCCCGGCGCGCTAGAACCACACGTCACAGGCCTTGGCCCGGAACTCCGCCACGGACCAGATCTCGTTGGTCTCCGATTCGGGCTCGCTGGGCGGCACAATCAGCTTGCCGGGCTGCACGGCTTGGAGATCCCGCTCACTGAACTCCGGCCCATCCGCAGACCAGCTGTTGTCATGTGTCCACGCGTAGATCCGGTAGCGCGCCTCCGGGTCCCTTGGTCGGACTGTGCCGGACACCCGCCACCCGTTGCCGCCGGTCTCTGCGCTGAACTGCGCGAACCCGGTGAGCGCCGGACTGACCTCCCACGTGCCCATGTCCTGGTCCTGTGGCGGTGCCCGGTCGGGGTCCGGATCCGGTAGGTACAAGGACGCGCCATCGACGTGCCCTTCGCACATCTGGACGACGAACACCGGCTTACCGGCAGCGTCGACCGAGACCCCGACGACCCCGCCCGGCGGAACCGTGCAGCCGGCCAGCATCAGCACGCTGCCAGCTGCCGCGACCGCAATCCCCACCCACCTCGGCACGGGATCAGAGTATGTGGCGGGCGGGGCGTCGTACGCAGAGCTCCGGCCCGGGACCGTCCCCTGCCGGGCGGTTCCGGGCCGGAGGGCCTGGGGGCTACTTGGTGAAGGCGGCGGCTGCTGCGGAGGCGATGCCGTTGGCCCAGAGCTGGTCCACTCGGGCGCGCTCGTTGGCGTCCGGGTAGGCGTTGGTGCACGACGGGCCAGGGCCGCCGCCGGACATCAGTTCGGAGCACGGGCCGGAGTAGTGGTCCGGCAGGCCGAGTACGTGTCCGGTCTCGTGGGCGGTGATCCGGGTCGGGTCGTACTGCTGCGACTGGGCGTAGTCCAGGAAGATGTAGCCCCGGCCGTGGCCGTCGGTGGACGCGTACGAGCCACGCGGGTCGTTGCCCTCGGTGTAGTAGAAGTCGTAGTTGCTGCCCTCGACCAGGGTGACGTTGCCGACTGAGGAGTTCCAGATCGACGTGCTGGAGTTGATCTGGCCGCGGAAGGTCGGCGCGTCGACGGCGTACGTGACCGTGACGGCGGCAGCCTTGTTGCCGGACTTGGCCTGCTTGGCGCGCGCGGACTTGATCACGGCGTCGTAGAAGGCCTTGGTGGCGGCTTGGTCCTGCGGCGAGCCCGTGTACGCGGCGCGGGTCTGCGCGGTGGACACGGACGAGGTGGCCGGGGCCGGCGCGGGGGACGCTGCGGCGAAGGTGGGGACGGCCAGCGCGGCGGCGGCGAGCCCCGCGAGCGAAGTCAGGATACGGCGATGCGACATGGAGGGCCTCACTCCGGATCTGTGGCGGAAAGCGACCGGCAGATTACTGATCGCTACACCCCGGATGCTGCCAAACGCTCCGCGAGTTCCGCACCAGATCACCAAAAACTCGGGGGTTAACCCGCGAACCCCCGCCGCCGTTCTATGCCCCTCATAGCCCGCGACTTATGTCACTGAGTTGTGGATCTCGGTTCTCGTTCGGCGGTTTCGGGAGCCCAAATCGACGACTCGGCGGTCACTCGCCGGGGATGCCGACGTTGAGGATTCGGGCGCCGGGGCCGCGTTCGGCGAGGCGGTCGGCTTTGTTGTAGAGGTTGCAGCGTTGGAGGGAGAGGCAGCCGCAGCCGATGCAGCCGTCGAGGTCGTCGCGGAGGCGCTCGAGCTCGGAGATCCGCTCGTCGAGCCGGCTGCGCCACGTCTTGGACAACCGGCTCCAGTCCGCGCGGGTCGGCGTCCGGTCGTCCGGCAGGGAGTCGAGCGCGCCCTTGATCTCGGCCAGCGCCAGCCCGACCCGCTGGGCCGCCTGCACGAACGCGATCCGCCGCAAGGTGCTGCGCTGGTACTGGCGCTGGTTGCCGGCTGTCCGTCGCGAGCTGATCAGCCCCTGGTCCTCGTAGAACCGCAAGGCCGACGCGGCGACTCCGGACCGATGAGCGATCTCCCCGATGGACAGCCAGTGCTCTTTGCTCGGAACGTTCTCCTCCGCCATACCGCCACCCTAGGACCGCCGCCCAAAAACTCAACCTCACTTGAAGTGAGTCGCGTCGTACCAGTGTCGCCGGTGGTCTGGCGGGGTCGGCGCGGTCAGGAGCGGCCGCCGCGTCGGGTATACTTCTCGTGTCGGTGCGTATGTCGCGTCACCAGAGATTTTCCCCAGGCGCTCCGACCCGTCGGTTTCAGCATCCCGCTGAAGATCCCCGGCGACATGGGTGCAACGCGATAGCACCCGCAGGTCGATGCCTATCTCCTGCTTGTTCGTCCAGTCCGGCCAGTTTTCACTGGCCGGCCTTTGCGTGCGGCTCCGTGGGCTTCGTCCGTGACGTTGAGAGAGAGTTTGCGTGACCCAGCACCACCCGGAGAGCAACCAGCCCGACGGCCGGGCCAAGAAGCCCCGGCACAAGAAGTTCCAGAACCAGTCGTACGGCGAGCGGATGGGCAACCCCCCGGCCGCTCGGGACGAGGACCGTCGGGACGAGCGTCGCGACAACCGTCCGGTCAAGGGCTACCGCGCCGACCGCAGCACCCAGCCCCGCAAGTACGACGACGAGCGCCCGCGCTACCGCCGCGACGACCGCCCGCAGTACGAGCGGTCCGACCGCCCGCAGTACAACCGCGACGAGCGCCCGCGCTACAACCGCGACGACCGTCCGCAGTACAACCGCGACGACCGTCCGCAGTACAACCGCGACGACCGGCCACAGTACAAGCGGGACGAGCGCCCGCAGTACAACCGCGACGACCGTCCGCAGTACCGGAGCGAGCGGTCGCAGCAGTACGGCGACAAGCCGCGGTACGAGCGTTCGTCGTACCAGGACAAGCCCCGGTTCGAGCGCCGCGACGACCGTTCGTCGTACGAGCGCCGCGACGACCGTTCGTCCTACCAGAAGCCGCGCTACGAGCGGCGGGACGAGCGGCCGGTGGTGCAGGAGAAGCGGCGCGAGGAGCCGGTGGACCTGGGCACCGTTGCCCCGGACAACCAGTTCGCCGCGCTCGGGCTGGCGCCGCGGCTGGTGCAGCGGCTGGCCCGCGACGGCATCACCACGCCGTTCCCGATCCAGGCCGCGACCATCCCGGACGCGCTGGCCGGCAAGGATGTGCTCGGCCGCGGCCAGACCGGCTCCGGCAAGACGCTCGGCTTCGGCCTGCCGACGCTGATGCGGCTGGCCGGCGGTCACACCGAGTCCCGCCGCCCGCGCGGTGTGGTGCTGGTGCCGACGCGTGAGCTGGCGATGCAGGTGCACGACGCGCTCGAGCCGCTCGCGCACGTGATGAACGTGTCGCTGAAGCTGATCGCGGGCGGCCTGCCGTACCCGAAGCAGATCGAGTCGCTCCGCCGTGGCGTCGACCTTCTGATCGCGACCCCCGGCCGGTTGATCGACCTGTGCGAGCAGGGCGCTGCCGACCTCGGCGCGGTGGAGATCGCCGTCCTCGACGAGGCCGACCACATGTGCGACATGGGCTTCATGCCGGCGGTCACCACGCTGCTCGACATGACCCCGGCCGACGGCCAGCGGCTGCTGTTCTCGGCGACGCTGGACAACGACGTCGACACCATCGTGAAGACGTACCTGAAGGACCCGGTCACGCACTCGACCGAGTCCGGCCAGGCGACCGTGACCACGATGGAGCACCACCTGCTGGTGATCGAGCCGGGGCACAAGCAGTCGCTGACGGCCGAGCTGGCCAGCCGCGACGGCCGCACGATCGTGTTCGTCCGCACCAAGCTGGGCGCCGACCGTGTCGCCACTCAGCTGCGGGACCGCGGTGTGATGGCGGCGGCGCTGCACGGCGGCCTGACCCAGGGCGCGCGGAACCGGACGCTGGACCAGTTCAAGGACGGTTCGGTTCCGGTGCTGGTGGCAACGGACGTCGCGGCCCGCGGCATCCACGTCGACGACGTCGGGCTGGTCGTCCAGGCCGACCCGGCTGCGGATCACAAGGACTACCTGCACCGGGCCGGTCGTACGGCGCGTGCCGGTGGCAAGGGCGCGGTCGTCACCTTGGTCCTGCCGCACCAGCGGCGCGGGATGATCCGGCTGGCCGAGTCCGCCGGGGTCGACGCTTCACCAGTGCGGGCGCGTCCGGGCGACGAGCTCGTCACCGGGCTGACCGGCGGCAACACGCCGTCCGGCTACCCGGTGAAGCTGCCGGCGCCGAAGCCGCAGCGCTTCGGCAAGGGCGGCGGCAAGCGGTTCAGCAACAACCGCCCGGGTCGCGGGGGCAACGGTCCCCGTCGCCCCAACGGCCCCCGCCGTACCGAGAACAAGTCCTACCAGCACTGAACTACTGCGTGAGAATGGCCCAGAGCCGGGCGAGGATGGCGGCGATCTCGGTGTCGTCGAGCGGAATGAGCTCGAGCATCAGTTCGTCGTCGTCCGCCCGGTCGGTCATCACATAGATCGGCGGTGAGCCCGCCTCCAGCTCGGTCGCGATGCGCTTCGCGTCGGCGACCCTCAGCAGGACGCGGGACACCTGCAGGCCGGTCGGGTCCGGCTCGACTTCGGCCGACACTCCCGGGATCTCCTCGGCCGCCCGGGCGAACGAGACCACCTTCGCCAGCTGGTCCGCCTCCCACTTGACCCGGTCGAAGGCCTGCCACTCCTCGAGCGCGGCCAGCACGCCGACGACGGCTTCCTTGGTCGGCTTCATCACCCGGCCGATGCCTTTGTCCTGCGCACGGATCGACTGCACGAGGGCCCAGCTGCCCGCGACCAGCCCGGCGGTGGGCGAGCCGAGGTACTTCTGCCCGCTGACCAGGACCAGGTCCGCACCGGTCGACAGCAGGTCCGCGATCCGCGGGAACTGAGCGGCGCCGTCGATGATCGCCGGTACGCCGCGACGGTGCGCGGCCCGTACGGCGGCCACCAGGTCGATCGGCTCGCCTTGGGTCAGCCGGGACGAGACGAGGAACAGGCAGGCGATGTCCGGACCGTCGAGCTCCTGCTCCAGATCGCCAACGCTGCAACGGATTTCGTCACCGGCGAGATCGACCCGCGCACCCGCCAGCCGGATGCCCTGCAGGTTCGAGTGGCCGTAGTTGACCACGTGGCCGGCCGGCATCACCACCCGGTTGTGCATGTCCGTTGTGTCCGGCAACGACGCGATCCGGCGCGGGTCGCCGCCGGTCATGGCAGCCGCCACGGCGAGCGTGATGCCCGCGGCGGTGCAGTGGACGACGGCGCCGGCCTGCGCGCCGGTCACCTGGGCGATGGCCTCGCTGGCCCGGTCGCCGAGCTCGTCCATCACGAAGAACTCAGGCAGTGCCTGTGCGACGGCCTCCGCCACCCCGTGGGAACTCCTGGACACCCCGAGCGGGGTGTACGTCCCCTTGGCATTGATCACCACACTGAGCCGATAGCGATCGTGAATGCTCATGGTGCTGCACACAGTAGTGGTGACTGACTGTGGTTGGCGAGACTCAATCGGGTTCGGACCCGGCAGCATCTTGACCCGAAGCTACTGGTGAGTCATTCTCAGTTTTCGTAACTCCCCTGCCGCCGGCCCGCGTCCCGAGGGAGGAATCCGTGTCGCCTCGCACCGCCCCGCGAACATCCCGCCGCTCATTCCGTACGACGTTCGCCGCCGCAGCCGCGGTCGCCGTACTGGCTGCTCTGCCCGCACCCACCCAAGCCGCACCACAAGCCGTCGCCGCAGTCCCCGCCGACTACTGCGTCGGACAGTGCGACGACATCGTCACACCCGGGCAGAACGGCAACGCGACCTTCACGGATCTCCTTCTTTTCAAGGCGTTCGGGACCCGGCCGGCGCACTTCAGCGACTCGCTGAAGCCGTACGAGAATCTGGTCTGGAACTCCCAAGGCAGCACCGACGACGGCCTGGACGCGTACTTCGACGACGCGTCCTTCGGGGTGAAAGCGGGTGACGTCGCGAGCACGGTCCAGCCGCGCCCGGACGTCACGATCGTGCGGGACAAGTCGCGCGGTATTCCGCACATCACCGGCACGACACGGGCGGGCGTGATGTTCGGCGCCGGGTACGCCGGGGCGCAGGACCGGCTGTTCGTGATGGACGTGGTCCGGCACCTCGGTCGCGGCCAGCTGACGCCGTTCGCGGGTGGCGCGCCGGCCAATCGAGCGTTCGAGCAAGAGTTCTGGCGGACGGCGCCGTACACCGAAGCCGATCTGCAGAAGCAGTACGACGACGCCGACGAGCGGTACGGCGCCGACGGCGTGAAGATGCAGCAGGACATCAAGGCCTGGGTCGACGGGGTCAACCACTACATCAACACGGTCGGCATCGCGTACCCCGGTGAGTACGTCGCCCTCGGCCTGGCCTGGCCGACACCGCAGTGGAAGGTGACCGACGTCGTCGCCACGGCGGCTGTTGTCGCCGGCATCTTCGGCACCGGCGGCGGCCACGAGGTGACCTCGGCGTTGGCGCTGCTCGAGGCGCAGGCGAAGTACGGCGTTGCCCAAGGCACCAAGGTGTGGGAGTCGTTCCGGTCGCAGAACGACCCGGAGGCCAACACCACCGTGCACAACGGCGCGACCTTCCCGTACGGCGTGACGGAACCGAAGCCGGCCGGTCGCGCCCTGCCGGATCGCGGCTCGGTCACGCCGGAGCCGCAGGTCATCGACCAGACCGCCGGGACGGCGAGCAAGCCGGTGCCGAAGGGCTCGGAGTCGCTGCGCGGCATCTTCGACGCGGGCCTCTTCCCCAAGGGCTTCGGCGACAAGGGCATGTCGAACGCACTGCTCGTCTCCGGCGCCCACACCGAGAGCGGCAACCCGGTCGCCGTCTACGGTCCACAAACCGGCTACTTCGCACCGCAACTGCTGCTCCGGCAGGAGCTCCAAGGCCCGGGCGTCAGCTCCCGCGGCATCGCCTTCGCCGGGCTGAACTTCTACACGCTGATCGGCCGTGGACCGGACTACTCGTGGAGCGCTACGTCGGCCGGACAGGACATCACCGACACGTTCGCCGTACCGCTGTGTGAGCCCGGCGGCGGGACGCCGACAAAGAACTCGCAGTACTACGAGTACCGCGGCCAGTGCGTGCCGATCGAGCGGCTCGAGCGGCACAACGAGTGGTACTCCAGCTTGGGATCGTCCGAGCCGGCCGGCTCCTACACACTGGTTGCCCTGCGCACCAAGTACGGCATCGTCACGCACCGCGGCACGGTCGGTGGCCGGCCGGTGCTGTTCACCAAGAACCGCTCGACGTACGGCAACGAGGCCGGGTCCGCGCTCGGGTTCATGCAGCTCAACGACCCGGACAAGATCCACAACGCCGCCGACTTCAAGGCCGCGGCGCACAACATCGGCTACACGTTCAACTGGTTCTACACCGACAAGACCTCGATCGCGTACTTCAACTCCGGTGACAATCCGGTCCGCGCGGCGGGCGGCGACCCGAACCTGCCGACCTGGAGCTCGTACGAGTGGCAGGGCTGGAACCCGGACACCAACCGTGCGACGTACACCCCCGCCGCGCAGCACCCGCAGGTGGTGAACCAGGACTACCTGATCAGCTGGAACAACAAGCAGGCGCCCGGGTTCTCCGCGTCCGACGGGCAGTTCGGCTACAACTCGGTCTACCGCAGCCAGCCACTGGACGACCGGATCGAGGCCGTCATCGACAGCGGACAGAAGTTCACCCGCGGCAAGCTGGTCGAGGCGATGGAGGACGCGGCGACCGTCGATCTCCGGGGTGATCAGGTCCTTCCGTATCTGCTGCGGGTCCTGAAGTCGGCGCCGGTCACCGACCCGGCAGTCGCTGACGCGATCGCCAAGCTGACTGCATGGCAAGCGGCGGGCAGTCACCGCAAGACGCCGAGCGCGTCCTCGAAGGTCTACGACCACAGCGAGGCGATCCGGATTCTCGACGCCTGGTGGCCGTTGCTCGTCCCGGCCCAGTTCAAGGATCTCGGCCCTGATCTGTACGGCGCCCTCGTCGCGAACCTGAAAATCGACGAGCGGCCGAGTGCGCAGGGGTCCGCGTTCCAGAGCGGATGGTGGGGTTTCGTTCAGCGCGACCTGCGCAAGGTGCTCGGCGATCCCGTGCAGGCGCCGCAACCGGTCACGTACTGCGGCGGCGGAGCGTTGGCCGCCTGCCGGACGGTCCTGGCAGACACCTTGCTCGCGGCAACCAAGGTCCCGGCGGCGACGACGTACCCGGCGACCGCGGACTGCGCGGCGGGCGACCAGTTCTGCGCGGACCAGATCGCGCACAACCCGATGGGCGGGATCACCCAGGACCGGATCGCCTGGGTCAATCGGCCGACGTACCAGCAGGTGATCGAGTTCCCGGCGCGCCGGGGTGACGACGTGAGCAACCTGGCTGTTGGCAAGACGGCTTCCGCGAGCAGCTACGAGAAGGGCTGGTACAACTCGCCGCCGGCGTTGGCGGTCGACGGGAAGCCGGCGACCCGGTGGGCGAGCGACTGGTCGGATCCCCAGTGGCTGAAGGTTGACCTCGGCAACGAGCAGACGATCGGGCGGGTGGTGCTGCAGTGGGAGGCGGCGTACGGGAAGTCGTACCGGGTGGAGGTGTCGTCGGACGGATCCTCGTGGCGGCAGGTCTACGCGACGACGACCGGGAACGGTGGGGAGGACGTGGTCCGGTTCGGCGCGGTGCCTGCCCGGTACGTCCGGGTCACCGGGACGCAGCGGGCGACGTCGTACGGGTACTCGATCTATGAGCTTCAGGCCTACCGTCAATGACACTGTCGTCAATGAGTCACCCTGGCCTGTCAGGATGAGGGCATGAACCAGAATTTCCCCCCGAACCCGAACCAGCCGTACCCGCCGCAGCAGGGATACCAGCAGGGCCCGCCGCCCGGTTACGCGCCGCCGCCGCAGCAGCAGGGCGGCTACCAGCAGGGGCCGCCGCAGCCGGGCTACGGGCAGCCCGGGTACGGCCAGGCGCCGGGGAACTACCAGCCGGCCCAGCAGCCGGCGCCGCACGTCGCGCCGCAAGGTTCGCCGTACCCGGTGCTGGTCTCGACCATGAACGACCTGCCCGGGTACACCGCGGAGAAGGTGTTCGGCGAGGTCTTCGGGCTGACCGTGCGCAGCCGCGACTTCGGGTCGAACTTCACCGCCGGATTCCGGTCGCTGGCCGGCGGCGAGGTGCCGGAGTACACCCAGATGCTGGCCGAGTCGCGGCACGTCGCGGTGATGCGGATGTGCCAGATGGCGCAGCAGATGGGCGCGAACGCGATCCTCGCGATGCGGTTCGACTGCACCGAGATCGCCAACACGATGAGCGAGGTGGCCGCCTACGGTACGGCGGTCATCGTCCGCAAGACCGAGCCGAAGCCTATCCCTGACGAGGACGATGCGAATGACAGCTGAGGCACTTAACTTCGGCCCCGGATTCCGGTGGGGGGTGTCGACGTCGGCGTACCAGATCGAGGGGGCCGTGACCGAGGGCGGCCGCGGCCCGTCGACCTGGGACACGTTCTGCGCCGAGCCGGGCCGGATCCTGAACGGCGACACCGGCGTGGTGGCCTGCGACCACTACCACCGGTACGCCGAGGACGTCGCGCTGATGCGGGACCTCGGGGTCGACAGCTACCGGTTCTCGTTCGCCTGGCCGCGGATCCAGCCGTCCGGCAAAGGTCCCGGGAACGCGGCCGGGCTGGACTTCTACGACCGGCTGATCGACACGCTGCTCGGCGCCGGGATCCAGCCGGTGCCGACGCTGTTCCACTGGGACACCCCGCAGCCGCTGGAGGACGAGGGCGGGTGGCAGAACCGGGACATCTGCGGCTGGTTTGCTGACTATGCAGGCATTCTGGCCGCGCGGTTCGCGGACCGGGTGCCGCTGTGGATCACGATCAACGAGCCGATGGTGCTCACGTTGATGGGGTACTCACTGGGCGCGCACGCACCCGGCCGGGAGCTGCTGTTCGACGCGCTCCCGGTCGCGCACCACCAGTTGCTGGCGCACGGCCGCGCGGTGCAGGCGCTGCGGGCAGCCGGCGCGACCAACGTGGGGATCGCCAGCAACCACGCGCCGACCTGGCCGGCCAGCGACAGCGTCGAGGACAAGGAAGCTGCCGGCCTCTACGACAACCTGATCAACTGGCTGTTCGCCGATCCGGTGCTGCTCGGGACCTATCCGTCCGGCTTCGAGGCGGCGATGCCGGGGCCGGTCGAGGACGACCTCGCGGTGATCTCGAGCCCTCTGGACTTCTTCGGCATCAACCACTACGCGCCGGTGTCCGTCGGCGCCGCGACCGGTCAGGCTGACACCGCCGCGACCGATGGGATCCTGCTGCCGCCGGGCCTGCCGTTCGAGCCGCGCGCTCTCGAGGGCTACCCGCAGACGGACTTCGGGTGGCCGATCGTGCCGTCGGCGTTCGGCGAGATCCTGCGCATCTTCAAGGACCGGTACGGCGACCGGCTGCCACCGATCTTCATCACCGAGAACGGGTGCTCGTTCGCCGAACCGGTGGACGACCAACGGCGGATCGAGTACCTCGACGGGTACCTGCGGTCGCTGAAGCAGGCGATCGACGACGGGATCGACGTCCGCGGGTACTTCCAGTGGTCGCTGCTGGACAACTTCGAGTGGGCGGCGGGGTTCTCGCAGCGGTTCGGGCTGGTGCATGTCGACTTCGACAGCCAGGTGCGGACGCCGAAAGCGTCGTACCACTGGTTCCGTGACGTGATCGCGCAGAGTCGAGGATGATCCCCGAGCCGGGCGTCGTACCGACGGCGTTCGCGGAGCCGGTCGACCGGGTGCGGGCCCGGTGGACGGCGGCCGTCGTACTGGCGAACGTCGGGGTGTTCGCGGCGTGGCTGGGGCCGATCCAGGTGATTCTGGCGAAGCAGTCCGAGGCGGTTGCTCCGGGCAACAAGGAGTTCGTGTTCGGGCTGGTCACCGGGGTTGGTGCGGCCGTCTCGGTGGTCGCGAACCCGGTTGCCGGCGCGATCTCCGACCGTACGACGTCGCGCTTCGGGCGGCGGGTGCCTTGGGTGCTGGCGGGCTCGGTCGGTGGTGCGGTCGGTCTGCTCGTGCTGGGCGGGGTCGCGTCGGTCGCGTGGATGCTGGTCGGTTGGTGCCTGGTGCAACTGTTCGGCAACGCGCTGCTGGCGGCCATCACGGCGGCGGTGCCGGATCGCGTGCCGACGCTGCAGCGGGGGTCCGTCGGGGGATGGGTTGCGTTGTCGCAAGTCCTTGGCGCATTGGTCGGCACGGGGCTTGCGACGTACTTCGGTGGTATTGGCGCCGGGTACGTCGCGTGCGCGGTGTTTCTGCTGTTGTCGGTGCTGCCGTATTTGATTGGCAGTGGTGACGAGCGGCTGACGTCGCGACCGCCGTTGGTCGTGCGCTCGTTCCTGCGTGGGTTCTGGATCAGCCCGCGACGCTACCCGGACTTCGGGTGGGGGTGGCTGACGCGGTTCCTGTTCAACGTGGGGAATGCGCTCGGGACGCTGTACCTGTTCTATTACTTACAGGACAAGGTGCGCGTCGACGAGCCGGACACCGCCGTACTGATCCTGACCGCGATCTACAGCGTCTGCGTCCTTGTCACCTCGGTCGTCTTCGGCACCTGGTCCGACCGCATCGCCCGCCGCAAGATCTTCGTCACCTGGTCCGGCGTGGTGATGGCGCTCGCCGGCGTCGTCCTCGCCTTCTGGCCCACCTGGCCCGGCGCCGTCCTCGGTGCGATCATCCTCGGCGCCGGCTTCGGCGTCTACCTGTCCGTCGACTTCGCCCTGCTCACCCAGATCCTGCCCAACGCCCGCGACCGCGCCAAAGACCTGGGCGTCATCAACATCGCCAACTCCCTCCCTCAGGTCTTCGCCCCCGCCCTGGCCGCCCCCATAGTCAAACACCTAGGCGGCTACCCCCTCCTCTACCTCCTAGCCGCCAGCGTCACCCTCCTAGCCGGCCTCCTGGTCCGCAACATCCGCTCCGTCGCCTAGTCCTGCCGACCGTGGGGACAGCACCAGTCAGGACGTGGGGCAGCCGCAGGATTCTCGGTAGGTGATCTGGGCGGGCAAGCGGATGGTTTTGGGGTGGGCGGTGCCGCGGCCGGACAGGCGGTCGAGGAGGAGTTGCATGGTGGTGGCGCCGATGTCGAAGGCCGGTTGGGTGACGCTGGTGATGCGGGGCCGGAACAGGTCGGCATGCGGAAAACCGTCGAAGGTGGCGAAGGCGAAGTCGCGTGGCGGTTCCAGGCCGCGGTCCTGCGCCGCCTCCAGAACGCCGACGGCGCTCTCGGTGCTGGCAGCGACGAACGCCGTCGGTGGAGTTCGTTCCTCGAAGAGGGCCCGGGCCAGGGTGCGGGTGTCCTCGGACAAGCCAGATCCGGTGAGGATGTAGCGTTCGTCGACTCCGATGCGGGCCTCTTCGAGTGCGGCGAGGTAACCCTGGCGCCGCTCGGCGATGGTGGCAACGGTCAGATCGCCGGCCGCCAGCGCGATCCGCCGGTGGCCGTGGCCGACCAGATGTGCGACCAGGTCATGCATCGGCCCGGCGTTCTCCACGCCGACCTGGTCGGTGCCGGCCCGGCCGAGCCGGTCCATGACGACCACCGGCGTACCACCGGCGGCGAGGGCGTCCAGGGCGGAACGGTCGGAGCCACCGGTCGGCGCAACGATCAGGCCGTCGACCTTGCGGGCGGTCAGGACCTGCAACGAACGGCGCTCGACCTCCGCGTCCTCGTTGGAGTTGGCCAGCAGCAGGGTCAGGCCGGCCGCGGTCGCCTCGTGCGCGACCCCGCGGACCATCTCGGCGAACACGGGCTGCGCGACGTCCGAGACCACCAGGCCGATCGAGTCGGTCCGGGCCCGCCGGAGGGCGCGGGCAACACTGTCCTGCTGGTATCCGGTCTTCTCGATCGCGGCCATCACCTTGCGCCGGGTCGCGGCGCTGACCGGGCGAGTGGCGTTGACGACATGCGAGACGGTCGAGGTGGACACGCCCGCAAGTCGCGCGACGTCGACGATGGTCGCCACAGCCGGTGCCTCTTCCTCATCGAAACGATTCGCTAGCTGACTCGATTGTGGCAGTTCGCATCCAGAGCGTCAACGACGACGAGCCCTTGACATGAGTGGGATCAGCGCGGCACCGTCCTTATCGAAACGTTTGCGCGCCAAACGCCAAGGCGGCGACGGTCCGCCTGCCCGACTTCACAACCGAGGTGTTCTGTCATGACCCGATTCACCCGACGTGCCGTGTCCGGGGCGCTGGCGCTCAGCCTGGCGGTCGCCGCCGGCTGCGGCGGCGCCGGCAGCGGCGCCACGCCAGGCCGAGGCGACGGCCCCTACGCTGCTCCGGCCAAGGACACCACCGCGACGCTGACCATCTCGAACTGGGGCGACCCGGTCGACAAGGCGGTGTACGACGAGGTGGCCGACCGCTTCAAGGCGAAGTACCCGAACGTCACGATCCGCAACAACTTCACCCCGATCACCACCTGGTCGGAGTACGTGAACAAGCTGACCACCCAGGTGGCGGCAGGCGACGCACCGGACGTGGTCAACATGGGCCTCGAAGGTGTGCAACTGGGCCTGTCGAAGCGGCTGTTCGCCTCGCTCGACGGCTATCTGAAGCGCGATGCGGCGGCCAAGGACCTGATGGCCGACGTCGACCAGCGACTGGTCGCAGGCTTCCAGAAGGACGGCCAGACCTACCTGGTGCCGAGCACCTGGAACACGATGCTGATCTACTACAACACGAAGATGTTCAAGGAGGCGGGTATTGCCCGGCCCAGCGACGACTGGACCTGGGACGACTTCTTGGCCGTCGCCCGCAAGCTGACCAAAGGCAGCGGCGGCAGCAAGGTCTACGGTTTCGCCCTGCCGTACTTCAACTTCGGACTGACGCCGTGGTTCTACTCCAACGGTGCCTCGGAGATGAGCGCTGATCTCAGTGAGGCGACGCTGGACGATCCGGCGATGGTGGAGAGCGCGAGCTGGGTCCGGGACCTGGTGACGAAGGAGGGGGTCGCACCGCAGCCGAAGGGTGCAGATCCGTACCAGCTCTTCCCGGCCGGCAAGGTGGCGATGACAGGGGCCGGTCACTGGACCGTCCCGATGTTCGAGCAGGCCGGTTTCAGCGACTACGATGTCCTGCCGTGGCCGCGCAACAAGACCAAGGCGACCGTGTACGGCGGCGCTGGGTTCGGGCTCTACCCGGGGTCGAAGAACCCTGATCTGGCCTGGGAGTTCATCAAGGAACTGACGAACGCCACTACGCAGCAGAAGTGGGCGACCATCGGGTCGGCCACGCCGGCGACGAAGAAGGCCGCGGCGTTACCCGCCTTCACTGCCAAGCCCGCGCACTCCTCGCTGTACTACGGCGCGATCGAGTACGCCAAGCCGGTCGCCGCGCCCGTTGTCTACAACACCTTGGAACCGGCCCTGATGCGGGCGATGGACTCGATCATGGCCGGTGCTGATCCCAAGACGGAGCTTGCCAAGGCGAACGACGAGGTCAAGACCGCCCTGGGGAACCAGTGACGCTGACGATGCATCGACCGTCGGTCCGGGCGGAGGGAACGCCCGCCCGGACCGACGGCACTTCGCGCCGGCGGGAAGCCGTCACCGGCTACCTGTTCATCGCTCCCTCGGTGCTGGGCTTTCTGCTGTTCGTGCTCGGTCCGCTGGTCGCCGCGGCTGCGCTGAGCCTGACTCGGTACGACGTCCTGACGCCGCCGCGGTTCGTCGGCCTGGACAACTATCGCCGGCTGTTCGAGGATCCGCGGCTGGCTGTTGTCTACGGCAACACCGTGGTCTACGTCGTCGCAGCCGTCGTACTGATCAACGGGCTCGCGCTCGGTCTCGCCGTACTGATCAACCGGCGGTTGCCGAAGGGCCTGACGACCGCCTTCCGATCGGCGTACTTCTTCCCGTCGCTGGTGGCCCTGGTCTATGTGTCCGTCATCTGGCAGGCGATGTTCCAGAAGGACACCGGGATCGTCAACTACTACCTGACCGAGCTCGGCGGTCCGCGGATCGACTGGCTGAACAGCGGCGGCTGGTCGAAGGTGACCGTGATCGTGGTGGACACCTGGCGCAACGTCGGGTTCGCGATGCTGATCTACGTCGCAGCCCTGCACGAGGTGCCGAAGGACTACTACGAGGCAGCCAGTATCGACGGCGCCGGGCCGTGGGCAGTGTTTCGGCGGATCACCGTGCCGCTCATCAGCCAGGCGACGTTCTTCAACATCACCACCACCGTGATCGGCGCCTTCCAGATCTACGAGTCGATCATCGTGCTCACCCGCGGCGGCCCGGGCGACGCAAGCCGCAGCGTGGTGATGTACATCGCCGAGAAGGCCTTCAACGACTTCCAACTGGGATACGCCTGTGCGATCGCGATGACGTTGTTCGCCGTCGTCCTGCTGGTCACGCTGCTTCAGTTCAGGTTGCGCAGATCGTGGGTGCAGTATGAGTAGCCGCCGTGTCAGTGCCGGTCAGATCGTCTCGCTGGCCGTGCTCGTCCTCGGTGCTCTGGGCATGGTGGCGCCGTTCCTGTGGATGTTCAGCACCTCGCTGCGCGCGCCGACAAGCGCGTACGACCTCCCACCGCACTGGCTGCCCACACAGTTCCGGATCGGGAACTACGGCGACGCGGTCACCGGGCCGGTACCGATCCTGGGGAACATGGTGAACAGTGCGGTGATTGCGATCGCCGTGAGCTTGGGCATGATCCTCACCGCGCCGATCGCCGGCTACGCCTTCGCCCGGCTGCGGTTCCCCGGTCGCAACCTGCTGTTCGTGTCTCTGCTGGCGTCGCTGATGGTGCCGATCCAGGTGACGATCATCCCGTTGTTCCTGATCATGCGGAGCTTCGGGCTGATCAACAATCCGCTCAGCCTGATCCTGCCGGGGCTTACCGGGGCGCTGGGAGTCTTTCTGATGCGGCAGTTCTTCCTGGGCCTGCCCGAGGAGATGCTGGAGGCCGCCAAACTCGACGGCGCCACTCCGTTCCAGGCGTACCGTCTCGTCGCGCTGCCGTTGGCCCGAAACGGTGTCAGCACGCTCGGCGTGATCACGTTCCTGGCCAGCTGGAACTCGTACTTCGCGCCGTCGATCTTCCTCAACACCGTGGAGACCGCGACGCTGCCGCTCGGCCTGGTGCTCATGCTCGGTCCGTACGGCGCGGGCAACCTGGCTGCCGTGATGGCTGCCACCACCATCGCGATCGCACCCGCCCTGCTGGTGTTCCTGTTCGCCCAGCGATGGCTGATCGACAGTCTCACCCAGTCCGGCGTCAAGGGCTGACCAAACCCCGAAAGGATTCCTATGACCACCAGCGGACCCAGGATGGGCCTGCTTGCCGACCTCACCCGTACTCGCGACGGCCGTACCGCCCGTGCCTCGAGCTGGGACCAGACCGGCCGTAACCGCGACAACTGGCTCGTCATGCCCGGGGAGGAGCGGGTGCTGGCCGACCTCGAGGGCCCCGGCTGCATCACCCACATCTGGATGACGCAGTCGTGCCGGCGGCATCCCGGTCCGGGCCAGATCCCGGCCGATGTGGTCGGTGTACCGATGCTCGAGATCCACAACGCGCTCGGAGTCAGCTGGGAGGTGGTGGATCCGGACTACTACCGCAAGATCGTGCTGAAGATCTACTGGGACGATCAGGACACACCTTCGGTGATCGCGCCGCTGGGGGACTTCTTCGGGTTGCTCAACTCGTTGTCCGGCTCGTACGAGTCGCTGCCACTGTCGGTCTCGGCCAAAGAGCCGGAGGAACACACCTTCGGTGGGAGCGCCGCCTTCAACAGCTACTTCCAGATGCCGTTCGGCCACCGGGCCAGGGTCGTGGTCGAGAACCAGAACGACATCCCCTACCTGCAGTACTTCTACATCGACTACGAGCTCTACTCCGAGCCGCTCGCCGCGGACGTCGCGTACTTTCACGCCCACTACCGGCAGGCCAGGCCGACCAACGGCTGGGGACCGGATCTGCAGACCAACAGCATCGAGGTGGCGATCCCCAATCTCGACGGAGTGGACAACTACGTCGCGCTCGAGGCCGAAGGCAACGGGCACTATGTCGGCTGCAACCTCGCGGTCCGCCACTTCCAGGGATCGTGGTGGGGCGAGGGCGACGACATGATCTTCATCGACGACGACACCTGGCCGCCGAGTCTGCACGGCACCGGAATGGAGGACTACTTCGGGCATGCCTGGGGGATGCAGCGAAACGCCTATCTGATGAACGGCACCATCGTTCACGAGGAGGAGGTACCCGGCTTCCACCACAGCTACCGGTTCCACCTCGTCGACCCGATCCGGTTCCGCCGGAGGGTCAAGGTGACCTTCGAGCACGGACATGCGAACCACTTGGCGGACGACTGGTCCTCCACGGCGTACTGGTACCAGACGCTCCCGACAGCGCCGCTGACGATTCCGCCGGTCGAGGAGCGGCTCCCGTTGCGTCCCAAGGACAGCGTGGTCAGGACCAGCCTGCCGCCGCTGATTCCCGCACAGCAGGCGGCGCGGGACGAGGCGGCGGACCGAATGCGACGGTTTGTCGAGTTGCGCGATCGGGTGCGTGCGGAACGTGCTGCGGAGATCGACGCCTGGGAGTCCGGGAACGCCGTCCAAGCGCGGGAGATCCGAGCCCGCTACCTGTCATCGGGCGGTGCCTCGTGAGGCCGCGACTACACCTGACCGCGCTGGAGGGCTGGATCAACGACCCGCTCGGTCTCACGTTTCACAACGGGCAGTACCACCTGTTCTTCCAGCACGTCCCCGGCCAGACCGAATGGGGTCCCAAGTGTCGTTGGGGACACGCCACAAGCAAGGATCTGCTGCACTGGACCCAGGGCCCGGCAGTCTTGGCTCCCGGTGAGGGTGACGACGGCTGCTGGTCGGGCAGTGTGGTCGCCGATCCGCCGACGCTGTTCTACACGACCGTCGACAGCGACGATGTCCGGATCGGCCGCGTCAGGATCGCCCGGCCCACCAGTGACGACTGGACGACGTGGGCCAAGGCAGAGGTGGTCGCCGTACTGCCTGAGGGGATCGAGGCGATCGCGTACCGCGACCCGTTCGTCTTCCACGACGGCGATCGGTGGCGGATGCTGATGGGCGGCGGTTTGGCGGATGGGACGGCGACCGCCCTGATCTACACCTCTGACGACCTGCAGCAATGGGCGTACGACGGGGACCTCGCCAGCCGGCACTCGTCCGAAGACCAGCCTCTGTGGACCGGCGCCGTCTGGGAATGTCCACAGCTGTTCCCGCTCGGTGACAGCTGGGTCCTGACCGTCTCGGTCTGGGAGCCGTTCGTCCCGCACTACCAGGCCTATGCCGTGGGGACCTACCGGGACGGACGCTTCGTTGCCGAGCACTGGGCACGGCTGTCCTATGGACCGTCGTACTACGCCGGCTCGACGTTCACCGACGCCCACGGTCGCCGTGGGATGATCTACTGGTTGCGCGGTGTCGACGACCACAGGCAAGGATGGGCCGGTGCCAACAGCATTCCGCACCTGTTGTCCCTGCACGACGACACCATGGTTGCCGAACCCCATCCGAACGTCACCGCCCTGCGGTCAGCAGGGACAGTTGTGAAATCCGGCGAGGAGTCGGTGAACCTGCCGTCGGTCGCGGACATCGAGTGGTCCCTCGACGCATCCACCGGGAGCGCCGGCCTGACCCTGGCCGATGCCGATGGCAACATTGTCCTGAGCCTGCGCACCCAGGACGGTGTGCTGGACGCGATCACGCGAGACGGCAACTGGTCCATGCCTGTCGGCGGCAACGAGATCCGTCTGGTCGTGGACGGTCCGATCGCCGAGCTTTTCAGTGCGACGGGAACCATGGCGTTGCCGCTGTCGCAGGTGGGCGGTGTTGCCCTTGATGTCACCGGCTCGGGCACGGCGACGGCATATCCGTTGGAAAGTTCCGGCGATTGACGTCTTGACGGGCACACTCGGTGCTCGTAGCTTCTTCGTCAGGTCAGTGATACGTATAACTTCGTTCAGCGGAAGGTGTTCCGATGGCGCGACGGGCTGGGCCGACCATGCATGACGTTGCCCGGGTGGCCGGTGTCAGTCAGGCCACGGTCAGCATGGTGCTGAACGATGTCGAGGGGTCTCGGGTGTCGGGGGAGACTCGGGCTCGGGTGATGGATGCGGTGGCCGAGCTCGGGTACCGGGTGAACTCGGCGGCCAAGTCGTTGCGCGAGGGGACGTCGCGGCTGATCGGGTTCGTAGGCGACATTGTCGCGAGTACGCCGTTCGCCGGGGAGATCATCGAGGGAGCGCAGGACCGGGCCTGGGTGGACGGGCACTTGATGCTGATCGTCAACACGGGTGGGGATCGTGTGCTCGAGGAGCGGGCGATCGACTCGTTGCTGTCGCGGCAGGTCGACGGGATCGTGTACGCGGCGATGTACCACCGGCGGCTCAAGGTGCCGGCGGCGCTGCGGGAGGTGCCGACCGTGGTGCTCAACGCCGAGACCGAGGACGGGTCGCTGCCGTCGGTGGTGCCGGACGAGTACGGCGGTGGCCGCGCAGCAACCCAGTACCTGGTGGACCACGGTCATGAGCGGGTCGCGTTCATCAACATCAACACGCTCGCCTCCCGTTTACCGGCCGCGGTCGACCGGGAGCGGGGCTTCGTTGACGTGCTGACGGACGCGGGGCTGAGCGTCGACAAGACCTTGATCAAACATGGTGACGGTGACGCGGAGTCGGCGTACAAGCATGCGGCCCGGTTGCTGGACCGCAAGCGCCCGCCGACGGCCATCTTCTGCGGCAACGACCGGACCGCCTGGGGCGCCTACCAGGCCGCGGCCGACCTCGGGCTGCGGATCCCGGACGATGTCTCGATCATCGGGTTCGACAACCAGACGCTGATCGCGTCGCACCTGCGGCCCGGGCTGACCACGATGGCGTTGCCGTTCGCGGAGATGGGCCGGATCGGGGTCGGGCGGCTGCTGTCGGGAGACGTGACGCCGGCCGTCGACGCGGTGGAGTGCCCGCTGGTCGAGCGCTCATCGGTGGTACGGCGATGACAACCCCAGTGACCGCGCCGGGTCTGGTGCGCCGGATGGGCAGGTTGTGGCAGTTGTACCTGCTGGTGCTCCCGGCGCTGATCTACCTGGTCGTCTTCAAGTTCTGGCCGATGTACGGCGTCCAGATCGCGTTCCGCAACTTCAACCCCGTCGACGGGTTCAGCGGCAGCCCGTTCGCCGGCTGGCAGCACTTCGAGCGGTTCTTCGCCTCGCCGCAGTTCGAGCGGGTGCTCGAGAACACGTTGACGCTCGCGGTCGTCAACCTGCTCGTCGCCTTCCCGGTGCCGATCCTGCTCGCGCTGATGGTCAACAACCTGCGCGACGGCCGGCTGCAGTCGTTCGTCCGGGCCGTGCTGTATTCGCCGACCTTCATCTCGACGGTTGTCGTCGTGGGCATGCTGTACGTGCTGCTGTCGCCGCGCTCAGGCCTGGTCAACCAGGCGATCGCCGTGTTCGGTGGCGATCAGGTGCTGTTCATGGGATCGCCGGAGTGGTTCCGGCCGATCTTCGTCGGCTCGACGGTGTGGCAGGAGTCGGGCTTCCAGATGGTGATCTATCTGGCCGCGCTGGCCGGGATCGACCCGGCGCTGCACGACGCCGCCCGGGTCGACGGCGCGAACACCTGGCAGCGGATCCGGCACATCGACGTCCCCGGCATCCTGCCGACCATCGTCGTCTTGTTCATGCTTGCCGTCGGCAACCTGATGAACGTCAGCTTCGAGAAGGCGCTGCTGATGCAGACTCCGCTGAACCGGGAGACCTCCCAGGTGATCCAGACCTACGTGTACCAGGCGGGTCTGCAACAGGCGCAGTTCAGCTACAGCGCCGCGATCGGGCTGTTCAACTCGGTCGTCAACCTCGCCCTGCTGGTGACCTTCCATGTGGTGGTACGGCGAGCCCGCCGGAACTGGGGAGTGTGAGATGACCGGTACGACGCTCAGTCTGGCCGGCGCGGACCGGATCCGGCGGCGGAAGGCCACCGGCCGTGATCGCGGCGATCGCATCTACACGGTCGTGGTCGCGGCGTTGCTCGGCGGCGCCGTGCTGGCGATCGTCTACCCGCTCTACTTCATCGTGATCGCGTCGGTGAGCGAGCCGGACGCCGTGAACAACGGGCGTGTCTGGGTGCTGCCGGAGGGTTTCACCGTCGACGGCTACCGTCGTCTACTGGCCGACCCTCGGGTCTGGCACGGCGTCCTGAACTCGCTGGTCTACACCTCGCTGGCGACGATGCTGAGTCTCGCTCTGATCCTGTCCGCGGGCTATGCGTTGTCGCGCAAGGACCTGCCGTGGCGGAACACCATCACGGCACTGTTCCTGGTCACGCTGTTCTTCGACGGCGGCATGATCCCGCGGTACCTGGTGGTCAAGGAACTGGGCATGCTCAACACCGTCTGGGCGATGATCCTGCCGAACGCCGTCGCGGTCTGGAACCTGCTGATCGCGCGCACCTACTTCGCTTCCGCGATCCCGGGAGAGGTCCGCGAGGCCGCCCAGCTGGACGGTGCGAGCGAGCTGCGGTTCTTCCTGCGGGTCGTGCTGCCGCTGGCCAAACCGCTGATCGCGGTGATGACCCTGATCCATCTGGTGTGGAACTGGAACGCGTTCTTCGACGCGCTCATCTTCCTCACCGACGAGTCGAAGTTCCCACTCCAGCTGGTGCTGCGCAACATCCTCGTGCAGTCGGAGGTGTCCGCCACCGGCAATCTGAGCAGCGACCTCTCGTCGTACGCCGAACAACAACGGCTCGGCGAACTGGTCAAGTACGGCATGATCGTCGTCTCCACGGTGCCGCTGCTCCTGGTGTCTCCCTTCGCCCAGCGGTACTTGAGCCGCGGCGGCGTCGAGGGCGCCCTGAAGGGCTGACCGACCTTGTGTGGACCGGTCCGCCGAATTGATCTGCTGATACGTATAACTTTGGAGGCTGGGCAATGAAGAAGCGAATGGCGGCCACTGCGCTGCTGGTGTCGGTCGGCCTGCTGTCCGCCTGTAGCGGTGGCTCGGGTGAGTCCGACGACACTGCGGCCGAGACTGCCGGGTTCCGGAGCGACGGGCTGCCGATCGTCGATCAGCCGCTCACGCTGAAGTTCTCCGGCGTGAAGGCGCCGCTGGCACCGGACTACAACAGCATGACGCTGGTGAAACAGTGGCAGCGCGACACCAACCTGACGATCCAGTGGCAGAACCTGCCGGACGCGGTCTACAAGGAGAAGAAGAACCTGCTGCTCGCCAGCGGTGACCTGCCGGACGCCTTCTACAACACGGGTTTCACCGATGCCGACATCGCGACGTACGGCGCGAACGGGACGCTGATCCCGTTGGAGAACCTGATCGGCAAGTACGCGCCGAACCTGAAGAAGATCTTCGAGAAGCGCCCGGAGATCAAGGCCGCGGTGACGGCCTCGGACGGGCACATCTACACGCTGCCGGCGTCGGAGGAGCTCGGCATCGGCGCGGTGCCGTTCTTCTGGTCGGTCAACAAGAGCTGGCTGGCCAAGCTCGGGCTGGCGATGCCGACCACGATCGACGAGTACCACCAGGTTTTGCAGGCCTTCAAGACCAAGGACCCGAACGGCAACGGCAAGGCCGACGAGATTCCGCTCAGCTTCATCGGCGGCTGGTGGTGCGCAGATGTCGGTGACCTGTTCGCCGCGCTCAGCGGGATGCCGGACAACCCTGATCACCGGATCGTGCGCGAGGACAAGGTGATCCACACGGCGTCGCAACCGCAGTACCGGGATGCGATCGCGAAGTTGCACCAGTGGTACACCGAGGGGCTGATCGATCCGGAGGCGTTCACCCAGACCGACACGCAGTACCTTGCCAAGGGCAAGAGCAAGGACCCGGTGCTCGGCTCGTTCGTCTGGTGGGAGACCGAAGAGGTCGTCGGCGCTGCCCGGACCCGCGACTACACGTTGATGGGCCCGTTGGAAGGACCGTCCGGACGTCTGGTCGGGCGGGCCAACGGTGGTGACTACGCCCGGGATGCGTTCGCGATCACGCGCGTGAACAAGCACCCCGAAGCCACCATGCGCTGGGTCGATCGGCTCTACGACCCGCTCATGTCGGCGCAGGTCGCGTGGGGTCCGATCGGCGAGGGGCTGCAGAAGAACTCGGCCGGGGTGCTGGTCAGCCTGCCGGACAAGGCCGGCGAGAGTGCCGGGGAGCGCAAGCAGCGGATCGCGCCGGGCGGCCCGCGGGTGATTCTCAAGGAGGACTTCCAGAAGGTCGTCGCCCCGGAGCCGCGGGCGGCCCAGCGGCAGCAGGACCTCGAGCGCAGCTACCTTCCGTACGCCGAGAAGCAGTCCTATCCACTGGTGTTCTTCACCCAGGAGGAGCTGCAGCGGATCGGTGAGATCGACACCGAGCTGAAGGCGCTGGTGGACGAGCGCCGGGCGGGCTGGATCGTGCGTGGTGGCGTCGAGAAGGACTGGGACGGCTATGTGCAGCAGTTGAAGAGCGCCGGGCTCGACGAGTACGTCGACCTCTACCAGAAGGCGTACGACCGCTACCGGGGGACGAAGTGACCCGACCGACGTACGTCGAAGCGGTCTTCGCTCCGCTGTCGCTCACCTCACTGACCGGCCGGTCTTCCGGCCTGGTCAGCTGGGGTGACGACCCGGACGAGCAACTGACCCTCGGCTACGACCAGCACGGACGTCCAGGCGTCGAGGTCGCGACGGCGGGCACGCGGATCGCCTTGTTCGCCGCGCAACCACTGGTCCTCGGCCGTTGGGTGCGCCTGACCGCAGTGGCCGACGAATCCGGGCTCCGGCTCTACGTCGACGGCCGCGATGCCACGTCGATCTCTTGGCAGGCAGGGTTTCCTGCCGTTCCCGACCTCGGCTGGATCGTCGGCCGGCGTTCGGGCGGGTACGACGACCCGGCCTGCGGACCGATCCGCGATGTTCGGGTGCTGACGGTTGCCGAAATTCCGGCGGGCGCGCCTGGCCTGGCGGATCTCGATGTGGTCGAGGTCCTGACGTCGTACCGGCGACCGGATCCGAACCGGCCCGAGTACCACTTCATGCCGCCGGCGCACTGGATGAATGAGCCGCACAGCGCGATCCAGGTCGGTGACGTCCACCACGTCTTCTACCAGGCGAACAGACGGGGACCGTTCTGGGGCGGGATCGAGTGGGGGCATGCCACCAGCACTGACCTGGTGCACTGGACGCATCTGCCACCGGCGTTGCGGCCGGACCAGGTGGACGTGGCGCCGAGTGGTATCTGGAGTGGGAGCAGCGTTCTCGACGACAACGGCGATCCGCTGCTGTTCTTCACCGCCGGGGACTTCAGCCGGTCGCCGGATCAGGCGGTGGCGGTCGCGCGTCCGGTGGACGGCTCGTGGGTTGCTGACGAGAAGGTGCTGCTCGAGATGCCGGACCACGTCGGCGGCCACGAGCTCTTGCCGGGACAGTTTCGCGATCCGTTCGTGTGGCGGGAGGAGGCCGGCTGGTTCATGCTGGTCGGCGCCGGCGTGAACGGTCGGGGCGGGACAGCCGTGCTGTACCGGTCGGTCGACGGCGTCATCTGGGGCGATCCGGTGGATCTGCTGTTGATCGGCGATTCCGAGTACGGCGAGATGTGGGAACTGCCGGTGTTGCTGCCGATCAAGGACGACGCCGGCGAGCAGCGGCATGTCTTGCTGGTGTGCCCGTGGTGGCACGAAGTGCCGGCCGGGCGGGTGGTCGAGGTCGTCTACTGGGTCGGGCGTTGGGACGCCGGCGTCTTCACCCCCGACCACGACGAGCCGCGGCGCTTCGACTACGGGCGGCACTTCACCGGGCCGAGCGGCAACGTGCTCGCGGACGGTCGGACGATCCTCTGGTCGATCGCGCAGGATGGCAGGGCGCCCGACGTACAACGGCTTGGCGGGTGGGCGCACAATGCGGGGCTTCCGCTGGAGCTGTCGCTCGCCGCGGACGGTGAGCTGGCGATCCGGCCGGTGCGTGAACTCGAGCTGCTTCGGAAAGAGCTCGTTGCCGAGTCGCCACAGCCGGTCAGCGGTACGGCGCTCGAGCTCGAGCTGGATGCCGTCCTGCCGGGAGACCTGCGGGTCAGAGTGGTGGACCCTGAGGGCACGTTGCTGGCCGAGATCCGGGTCGACGGGCACACGTTGGGGGTGACAAGACCAGGGGCGGCGTCGTACGACGTCTGGAGTCCCGACGAGGACGCGTCGGGTCCGCTTGTGGTCGACGGGCCGTGCCGGCTGCGGGTGTTCGTGGACCACTCGATGGTCGAGGCCTACCTGAACGAGTCGCACAGTCTGACCACCCGGATCGACGTGTCCGCCGGTCCGCCGGTGCTGGAACCCGTCACCGGACCTCACCTCACGTCGTACCGCGTGTGGCGACTCTCGACAGATTAGGACTCACCGTGCTTGTGCTCGATGATCAATGGACCTGGGACTTCTGGTTCGCCTTTGACGGGCCGGACATCCATCTCTTCTTCCTCAAGGCCCCGAGGTCACTCGGCGATTCCGACCTCCGGCATCGCAACGCCCGGATCGGGCACGCGGTGTCGCAGGACCTGCGGACCTGGACTGTGCTGCCGGACGCGATCGCTCCCGGCGCGCCCGGCGCCTGGGACGATCTGGCCACCTGGACCGGATCGGTGATCCGGGTCGACGACGGCTGGTGGATGTTCTACACCGGCATCTGTCACGGTGACGACGGTCTGCGGCAACGGATCGGCCGGGCGTTCAGCACCGATCTGACCACCTGGACCAAGGACGCCGGCTTCGTGCTCGAGGCCGATCCGGAACACTTCGAGCAACTCGACATCAGCGTCTGGCCGGACCTCGCGTGGCGTGATCCCTGCGTCTTGGCAGACTCTGACGAAGGCGGCTACGCGATGCTCGCCACCGCCCGAGTGCCGGAAGGACCGGCCGACGGCCGGGGTGTCGTGGCCCTGTTGCGTTCCCCGGACCTGCGGACCTGGACCGTTGTCGGCCCGGTCACCGAGCCGGGCGACTTCGGCCACCTGGAGGTTCCCCAGGTGGTCGCGATCGAGGATCGCTACTACCTGGTCTTCTGCGCGTACGACTTCGCGAACAGCGCCGAGCGGATCGCCCGGGTCGGCCGAACGACCGGCACCCACCTGTACGTCGGTGACACGGCCACCGGACCGTTCAAACCGGTGTCGGACGAGCTGTTCGCCGCCGACGAGATCGGGTCGCTGTACGCCGGGAAGCTCGTGCGCGATCCGATTGCCAACAACTGGGCCTTCCTCGGCTTCCTCCAGCACGACGCCGACGGCCACTTCATCGGCGTCCTCAGCGACCCGATCCCGGTGCTGATCGGGCCGGACGGCCATCCGGCTCTCACCGTTCCGGTTGCCGAAGCGGTCAGGCGGCTGCCAGTTCGGGCTCAGGGGTGGGGAACGGGGTGACGTCGGCGGTGGGGGTGGCGGCGGTGGCGTACTCGGTGGTGAGGGTGCGGTAGGTCTTGGTGAGGAAGGCCGCGAGGACGACGACCAGCATGATGGCGCTGCCGGTGACGAAGGTTAGGGCTAGGCCGCGGGCTTGGCCGGGGCCTAGGAGCCAGCCGAAGGTGGTGTGGCCGGGGGTGGAGTTCATGTAGGGGACCAGGAGGAACTGGGCTACCGGGCCGATGACGAAGGCGGCGACGGGGGTGGAGGCGGTCTCGATGCTCTGGGCGAAGCCGAAGATGCGGCCCTGGGTCTCGAACGGGACGACGCGCTGCAGGATGGTCTGCTCGGCCGCCTCGGCGATCGGGATGACCAGCATGAAGCCGAACATCCCCAGCACCAGCAGCGACTGCCACTCGCGGATCGAGATCGTCATCCCGACGACGGCGATCGCGACGTTCGCCAGCAGCAGGATGCGCAGCGGCGAGCGGCCCAGGCCGAAGCGGGCCACGATTGCGCCGCCGGCGATGAAGCCGACGCTGGTGACGCCGAGCACGATGCCCCAGGCCTCGACGGAGAACAGTTCCAGGCCGTACGGGTCCATCAGCGTCATGAACACACCCAGGATCAGGTTGTTGAAGGTGCTGAACAGGACCAGCGGAACCAGACCCGGTACGGCGCGCATCGTCTGCCACGAGCCACGCAGGTCCAGGTGCTTGCGGTTGTGCCGGGCCGGCGGCGCCTCGTCGATCCGGATCGCCAGCAGCAGGTGGCCCAGTACGACGGCGGTCAGTACGACGGCGATCACGACCGTACCGCCCATCCCGAGGAAGCCGACCGACAGACCGCTGAGGATGCTGGTCACCAGGTGGGAGACACCGGTGATCGTGCCGACCATGCCGTTGGCCTTGTCCCGCCGGTCCTCGGGGACCAGCAGCGTCACCGTGGTGGACAGTGCGATGCTCCGCAGGCCGCCCGCCAGGCTGCCGATCAGCACGAACCCGGCGAAGACCCAGAACCAGGGCTTCGACCAGTCGGTGACCGGGACGGCCAGGTAGACCAGGCCGGCTGCGGCGAACGCGCCGCCGGTGATGGAGCTGGAGAGCACCATGACGCTCTTCTTGCGGTGCGCGTCGACGATGGCGCCGAAGATCGTCCCGAAGATCGCGCCGGCCAGCATCGAGCTGCCGGAGACGATCGACGCGACCAGCACCGACTCGGTCACCAGGTAGACCCAGAACGCCAGCGCGAAGGACAGGAAAGTGGTCGTGACGTTGGCGATCAGGGTGTTCGCCAGCAGCCGCCTGAAGGTGCTGTGGTGCTCACTCATGGTGACTCCCAGGTCGTGATCCGGTGTGCTCTCACCACTACGTCGTACTGACAGCGCGAGATTTGACACAGTCGGCGGAAAGAATTCCGGCGCGCGGCTAAGGTGCGGTCCATGCCGCCGGTGATCCAGTCCTCCAAGCTCGCGAACGTCTGCTACGAGATCCGCGGACCAGTGCTGGAGGAGGCTCAGCGGCTGGAGGCGGCCGGGCACCGGATCCTCAAGCTGAACACCGGCAACCCGGCGCCGTTCGGGTTCGAGTGCCCGCCGGAGATCCTCGAGGACATCGTGCGCAGCCTCGCCGACGCGCACGGTTACGGCGATGCGAAGGGCCTGCCGGCCGCCCGCCGGGCAGTCGTGCAGCACTACCAGCCGTGGGGGATCCACCTCGACATCGACGACGTGTACATCGGCAACGGCGTCTCAGAGCTGATCCAGATGGCCGTGCAGGCGCTGCTCGAGGACGGCGACGAGGTCCTCATCCCGGCTCCGGACTACCCGCTGTGGACCGCGGCGGTCGCGCTTGCCGGGGGTACGCCGGTGCACTACCGCTGCGACGAGCAGTCCGACTGGATGCCCGACCCCGCCGACATCGAGCAGAAGATCACCGACCGCACCAAGGCACTGGTGATCATCAACCCGAACAACCCGACCGGCGCCGTCTACGACCGCGAGCTCCTGGTCCAGCTCACCGACATCGCCCGCCGGCACGGCCTGCTGGTCTACGCCGACGAGATCTACGACAAGATCCTGTACGACGACGTCGTACACACCCCGGTGGCTTCGCTGGCTCCCGACGTACTGACGCTGACCTTCAACGGACTGTCCAAGGCCTACCGCGTGGCCGGCTACCGGTGTGGGTGGATGGCGGTGAGCGGGCCCAAGCACCAGGCGGCCAGCTACCTCGAGGGCCTGACGATCCTGTCGAACATGCGGCTGTGCGCCAACATGCCGGCACAGCACGCGGTCGCCACCGCGCTCGGCGGCAAGCAGTCGATCAAGGATCTGGTGCTGCCCGGCGGACGGCTGCTGGCTCAGCGCGACACGGCGTACGAGCTGTTGACCCAGATTCCCGGGGTGACCTGCGTGAAGCCGAAGGGGGCGCTGTACGTGTTCCCGCGGCTGGATCCGAAGGTGTTCGGGATCAGCGACGACCGGCAGTTCGTGCTCGACCTGCTGCGCGCCGAGAAGATCATGATCGTGCAGGGCACCGGCTTCAACTGGCCCGAGCCCGATCACGTGCGGATCGTGACGCTGCCGCACAAGGACCAGCTCGCGGACGCGGTCACCCGGATCGCGACGTTCCTCGAGAGCTATCGGCAACGGTCATGACGGCTTTCAGCTGCTCGAAGTCGTCGATCGGCAGCTCGACCAGGCCGCGGCGGAGCTGGTAGCCCCAGTTGGGTTGCCGGGTGAGCTCGAGATCCAGCTCGCTCAGCGGCGCCGGCTCGACTGGCAGGAAGTCGATTTGGCGTCGCCACGGGCGGATGGTGCCGCGGTCGCCCATCGACATCGGCTCGGCCAGGTAGGGCTCGGCGTCCGCGACGACGCCGAGCGCGGTGAACGCGCGCAGCGGTGTGCGGTCGCCGAGGCGCTCGGTCGGGGAGTAGATGACGAAGCCGTCGCCTTTGCGCAGCCGGGCGACGTTCGGGCGCTTCCCGTGGTTCAGCTGGATGAAGCCGTGCCGTACGGCGATCTGAGCATGCTCATCGGACACGACACCAAGCCAGGCTCGTTCAGGTCTCATGCCGCCAGTCTCGGCCCGAATATCTGACACGAACTGTCTTATATCCGAGTGGCTTAGGGTGCCGGTTATGCCCTTGTTCTCGTTTGAAGGTAAGCAGCCGGTGGTGCACCCGGATGCGTGGATCGCGCCGACGGCGACGCTGGTCGGTGACGTGGTGGTCGAGGAAGGGGTGTCGATCTGGTACGGCGCGGTGGTGCGCGCCGACCTGGGTCGGATCACGATCCGGGCTGGGGCGAACATCCAGGACAACACCGTGATCCACGTCGGCAGCAACGGGTGCGAGATCGGGCGGAACGCGACCGTCGGGCACCAGTGTCTCGTGCACGACTGTGTGATCGGCGAGCAGGCGCTGGTGGGGAACGGCGCGATTGTGCTGGACGGTGCGGTCGTCGGCGAACGCAGTCTGATCGCGGCTGGGTCGACGGTCACGCCGGCTGCGGTGATCCCGCCGGAGTCGGTGGCGATGGGCAGCCCGGCGAAGAAGATCGTGCCGCTGGAAGGGGTTGCGAAGTTGTTCGTCGACCACAATGCGGCCGTCTACCACGAGCTGGCCCGCCGGCACGCGGCCACGGTCGAGCCGGTGGAGTGAGCGGTACCCCGGGGCGGGACTCAGGTGGACTCCCGCCACGGGGTTCCGCTGTGCGGGCTGGCTGCTTAACCCGACATGCCTCCGGTACCCAGGTCGGCGCACGGAATTCTTGTCGGCCGCACCACATCGCTGCTAACTTGCCCATCTTGTAATGATTGCAAGAAAGGTGCGCCGGATGGCGAGTGGTGAGCTCGACCGAGCCGCCAAGGTGCGGTTCGCGCGCGAGGCGGTGATCGCGCAGGTGCGTGGCCTGCCCAACCAGCTCCGCGCCCGGCTGACGGACGGTCCGCGTACGCCGGTCCTGCTGCCGGACCCACCCGACACTGCATTGACCCGCGATGTGCTCGAGCTCGCGCGATCGTCGTACCAGGAACCGTTGCTCGGGCACTGCATCCGCACCTGGTTCTGGGGGCAGTTGCTCGGCTCCCGCGACGGGATCAAGCCCGACGAGGAGCTCCTCTACCTCGTGTGTCTCCTGCACGACATCGGCCTCACCGACAACCACCGCCCACCCGAGTCGGCCGCATGCTTCGCCGTACACGGTGCCGAAGTCGCCCGGACGACGCTGGCGGGCCTCGGATCGCCGTACGCCGACGAGGTCGCCGAGGCGATCGCCCTGCACATGAACGTCAACGTCCCCCAAGGACCTGAAGCCCACCTCCTGCACGCCGGCGCCCACCTCGACGTCGCCGGAACCCGAGCCGGCGACCTCCCCCGGCACGCCATCCGCGAGGTCGTCGCCAAGCACCCCCGCGACGGCTTCCCCACCTGCTTCGCCACCCTCATGCGCCGCGAAGCCGCCGAGCGCCCCAACTCCCGCGCCGCCCTCCTCTGGCACCTCGGCATGCGCCTACCGCTGAACCACAACCCCGTGGACCGATGAGCTGATTAGGGTTGAGCGGGTGTTCAGGGCTTTGGTGGGATTTGGTGCGTTCGGGTTGTTCTGGGGTGCGTGGGGCGCGATCCTGCCGGCGGTGCGGAGCGAGTCGGGGGTCGGCGACGGTGAGCTCGGCATCGCCTTGCTCATGGTGGGGTTGGGCGCGCTCGCCTCGATGCGGTTCACCGGATATCTGATCGATCGGTACGGCGGTGCCGTGCTGCCGGTCGTGGTCGTGCTGTTCGGGGCGTGCGGCGTGCTCCCGGCGCTGGCCGACTCGGCGGTGACGTTGAGCGGCGCGCTCCTCCTGCTCGGCGCGACCTCCGGCGCCACCGACGTCGCGATCAACGCGACCGGATCCCACGCCGAGGCGGTCACCGGCAAACCACTGATGAACCTTGCCCACGGCATCTTTTCCGTCGCGGTCGTGGTCGCCAGCTTCGGTACGGCGGCCCTGCGCACCGCCGGCGCGGACGCGTTGCCGGTGCTCGGCGGAGTCGGCGTGATCGTCGCCGTCGTCGGACTCACGCTCGGCGCTGGGCTCCGAGACGACCTCCACACCTCAACGGAGCCGACCCCGAGGCGCCGACTCGAGCCCGTGCTCCTGGTCTTCGGCGGACTCTGTGCGCTCGCGTACGTCGTCGAAAACGCCTGGCAGAGCTGGAGCGCCGTACACCTAGACACCTCATTCAACGCCGCGCCCGGTCTCGCGTCCAGCGCTCCGGCGGTGTTCGCCGCGGCGGCCGCGACCGGGCGGATCGCGGGCAACGCGCTGCTCCGACGGCTGCGGCCGGTGCAGTTGCTGGTGGCCGGTGGTGTCCTCGCGGCGGTCGGATCAGTTGTGGCCGCCACGGCTGGTACCGCGTGGTTGGCGTTGATCGGGATCGGTGTCGCGGGCCTGGGTACGTCGGTGTGTGCGCCGACGATCATCGGCATCGCCGGCGCGTGGGCCGGTCCGGTGCGGCGAGCCGGTGCGATCTCGACGGTCACCACGCTGGCCTACCTCGGCTTCCTGCTCGGTCCGGCGGCGGTCGGCGTCGTGTCGTCGGCCTTGTCGTTGCCCGTCGCGCTCGGCGGGGTCGCCGTACTCGCGCTGCTCGTCGCCGCGCTCGGACCGGTCGCCGCCCGGCAGTCCGAGCGCACCTTTCAGTCCTGATCAATGCGGTCGCGACCGACCCGATCGCGAACTACGGTGGGCAGGAACCGAGGGGAGACATCTGTCATGACCGAGATCGCGAACACCGGCGCAGCGGTGATCGACCGCGCCGACGGGCGGGACGACGGCGAGGACTGGACCGAGAACTACGAGTTGCTCCCGGGTGGGGCCGGCATCTCGATCATCCTCGAGTCGACCACGCAGGAGGGTGTCGGGCCGCGGCTGCACAAGCACCCGTACGCCGAGACGTTCATCATCCGGCGTGGTTCGGCGACCTTCACCGTCGGCACCGAGCAGGTCGTCGGCCGGGCCGGCCAGATCCTCGTCGTTCCCGCGGACACCCCGCACAAGTTCGCCACCGGCCCCGGCGGCTACGAAGCCGTCCACATCCACGCCAACCCCACCTTCGAAACCACCTGGCTGGAGTAGTTGTACGAGTGGCACGGCTGGGCCACGATCGTGGCGAGCCCCGGCACCGAGGACGACGAGGCGGCGGACGCCCGCCAACGCGCAGCCGAGGCTGAGGTAGGCGACCTCGTCGCGGCCGCCGGTGCAGTGAACGAGACCGTCGACCTGCGGCGGGCGAACGGCAGTCTGCACCTCTGGCTTGCAGGTGCGCACAACCATCGCGACGACGGTGTCGTCGAGCTGTTCGCCAAGGTCGCACAGCTCGCGCCTGGGTCGTACGGCGTGCTCTACGCGTTGGAGCATGGAGTCGATCCTGGGTGGCACCGATGGGTGATGCGGCGCGGCAAAGTCACAGGTGAGGCCGACAGCAGCCTCTCGCCGCATGTCGGGTCAGTCGAGGACCGCTGAGCGCAGGCGCTCGCGGGATCTCGAACGCGTAGCCGAGGTCGCTGCGATCGATCGCGTCGTGCAGCACCCGCGTGGTCATCGCGGTACCCAGAAGGTCAGGTCGGGACGCGTTCGCCTGGCGCGGTGAAGGCGGCCAGGACCGTCGCGGTGATGTACTCGGCGGCCTTGTCGGGAGTGATCCGGCCGGTGTTGATCTCCTCGGCCGCGCCGTGCATGACGCTGTGCATGGCGCCGACCAGCCAGGTGGTCGGCAGGTCGGTCCGGAAGACGCCCTCCTTGCGCCCGCGCTCGATCAGCCGCTCCACCCGCACCATCGGGTCGGCGTGCAGCTCACGGACCCGACCCGGGGGGAGCGCGTCCTGCGCGGCGATCAGGAGTGAGCGGAACCGGTCGACCAGGTGCCAGCTGGACTCGATCAGCCGGGCCAGCGCCTCGCGCGGGTCGCCGGACAGATCCACTTGGCCGAGCGCGGCCTCGCCGCCTTCGATCGCGTGCACGAACACCGCGTCGACCAGGTCGGTCCGGGACGGGAAGTGGCCGTAGAGGGTGACCCGGCCGACCCCGGCAGCCTTGGCGATCTCGCTGGTGCTCGCGGACGGATCACGGCTCAGGCAGACGGTCGCGGCCTCGACGATCGCCGCGATGTTGCGCTGTGCGTCGGCCCGCTTGGTCGTCGTACTCGCTGCTTTCGCCGGCATCCGGCCTCCTCTTGTCGAACACCACTGTTCGAGTTATGGTAGCGCAAATAAGTCGAACAGCACTGTTCGAGATACGCGCAGAGACAGGGAATGACGATGAAAGAACCCGAGGTCACCGCGGTGGACCCGCGGCGGTGGCGGATGCTGGGACTGCTCGCGATAGCGCAGTTCATGCTGATCCTGGACGTGACCGTGGTGGCGATCGCGCTGCCGCACATCGGCGCCGATCTGGGACTGGAGCGCGACACCCTGACCTGGGTGGTCAGCGCGTACACGCTGATGTTCGGCGGCCTGATGCTGCTCGGCGGCCGGGCGGCCGACCTGTTCGGCTCCCGCCCGGTCGTGCTGACCGGGCTGGCGGTGTTCACCGCGGCCTCGCTGGCGACCGGCCTGGCGAACAGCGCCGAGCTGCTGATCGGCGGCCGGATCGCGCAGGGGATCGGCGCCGCGATGCTGTCGCCGGCTGCGCTGTCGACGGTGACCAAGACCTTCGACGGCGACGAGCGGAACAAGGCGCTCGGTATCTGGTCCGCCATCGGTGGCGGCGGCTCCGCGATCGGCGTGCTGCTCGGTGGCGTGCTGACCGCCGGGCCGGGCTGGCAGTGGGTGTTCTACGTGAACGTGCCGATCGGCGTGATCGTGTTCGCGACCCTGCTGAAGATGCTGCCCGCCGACCGTCCGGCCGAGCGCCGTGGCCGGCTCGACGTACCGGGCGCGATCCTGGTCACGGCGGGGACGGGTACGGCGATCTACGCGCTGATCAACGCCGGTGACCGCGGCTGGCTGTCGGCCGCGACGCTCGGCACGCTGGCGGGCGCGGTCGTGCTGTACGCGGTGTTCGCCTGGCTGCAGACGGTCGTCCGCTCGCCGCTGATGGACCTGAAGATCCTGACCCGCCGCCCGGTCGCCGCCGGCACGCTGCTGATCCTGGTCGCGACCGCCCTCATGATCGCGGTCTTCTTCCTCGGATCGTTCTACCTGCAGCACTACGAGGGGTACGGCGCTCTGCGCACCGGACTGCTGTTCCTGCCGATCGCAGTCCTGACCATCATCGGGGCGCAGGTGGCCGGCCAGGTCATCGGCAAGCTCGGCGCCCGTCCGGTCGCGGCCATCGCGCTCGCGATCGCCGCAATCGGCATCGCTGTTCCCGCCATCTGGGAGGGTGCTGCCATGGTCGTGATCGGGACGAGCTTCGGCGCCGGCGGTATCGGTGCGGCGTTCGTCGCCGCCTCGACCACCACGTTCTCGCAGATCCACTACACCGAGGCCGGGCTGGCGTCCGGGATCCTGAGCACCTTCCACGAGTTCGGTGCGGCGCTCGGTGTCGCGATCGTGTCGAGTATTGCGGCAGCCAGCCTGGCCGGGACGGTGACGACCGGGTTCAGCCGTGGATTCACGTTCGCCGCGATCACTGCGGCCGTAGCAGCCGTTCTCGCGCTGGTCGTCGTACCGGTCGCCAAGCCTTCGACAGGAGCAGCTCATGTCCACTGAGACCCGCCGTGCAGTGCCTGCGGACGCCGAGCTCGTTCAGACCATGCTGGTCGAGCTCGCCAGTTACCAGGACCAGGCCAAGGACGTCACCGCCACCGTCGACGACTGGGAGGGCTTCCTGGGGCGCGACGACGTGATCGTCCTGATCGCAGAGGTCGACGGGGCGCCAGCCGGATATGTGTCGTCCTTGCGCCGCCCGTACCTGTGGGTCGGCGGGGACATGCTGGCCCTGGATGACCTCTACGTCCGGGAGCAGTTCCGCGACGCCGGCGTCGGCCGCCAGCTGATGCTCGCACTGGCCAGGCATGCGCTGCCCGACCGGATGCCGATCAGCTGGGGCCTACGCCTGGAGAACGAAGCCGGCTACCGCTTCTACGACCGCCTTGGTGCGAACCTCCGCACCAAGACCGCCGCCGGCTGGTCACCCACGGCCTACGAGAAGCTCCTCCAGGAATGAACCGCTTGCCGAGTTGTGGGTTCTGGTCGAGATCGCCCGGTTTCTCGAGCCAAAATCCACGACTCGACGCGGTGTTGGCGTCAGGGTGTCTTCTGGGTGAAAGCGCAACGCCAGCGGCCGTTGTGGCGGACGTAGAGGTCGGTGATCCATTCCTCGGTGGTGTACGGGGTTCCGTCCCAGCTGCCCGAACTGGCTTTCCGGGCGGTGTACACGAAGGTGTCGCCCACCCGGACCAACCGCTCGTCGCCGACGACGGTCATCGTGTGATGCGCCAGCCGACCGGAGGCGATCCAGTCGACGAGGTCGGACTTGGGGACGATGCCGTCCGGGCCGACGTACGCCCAGTCGTCGGTCAGGTGGTTGCCGACCTGCTCGGCGTCGTTGCCGACCAGCACCTCGTCGAACGCCGCGGCGACGGCGCGGACCTCGTCCTCGTCAGTCATCCGCCCAGCATGCCGAACTTCTTCGCCAACGGTGTCGATTTTGGCTGGGGTCGGTCGACGCAGGGGTGAAGGACGGACACTGACCACCTGGAAGGACCCCTGCGATGACCACCAACGAGTTGACTGTTTCTGACACCAGTCGGGTTTCCACCCGTGCGCTGCTGACCGGCGGGATCGTGGCGGGACCGCTGTACGTCGCCGTCTGGTTGGTCCAGGCGTTCACGCGGGAGGCCTTCGATGTGACCCGGCACCCGGCCAGTCTGTTGGCCAACGGCGGTCCGGGCTGGATCCAGACGGTGAACTTCGTCGTCAGCGGACTGCTGTCGATCGGTGCCGCGATCGGGCTTCGCCGTACGCTCACTGGCCGCGGGAGCACGTGGGCGCCCCGGCTGCTCGGCGCGTACGGCGTCGGCCTGCTGCTGGCCGCGATCTTCCCGGCCGACCCCGGGGCCGGCTTTCCGGCGGGTACGCCGGCCGACTACGCCGAGATCAGCACCCGCGGCATGGGCCACTTCGTCGCCGGCACCGTCGGGTTCACCGGCCTGATCGCCGCCTGCCTGGTGGTCGCCGCCCACTATCGCAGCATCGGCCGCAAGGCCTTCAGCCGCTACTCCACCGCCACCGGCATCCTCTTCTTCGGCGCCTTCGCCGGCCTCTCCGCCGGCGCCGGCTCCCGCCCCACCATCATCGCCTTCGGCCTCGCCGTCATCCTCGGCTGGACCTGGATCGCCGCCGTCTGCGCCGACCAGCGCCGCTAACCCGAACCCGGCGCCCGCCCCTCCTCCACTTTGTGCACCGTCCCCGTAAGGTGAAGCGCTTCAAGATGCTCGAACCGTGCACAAAGTGAGCCTTGAGCGGGGCGGGGCGGGGCGGGGCGGGGGCGGGGGGTGCGGGTCAGTGGTTGAGGTGGAGGGTTACCAGCCTGGTTTCGACGCCGCTGTCGACGAGGTTGCCGGCGGCGTCGAAGGCGGCTGGACCGTCGGTCATGCCGAAGTCGTTGTCGTTGATCACTGCCAGCGTGTGGGAGTTGACCAGCGCGACGCCCTCGATCTTCTTGGGGACGCCGGGGATCGTGGTGAGGTCGAGGAACAGCTTCTTCGGGAGCACCGGCGGGTTCGTCGAGGCTTCCAGCGAAGGCGTTGTGGCCGGGTCGTCCCAGCGAGTGCCGAGGATGTTGTAGCGGGACGCGAGTACGACGGTCTGCAGCCGGGCAGCGTTGTCGGTCCGCTCCTGGACCAGCAGCGTTTCGGGGCCGGTGGCAACCACCGAGGAGATCTTCAGCTCGGTGGTGTCGTCCTCACCGGGGTCGACCACGCCGACCGGGTCGAACTGGAACGCGTACTCCGCCGTGACCTTCCCGCGCCGCGGCGAGAAGCGCAGCAGGCGCGTGGTCCGGGACGCCTCGCCGACCGCCTTGGTCGGGTTCAGCAGCGGGCTCTGCAGCGCGAGCACCAGGTCGCCGCCGGGCAGCAGCGCGAGACCTTCGAAGCCGCGATTCCCCTTGCGGGTAAGGAAGATCGACGGCAGCGCCTCGATCACCGGGTAGTCGGCGCCGATCAGCGACAACCCCTTCGGCACGTACCGCGCGAGCACCTTGCCGCGCGCCGACACGTGCACGAGCGACGGGCTGTACTCGTCGACCAGCCAGAACGTCCCGTCGTGCGCCCGGACGATGCCCTCGGTGTCCAGCCCGTTCGGGTTCAGGTTCAGTCGGGTGGAAGCGTCGTACGTGTAGGGGATCTCGTCGCGACTCGCCTGGTTGGACAGGCCGGTCACAGGCGCTCCACTGCGGGTGGTGATCGGGATGGCGGTCAGGATCCGCAGCTCACTCCCGGAGACCTTCACCTTGACGATCGCCGGGTCGAAGCCGGGCACCGGGAAGGTACGGCGGTTGACGCCGTCGACCTTGATCTGCCCGTTCGGACCGCGGTCGGTCACGGTCCAGAACTCACCCGGCCGCCCGGCGGGGAACAGGTCGCTGCCGATTCCGCCGAGGTCGACGCCACGGTCGTTCGTGACACTGCCCGGCAGCAACGCGTTGGAGAACGCCGCGAGCGGGATGTCCGGCAGGGTCGCCTTGCCGGCAACACGAGCTTCCGGGCTCGCTGCCTGGGCGCCACCAGCCACCAACGCCGTCGCGACCATCGCCGCCGCGCCCACCACAACCAACCGTCGCATCATGGGTTCCCTCCCTGGAACGTCATCGCGACATTCCTCGCCGGAGGTGAACACCTGCTGGCGCCGGACCGAACCCTGGCCCAACGGAGCGCGTCTCCCGGTGAACGGAAGACCGTTCTAAGGCAGCACCCATTTCTGGTTGAGGGAGGACTGGCAGGTGTAGAGGATCAGACGCGTGCCGTTGGCGCTGGAGCCGCCGGTCGCGTCGAGGCACTGGGCGGCGCGGACGTTGATCAGCGTGCCGTTCGGGCGCGGCAACCACTTTTGGCCTGCACTGCCGTCGCACGTCCACAGGACGGCGGGCGTGCGGAGCGCCGTACTGCGGGCGTCCAGGCACTTGCCGAGCGCCCTGATGGTGCCGTCCTCGAACTGCGTCCACTGCTGGTTCGCGTTGCTGTGGCAGGTGTACAGAGTGGTCGGCGTCCCGTCGGCGGAGCTGGCCTGGTAGATGTCGACGCACTTGCCGCCGATCCCGGTGATCTGGCCGGTGTCCTGGAACACGCCGAACTCCCACAACGAGTAGTAGCTCCCCGCGACACCCCGCGCCGTCGCGTTGATCCGCACGTACCTCGCGTAGTTGGGGGTGAATGTGAGGCTGTCGGTGCCGCCGTCCCCGACCGTGGTCGAGTAGACGGTCTTCCACGTCCGTCCACTCCCAGAGACCTGGATCTGGTACGACTTCGCCCACGCCGACCCCAGCCAGCTGAGCAGGACGCGGTCCACCAACTTCACCGAGCCCAGGTCGACCCGCAGCCATTGCGGATCGCTGCGCGCACTCGACCACGCCGTCGTCATCGACCCGTCGACGGCCTTCGGACCTTCACGTCCCGCGGTGTAGACGCTCGAGACGGCCACCGGCCGGTTCAGCGCCAGGTTCCGCTTCGCGATGTACGTCGCGGTGTACGTCGTCGGCGTGGCCGGTGCGGTGAAGTTGTGGCTCCGCGCGCCGCCGTCGGACCATGAGGCGAAGCGGTAGAGCTTGCCGGCGGACGGCTGCAGCAGGTCGGCGGACAGCGATCCGTTCGACCCGACGATCGCCGTACTGGTCGTCGGCGTGCCGACCGTCTTCGAGAAGTAGGTGACCTTCAGTCCCGCGGGCTGGGTCGCGAAGGTGAGGCCGACGGTCTGCGGATCGAGCCGCACACTCTTCACGCTGGTCAGCCCGCCGGCGTCCCGGGCAGTCAGCCTGAGCTCCAGGTACGACGGATACTCGTGATCGGGTGCCGTGAACGAGCCGCTGGCACCGGTCATCGTGGTGATCTGGTGCGCGTGGCAGTCACTCGGGCAGTGGTTCATGATCAGCGCCCAGCTGAGGGCCGATCCGGGCAACGTGCCCTGGTCCGGGTCGGTCGCCGTACCGGCGAAGTTGATGGTGTCGCCGACCTTCCACTTCGTCGACGGGGTGGGCGCGGTGATGATCGCTGTGGGCGGGCCGTTGGCCACGTCGATCTCGATCGACGCAGTGCCGACGCCGCCGTGGCTGTCGGTCACGCGGAGTCTCGCGGTGGCCGTCTGGCTGCCCGAGTAGGTGTACTGCACGGTCGCCGCGGTCGAGTCGTCGTACTGGCCGTCGCCGTCCAGGTCCCACGCGTAGGTGAGCGCGTCGCCGTCGGCGTCGTTCGAGGCGGTGCCGTCGAAGGTGACTGTGAGCGGACTCGGGCCGGACGTCGGGTCCGCGTTGATGATCGCGGTCGGCGGGTTGTTGGTGCCGTTGTAGACGTAGCGCATGATCCGGCCGTTGTCGTAGTCGACGGCGAAGATGTCACCGCCCGGCCCGGTCTGCAGCCTGGTGGTGCCGTAGCCCGAGGCGAAGGTGACGGTCTCCGCCGGCGCGGGCAGACCGTTGGCGCCGGGAAGCATCGCCCAGACACACTTGCGGCTGTAGTCGGCGAAGAAGAGCGCGCCGTCGTACTCCGGCGGGTAGTTGCCCTCCTCGTAGAAGGACATCCCGGTGATCGACGAGCTGCCGGTGCCGCAGCTCTCACCCGCCACGACCTTCTCCGAGTGGTGGTAGGCGAAGTACGGCGCTGCCACCGCCGACGGACCGGCGGCGTACAAGTTCTCGCAGATGCTCAGGTCGTTCGCGTCGTACCCACTCTGCTTGGCGGCGCCCTCGTAGCAGGGCCAGCCGAAGTTGGCCACACCGGCGGTCGGGCTGACGATCCGGTTGATCTCCTCCCACTCGCGCCAGCCGACGTCGCCGACCCAGAGCTCGTTGGTGCCGGGGCGGAAGTCGAACCGCATCGGGTTGCGCAGACCGTGCGCGACGATCCGGCGCGCGTTGAGGTCCGGGCTGCTCAGCATCGGGTTGCCGGGCGCGGCCAGTCCGGTGTCGGGGTTGATCCGGATGATCGATCCGTCGAGGGTCGCCGGGTCCCCGCTGGTGCGGACGTCCTGGGCGCGCAACGCGCCACCTTCGGCCGTCGGCGGAGCCAATGCGGTTCCGGTGGGTGACGGCGGGTCGCCGCAGGGGTTGTCGGGGGTGATGTCCGAGGACGGGAAGGCGTCCTGGCCGTAGTCGGCGTAGTTGAAGTTGGCGCCCTCACCGCCGCCCGCGTAGAGCATGCCGTCCGGACCGAACTCGATCGAGCCGATCGAGTGGCTCGGGAACACCTGGCACCAGTCCTCGACCAGCACCTGCTCAGCCACGGCCGTGCCGTTCGGCGTCAGGACGGACAACCGTGCACTCGCCTGGCAGCCGTCACTCGTCGGGCCGGGCGGTGACGGGCACGGGTCGTTGGTGCCGCCAACAGTTCCCCACTTCGGGGCGGTGCCGCCGATCAGAGCGTCGTACGTGTAGAGGACGTAGACGCGGGGGTCGGCGGGGAAGTCGGGGTGCAGGGCGAGGCCGAGCAGGCCGCGATCCCAGTAGTTGTAGACCTTGGTGCGGAGATCGGCGAACACGCTGGGGGTGCTGTCGTCGAGCGAGTCGAAGACCTTCACCAGTCCGCTCTTCTCGGCGACGAACACCCGGCCGTCGGCGGAGAACGCGACGTTGGTCGGGTTCGTCAGCCCGCTGAACACGACTTGCTCACTGAAACCGCCCGGCACAACTGCAGCGCGTGCCGGCTCGGTGGCCGTCAACGGTGCCAGCAGCAGTACGCACAACGCAGCCAGCAGTCTTCTGGCGGAAAACACCATGTCGCAGCCCCCCAGGCCAAGATAGTCCCCACTCACCTGGCGCTCATCCCCCACAGGTAAGTCCCCAGGCTGGCCGTCAGCATGCGGCACGACTCGGCCCCGGTGCAAGAGGCCGTTTCAAACGGTTACCGGGACGAGTTCTGAGCCGGATCGACTGTGTTCGACTGTGTACGGACCGTTGAAGTCACAAGGCCTGCGCAGCAGATTGAGGCGCACGTTTTCGCCTGGTGAGGAGACAGTCACGATGTTCCGAACAGCCGTTGCAGCATTGGCGATCCTGCTGGTCCCGGTCGCCGGTGTCACGCCCGCCGCAGCGTCCGAGAAGTACGAGTCCTTCCGCCCGGGGCAGCCGTGGCAGGACACCAACGGCCAGGTGATCCAGGCCCACGGCGGCCAGGTCGTGCCGGCCACCGACAACAGCGGGCAACGGATCTACTACTGGTACGGCGAGGACCGCAGCAAGGGGTACTTCGACAGCCCCGGTGTGCACGTGTACTCGTCGTACGACCTCTACAACTGGAAGGACGAAGGACTCGCGCTACGGGCGATGAGCTCGGTCGACCAGTTCGAGAACGACAAGTACTTCGCCAAGCTCTACAAGGGCTACACGGCCGCGCAGAAGGAGATCGTGTGGCGTGACCTGTCGACCAACAGCGTCCGCGAGGACGGCTGGGCGCGGCCGTCGATCCTCGAGCGGCCGAAGGTGATCTACAACCAGGCCACCCGCAAGTGGGTGATGTGGGTGCACTCCGACGGACCGTCGTCGCCGACGAGCACCTCGACGTACGCCCGGGCCGAGGCCGGTGTCGCGATCGCGGACTCGCCGTTCGGCCCGTTCCGGTGGATCGACTCCTACCGGCTGAACCGGGTGCCGAGCGACTCGGTGCCGTGGTGCGGTACGTCGTCCGCGTTCGACCCGGCCGGCGGGATGGCGCGGGACATGAACCTGTTCGTGGACGACGACGGCACGGGCTACATCATCTACTCGTCCGAGGAGAACCGGACGATGTACGTGTCCAAGCTGAACAAGTCCTACGCGTACCTGTCCGCGGCGCCGGAGAACGCCGTACAGGGGAAGGACTTCGTCCGGACGCTGCCGTGCAACCAGCGTGAGGCGCCGGCGATGTTCAAGTCCGAGGGCACCTACTACCTGGTGACGTCGGGCGCGACCGGCTGGGACCCGAACCCGGCGCGGTACGCGACGTCGCAGAACATCCTCGGCCAGTTCACCGACCGCGGGAACCCGGTGCCGGGCGCCGGGGCGGCGAACACGTACCGGTCGCAGAGCACCAACGTGATCCCGGTCGATCGCAAGCACAACAAGTTCGTCTTCATGGGCGACCGGTGGACACCGAGTGATCTCGCGAACGCGCCGTACGTCTGGATGCCGATGAGCTTCGGCGAGGGCGGCAGCCTCACCATCGGGCCGGACCAGGAGTGGACGCTCAAGGACCTGAAGCCCTACACGCGCTGGACCGTCACGTCCGCCGTCCCGGACCATGTGTGGCTCAACGACACCAGCACGCTGCCTTCTTTGGTGACTGTCGCGACCGCCCGCGGCTCCTCGCAGGTCGGCGTCACGTGGGACGCCGCGAGCGTTTCGAATCCAGGACCCGCGCAGCTCAAGGGGACTCTCGCGGACGGGCGAACCTTCACCCGTTCCGTGATTGTCGTCCCGCAAGGTCTCCGGTACGCCGTCAACGCCGGCGGCACCGCCACGCCGGACTGGACCCGCTTGGCGGAGGTCGCCTCGCCGTTGTTGAACTCTGCTCCTGAACAACCGCTGGGGACGGACCCAGTGACCGGGACTACTTGGGGATACACGGGTTCGAGCGCGCCTTCCGGCACCGGTGATCTCTACACGACCCTGCGTTACGCCAAGAATCATGAGCCGCTCGTCTACACCTTCGGCGGTCTGGAACCCGGTGCCTACACGGTCCACGCCGGCTACTACGACCCTTGGCCGTGGGCGAACCGCGCGGCCTCGGTCTCGGTGAACGGCTCGGTCGTCGACGCCGAGCGCCTGTTCACGGCGACCCCGACGGCGGCGGCGTACACCGGCGAAGTGGGCGCGGACGGGAAGCTCACCGTCACCATCGCCCCGACTCGCGCCCCCGACATCCAGGTCAGCTGGCTGATGGTCGCGAAGAAGTGAATGGTGGGTTCCCCGGGACGCTCCCCGAGCGGGCGACCTGCGCCTGGACGGTAACCCGACGACCCGGGGAACCCAGCCACTGATCCCATCACATCGACGGGTCATGCAACGAACGGGGGTCCGAATCGCATCCTCGGGACATGAGGAAAATCCTGGGGCTGTTCGTTGCGGGGGTGGCGTTGACCGCTTGCGGTAACGAGGTGGTGGCGGCCGGTGACACCGGCGGCTTACCGGTCGGTACGTCGTACCTCTCGGTGCAGGTCACCGAGGACGGCAAGGACAAGCAACTGGCTCCCGGAACGCGACTACGGCTGGACTTCACGAAAGAAGGCAGTCTGGGCTTCGACGCCGGCTGCAACCAGATGGGTGGTGACGCCTCGCTGAACGGCGGGACATTGACGATGGCGTCGTACGGCGGGACCGAGATGAGCTGCGGTCCGGCAGTGGACGCCCAGGAGAAGTGGCTGGGTGAACTGCTGGCGGGCGGCCCCACCTGGAAGCTCGAGGGCGACCGGCTGACCATCACCCGGGGGAGTACGACGATCGTGCTCCGGGACCGGAAGGTCGTCGAACCCGATCTTCCGCTCGCCGGGACGATCTGGAACGTCGACGGACTGGTGACGAAGGAAGTCGTCGACCACTATCACAGCGTGCCGCCGGCGACGCTCACCATCGTCGGCGATCGGGTCAGCGGCTCGACCGGCTGCAACCAGTTCCACGGCACGGTCACGCAGACCGGGAGCACGTTGACGTTCGGGTCGTTGATCGTCACGGACAAGGGGTGTTCGGGCGATGCTCTCCGGCTGCAGGACGGCGTACTGGCCAGGTTGAAGGGCAATCTGACGTACACGATCGACCACGACCGGCTGCAACTTCGGCGGTCCGACGGCACGGTCGGGCTCGATCTGGTCGCCGGCAAGTGAGAATGACGGGGTGAGCTCGGCACGGACTGCGGCGCGAAGTCTTCCGGTGGGGCCGGGTGTCTACCGGTTCCGCGATGCTTTGGGGAAGGTGCTGTACGTCGGCCGCGCGGTCAACCTGCGCCGACGTGTGCAGTCGTACTGGACGAACCTCGGCGACCGGCCGCGGTTGCGCCGGATGGTGGAGCGGATCGACCGGGTCGAAGGGGTGTGGTGCGACTCCGCGCACGAGGCTGCCTGGCTGGAGCGCAACCTGCTCGAGCACTCCAAACCACGCTGGAACCGGACCAAAGGCGGTCAGGAAGTCGTCGGCTACATCCGGTACGACGAGGGCCCGCTGCGATCCGATTTGCGGTTCGCTCATCTGGCCACTGGACCGGCCCGACACTTCGGTCCCTACCTCGGCGGAGTGCAAATCCGGCTGGCGCTCTCCGCGCTCCATCGAGTGTTGCCGCTGGCCTACGCGGGGGCGACGAATGGTTCCGCGCGCGAGTTCGCCGACCTGCTCGGGGTCGGCTCGGCCGATCGGGAGACCCTTGCCCGCACGGCGATCGCCGTACTCGACCGCGATCCTGGGGCAGTGGCTGCGTTGCGAGGCGAGTTGGAACGGCGGCGGGATCGCGCGGCGGGGGAGCTGCGGTTCGAGTTCGCGGCGAAGCTGCAGGACGAGATCGCGGCGATCGACTGGATCGTCGCGGAGCAAAAGGTCTCTTCGCTGGCGGTCTTGGACCTCGAGGTGGCGGGGTGGGCGGACGGGGTCCTCGTGCAGTTCCAGATCCGGGGCGGCCGGATGTGCACCTGGACGCAACGTGGTGTTGCAGCGCCGCCGGACCTTGTCGCCGCGACACCGGCGCTGTGGCAGCCCTTCGTCCAGCGCAACGCCGAGCTCGCCGCTCGCTTGCTTCACAGTCAGTGACATCTTGGCCACATAGCATCTGCTGTCATGGCTTCTTATGGCGTCCCGCCGCAGCGTAGCCGTGGTCCCATCGTGCTGGTCGGCGTACTCGTGCTGGTGCTGATCGTCGTGCTGGCGGTCGGGGCGGTGGTCCTCGTACGGCGGGCCAACGAGCCTGACCCGCCGGCGATCGCCTCCAAGCCGGCTTCGGCTGATGCTTTGCAGTTCCGGCGCGTGCTCAAGGCATCGCCAGGTGGTTGCGACAGCGCATCGCCGGCTGCGTCTCCGAGCGTGTGTGGTTTGGACGGCTACACCTACGTGCTCGGCAAGGTCGAGCTCGACGGCAGCCACGTGAGCGAAGTGAAGGCGGCGCAGGCACCGGAGACCACCGGCTGGCTGGTGAACCTGACACTTGACGACTCGGGGGCCCAGCTCTTCGCCAAGCTCACCGGCGACCTCGCGACCCAGCAGATGCCGCTCAACCAGCTCGCGATCGTCGTACGCAACCAGGTCGTCGCCGCACCGGCCGTCCAATCCGCCATCCCTGGCGGCAAACTCCAGATCACCGGCAACTACAGCCAGAAGGACGCCGAGAAGCTCGCCGGCCAGATCACCGGCTGAACCTCCTCCGATCCGCTCCGCCGCCCGCCCCGAACACCCAAGGGAAGCAGGACAGCACCTGCAGCGGCGGAGGGATCGGATCATGCGCGTGCCTGTAGTGCGACGACACCCTGGTCGGCATCGCCGGGTGTCGACGGACCAGAGTCGCTGGAAGCTGGCGGGTGCGGTTGCCGCGGTGGTCACCCTTGGAGGGCTGGCGTTTGCGCCGCTGTCCGACCCTTCGGCGACCGTTCGGTTCACCACGGTCGACCCGTTCATCGAGGACGAGGTGCTGGCCGAGTACGTCGAACCCGAGCAGCTGGAGGCGGTCCCTGCCGGGCCCGGTCGGGTCGCGAAACCAGTGCAGATGGTGCTCGCCGGCGCCCCGGTGATCAAGACTCTCGGCGAGAGCGGAATCCCCGACGTTGCGCTGCGGGCCTACAAGCAGGCCGAGGCACGGCTAGCGGTCAGCGACCCCGACTGCGGGGTGCCATGGACCCTGCTAGCCGCGATCGGCCGAGTCGAGTCCAACCACGGCCGCTTCGGCGGCGCCCAGCTACGCGCCGACGGCTCAGCAACCCGCCGAATCCGCGGCATCCCCCTCGACGGCCGCCCGAACGTAGCCCTCATCCGCGACACCGACAACGGCGCCCTCGACGGCGACACGACGTACGACCGCGCGGTAGGCCCGATGCAGTTCATCCCATCCACCTGGCGCTCCGTGAACGCCGACGCCAACCGCGACGGCTTCGCCGACCCCAACAATCTCTTCGACGCCGCTCAAGGCGCCGCCCAATACCTCTGCACCGGCACCTCGAACCTGACCGATCCAGCCCGAGCCGCCAAGGCCGTACGCCGCTACAACAACGCCGACTCCTACGTCCGCGTAGTACTGGAACTGGCCCGCATGTACCAGTCCGGCCGGATCGCCGCCCTCCCGTCAACCGGCGATCTCCTCCCAGACGAGCCCACCGATCAGCGGGCGGCGAACCCCTGGCCGGCGCGAGGCTGGCCCACCAACCCGCAGCCCGAAGCCCCGTGGGACGCCGCGGCCCAACCGACCGAACCCACAGCACCACCACAAGCCGCAATCCGTCCACGACCAACGGCCCCGCCGCCGACGAGCCCAGTCGCCCAGCGTCCCGCCGCTCCCGAACCCAGCACAGCCATCCCCTCCAAGCCGCCGTCCGCCCAACCGACACCCCCGAAGCCGCCGCAAACTCAGCCACCCAACCCGACCCGGCCCTCAGAACCCAACCCGACAACACCCCCGAGCCCGTCCGCCCCCAACACGACGCGCCCGTCCGCGCCGAAGCCGTCCGACCCGAGCACGACGCGCCCGTCCGACCCGAAGCCGTCCGAGCCGACCACGACGCGCCCGTCCACGCCGACCCCGTCCGAGTCGAGCACGACGACGCGCCCATCGGAGCCCAAGCCGTCCGTGCCGAAGCCCTCTGAGCAGAAGCCATCCGCGCCGAAGGCGACCGAGCCCGAGCCATCCGACTCCGAGCCCGCCGGCTCGCCCACGCCGGAGCCGTCCGCTGACAAGGGCTCCGCCGACACGAGCCCCGCGCCATCCGCCGACTCAACGCCGGCGCAGCGACCGACCACGGCCGCAGTCGGCTGGGCCCCGGCAATGCGCCAAGTAGTCGGCCAAGTACTCACCCGCCCCGCGTGCCCCACACCCAAACCAGAGCGGCCCTCCAACCCCTGCCCCGACGACACCGGAAAGCCGCCCTCACCACAAGACCCCAAGAACCGAAAACCATGCACGCCACAGAACGCGTGCAAGCCCCCGAGTTCCCCACGCCCATCGACGGAAACCGACCGCTGAGCACCCAAGCCCCGCAGTGACACCGACGCAACGACCGTCTGCGTCGGTGCCACCGTGCGGCCCACCGCACCAAAGTTGCTAACAGCAACTAGCGCGCCCCTGGAAACCCCGCCGCCTCCAACCGCCCCGTCACCGCCTCCCGCCGCCCGGTCGCCGTCTGCCAACGCCGGGTCGCCGTCACCGGCTGCCTCCCGCCCGGTCGCCGTCACCCAACGCCCCTCGCCGTCACCGGCCGCCCCTCGCCGTCTCCCACCGCCCGGCCGCCGCCCGGTCGGCGTCTCCCAACGCCCGTCGCCGTCACCGGCCACCGCCCGCCCCTCGCGGCTGCAGCCAACCTCGCCGCCACTCACACCGTCCGAGCCCGAATGCCCGGGGCCGATTCATGGGAGACCCCCGTCAGTTGCTCCCTTCTCCCACCACACTCCGGGGGAAACGGACCATTTCATGGGAGAACTCCGGAGGTGGTCACAAGCGCAGGTCGTGGCTGGGAGCGCCCGACCCCGACTCACCACCCCGCTTGAGCAGGCGCCAGCGGATGGATCAGTGGCGTTTGCGGCGGTCTGCCTTCGACTGGGCGCGGCGGCGTTTGCGTTCGCGGCGGGCCCGGTCCTCCTCAGCATGGCTCGGGGCGGCGTGGTTCGAGGCGCTGTGATGTGGAGCGCTGTGGTTCGGGGCGGCGTGGCCGGCGCCAGTGTTACCTGGTGACGCGGTGTTTTCGCGGGCGTGCGCGCGGGCGTTGCGGATCAGGACCACGACCACGCAGAGGATCGCCAGCGCGGAGAACATGACCACGTACCACATGCTGCCTCCTCCCGGTTGCTGTCGATTCTCGACGCGATCAGCACGGCAGACCTCATCCACGGCGGGTGACGTCGGCGGCTATCGGACACCACAGCGGCCGGGCACATCCGATCGGCTGGCAGTCCCGAAGAGGTGGTTGAGGCGCCGGGTGGATCGGCGCCGTGATCGAGAGGGTGAATCAGCATGCATCAACCACGACGACGCGTCCGGATCATCGCCGCGACGCTGGCCGCGATGGCGTTACCCGCGACGGCCCTCGTCCTCAGCAACGCGACGCAGGCAACAGCCGGCGCCAGGACCGACTCCGCACCGGTTCAGACCAGGAACGTCCAGAGCTCCGACGCGATCGGCCTGACCGACAAGGGCTGGCTGGTGACGTTCCGCGTCGGGTCCGCCGACAAGATCCGCCGTACGGCGAAGGTCCAAGGACTGAAGGACGACCAGCGCCTGATCGGCATCGACTACCGCGTACAGGACGGGAAGCTGTACGGCGTCGGCGACCGCGGTGGCATCTACACGATCAACACCGGCCGCAACTTCGGCCAGGCCACCAAGGTCTCGCAGCTCACCGTCGCCCTGGCCGGCCAGAACTTCGGCGTCGACTTCAACCCGGCCGCGAACCGGCTGCGCGTGATCAGCGACACCGGCCAGAACCTGCGCCACAACATCGACGACCCCGCCGGTACGCCGGCCGCCGGCACGACCGCCACCGACGGCACCCTCGCCTACCCGGGCGTCCCGCCTGCTCCGCCGACCACGGCGACCCAGGTGACTGCGGCGGCGTACACCAACAACGACCTCGACCCGAACACCGCGACCACGCTGTTCGACATCGACACGATGCTCGACCAGGTCGTGATCCAGTCACCGGCGAACGCCGGACTGCTCGCACCCACAGGCAAGCTGACCGTCGACGCCGGCCAGTGGGCCGGGTTCGACATCTCCACGCGCCGCGACGGCAACCGCGGTTTCGCCGTACTGGACGTAGGCGGCCGCATGCGCCTGTACGACATCGGCCTGACCACCGGCAAGGCAACCCGCCTCGGCACCTTCCCCACCAACACCCGCGTCACCGACCTCGCCGTACCGCTGGCCCGCTGACCCATGCGCCCAGGCTCCGGCCGCCCCACCGGAGCCTGGCAACGGCTGACTTGCTTGCATGAAAGCTTGCTCGACGCTCAGCGGTTGTCGATGGCATTGCGTAGGTTGATCTTCTCGGCGATGAGCGACTGCACCTCGACGATCTCCTTGGTCGACAGCCCGGTCCGTACGGCGATGTCGGCGATCGACAGGTCGTCGGCGAGATAGCGCAGTACCGTCTTCTCCAACGGGGTGAACAGGTGCACGCTGGTGCTCGTGTCCCGCCGGGTGGTCGCCGCCATGATCGCCGCGGCGATCGGGAACCCGCCGCGAATCGCCTCGTGCAAGTGGCCTGCAGTTCGTCCATGCTGAACGGCTTGGTGAGAAAGCCGACCGCGCCGGCCTCCAGCCCCCGAAGCAGAGCCGCACGATCGCTCTTCGCGGTCACCATGACGACGCGGGACGACGGGTGCACCCGGGCGATGATCTCGGTGGCGGTGCAGCCGTCCATGCCGGGCAGGCCGATGTCCATCGACACGACGTTGGGTGGGTTCTCGCGAACCCTTCGGACCGCGTCCTCGCCGCTGCCGGCGATCCCCACGACTTCGAAACCGACGCTCCGGAGGGTCATCGCGAGTGCCTCGGCGAGCGCGCTGTCGTCTTCGACGATCAGTACGGTCGGTGGCCCGGAACTCGGACGGACGCGGCAGGCCGGTCGAGGATCTCCGCGATCTCCGCCGGCGTGAAGCCGTCGATGCTAGGCCCGCGGGTTGTCGATCGTCTCCCAGTGCGGGAACGCCTTGGCGCACGCCTCCTGCGCCAGGTCGAACGACTCCTGCCAGCTCGCACCGATCCGGCGCGCGAACAGCAGCAGGTCCGGGAACTCACGGCGGTACCAGTCCTCGAACCCGCAGGGTTCCGGCGGCAGTGACATCACGTTCCTCTCGGCGACGATCGGGTACGGCGCGATCAGCCCGCGACCGGTTCACGACCGGACCCGATCTCGGCCCGTACGCCGGTCACGTCGTCGTCGACGTACACACTGCCCTGCGGCAGCGCCGGCACGATCCGGAGAATCCGCTGCTGCCGGTGCCACTCGTGCACCCGCTAACACGCGCCATCACAGCCAGAACGTCTGGTTGTTTGCCGTGGGTGTGAAGGTTCGGTTGGTGGCGTAGACGTACATGCCGCGCCGGGTTCGCGTGGCGCTGCAGTAGAGGTTCGCGTTGAGGGTGTTGCTCTGACCCAAGTGGACCTTTGGGGTGATGACGGCATCTCCCTTGTCCCAGTTCGTCTTCCACAGCCCGCGTTCGACGCCTGGATGGCGGTGACCTTGCCGCCGTTCGGGCAGTTCCAGTTCCCGTAGACAACGGAAACCCTGCCGGTTGTCACAGTTTGCGCCGCCGGCGCGTCCGTAGTGGCAATGCCGTACACCACTGCGAGCGCAGACAGCGCGGCCGACACTTTCCTGCACATGTCGAATCCTCCCCCCGACCCGTGTTACGAGTCACTTGCTTGGAGGCTAAGGATCAGGACCGGTCCACCGCGTCCGGGGAATCACTGTCATTTCGTGGGCCGGGCACAGTGGTTTGCACTGTGCCCGGCGTCGGTGCGACTGATGGGGTCAGGGTTGTGAGCGCGGCCGTGCTCAGTGTCGACGTACAGGCTTGTAGGTATCCGGACCGGCGGCTGCCCGGTGACCGCCGGTCCGCGTCATCGCAGGATCACTGAACACAGAACGGGACGGTGACCGTGTTGGGGATGCGCAAGTCGTTGCGGCGTGCCCAGCCGGCGGTTCCATCGTCGAGGTCGCGGACGAAGAACCAGACCTGCCAGTTCGTGTGTTCGCTGTACACGACGCAGTGGACGTCGATACCTTCGCTCGCGTAGCCGATGCCCAAGGCAGTACAGCCCTCATGCGGACCTGTGCGGATGTAGGTGCCGTTCTCCTGGAAGTAGATTCCGCCGCCGCTGTACAGGTCCGGGTGGGTGTCGTGGCCGCACGCCGCACTGGCCGGAGCGGCGAGCACCACCTGGGTTGCTGCCGCGAGGGTCAGTCCTGCCGCAATGGCGAGTAGTCGAGATCGCATCCGAAATCCTTCCCCTAGGGCTGGATCCGCACCGCGGTGTGCGGCGCGGCATCGCTCAGGCTGCCCTGGTCGCCTGGTCAGAACCTGGCTGAAAGCTGGTCGCCCGGCTCGCCACCACTGGCCGGACGGGCGCCGATGGACGAAGATGACTACCCAGAGCGCCTGGGGGGTGCCATGGAGTTCCTGGTTCTGGGTCCACTCGAAGCCCGTGAGCGGGGCCGGCAACTGGTGATCGGCCCGCCGCGCATCCGGACGGTGCTGGCGCTGCTGCTCTGCTCGCCGAACACCCTGGTCAGTGTCGACAGGCTGGTGGACGAGCTGTGGCCCGAGCAGCCGCCGGCCGAGCCGCGAGACCTGGTCCATGGGTACGTCTCCCGCCTACGCCGGGCACTGCGTGCCGCGTCGGCTGCCGACCGGCTGGTCACCCGCCGGCCGGGATACCTGCTGAGGGTGGACGAGCAGGAACTGGACCGCTGGCGGTTCGAGCGACTGCTCACCGCCGCACGGTCGGCGGCACGGACCGGCTCGCTGGACGACAGCCTGGCTACGTACCGCCAGGCCGACCGGTTGTGGCGGGGCGAGCCGTTCGCCGACTCGTCACCCACTGCCAGCACGGCCGCGACCGCAGCGGCGCTCACCGAGCTGCGGCTCGCCGGCCAGGAAGAGCAGTACGACGTGGCACTCCGGCTGGGGGAGGGACCAAGACTGGTCGCTGAGCTGACCGAGATGGTCGCCGCACACCCGCTCCGGGAGCGCCTGGTCGGCCTCCTGATGGAGGCACTGGGCCGGACTGGCCGGACCGCCGACGCGATCGAACTGTTCGAGCAGACCCGCAAGATGCTGGTCGCACAGCTCGGCATCGAACCAGGGCCACAGCTCCGGACGGTGCACCGGTCACTGCTGCGCGGCGATAGCCGGCCGGACGCCGTGGGGCCGGCTGCTCCGCCGGCCCAACTGCCGGCCGACCTGCCCACGTTCACCGGTCGTGCGGCGGAGCTGACCGCGCTGCTCACGGGATCTCGCGACGGTGGCCTGCCCGCGGTGATCGTGATCGATGGCATGGCCGGAGTAGGCAAGACGGTCCTGGCGGTCCGGGCCGGCCACCGGCTCGCCCGCGAGTTTCCTGACGGGCAGCTCTTCGTCGACCTGCATGGCGGCTCTGACGGCGGCAGGCCAGTCGATCCGGAGGAGGCACTCGACCGGATGCTCCGGGCCCTCGGCTGTGCCGGCAGCCAAATCCCGCACTCGTTGCCGGAGCGGTCGGCGCTGTACCGCAGCGAACTCGCGCGGCGGAGGGTTCTGATCGTCCTGGACAACGCCGTCACCGAGGAGCAGGTGCGGCCGTTGCTGCCCGGCGCAGGCCGGTGCCTCGTGCTGGCAACCAGCCGACGGCGGCTCACCGGCTTGGACGGTGCTCGGCTGCTGTCGCTGGACGTTCTCGGATCGGTGGAGGCCATCGGCCTGTTCAACCGGATCGCCGGTGAGGCTGCCCCGGGTGATCCGGTCGAACAGATCGTCGATATGTGCGGCAGGCTGCCGTTGGCGGTCCGGATTGCGGCCGCACGGTTCCGCGCCCGCCCTGCGTGGACAATGGCCCACCTGGCCGACCGGCTCCGCGACCAGCGGACCCGGCTCGGTGAGCTGGTGGCCGGGCGGAGCAGTGTGGCCGCCGCATTCGGTCTGTCGTACGGCAAGCTCGCCGCCGACCAACGACGGGTGTTCCGGTTGCTCGGTCTGCACCCGGGTCCGGACCTGGACTGTCATGCCGCCGCCGCGTTGGCCGACACGCCGCTGCCGGAGACGAGCAGGCTGCTGGAGGAACTGGTCGACGTACATCTGCTGGAGAGTCCGCGGCCGGACCGGTACCGGTTGCACGACCTGATCCGCGCCTACGCCGCGGCCGCCGCCGCCGAGGACGAGAGCGAGTCCTCCCGCCGGGCCGCCCTGACCAGGCTGTTCGACCACTACGCCGGCTCCGCCCAGGCCGCGACCGCAGCCTGCCACCCGTCGGCAGGCCGGCTGCCGACCAGGCTCTACCAGGCAAGCAGCGTTCCTGGCCTGGACCATCCGGCGACCGCCGCCGAATGGCTCGGCCGGGAACGGACGAACCTGCTGGCGGCGGCGGCCCGGGCGACCGACGGCTGGCCGACGCATGCCGTCGACCTGTCCCGCATCCTGTTCCGGCACCTCGACAGCCAGGGGCTGTTCGCCGACGCGGAGCGCCTGCACGGGCACGCCCAGGCGGCGGCCCGCCGGTGTGGCGACGACCATGGGCAGGCGGACGCGCTGCGCTATCTCGCCAGCGTCCATGCCCGGTGGGGCCTGATCGAGTCGGCCAGGGAACTGCTTCGGCAGGCTCTCGTGCTGTACGACCGGATCGACGACCCAGCCGGCGAGGCGCACGTGCTGTACAGCCTCGGTCTGGTCAGCCTGGCCGCCGATCAGTATCACGAGTCGCTCGACCTCTGCCGGCGGGCCCTGTCCCGGTACAGCCAGCTCGGCGACTCGCTGAACCTGGCTCGCTCCCGCCATGCACTCGGCGGCATTCAGACTCGGCTGGGAGAGTACGACGAGGCGCTCGGGCATCTTGCGCACGCACTGGTGCTGCACCGCCGACTGGGCAATCGGGACGGTCAGGCCCGAGCGGTCCAGCGACTCGGTGAGGTCTGCCGACTGCTCGGCCGGGACGAGGCGGCGCTCGCGCTGCTCCAGCAGGCGGCGGCGGTCCATCGGCAGACCGGTAACCGTGACTGCCTGGCCGCCACCCTGGACAGCCTCGGCTGCCTCTACCGGCAGCGACATGAGCTGGACCTTGCGCTCGACAACCTGCACCAGGCCCTCGACCTGCGGCGCCGGCACGGTCTGCGTCCCGGGGAGGCGGAGACCCTGAACAACCTTGGACACACCGCCCAGATGGCCGGCCGGCCGGACGAGGCGTCCATGCACCACCAGCAGGCGCTGGTGATCGCCTGTGATGTCGGTGCCCGGTACCAGCAGGCCCGGGCGCACGACGGCCTGGCGCATGCGTACCAAAGACGCTCGGCCGACAAGGCCCGCCACCATTGGCGGGTCGCGCTCGGCATCTACACCGAGCTCGACGTACCCGAGACAACCAAGGTCCGCGCCCTTCTCGACGCGGTCGAGGGCGTTCCCACCACCAAGTCGCCCCGAGCGCGAGCCGACAGACCTGCAAGGAGCGACGACGAACCAGAGCACGACGACGATCACGAACACGCCGCCGGCGCCGACCATCGCCACCCGCGTATAGCGCGACCACCACTAGCCGACCAGGACACGTAACGACCACGGGGCCGCCCGCGACACCAACCCCGGGCTGCCCCAGGACCACCAAACAAAAACCGGACCCCAGATAAGGGTCCGGTCTGTCCGGGATCACATGAGAGCCGGTGAGGGGACTCGAACCCCTAACCACCGCTTTATCGGGCGACGTGATGCGTCGGCTCGCGACTTTTCTCGAAGTCGCTTGTCACCTGCGCATATGCCGACTGAGGCATGTTGATGTCTGTCATCTTTGTGCACCGTTTGCCATCCAATCCGGTGAGCTATTCGGTGAGCACACGCGCGAGTGAATTCGTCGAGTTGGAAGTTGTACAGTTCCGCAGACCGATCATCCGGCGCATGAATACCGTCGAGTGCCTGCAGAGCCGGACGGGTGACCGGGGGATACCGCTGACCTCCGCGAGCGTGCGTCAAGACCAGCTACCTTGACGCGATCCGGGACCGCCCGCCACGGCCGCGATGACCGATCGTGAGGTCCGGATGTGTGGGAGCCGGGTGCTCTCCGTCGTCAGAGACCGCTCTCGTGCTCGGCCGGCAACGCCTCGAGACTGGCCGAGAGGCGCACGAAGTTTCGTCGTCGGCGGCGATCTGGTCAGCCAGGACGTACACGTCGTCGAGCGGCCAGTGACCTTGAGGAACCCATGCCGGATCAGCTCGCCGGCCAAATCCGCGCCGACGTGCGGCTCGATCTGCGTCAACGCGCGGGAGACGGCGGAGTCCACCAGACCAAGAGCCGGGATCACAGCAGTGGCAACCTCGGCCTAGTGATTGATGCCGCGGCGGTGGGGAGCGGGTCCTCGGCTTATGACCGCCAGTGCAACACTTCGCCTGACCCTGCGCGTCCACCAAGTATGAGGCCAATTGGTCGCGGCGCAAGGTCCCCTGCTTACCTGATTCCTGCCGTCGTACTTCTGGCTTTCGCACTATCGGCGTGCGGAGACGAGGCAGCACCAACCGCTGGTGCAAGTAGTCCAACGCCCGTCGCCGAATCGACATCGCCCCGTGGCGCCGATGCCAAGCAGATTCCGTCAGCTCCAGCGCCGCCAGCATTTCTCGACCGGGCGCACGCCGTCGCACATGCCGTTCGGGCGGCCGGGATCCCGAAGGCTCCGGAAGGGATCTTCCTGTACTCGTCCCGGACGCCGGACCTTGGTTTCGACACCATCGAGCAGAAGGCTGCGTGGGGCGCTGGACACGTCATCATCGCGCCGGGCGTACAACTCAAGTCAGGTGGGATCACCCGCATTGACTTCGAGGATGGATCGAATCTTTCGGTGAGCATCCTCGATGCCCAGTCCGCTCTCGATGAAGGCATCGGAATCAGGTACGACAACTGCGGAAACCTGGGCATACCGAAATCGAAGTGCCAACTCACGATCACTGGAGCTTCGTTGACAACGGCCGAGGTGGCCACGAGCAACGGTCTCGCAACCGTCCCCGCGTGGACGTTCACCGCGAAAGGTCTCTCGAGGCCAATCGTGGCCGTCGCAGTCTCCCAAGCCAGACTGAAGCCTCTGGTCGAACCCACCCCACCACCCGGCCTCGCCGAACCGGAACGCGGCCTCCTCACAGTCGGAAGACTTATCCGGATCGACGGCCCCACCCTGACCTTCAACCTCCACCACGGAAAGTGTGACCCCAACCTTGGAGCCCACTTCCTCGAATTCGACGACCTGGTCGTCATCGGCGGAACCCACAGCCCAGTACAGGGCGGCTGCGTGGACGTAGGCCTCAGCACCCCAGCGACCATCACCCTGTCCAAGCCCCTCGGAGACCGAGCCATCATCAGCGCCACCACAGGCGCCAGACTCACCTTCTACCCCAACCTGAAATAGACCCAAAGCCCTCCGCAGGTAGGGCGAATCACGGAGCCTGGTGGTCGGCTGTCGCCGGCACCACGCAGCGGGTCGCGCGAAAATCAACGAGTGAGATCAGCGGGCCAGAACGCCTTCCACCACGGTGTCGCCAACCACCTTTCGTAGTAGGCCTCCCGCTCCGCGACGCTGCCAACCCTTGTTCGCTGGTACGTACGCCAGCACGAAGGCATGACGCCGAAACCCAAGAAGTGTTCGTCGGCTGAGGACGTCGACGACGTCGGAGATCGCCCACCTGCCGCCCCGCATGTTCACCTCGACCCTCGCGCTCGCACAGCACAACCTGTAACCCAGCCGATCGGTTTGCCGCCAAAGGTCGCCGAATGCCGTCCACAGCCCCTCTCCGACCCCGTCCAGCTCGCACCCTCCGGACCCGTAAGCACCAGAGTCCACTGGTACCGCTGACCCAAGCGCTGCTCCAACGACCACACATCCTCAATTCCGCCGATTGATACGGCGACCGCCTCCACGGCGCGATACTCGACCTGCTCGCTCATCCGCCGAACACCACCAACACGCAAACTGGAGAAGCCACGGTCAGAAGCCCAAACGAGCAGAAGTGACGATGTGGAGTAGCTGCAAGAGTTCGCGGCGCTTCGGCCGCGCGATGACGTCCACGCCCCGGAGCTGGTCAACCGGGAGCGGAGTGTCGGCCTGGTAGAGCCGGGCGAGAGCTGGAGGTGGACGAACGTCGGGCCACCCCCGCTCGAAGCAATCCGCGCAGGCGCTGCGCGCCGCCGTCGTCGTCGCGCAGCGGCACTCTCGGCCGTCGGCGTTGCAGCCGCGGTACTGGCGGTGGGCGGGACGATGCTGCTCGCGGGCGGCCCGATTGTAAGGAACCCCGGCTCCGCCGGCCGCCTCGACACCTCCGGTGCCTGCCACGACGCGATGGTGGGCATCGGGCACGCCGCCATCGCCGTGCCCGTGCAGCCACGAACCAACTCGGCTGTGGAACGCCGCTGAAGGACACGGTCATCATCGACGCAGCCCCCGGGACCTCTGTCAGACGCCCTTTCCCTTCGGCGTCGACGGCGTGGCGCTCGCCAGTCGCACGCGAATCGACTTCCAGGCCGACGAGACCTTCCAGGTCGACGGCGTGCGAGCCGAGCGTCAGCGGACAACTTGCACCGTCGACACGCTCAACCGCGTCACGGTCTGTTCAGGCACGGTGTTCATTCCGTCTCTCAACGTAGCGTTCCGAGCGGAGTCCAGTAGTACCTCCTCGGGTGAGGTCGACCGCATCCTCGAGCGGATCATGATCGTTCCAGACAAGGTCAACGCCGGTCGAACCTTGACCCAGTTCAGCGAATCGAACCCAGCCGCCCGTCCCGGCGAGCAATACGCGGAGTGGCTCACCGAACTGGGCCTGAAACCCAATATCCAGACCAAGAAGTCCCCAGGTCACATACCCGGTGACGTCCTCGCCGCCTCCCCATCGGCAGGCACGATGCTGAGGCCTGGCGCCGAGGACGGACAACTGGCTCGCATCACCAAGAACCCGGATGGCCCGTTCACCGGTGATCCGGGTTCACCGGTGATCCAGGGGCGCACTCGAGGTTGACCGGGGTGTCTGGCGGGTATCAGGTCGCGGCACGGCGCGGCCGGCAGCTGCTTTGACAGCACTGGCCGGCTCACGGCGATGAAAGACCGGGCAGGAACGGGCCTGACGTTCGGCTACACCGGGACGCTGCTCACGTCGGTCACTGACGCTGCTGGCCGCGTCGTCACACTCGCCTACGACTCCGGCTCGTCGCTGCTGACGTCGTTGACGCTGCTGGGCGGGCGCAGCGTGTCCTTCGCCTACACCGCAGGCCGGTTGACCGCCGTCACCGACACTGGCGGCGGCGTCAGCAGCGACGGCTACGACACCGGCGGGTGGCTGACCACGGTCACCGACGCCCGCCGAGCACGTGATCACCCAGGACACCTACGGCCCGGCCACCGGCAGGATCACCCAGCAGACTGACGCCAAAGGCAAAGACCACTCCGTCGACGTCTTCGACTACGACCGCCTCTACAACAACTTCGGCTCCGTCATCCCCGTGGACGCCAAACTCGTCGTACGCCGCTCCGCCGACC
>NZ_JBITJU010000015.1:0-217305 GCF_044460355.1 Kribbella sp. NPDC050124
GGTAGCGCGCTTCCCTGACACGGAAGAGGTCACTGGTTCGATCCCAGTATCGTCCACGAAGGCGAGAGGCGAGGTGTGTCCGCGGAATGCGCGGACCGCCTCGCCTTCGTCGTGTTGTGCGGCTGCGCTGCGCTTGCCGCCGGCGGGGGCTCCGCCACCCGCACCCCCCCGTGCGCCGTCGCTGCGCTCGGCTCCCCGGCCGGCCGCCGCAGTCGGCTGACCGGCGTGGGGTGCCCGTCGCGGTCGGCTGACCGGCGTGGGGTGCCCGTCGCGGTCGGCTGACCGGCGTGGGGTGCCCGTCGCGGTCGGCTGACCGGCGTGGGTTGCTCGCCGCGATTAGCAGTCCGGCCTCGATGGACCCCCGGTCGGCTGGGCGCCGCGGGTTGCTCGCCGACGTCGGCGTACCGGCTCGTCCTGCTCGCCGCCGCTGACTTACCCGCGGGGGTCGCCCTCCGCGATCAGCAGTCCGGCCTGGCTGGACCCGCGGTCGGCTGACCGGCGCGGGGTTGCTCGTCGCGGTCGGCCAACTGGCTCGGGTTGCTGGTCGCGGTCACCGGCTCGGGCGTTGGTGAGTTGTCGCTTTTGGGCTCGAAATCCGTCGTGCAGGAACCGAAATCTGTGACTGAGTGAGAGCTCACTCGCCGGAGGCCGGTGTGTTGTACGATCGGCGTCGAAGTTTGATGAGGGTCGAAGTTGGGAGTGGGGTTATGCGGGCGTTGGTGCAGGGTGCGTTGGTGGGGCCGGGGGGACTGGCGATGGTGGATGGGGTGGAGGTGCCTCGGGCCGGGGTCGGTGAAGCACTCGTGAAGGTTGGAGCTGCGGGAGTCAACTTTGCGGACGTGATGCAGACGCGCGGGACGTACGATAACGGACCCGAGGCGCCTTACGTGGCGGGCTTCGAGGCGGCCGGGGAGGTCGTGGGTGTTGGCGACGGCGTAGATCCGGCGTTGCTGGGTGCTCGGGCGATCGGCACCGGTCCGGGGGCGTTCGCGGAGTACATGGTGATGGGGGCCGACGGCCTCGCGCGGGTGCCGGCGGGGTGGCGGGATGAGCAGGCGTTGGGGTTGGTACTGAACTGGGCGACTGCGTTGGCGGCGCTCAGGCCGTTGGGGCAGCTCGCGGCGGGGCAGACGGTGTTGGTTCACGCGGCGGCGGGGGCGGTGGGTCAGGCGGCGGTGCGGCTGGCGAAGCACTACGGGGCGACGGTGATCGGTACGGCGTCGGCGGAGAAGCACGACGTGGTACGGCGACTCGGAGCCGACGAACTGATCGACTACCGGAACGCCGACATCGTGGACGAGGTACGGCGACTGACCGGAGGCACCGGGGTCGACGTCGTACTGGAGTCGGTCGGTGGAGAGACGTTCGCCAAGAGTCTCGAAGTGGCGAAGCGGGTGACGGGGAAGGTCATCGTGTACGGCGTCGCCGGCGGTGTGGCGTCCGTCAGCAACTGGGACCTGAACTTCAAGCACCAGGTCCACGTGATCGGGCTGCACATTGGCGTGTTGGCCCAGCACGCGCCGGAGCTGTACGCCGAGCTGATGGCGGAGCTGGACAGGCTGATCGAGACCGGAGTCTACCCGCCGGGGGAGCCGACGGTGTACGACCTGGCGGACGGGCCGAAGGTGCTGGCCGAGCTGGAAGCCCGCGCCACCGTCGGCAAGATCGCACTCAAGCCCTAGGAACCCCAACCACGAAGAGTTTGAGCGACCCGCACACCAAGGTCCTCGATGGCGAAGGTGGGATGGGAGCGGCGGCGGACGGTCGAGCCGATCGAGCGGGCGGCGTCCGCGAAGCCGCCGCCGCGGAAGATCCGGTACGACCCATACGTCTCCGGATCGTAGAGATCCCAGCACCACTCCCAGACATTGCCCAGCATGTCGTGCAGGCCCCACGCATTGGGCGCCTTCAACCCGGCCGGCTGGACACACCCCGAGGAGTTGTCGGCGTACCACGCGATGTCGTCGAGGTCGCCGTACCGATAGGCCGGTGTGCCGGCGGTGCAGGCGTACTGCCACTCGGCCTCGGTCGGCAGTCGGTAGCCGTCGGACTCCAGGTCCCACGACACTTCAGACCCGTCGATCCGGTACGCCGGCGACAGCCCGAAGTCGGCTGACAGCTCGTTGCACAAGGCAATTGCGTCATCCCAGCTCACGCCGGTGAGCGGGACGTCACCCTCGCCGACAACCGGGAAGCGCGCCAGCCGGAAGTCCGCCAGCTCGACCTGCCACTGGGTGCCGAGGCGATCGTCCCGGAGGGTGATGCTGCCCGCCGGGATGTCGACCATGGATAGCATCCGAGCACCCTAGTAGTACCGCCGGAGCTTCGGCCACAGAGTTGACCACGGCTCGGCTGGCCCGGCGCACCGCACCAGCGCGGCGCCGTCCTCGTCGTTCGAGACGATGTTGTCGATCCTGCCGACCTCCGAGCAGTCACGGAAGTGTGCCTCGTACGCCGGTGACCGCTCGAGCTCGACCAGGAGGACCGATCCGGTCTGCGCGTCGGCCGGCCGTTCCCAGTCGGCGAAGCTCATGTGCCCCGAGTACGCCGTCGGCAGCCCAAGCCCCGGTCCGTAGCGGCGTAGCGCACCGGCCTCACCGTAGTTCCCGGCGAAGATCGTGGCCGTCGAGCGCTGGTCGGCTGGAATCTGATCCCACTGGGCGGCAACCGCAGCCGCCAGCGAGGGCCAGCCGATCTGCTCGCCCTGCTCCTTGTTCACCGGGATCACGAAGTCGACCGCCGACGCCGGCAGCACGGGCAACGTGAAGACGGCAGACGTCACCGCCGTGAGCGCGAGCCCGACAGCCACGACCCCGCGCGACCACGAAGCAACCCGCTCAGCCCCAGCAGCAACCAGGACGAGCAGCAACGGCAGCGCGTAGTACGACTTCCCGCCCACGGCCAGTACGACGAGACACAGCAGCGGATACGCCAACGCGACAGACCGAGCCCACGGAATCCGCCACAGCCTGCGGAAGCCGACCACCCAGACCGGGATCAGGAACGGCGACAACTGCAGAAGTTGCAGTGGGATGAACATGATCCGGTTCTCGGTGCCGTCGTCCTCGCTGATGCCGCCGGCGACGGTGAGCTGTGGCCAGTCGTGCTGGAACTGCCACAGCACGTTGGGCAGCGCCACCAGCCCCGCGACCGCGATGCCCGCCAGCAGCCACCACGACCGCAGCACACTCCGTGGACCGACGATCAGCAAGGCGATCAGCAACGCGCCGACCGGGAGCACCACCAAGTACTTGTTCTCCAACGCGATGCCCGCGGTCAGCCCGAGCGCAAGCCACCACCGCCCGTCAAGCGTCCGCAGCAGCTTCACCGCGAACAGGCAGATCAGCATCCAAGCCAGCAGGTCGTACGTCGCCGTCGACACCAGATGCCCGACACCCAGCACGAACCCCGACACCGCCGCACACACCGCAGCCAGCACCTGCCCACGCCGATCGCTCCCGAACTCCCGGGCGATCAACGCCACCACTACGACCGTGACCGCACAGGCGATCGTCGACACCACCCGCAGCCCCATCGGTGTGTTCCCGAACACCGATGACGAGACCCGCGCCAGCAACGGGGTCAGTGGCGGCTGGTCGACGTACCCGCAGGCCAACTTCTCACCGGCCACCAGGAAGTACAGCTCGTCCCGGTGGTATCCGTACCGCCCCGACAGGACTGTGAGGACAACCCCGACAAGAGCGGCGACGGACACCACGGGAACGGCTGCGAAGGCGGGCACCGAAGGCCGGGTGTCTGTCATGCGGGAATGTTGTCAGCCCGCAGCCGCCCGGACCAGGAACTAACCAGGAACCGAAGCGGACTTCTCCACGTACTTTCGCAGGCTGCGTTCGGTCTCGGTCTGCGGATCGGACCGCCGGAGTTCTTCGTGCTGATGGTGCTCGGGATCTCGCTGCTCGTCGCACTGGCGGGCCGGTCGATGACGAAGGCGCTGATCTCCGGTGTCCTCGGTCTGCTGATCGCGATGGTCGGTATCGACCCGGTCGCCGGCGCGCCGCGGTTCACGTTCGGCAGCGACCGGCTGCTCGACGGGATCAGCTTCATCGCCGTCGTCATCGGTCTGTTCGGCTTGTCCGAGATTCTCGCGACCGCCACGAGCAGCACCGGCAAGGCAGTAGCCCCCAGCCCATGCTGGCCCGCCGAAGGTGTGTCAAGGGCTGGTCTCAGTTGAGAAACAAGGGCCGTTCGTCGCGATCCAGCAGCAGGACGCGGCCGATCAAGGCCTCGTCTTCGACGAACCGGACGACCGCGTCGGTGAGGACATCGAGAGGGACCAAAGCCGGCCCGCGCTCGTCCTCGGGGAACTCCGAGCGCTCCCTGATGCCGCGCTCGGTCCCGACCCAGTCGGGGACCACGCAGTTGACGCGGACGCCGTGGCTGTCCGACAGCGGAGCGAGCGTCGCGGTCAGCCGGATCAGTGCGGCCTTGGCGGCGCTGTACTCCGGCGAGACATGCAGCCCGAATCCCAAGCCCGCGGTCGATCCGACGTTCACGACCGCGCCACCGCCGGCCTGCTGCATGCCCGGCAGCGCGAGCTGCGTGGTCAGCATCGGCGCCCGCAGATTCAGGTCGAGCGACGCCGACCAGCGCTCGACCGACGCCTCCGGAAAGCAGGGGCGCAGCGATGGGCCGCCGCCGGCGTTGTTGACCAGGATCTGCGGTTGACATGCCATCAGGTCCGCGACCGCACTGTCGTCCCGCAGGTCCACCTCGACGAATCGGGACGCGGCGCCGATCGAGGCGCAGGTCTGCCGCGCGCCGTCAGCGTCGATGTCCGCAACCACGACGGACGCGCCCTCGGCTGCCAGTCGCTGCGCGATCGCCCGGCCGATGCCGACCGCTGCTCCGGTGACGACCGCGAGTTTCCCGTCGATCCGCAGGTCCGATCACCTCCAGGAGCCCACGCTGCCACCGGCCACCGACAATGCGACATGATGTTGGTATGTCAACCGGACAAACCGGCCTGCTGTACCAGCAGGTGAGCACTTACGTGCTCGAGCAGATCCGCCGCGGCGCGCTGCGGCCCGGCGACCGGGTGCCGTCGGAGATGGAGCTGGCGACCCAGTTCGAGGTCAGCCGGATCACGTCGAAGCGGGCGCTCGAGGTGCTGCGGGAGGCCGGACTGGTCGAGCGGATCCGCGGCCGCGGCACGTTCGTGGTCCGGAACCTGCCCGACCTGACCGGAGTCACCGTCCCGCTCAAGGGCCGCGTACCCCGTCCGAAGCACGAGGCTCGCTCGGTGGCGTTCGTCGTACCCGACATGTCCGAGGCCTACGGACTGGACCTGCTCAACGCGATCGAGGAGCGGTGCGCCGAGTACGGCGCCCATCTCGTCGTACGGCGGACGCACGGCCGGCAGTCCGACGAGGAGAAGGCCGTGGACTCGCTGGTGGCGACCGGTGAGGTGGACGGGCTGATCGTCTTCCCGGTGCACGGCGACTACTACAACGCCAGCCTGCTGCGGCAGGTCCTGGACGGGTACCCGGTGGTGCTCGTCGACCGGCACCTGTCTGGCATCCCCGTCGCCGCAGTGCACACCGACAACGTGGCTGCCTCGCGAGCGCTGACGTCCCGGCTGCTGGATCGCGGCCACCGGCACATCGCCTTTGTCTCGCCGCCGCCGGTGAATACGTCGTCGATCGAGGACCGCCTGGCCGGCTTCCGGTCCGCATTCGACGGCCGCGGCCACGCCTACGAGCTGACCGAGCTGCGCAGCACGCTGCCCGGGTCGACCACGACCGACAGCATCCGGGCTGACGTCGACGTGATCCGCGCGTTCCGCAAGCGACTGCCGCAGGTGACGGCGTACGTCGCGTGCGAGTACAACCTGGCGCGGATGGTCGACCGGGCGCTGCACGGTGAGCAGGTGGTGGCCTGCTTCGACTCACCGGGGGACTCGATCGGCGGGCCGCCGTACCTGCACGTCCGGCAGGACCAGCGGGAGATGGGCCGGCGTGCGGTCGACCTGCTGCTGGCCCAGCTCCGCGGCGACGCCGTGCCGAACCTGTCGATCGTCCCGTTCGAGCTCGTTGATGCCGAAGGCAACTGAAGACCTGACTTTCGGCAGTACGGCGCGCCACCGCCGACTGTGTAGCGTCGGACAGGTGAAGTGGCGGCGCCTGGGAGACGTCGGCCTGTGGGCCGCGCTGTGCTTCCTCGTGCTCGCGGAGAGCGGTGCCCGCAGCGACCCCTACTGGTTCCAGGGGGCCTGCTTCGCGGTCCTGGCTGTCGGCGTGTTCTTCCGCCGGGTACGGCCGCTGCTGGCGTTCACCGTCGTGGCCTGGGCCCAGATCGTCATCCTCGCGTTCGCCCTCGGTACGACGCACGGAGTCCAGATCGCGCTGGTCCCGGCGATCACCCTGCTGAGCTATCTGGCCGGGCGGCGGGAGACACAGCTCAAGCATTTCGTCCTGGTGTGCAGCTGGTCGCTGGCCGGTCTGCTGGTGCTCAGCCTGGCTGTGCGCAGCGAGGAGCAGGCGACCGAAGCGGTGCTGAGCTGGCTGGTGATGCTGCTGCTCGCCTTGCTGCTGGTCGTCTTACCGTGGCTGATCGGGCGCTACCGGGCGCAGCAGGCGCTGCTCGCGTCAGCCGGCTGGGAGCGTGCCGAGCGGATCGAACGCGAGCAGCGGATGGCGATCGACCAGGAGCGCCTCCGGGAGCGCTCGCGGATCGCCCAGGACATGCATGACTCCGTCGGCCACGAGCTGAGCCTGATCGCACTGCGCGCAGCCGCCCTGGAGCTGGACCCGTCGCTTCCGGAGGAGCATCGCCGGGCCGCGTCCGAGCTGCGGGAGATGGCAGGTACGGCGACCGACCGGCTCGGCGACATCATCGGCGTACTGCGGGACACCGAAGCCCCACTGGTCCCACGGGACGAGGACGTGCCGACGTTGGTCGAGCGCGCGGCCGCCTCAGGGCTGTCGGTCCGACTGATCCAGGAAGGCGATGCGGAGCTGTCGCCGATGGTGGACCGCGCAGTGCACCGCGTCGTACAGGAGTCGCTGACGAACGCGAGCAAGCACGCGCCCGGTGCGTCGGTCACGGTGACCGTGACGTCAGCGGAGGACGACGTACGCGTGCAGATCGTGGACACGGGTGCAGTGCGGCCCGTGCCGGAGTCCGTACCGTCGTCAGGTCGCGGTCTGGACGGGCTGCGTGAGCGAGTCCGGCTCGTGGGTGGCACGTTGAGCGCAGGACCGCACCAGGGTGGCTTCGAGGTCGTGGCGACGATGCCGCGGGCAGGCGGGCGACCGGAGCCGGAGGCGGAGCCGCCGGAGTCCGCGGCAGCTGCCGAGCGAGCCACCGTACGGCGCAGTGTCCGTCGCGGCCTCATCACTGCCTTCGCGGCACCGCTGATCCTCGGTGCGGTGATCGGAGTGGTTGCCCTGGGCTATTACCTCATCGCCGGCTACAGCTCGATCCTGCGACCGAGTGAGTACGACGCCCTGACCATCGGCCAGGCGGAGCGTGAGGTGGAGAAGGTGCTACCCGCGATGCAGATGATCGACCCGCCGGGGGAGGGCTACGACCCGCCGGCTGGCTGGACCTGCCGCTACTACCGCCCGGACGCGCCGTTCTCGATCACGTACGCCTACCGGCTCTGCTTCGCCGACGGAGTCCTGGTCGCGAAGGCGATGGTGCAGAGCGGCTCCGTGACCCCGACGACCGAGACAGGATGACTGCGTGATCAGGGTTCTGCTGGCTGACGACGAGGCGATGGTGCGGGCGGGCGTCCGGGCGATCCTGTCCACCGACGACGAGATCGACGTCGTCGCCGAGGCAGCCGACGGCGCGGAGGCGATCGAGGCGGTACGGCGGCATCGGCCGGACGTGGCCGTGCTCGACATCCGGATGCCACGCATGGACGGGCTGGCCGCCGGTGCGGAGATCCGGCGGACGATGCCGGACACGGCGGTCGTGATCCTGACGACATTCTCCGAGGACGCCTACATCGCCCGCGCGCTCGGGGACGGAGCGAGCGGATTCCTGCTCAAGTCGGGCGATCCGCGCGAGCTGATCGCCGGCCTGAAAGCTGTCGCGGAAGGTGCCGCCTACCTGTCGCCGCGGGTGGCGCAGCGCGTGATCGCCGAGCTGAGCGCGGGGTCGGGCGGGGGAGCGATGGCGCGGGCGGCGGCTGCCAAGGAGCAGGTCGCTGTACTCAGCCCGCGGGAGCTGGAAGTGCTCGGCCTGGTCGGCGCGGGGCTGTCCAACGCCGAGATCGCGCAGCGGCTCTACCTGGTCGAAGGCACGGTCAAGGCCTACGTCAGCGCCGTCCTGCTCCGCCTGGGTGTGAAGAACCGGGTCCAGGCCGCGATCGTCGCCTACGAGGCGGGTCTGGTGACCGGCTGAACGAGGTCGCCGACGCTCCGGGTGGTGACGCCCTGTGGACACCTGGTCATGGGATAGTGGTGCCTTCCTGGGGGCCTCACCCTCCGGAATCGATCCAGCAACCTCCGGGGCCAGCGGCCCCCTCTCACAGAATCGGGGATCCAGGTCGTGACCGACTCGCACAACTCCGGACAGCACAAGGACCGGGAAGCGGCGGCGGCCGAGGTCCGGAGAATGTGGCAACCGACCCCTTCCTGGACCCAGCCGGACCCGAACCAAGGGCCCGAGAGCGACCCCGAGCCCGCGGACAAGCCCGACGAGAAGCCGGACGCCCTGTCCGACGACTTCCCAGGCGACTCGTGGTCCCGTCCGGCCGGGCAGGGCCAGGCAGCGCCCTGGGCCCAGCCGCCTGCTCCGTCGACGCCGCCCGCTCCCTCCTGGGCGCAGCCGGCCGCCGACTCGGGCGGCTCGTGGACGCAGCCCGCGAGCGAGCCGGAGGAGTACGACGAGGACGACCAAGCCAGCGCTGAGGGGACCGGTGCGCACAGCTCTGGCGCCGGGAGCGCGCTGGACTCCGGCGCAGCCGGTGGTGAAGGAGCTGGGGCTGCTGGTGCTCACAGCGCCGGAGGCGCGGGTGCTCACGGCGCGGGCGCGGCCGGTGCCGGCGCTGGTGCAGCGGGCGAGGCGTTCGGTGGCTCGGCCTTCCACGGCTCCGGCGCCAGCTTCAACGGCGGTCCGGCGGCCGCAGGCCCGGCGCAGGGTGGACAGCAGCTGTCGCCACAGGCTCAGCACTTCTTCCCGCAGGGCATTCCCGGTCAGCAGGCTCCGCAGCAGCAGCGCGAGGTGTCGTACCGGACCGACGAGCTGATCCAGGCGCTTCCGCTGCCGCGGGAGGCTCCGGCAGAGCGCGGCATCCGTAGTGCGCTGCGGCTGCGTCCCGGTAGCTCCGAGCGGCTGGAGCGGATCGCTCGTGCGACCGCGGCGACCGCGTTCCGGCGCCCGGTGACGATCGTCGTCGCCAACCCCAAGGGCGGTTCCGGCAAGACGCCGACCACCCTGCTGCTCGCCGGTGCGCTCGGCCAGGCCCGTGGCGGTGGCGTGGTGGCCTGGGACAACAACGAGCTGCGCGGCAACATGCACCTGCGCACGCACGACACGAACAGCCGCTCCACTGTGACGGACATGCTGCAGGCCATGCCGATGCTGACCCAGCCGGACGCCCGGCTCGGCGACGTCGCGGCGTACCTGCGGCACCAGGTGGCCGGTCAGTACGACGTGCTGACGTCTGCGACCACGACGTACGCGCAGATCGAGGCGAAGGACTTCGACCAGATCCACCGGTTGCTGAGCCGGTTCTACAAGGTCCTGGTGATCGACACCGGGAACAACGAGGGCTCCAGCAACTGGCGGGAGGCGATGAAGGCGGCTGACGCCCTCGTCATCCCGATCAAGTGGAAGAGCCTGTCCTGCGCGGCCGCCGTACAGATGCTGGAGGAGCTGGACAACCAGGGCCCGGAGGCGCAGCGGCTGATCCGGCGTGCGGTGATCGCGGTGTCGAACGGTCCCGGTGACGTCAACAAGGAGGTCGAGAAGCAGCTCCGCCCGTACTTCGAGTCCCGCGCGGCCGCTGTGATCGACATCCCGACCGACATGCACATCGCCGCCGAGGGTCCGCTCGACCACTCCGCCCTCCAGCCGGCCACCCGCCGGGCAGCCCTGGAGCTGGCAGCCAAGGTGTCCGAGCAGATCACCATCGCGCTGAACGTCCCGCGCTGAACCTCCGACTGGCGGGTTGTGTGACGGATGACCGGTTGTAGCACGTCATCGGTCACACCACCCGCCAGCGGCAGCTCAGGCGTCTCAGGCGTCTCGGCGGGACAGGGCTTGGGTGCCGGCGACCAGAGCGGCGGCGGTCCAGGCCAGGAGGACCAGGAGGCTGACTGTGGGGGACAGGGGGTCGGTGGAGCCGCTGAGGTAGTTCTGGCCGGCGCCGCCGGGGAGCAGGGCGGCGATCCAGACGAGCACACGCAGCCCGCTCTGACCGAGCATCAGCGGTAGGACCATGAGCAGCAGGAAGGCAGCAGTCAGAGTGCCGGCCGTACTGCGGACCACCCAAGCGATCCCGGCCGAGAACAGACCGGCCGCCGTCAGGTAGAAGGCGACCGACAGCACGTCCGTCACGAGCGGCTGCAGCTCCCAGTCGGCCCAGGACCCTGCCATCAGGCCGCCCGCGACAGCCGCGACCGTCGCGAGCAGTACGCCGTACACGAACAGCACCGGGGTCAGCACGACCGCCTTGGCCAGTACGACGTTCCGCCGTACCGGAGTCCACTGGACGGTGGAGCGGATGCTGCCGGTCGCGTACTCCGAGGTGACCGTGAGCAGGGCGAACGCGGCCACGATCACCTGCAGGATCAGTGTGGCCGAGATGCCGAACCCACCCACAGCCTCGGGACCCACGGCTCGGCCGGGCTCGGGGTGGTCGTTGTCGTACGCCGTACCCAGGCCGAACTGCAGGCCCAGCAGGGATGCCAGCAGCAGGGCAGAGGCGATGTTCAGCCAGCTCGACCGTACGGTCCACAGCTTGGTCCACTCGGACCGGACCGCGTCGCTGAGGCGAGGGGTCGACCTGAGGGTGAGGGTTGCGGTGGTCATCTGTCGCCTGCTTCCACGAGTTCGGGCTCGACCTCAGCTCGAGGTCGACGCTTGCGGAGTTGGTGCCGGACGAGCTCGACGATCAAGGTGACCGCGAGGGCCAGGCCGATGCCGAGGACGACGCCCTTGAGCGGGTTGTCCTCGAAGGCCTTGCCGCCGATGTAGCCGACCAGCGCGCAGTACACGCCCCAGCTGATCGCAGCGAGTCCGGCGAAGAAGGAGAACTTGCGCAGCGGGTAGCGCACCGATCCCATCGTCAGTGTGACGGCGGTCCGGCCGCCTGGGATGTAGCGGGCGACCACGAGGACCAGCCCGCCGCGCTCGACGAGAGCCCGCCGTGCCCAGAGGGCCATGGCGTGTCGCTTGGTACCGAGGCGCAGGCGGTCCAGCAGCCGACCGCCTGCGCCTCGGCCCAGCAAGTAGGAGACGTGGTCACCGACGAAGGCACCGGCTGCCGCGGCCACGATGACGCCCCACAGCTTCGGCTCACCAGTAGCCGCGAACACCCCGGCCGTCACGACCAGAGTCTCGCTCGGCACCGCCGGGAAGAACCCGTCCAGCGCCGCGAAGCCCCACAGCGCCAGATAGATCCACCACGACGACATCAGCTCCTCAGTGAGGTGCAAGATCGCGTCGCTCATGACGCAACGCCGTACTGCACACTGTCGGCGGTCAGCTCCATGTAGGCCTCTTCGAGCGACGCATGCTCTGTGTGGAGCTCGTGCAGCCGGACACCGAGCTCATGCGCGAGGTCACCGACCCGCTCCACGTGTACGCCGGTCAGGATCAGCCGGTCGTCCGCCGACTCGACCCGCTCCGCTTCACCGGTGAGCTTGTCCCGCAGTACGACGAGGCCGGCGCGATCCGGGACGCGTACGACGACCGTCGTACGCGACGACCCGGCAATCACCTCGGCCACCGGTGCGTCGGCGATCAGGCGGCCCTTGCCGATCACGACCAGCTGGTCGGCGGTCTGCTGCATCTCGCTCATCAGGTGGCTGGACACGAACACGGTCCGGCCCTCGGCTGCGAGTGAGCGCATCAGCCGGCGGACCCAGCGCACGCCGTCCGGGTCCAGGCCGTTCACCGGCTCGTCGAACATCAGCACCTCGGGGTCGCCGAGCAGGGCGCCCGCGATCCCGAGCCGCTGGCCCATGCCGAGCGAGAACTCGCCGGCCCGCTTCCGGGTGACCGAGTCCAGGCCGACGATCGACAGCACCTCGTCCACGCGGCTGACCGGGATGCCATTGCTCAGCGCCATCGCGATCAGGTGGTTGCGTGCGCTCCGGCGCGGGTGCAGGGCCTTGGCGTCGAGCAGCGCGCCGACCTTGGCCAGCGGCTTGGGCCAAACGGCGTACGGGCGCCCGTCGATGAGTGCGGTCCCCTCGGTCGGGGTGTCGAGGCCGAGGATCATCCGCATGGTGGTCGACTTGCCGGCACCGTTCGGCCCGAGGAAGCCGGTCACGCGGCCGGGTGCGACGGTGAGGTCGAGCGAGTCGACGGCGGTGGTGTCGCCGTACCTCTTGGTGAGTCCTTCGAGCGTGATCACGCCGGGGTCCCCTCCTGGTTCCTGTAGTTGACACGAACCTAGGAATTCGGGCACCCCCTCCACATCCGGCCGACGGCTGGTCCGACCCCCTACTTTCGTCAGGTGTTCCCGGACCTGTGGATACGGCGTCCGGGCACGGTGCCGGAGTCGATACCATCTGTGCGTGAGCGGCCCGCACCTCCGCGGACCGTCGAACTCGAGGAGTGAACGTGCCGGAAGTCAAGGTCCATCTGATCGGCGTCGAGGGCGAGGCTGAGCGGAGTGTGACCGAGACGACGACGATCGGGGAGCTGTTCGCCGGAATCTTCGGCCAGGACCGCTCCGCCATCGCCGCCCGCGTCAACGGTGAGCTGCGCGACCTGTCCCGGGTCGTCGCGGACGGTGACGAGATCGAGCCGGTCAAGGCCGGCTCCGAGGACGGCCGGGCGATCATCCGGCACTCCACCGCGCACGTGCTGGCCCAAGCCGTGCAGGAGCTGTTCCCGGAGGCCAAGCTGGGCATCGGCCCGCCGGTCGAGAACGGCTTCTACTACGACTTCGACGTACCCACGCCGTTCACGCCGGACGACCTGGGCAAGCTCGAGAAGAAGATGCAGCAGATCATCAAGGAGCGGCAGCGGTTCAGCCGCCGGGTGGTCTCCGACGACGACGCCCGTACTGAGCTGGCCGCCGAGCCGTACAAGCTCGAGCTGATCGGCATCAAGGGCTCGGCGGCGGACGCGGCCGAGGGGGCGAGTGTCGAGGTCGGCGGGGGCGAGCTGACGATCTACGACAACGTCCGGCGCGACGACTCGGTCGCCTGGAAGGACCTGTGCCGCGGCCCGCACGTGCCCGCGACCGGCTACCTGGGCAACTTCAAGCTGATGCGGACCGCCGCGGCGTACTGGCGGGGCAGCGAGAAGAACCCGCAGCTGCAGCGGATCTACGGGACGGCGTGGGAGTCGCGTGACGAGCTGAAGGCGTACCTGACCCGCCTGGAGGAGGCCGCCAAGCGCGACCACCGCAAGCTGGGCACCGAGCTCGACCTGTTCAGCTTCCCCGACGAGATCGGCTCCGGCCTCGCGGTGTTCCACCCCAAGGGCGGCGTGCTGCGCAAGGTGATGGAGGACTACTCCCGGCAGCGGCACGTCGAGGACGGCTACGAGTTCGTCTACTCGCCGCACATCACCAAGGGCCAGCTGTTCGAGACCTCCGGCCACCTGGACTGGTACGCCGACGGCATGTACCCGCCCATGCACCTGGACGAGGAGCGCGGCGCGGACGGGCAGATTCGCAAGCAGGGCCAGGACTACTACCTGAAGCCGATGAACTGCCCGATGCACAACCTGATCTTCGGCGCCCGCGGCCGCTCCTACCGCGAGCTCCCGCTGCGGCTGTTCGAGTTCGGCACCGTCTACCGGATGGAGAAGTCCGGCGTCGTGCACGGCATGACCCGGGCCCGCGGCTTCACCCAGGACGACGCGCACATCTACTGCACCCGCGAGCAGATGCGCGACGAGCTGCGCGCGCTGCTCACGTTCGTGCTCGGCCTGCTCGCCGACTACGGCCTGGACGACTTCTACCTCGAGCTGTCCACCAAGAATCCGGACAAGTTCGTCGGCTCCGACGAGGTCTGGGATGAGGCCACCGAGACGCTGCGCGAGGTTGCCGAGGGCTCCGGTCTCGAGCTGGTCCCGGACCCGGGTGGCGCGGCGTTCTACGGCCCGAAGATCTCGGTCCAGACCAAGGACGCGATCGGCCGGACCTGGCAGATGTCGACGATCCAGCTGGACTTCAACCTGCCGGAGCGGTTCGAGCTCGAGTACACCGCGCCGGACGGCTCCCGGCAGCGGCCGGTGATGATCCACCGCGCGCTGTTCGGCTCGATCGAGCGGTTCGTCGCCGTCCTGACCGAGCACTACGCCGGCGCCTTCCCGCCCTGGCTGGCCCCGGTCCAGGTGACCGGCATCCCGGTGACCGACGGGCATGTCGACTACCTGTACGACGTCGCCTCGAAGCTGAAGGCGCAGGGCATCCGGATCGAGGTGGACGCCTCCGACGACCGGATGCAGAAGAAGATCCGCAACGCGCAGAAGTCCAAGGTGCCGTACATGCTGATCGCTGGTGACGACGACATGGCCGCCGGCTCGGTCTCGTTCCGGTACCGGGACGGCACGCAGAAGAACGGCGTGCCGATCGCGGACGCGATCAGCGAGATCGTCGAGGCAGTCGCGAAGCGCGTACAGGTATGACGGATACCCCCGACCAGCCGTCCGGCGCCGTACCGGAGTCGCCGTACGCACCGGAGTCGCCGTACGTACCGGAGTCGCCGTACGCACCGGAGTCGCCGTACGCGCCCGACGAGGTGGTGGCACAGGACGGCGTCGGGGTGCCGGATCCGTTCATGCGGCTGTGGACGCCGCACCGGATGGCCTACATCGAGGGTGAGAACAAGCCGACCAGCTCCGAAGCCGGCTCAGGCTGCCCGTTCTGCCGGCTGCCGGGCCTGCCGGACGCAGACGCGCTGATCGTCTACCGGGGTACGGCGGCCTACGTGGTGCTGAACCTGTATCCGTACAACCCCGGCCACCTGATGGTGGTCCCGTACCGGCACGTCGCGGACTACACCGAGCTGACCGAGGACGAGGTCGCCGACGTCGCCAGGCTGACCCGGCAGGCGATGCAGGCGATCCGGACGGTGTCGGGCGCTCACGGGTTCAACATCGGCATGAACCAGGGCGAGATCGCCGGCGCCGGGATCGCGGCCCATCTGCACCAGCACGTCGTACCACGGTGGTCGGGTGACACGAACTTCATGCCGGCCATCGCGCACACCAAGGTGCTGCCGCAGCTCCTGCCGGACACCAGAGCCCTGCTGGCCAAGTCCTGGCCGAGCGAGCCCTGAACGACAAACCGCCCCGCCTCGAGATCGAGGCGGGGCGGTTTGCTCAACGGATTGTCACTCGCCGGCGAGCTTCGGGTCGGTGAACTTCTGCCAGTGGAAGTACACCGGGTCGGTGAACGACCCCGGCACCTTGCCGAGGCCCTTGATCGCCGTCGCGGTCCCGTTCGCGTGCCCGACCGAGTACAGGTAGCCCGCACCGCTGTCCTTGTCGATGGCCAGCAACAGCGTTCCCGTCCCGCACGGCGCCGCAACCAGCGACTCGAAGCCCTGCCAGGTCGAGGCCCGGACCTGCTTGACGACACCCGGGATGAGGTGCCCACCGGCCAGCGGCAGCCGCGCGGTGTAGAGCTTCCCGCTGGTGAGCGTCATCAGGAAGGTGTCGTACGTCGGCGTCTGGCTGATCAGCGTCATCGCCTTCACGCCCTTGTAGCCGGACTGGTACCCGGTGATCTGCCGGGACGCGACGCCGTCCTTGTACGTGACGTTACGCCGGTAGAGCGTGCCGTCGATGTGCAGCGAGTACTCGGTGTCGCGCTGCTTCGTTGCGGTGACGTACGTCGACCGGTCGAGAGTGCGGTAGACCCCCCAGCCCGATCCGACCCGGGTGACCTGCTTCTGCGAGACCGTCCCGCCGCCGGCCGGCGTCAGGTAGCTCGTGTCGTACATCGTCGATCCCATGATGACCGGGCCGCGGTGGTCCTCGGCGCCGACCTCGCTGGGGCCGTACCTGAGCGTCGAGCTCAGCCGCACCTGCCCGTCCGGGTAGATGTCCTTGGCAACGATCTTGTCGGCGATCTTCGCCCCCGCCGCCGAGAAGGTCTGCAAACGGTGATCGCCGCCCGCGGTCACCGAACCAACGGAGATCTGGCAGGCCGCCGTCGTCCCCTGCGAAGTTGTGTTGCTGCTCGGCTGCGCGGACGCCGGACCCGTCGCCAGCATCCCCGCACCGAGTACGCCGGCCGCCAGCAGACCGCCGCCGTACTTTGCCCACTTGGTCACTTTCAACCACCCCTACTTTCGGATTTGTCGGGGGTTGGATGCCGGTCTGCACCAGAAAGTTGGCTCAGCGCAGGAACAAAGGCAGCAGGGGGTCGACGAGGCCGAGCAGGGTCTCGAGCGAGATCTCGCGGGATGGGTTGGTCAGGCCGGTGACGCGGACCACCCGGCGGCCCTGGCGGAAGACGAGTTCGCCCGCGTCGGGCAGGTAGTAGCCGGGCTGGCCGATGGGGGCGAGGCGGGGTGGCGGGACTCGCTGTGCCTCGGGGATGGTGGACTGGTCGAACGCCTCGACGACCGCCACGGTCGCGTCGTACGTGCCCCAGATGCACGTCAGCGCCCCGTTCACCCGGTAGTCCCGCCGCAGCTGGACGTGCGCCCCGACGAACTGCTCGGCCGCCGAGTTCGACACCTGGCACGCCGAGTCGGACTGCCGCGCGTTCCGGACAGTCTTCGGTACGGCGTCCCGCACGGCCAAGGCGACCGCCACCGCCCTGGCCCGGTCGATGCCGCCGTTCGCCTTGAGCTGCACGGCGCGATCGGCGGCCGGGAAGACGATCAGCGAGTCCGCAATCCGGGCGTCCGGGCCGAGTTCGGCCAGCGGCTCGCGGGAGGCGGCGCCGCTGAGCAGCCGCTCGAGCGAGTCGGGCTGGCGGGGGAGCGCGCTGACACCGATCGTCACCGGGCGCCCTTCGACCAGGAGCGTGCAGAGGTCAAGCGCGGGGAGACCGGCGTCGTTCCAGGCGTTCGGCTTCGCGGTGACGGTGACCTTGAGTGACGCGGTCAGGGTGCGGGTGATCGCCGTACACACCTGTGGTCCGGGGGCGCCCGCCGTACCGTCCAGCCCTTCGGCCTGTGGCGGCGCGACTACGGTCGGTACCACTGCCGGCGCCGGTGACGGGCTGGGGATTGGCCGGGCGCCATTGGCGTTGCGGGCGACCGAGCAGCCGGAGGCCGCCAGCGCGAAGGCACAGGCGAGGGCGCAGAGCTGTCCCGGCCTCGGTCGCATCGGCGCACCTCCTTGCTGTGTCCAGCATCCCGCGAAACCGGTCCGCGCGCAGGTTTGTCACGCGGGTTTGGCCGCTGGTTGGGTGGCGTGTGACCGGATGGTGATCCGGCTCGACTACGATCGCGTCGCCATGCTTAACAGATTCCGGCAGTTCTGGACCAAGGTGATCACCCCGATCGCCAACCTCCTGCTCAAGCTCGGCGTGAGCGCCGACGTGGTCACGCTGGTGGGCACGATCGGGGTGTGCGCCGGTGCGCTGATCTTCTTCCCGCGCGGCCAGCTCTGGCTGGGCGTCGTGGTGATCACCTGCTTCGTGTTCTCCGACCTGATCGACGGCCACATGGCGCGGACGTCGGGGACCTCGTCGAAGTGGGGCTCGTACCTGGACTCCACGCTGGACCGGATCGGCGACGGCGCGATCTTCGGCGGCCTGGTGATGTACTACGCCAACTCGAACGCCGGCGACTCGACGCTGATGGCCGCGGTGACCCTGTGGGCGCTGGTGATGGGCGCGGTCACGTCGTACGCGCGGGCCAAGGCCGAGAGCCTCGGCCTGACGGCGAGTGGCGGCCTGGCCGAGCGCGCCGACCGGCTGGTGTTCACGCTGGTCATCGCGTTCTTCTCCGACGTGCTGAACCTGCCGATCCTGCTGCAGATCGTGATCTGGTACCTCGCCGCCGCGAGCACGATCACGGTGGTCCAGCGCACGCTGTCGGTCCGCAAACAGGTGCTGGCCGACCCCGGGAACGCCGGCCTGGACACCCCGCCGACGCCACCGGCCGGGCCGGACCCCAAGAACTGACGTGATGGACGGCGTGCGGCACCGGGCCGTCGACCTGGCCTTCGCCGTCGCCTGGACGCTGGTGCGCCGCCTGCCCGAGCGCACCATCACCTGGCTGTTCCAGCAGGCCGCCGACCGGACCTACCACCGCAACGGTCGCGGGGTACGGCGATTGCGCGGCAACCTGGCCGTGGTCAGCCCCGACGCGGACCTGGACGCGTTGACCAAGGCCGGAATGCGGTCGTACCTGCGCTACTGGCAGGAAGCGTTCCGGCTGCCGGAGTGGAGCGAGGAGGAGATCGTCGGCCGGGTCCGCACGGTCAACGAGAAGCTGCTCCGCGACGCCTACGCGGCCGGCCGCGGTGTGATCTGCGCGCTGCCGCACCTGGCGAACTACGACCACGCCGGCGCCTGGGCCGGCCTGACCGGGATGCCGGTGTCGACCGTGGCCGAACGGCTGCGACCGGAGTCCCTGTTCGACCGCTTCATTGCCTACCGCAAGAAGCTCGGCATGGAGGTCCTCCCGCTCACCGGCGGCGACGAGGACGTCACCGGCGTCCTGGCGGAGCGGTTGCGGGCCGGCGGCTTCGTCTGCCTGGTCGCCGACCGGGACCTGTCGGAGCGTGGCGTCCCGGTGACGTTCTTCGGCCGCCCATCGCGGATGCCGGCCGGTCCCGCGGCGCTGAGCCTGCGGACCGGGGCGCCGCTGATCCCGGCGACCCTGCACTACGACGGCCCGGACCTGGTGATCACCTTCCACGACACGATCGACCCGGACGGCGGCACCGCGGCGATGACCCAGCGCTGTGCCGACGCCTTCGCCAAGGGCATCGCCGCCCACCCCGAGGACTGGCACATGCTGCAGAGGATTTTCCTCGAAGGGTGAGAATCGTCCCGTGAGGATCGGCGTGGTGTGCCCGTACTCGCTGGGGACGCCTGGTGGGGTGCAGAACCACGTCCGGGACCTGGCCGAGGCGCTGCTTGCGCTCGGCCACGAGGTGTCCGTCCTCGCCCCCGTCGACGACACCGATGCGGCGCCGCCGTACGTCGTTTCGTCCGGCCGGGCGGTCGGGGTGCCGTACAACGGTTCCGTTGCCCGGGTCACGTTCGGTCCGCGGACTGCCGCGCGGGTGAAGAGCTGGTTGGCCGACGGGCGCTTCGACGTCGTCCACGTACACGAGCCGACCACGCCGAGCGCCTCGATCATCGCGCTGTGGTCGGCCGACGGCCCGTTCGTCGCCACCTTCCACACCTGGCAGGTCCGGTCCCGCGCGATGAGCGCCGCCGCCGGGCTGCTGCGCCCGGCGCTGGAGAAGATCGACGCCCGGATCGCCGTCTCGGAGAGCGCCCGCTCGATGATGGTCCAGCACATCGGCGGCGAGGCGGTGGTCATCCCGAACGGCCTCTACGTCGACCGCTTCCGGGGGACCCCGCGGCCGGAGTGGCAGGGGGCGGACGGCACGATCAGCTTCATCGGCCGGATGGACGAACCCCGCAAGGGACTCGAGGTCCTGCTGAAGGCCGTGCCCGCCTTGGTTGCCGAACGCCCCGACCTGAGAGTCCTCGTCGCCGGGACCGGTCAGGCGGACGAGGCACGGCGGTCGCTACCGGAGAGCTGTCGCGCCAACGTCGTCTTCCTCGGAGCGATCGACGACGCAGCTCGGGCGGACATGCTGTCCGGCTCTGACCTCTACGTCGCGCCGCATCTCGGCGGCGAGAGCTTCGGCATCGTCCTGCTCGAGGCCATGGCTGCCGGGGCACCGGTGCTCGCCAGCGATCTGGCCGCGTTCCGATTAGTGCTCGACAGTGGGCGGTTGGGCGAGTTGTTCGAACCAGGTGACGTCGAGGAGCTCACCACGCGGGCCTTGCGCCTCCTCGGTACCCCTGACGAGCGCGACAAGCTCCGCGTCTCCGGACTGAGCGCCGTACAACGCTATGACTGGTCGGTGCTGCTCCCCGAACTGGTTTCCGTCTACGAGCTGGTCGCTAGGTGAGCGTTAGCTCCGGCGTGCGCGGAACGTGTCCAGCAGTCTGCTCCGGGTGTCGGCCGGCAAGGATCCGGTGGGTAGGTCGGTCAGTGCCGTCGACGTGAGCCGCATCTGCTCCAGATAGCGCTCGCAGCCGTCGCACTGCGCGAGGTGGTCGATGAAGTCCTGCTCGTCCTGCGGACTCAGGTCGCCTTCCAGGTACGACGTGACCAGCTCGACGAACCCGCGGCAGTCGAGATCACTCATGACGCGCGCCCTCCTGCATGTAGTACTCCTCCAGTTTGCCGCGCAGAAACGCCCGCGCCCGGTGTAGCAGCACCCGCTGGTTCGCCGCCGTGATCCCGAGCAGCTCGCACACTTCGTCGTACGGGCGTCCTTCGACGTCCCGCAGTACGACGACCAGCCGCTGCCGCTCGGGGAGCTCGGTCAGTGCTTCGGTGAGGCGGTCGCGGACCTCCCCGCTCAGCAGACCCTGCTCGGGCGAAGGCCAGGCGGGCGGGAAGTCCCACCAGTGACCGGGGAACGGGTTGCCGGCTGGGCGGAAGCGGCTCGGGTCGACGGTCGGCCCGGAGTCGTCCACGCTGCTCATCGGCACCACCTTGTGCTCCCGGGTGCCGCGCCGCTTCGCCGTGTTGGTGAGGATCCGGTACACCCAGGTCTTCAGCGACGACCGGCCCTCGAACCGGTCGATGCCCTCGATCACCGCGAGCCAGGTCTCCTGCACGACCTCCGCGGCCGACTCCTCGGTCGACACGAACGACCGCGCCACCCGCAGCATCCCACCCGACCACCCGTCCAGCAGCAGCGCGAACGCATCCTCGTCCCCGCTCCGCAACCGCTCGACCAGTACGTCGTCGGCCATTGGGTCAGCGTAGTGGAGCACGGTTCCGGACCCAGACGACCGCCGCACCGGCCATTCCGACCGCCCCGGTCAGCATCCACCCGGACACGTACACGCCGAACTGCTTGCTCACGGCACCGAACACCAGCGCGAACGGCGTGAACACCAGCCACGACACCGCGCCGATCCCGGACACCACGCCGGTCCGGATCGTCGACGGTACGGCGTCGTGCAGCAGGCGGCTGACGTGGATGCCGATCACGACGAGCAGGAAGCACAGCGCGACCATCGCCACGGTCAGGGCGACCAGGTCCCGGCTGCTCGTCAGGGTCAGGCAGGCGGCGAGCATGACCATTACGACGATCGCCACCGGGATCGGACGGTCGAGCCGGAGCCGTCCGGCGAGCAGTCCGCCGATGCCTAGCGTCGCGACCAGGACTGCCCAGAACGGTCCGTAGTACACCGCGGACGCCTTGAGCGTGATCAGCCACAGCGGTCCGAACTCGAACACCGCCTGCAGGATCATCGCCGCCATGATCGACGCAGCCGCGATCGGGACGAGTCGCCCGCGGTGGGTGATCGCTCGGTAGGTGACTGTGAGGTGGTGCCGGAGCGAGGTCCGCTCGCTGGTCTGGTGCAGGCGCGGCTCGCAGAACCGGGTCAGCGCGACCAGGTAGAGCAGGACGAAGGGGAGGGTGAGGAAGTACGTCGCCCGCGTCGACAGCACCGAGGCGAGCCAACCACCGGCCAGGGCGCTCGCCACGAGTGCGACGCTCTCGACGAAGCGGACCCGGCCGATCTCGCGCTCGTAGCCTTCGCCGTCCCCGGTCTCCTCGAGCACCACGTCGTACACGACGGCCTCGATGGTTCCGGAGTACATCGCGAAGTAGACCCCGAAGAGGAGCGCGGCCACGATGTAGCTCGCGACGTTCTGACTGAGCGCGGCGACGGAGACGCTCACCACCATCGCCAGCCCCGCGAGCATCAGCACACCCCGCCGCGACCACCGGTCCGCCAGGACCCCCGACGCCACCTCGGCCACCGGCACCAACGCCGCGTAAGCAGCAACCATCACGCCAACGGTCGCCGCGTCGAACCCGATCTCACTCATGAACAACTTCTCGACCGGCACCCACAACGCAAACCCCTGCAGAAACGTCCCCACCCACAGCGGCAGCAACCGCCGCCGCAGCACGTTGTGGGGTACGGCGTACTGCTCACAAGGTGCTGCGACGACGGTGTTCGACATGACTACCTCTGCAGGGCTCGGGTTATCCGGTCAGCTCTGCAGTGTCATGAGGTGCGGAAGTGTTACAGGAGCTTGGCGGCGGTGGCCTGGATCTGCTCCATGTCGCCGGGGGTGGGGTGCCAGGGGAGCTTGAGCGGGTCGTCCTGGTAGCGGGGGACCACGTGCAGGTGGGTGTGGAAGACGCTCTGCCACGCCTCGGCGCCGATGCAGCTCAGCAGGTTCGCGCCGTCGGCGTTCAGGCGCTCGATCACCCGTCCGACCAGCGACTGCGCGAGCAGCGTCGCCCCGATCAGGTCCTCGGCGTCGGCCTCCCGGAGGTCTGTCGAGTGCGCCCGCGGCACCACCAGCAGATGGCCGGGCGTCGCCGGGTTGATGTCCATGAACGCGATCGCCCGCTCGTTCGACGCCACCTGCGTCGACGGAATGTTCCCGGCCACGATCCCGCAGAAGAGACAGTTCTCGGTCATCGGCCCAGGCTAGTGCCTCGGCAAGGAACGACCTCGGTCCCGTGGTGACCTCGGCCCCTGTCGTGGGTCAGCCAACCAGAGTGCGGGTTTGCCCACCGGATTCTGGTTGGGCAACCCACCCTGCGATGGGCTGACCCACGCCAGGGGGGCGGATGACGGGCAGGGGGCGGGTCCGGAGGAGACCCTGCGGTCGCCACCCAGTGCTTGACGAGGGACTGCTGCCTATCGCAGTACACTGCGGCAGCCGGATCTGCCACGCGAGGAGCCCCATGCCGGACGAACTGCTGCGCCCGACCATCGGCGCCGGTGTGGACATGTCGGTGCGCCCGTGGCGACTGATGTCCCAGACGTACGTCGCCTTCTTCGGTGGGGTGATCGCCTCGACCACGATCGCGTTCCTGAACGCCCGCCGGCTCGGCGTGGACGCGGCCAAACAGCGCCTGATCCTGCTCACCGGCGCCGCCGGGCTGGCCGCCGTCATTGCCGTCTTCGCGCTGCTCAACACCGACGACGGCGTCACCTCGGGGCTGCGGATCGCGATCCGGGTCGTCGCCGTCGCATGCTGCCTGGTCCAGCTCCGCATCCAGCGCCCGATGGACCGCGCCTTCCAGCTCCGCGGCGCCGACTACGGCTCCTTGTGGGGCCCGGGCCTCGCGGTGACCATCGGCGGCGCCGTCGCCGAAGCACTCATCCTGGTACTCGTGGCGGTGGCCCTGTGAACGAACCAACCGAAGCCCGGCTGCAGATGGCCGGCCACTGGCTGCAGATCGGCCACCCCGAACGCACCCTCGACGAGCTCCAGGGCCTCTGGGGCGACGCAGCCGTCGACTATCGCGCGTACCTGTTCCGCGGCGCCGCGCTCCACGCGCTCGACCGCAACGACGAGGCCATCGATGTACTGAAGGACGGTCTCGCCCAGCACGGACCGTTCCTGCCAATGCTGCACGTGCTCGGCTCCTCCCTGCGCGCTGTAGGCCGTCTGCCCGAGGCGGAGGCCGCGTTCCTCCAAGGCCTCAGCCTGGACCCCAACGACCCCGACCTGCTGATCGGCTACGCGCACGTCTGCCTCACCGCCGGACAGGCCGAGAAGGCGAGCGCCCTGGTCGAGCGCGCCGCCTCGCACGCACCCGAGAGCGCCGCGGTCTCTGCTGCCCGGGCTCAGGTCGCTTTCGCGCTCGGCAAGGACCGCGACATGCACCGCCACAGCACCGAGGCTCTCTCACACGACCCCGAGGATCCCGGCGCCCGAGCCCTGCACGGTACGGCGTCCATGCTCACCGGCGACTCGCGATCCGGCTACAACTCATTGGCCTCCGCCGCCGCGTCCCAACCCGGTGACGCCGACCTCCGCGCGGCGGCCCGCGAGGCGAAGCTGATGAACCACCCGCTGATGCGCCCGCTCCGCCCGTTCCAGCGGTTCAACCCGCTCGTCGTCTGGGTCGCTGCGGTCGCGGTCATTTACGGCCTCCGCATCGCCGGCCTCGCACCGTTGGCCTTCCTCGCCGCCATCGGCTGGTTCGGCTTCTGCATCTACTCCTGGGTGGCCCCACCCCTCGTCCGCCGCTGGCTCAACCGAAAGTGGGGCGCCTGATGAATGACCGCATCGCGGCGTTGCGGAAGGCGGTGGAGGCCAATCCGGATGACGTGCTGCTTCGGCTGGTGCTGGCCGAGTCGCTGGTGACTGCCGGCGAGTCCGAGTCGGCTCTGGACCAGTACGTCGTACTGCTCGATCAGCAGGGGTTGCCGGACGACCAGTTCGTGACAGTCGGGGAGCTCGCGGCGGCGAACGGGCGGCTCGCGTTGCTGCGGAACCTGCTCGAGGCGGCCCGGCAACAGGGCGTCGTCGAGGGGACCGGGCGGCTGCAGCAGCTGGTCGACGAGATGATCTCGGAGCGCAGCGGGGTCAAGATCAAGGTCGGTCCCGGGGCCGAGACGCCGTACGAGGTGGACACGCCGAAGGAGACCACGACCTTCGACCAGGTCGGCGGGATGGACGACCTCAAGCGGGTCATCCACCGGATGGTGATCCTGCCGCTGAGCCGCCCGGAGCTGTACGAGAAGTACGGACGGAAGTCCGGCGGCGGCGTGATGCTCTACGGGCCGCCGGGCTGCGGGAAGACGCTGCTGGCGCGGGCGACCGCGGGGGAGTGCGGACTGCCGTTCGTGAACGTCCGGATCGAGGACGTGATGGACCCGTACCTCGGGGTCTCCGAGCGCAACCTGCACGCCGCCTTCGAGCGCGCCCGGGCGAACGCGCCCTGCGTGCTGTTCCTGGACGAGCTCGACGCGCTGGCCTTCGCGCGGCACAAGCACGGCGGATCCGAGGCCCGGCGGCTGGTTGACGTACTGCTGCAGGAGTTGGACGCGATCGGCTCCGAGAACGACGGTCTTCTCGTGCTCGCCGCCACGAACGCGCCGTGGGACGTCGACGAGGCGATGCTGCGGCCGGGCAGGTTCGACAGGGTGGTCTTCGTGCCGCCGCCGGACGAGCCCGCGCGGGCGGACATCCTGAACGTGCTGGTGCGGGACGTACCGTCGGACGGGCTCGACCTGAAGGCGCTCGCCGGGCAGACGCCGATGTTCAGCGGCGCGGACCTGCGCGCGCTGATCGAACGCGGCGTCGACCGGGTGATCGACGAGGCGCTCAGCAGCGGTGGCGAGCCGCCGCTGGCCATGCGTCACCTGACCGAGGCGCTGCCCGCGGTCAAGCCGTCGACGCTCGACTGGCTGCACCGGGTCCGCTCGTACATCGAGTTCGCCAACCAGAGCGAGCGGTACGACGACGTCGCGGCGTACCTGCGTACCCGCGACGTCCGTCGCCGCCTGTCATAAGGCCGTGTGCTAACCAGACTTCACCTTGGCCGCCGCCGACTCGGGCATCGGGTCGTAGCGCGCGAACGACCGCGTGAACGACGCGGCGCCGTGCGACAGCGACCGCAGGTCGATGGCGTAGCGGGTGATCTCCACCTGCGGCACCTCGGCCTTCACCACCGTGCGGTCGTCGCCGACCTTGTCCGTGCCGAGCAGCCGGCCGCGCCGTCCGGACAGGTCGCTCATCACCGCGCCGACCAACTCGTCCGGCACCATCACCGAGACCAGGTCCACCGGCTCCAGCAGGTTCACCTTCGTCGCGGACGCCGCCTCACGCAGCGCCAGCCCGCCGGCCATCTGGAACGCCATGTCCGACGAGTCGACGCTGTGCGCCTTCCCGTCGAGCAGCGTGACCCGGATGTTGACCATCGGATAGCCGGCCGAGACGCCCTTCTCCATCTGCGCCCGGACGCCCTTCTCGACACTCGGGATGAACTGCCGCGGCACCGCCCCACCGACCACCTTGTCGACGAACTCGAAGTCGGACCCCTCCGGCAGCGGCTCCACCTCGATGTCGCAGACGGCGTACTGACCGTGGCCGCCGGACTGCTTCACGTGCCGGCCGTGTCCCTTGGCCTTGCCGCCGAACGTCTCCCGCAGCGGCACTCGCAACTCCACGGTGTCGACGGTCACGCCGTACCGGTTCGCCAGGGCGTCCAGTACGACGTCCGAGTGGGCCTCGCCCATGCACCAGAGCACGATCTGATGCGTCTCCGGGTTCTGTTCGATCCGCAGCGTCGGATCCTCGGCCGCCAGTCGCTGCAACCCGATCCCGAGCTTGTCCTCGTCGGTCTTGGCATGCGCCTGTACGGCGATCGGCAGCAGCGGCTCGGGCATCGTCCACGGCTTCAGCAGCAGCGGGTCCGCCTTGTCGGACAGCGTGTCACCGGTCTCCGCCCGGGTCAGCCGGCCGATCGCGCACAGATCACCGGCGACCACCGTGGACGCCGGCCGCTGCACCTTGCCGAGCGGGAACGACAGCGTGCCGATCTTCTCGTCCTCGTCGTGGTCGGCGTGCGAGCTCTCACCGAAGAACGACGTGAAATGGCCCGACACGTGAACCGTCGTGTCGGGCCTGATGGTGCCGGAGAACACCCGCACCAGGCTGACCCTGCCGACGTACGGGTCCGACGTCGTCTTCACCACCTCGGCGAGCAGTGCCCCGCTGGGGTCGCAGCTCAGGCCCTTGCGCGGCACACCGTGCGCGGTGAAGACCTCGGGCAGCGTGTGCTCGGGTGGCGACGGGAAGCCACTGGTCATCACCTCGAGCAGCTCCTGGGTGCCGACGCCGGTGCCGCTGCAGACCGGGACGACCGGGAAGAACGAGCCGCGGGCGACCGCGCGCTCGAGGTCCTCGACCAGCACCTTCTGGTCGATCTCCTCGCCACCGAGGTAGCGGTCCATCAGTGACTCGTCCTCGGACTCCTCGATGATGCCCTCGATCAGGGTGCCGCGGAGCTCCTCGATCTGATCCTCGTACGAGCCGTCCGGCTCCGCGGTCGATCGCTTGCCGTCGGTGTACTCGTAGTACTTCTGGGACAGCAGCCCGATCAGCCCGTCACCAGCGGGCAGGTAGAGCGGCAGCACCTTGTCGCCGAACGCTGCCTGCGCGGCGGCCAGCGCGTTGTTGTAGTTCGCCCGGGCGTGGTCGAGCTTGGTGATCACGACGGCACGCGGCATGCCGACCTGGTCGCACTCGTGCCACAACGTCTTGGTCGGTTCGTCGACACCCTCGCTCGCCGAGATGACGAACAGGGCGCAGTCGGCGGCCCGGAGTCCGGCCCGCAGTTCGCCGACGAAATCGGCGTACCCGGGGGTGTCGATCAGGTTGACCTTGATTCCGTCGTGCGGCAAAGAGGCCAGTGCGAGCCCGACCGACCGCTGCTGGCGGATCTCGGCGTCGTCGAAGTCGCAGACCGTGGTGCCCTCGAGGACGGTGCCGGGTCTGGACAGGACGCCGGAGGCCACCAGCAGGGCCTCGATGAGAGTGGTCTTGCCGGCCCCGGACGGGCCGACGAGCACCACGTTGCGGATGGCGGCCGGGCTGTCCACAGCGGGGGCGGCTCCGGTGCCCTGGGAAGTGTTCGTCTTGTCTGCCATGACGTTCCTCCTGGTCCACCCACGATTCCCCCAACGGCCACTCAGCACAAGAGTCTTCGGATGGCGTTTTCTCCTGACATGTCAGCGGCGTCCCCCCGGCGGACCCTCACTCTCGGTACTGTCGCGCCATGCGAAGGACCCTCTTCATCGCGCTCACGCTGCTCCTCACCGCGCTGGCAGGGGCCGGTTTCGCGACACCCGCGTCAGCGGCTCCCGGTGACGAGGTGAAGAGCTTCCGGATCGACTACACCGTCACCCCGGACGGCGTTCTCCAGGTGAAAGAGACGATCGCCTACAGCTTCGGCAGCACCGGCCGGCACGGCATCTACCGCGACCTGGTCATCCGCGAACCGTGGCGGGACGACGACTCCAAGGACCAGGAGTACCAGGTCTCGAACATCGCGGTGCAGAGCCCGGACGCGCCGGACGAGTTCAGCACCGAGACGACCAAGTCGAACCACGACCGCTACCAGACGCTGCGGATCAAGATCGGCTCCGAGGACGAGACGATCTCCGGGTACGACGCGTCGTACGTGATCACGTACGACGTCCGCGGCGCGCTCCGGCACTTCGACGACCACAGCGAGCTGTACTGGGACGCGACCGGCGCCAGCTGGGAGGCCGTCCTCAACGAGGTCACGGTCGACGTCACCGTGCCCGAGGGCGTCACGCAGGTCGAGTGCTTCACCGGTACGGCGGGATCGACGCAGGACTGCCCGCAGAAGACGATCAGCGGGGGGAAGGGCGTCTTCGGCGCGAGCGACCTGCCTCGCGGCGAGCAGTTGACCGTCGTCGCCGGGATCAAGCCCGGGGTCGTCAGCAACGACACCCCGATCCTGGTCGACCCGCCGAGCTGGATGGAGCGCGAGGGCATCACCGTGCCCGCGCTGATCGCCTCGCTCGCGGCGACGGTGATCGCGATCGCGGGCGCGGTGCTGTACGCGAAGAAGGGCAGCCCGGACCAGCGGTTCGCCGGCTTGCCGCCCGGGACGTTCCCACCGGACGGGATGGCTGCGCAGCCGGTGAAGGACGAGCTGTCCGAGGACCGGATCCCGGTCGCTTTCGCGCCGCCGCGGATCCCGGTCGCGGAGGGTGGGCTGCTGATCGATGCGAAGGCGAACACGACGGAGACGGCGGCGACGCTGATCGAGTTGGCGGTGCGGGGCGGCGTACGGATCGAGAACGGTGGCAACTCGCAGAGCGCCGTCCTGGTGAATCCGGCGGCTGCGACGGCGCCGCACGAGCAGATGTTGCTGTCGGGGCTGTTCCCGTCGCTGCAGCCGGGGGAGTCGGTGGTGCTACGGCGGGGTGCGGTCGGCGATCACACGATGCGACGGGCGCACGACGGGATGATCAAGGCGCTGCGGGAGCAGGTGAAGCAGCGCGGGTGGTACCTGCGGATGCCGCGCCAGGGTGGTGGCTCGGTCTTCAAGAACGGCTTCAGCTGTGCCTGTATGGCGATGATCGGGATCTGGGTGTTCGGCTTCGGACTGATGGGGACCGTCGTTGGGGCGGCGACCGGGGGACTGGGCCGGGCGGTGGTGATCGGCCTACCGGTGGTCGCGGTGATCGTTGCCATTGGCATCTGGATCGGCAAGCGGGCGCGCGGGCAGCGGAACCCGGCGGGGCGGGCGGTGGCCGATCAGCTGGTCGGGTTCCGGAAGTACCTGGCGACTGCGGAGGCCGAGCAGTTGCGGTTCGAGGAGGGCGAGGACATCTTCAGCAAGTACCTGCCCTGGGCGATCGCGTTCGGTCTGGCCGACCGGTGGCAGCGGGTCTGCGCCCAGTTGGTGGCAGCTGGGCGGATCACCCCGGACCCGTACTGGTACGTCGGCCCGTCGTACTACAGCTCAGGCTGGACCGCCGGCGCCCTCAGCAGCACCGTCGCCAGCAGCTTCGACCCGCCACCCACCCCCTCCAGCTCCTCCGGCGGCGGCAGCTCCTCCGGCTTCAGCGGCGGCTCCTCCGGCGGCGGCGGAGGCGGCGGAGGCGGCGGCTCCTGGTAACCCCGACCGCCGCCCGCCCCGGCAGGCGTCAGAGAAACCTCAGACCTTGCCGCCGGCAATGGCCGGGGCCGTGGGATCTGCGGCCCCACCGTCACCAGCACCTTCGCGCGCCAGGAAGTCTTCGAGGTGGAACAGGTTGTCACCGGCCCGCTTCGCCACGTTCACGAGGGTGTTCATCGCGGCGACCTCCTCGACCTGCTCCTTGAGGAACCACTGCATGAACTGCTCGCCGATGTAGTCGCTCTCGTCCCGCGCGGTCCGGGCCAGCGTCTCGACCTGCTTGGTGACGGTGATCTCCTGCTGCAACGCAAGCTCCAGCGGCTCCAGCGCGGACTTGAAGTCGGACTCGACTTCGCCGACGCCGGGGATGTGCGGCCGGACGCCCTTGTCGAGCAGGTACTGCACCATCATCATCGCGTGGTTGCGCTCTTCCAAGGACTGCTTGTAGAAGTGCGCGGCCAGCCGCGGCAGATCCTGGTCGTCGTACCAGACAGCCACTGCCAGGTACTGCTGTGCCGCCGTGAATTCGTTACGGATCTGTTCTTGCAGAAGTTTCTCGTACGTGCTCATTGCGCCAATCTAGTGGGCCCGACCGGATTTCTCACCGTTGGCGAGCCTGCCCTAACCGACTCGATTCGATCCCAGTTCGACCACCTCGTCACCGCCGCCGGGAAGGCTGATCCGGACCGTGGTGCCGGCCACCACGACATCGATGCCTTCGGCAAGCGCCTCCGGTCGCAGCGCGTCCCGGGTCAGCAGTACTGCGCTCACCAGCACGAGCGGATCGCCGTCGTGCGGAGCCGTCAGGTACGGCGTCGCCGAGTGCACACCGAACGCGTTGGCACCGAGTCCACGGTGCACCCCGGCCTCGTCGTACCCATGCAGTCCGACCACCGCCGACAGCAGCCCGTCGTCGTTCCGCGCGGACGCGGTCCGGTAGCCCGCGGTTGCCTCAGGCAAAGACTCCCCGGCGACCGCGAAACCGCCGCTGCGGACCATCGCGCCGGCCGGTCCCTCGACCAGCGCGCACCGGATCTCCCAGCCGCTATGCACAACCGAGGCCGTCTCGATCTGCCACGGCCCACTCGACCCCAACCACGCTCTGTGCCACGACGACGCCGTACGCTCGCCGACCCCGATCCGCCGGATCCGCCCACGGCCGCTGACGAGACCGTCGGAGGAGACCAGTGAGATCAGGTTGTCGATCCGCGGCGCGTGGTCGGACAGCTCGGGACCCGCGTGGTTCGCGTACGCCAGCCGGTTGTAGTGCGCATCGCCCTCCGGCTCCACCCCGTCAGGCTCGGCCACCGGCGCATGGTCGGCACCGTGGTTGACCAACTGCACCACCTGGTCGTGGCGGCTGGCGTGCACGATCCACCCCGGCGCCGGCATCGCCCGTACCTGATCCGCATCGTCCAGCGGCACCGAGCCCTCCGGATCGGTCCACACCGGGTGCTCGGGCGGCAGCACCAGCCCGATGAACCCCTTCGAAGCCCAGTACGGCGAGCCAGGACCGGAGTACTGCTGCGTCGTTGGCAGGAACGTGTCGTACCACCCCAGCGTCAGCAGTCCACGCTCATCCGGTACGTCGTGCTGCACGAAGTGCCGCGCGATCCCAGAGCACAGCCGCCGCGTCTGGCCCGGCGACAGCGGAGTGGCGTCCAGCAACGCGCCCATCCAGTACGGCGTGGCCGCAGCCATCCGGTAGGTCAGCGAGCGCCCCTGGTACACCGGTGCACCGTCGTTGCCGACCAGATGCACCGCGTCCTCGAGGAACAGTTGCAGCCGCTCGCGGTAGAGCTTCAACCGGTCCTCGTACTGCGCACCGGGTGTGGCTGCCCCCATCCGCGTCCACAGCCCCGGGTAGAGGTGCATGGCCCAGCCGATGTAGTTGTCGAAGTTCTGGCCGTCGCCGTCCGAGTACCACCCGTCGCCGACGTACCAGTCCTCGATCCGGTCCAGCCCGCCGTCGATGTCCTCCTGCCGGTACGGCGCTCCGACCGACGCGAGGAACTGCTCACTCACGACCTGGAACAGCCGCCAGTTGTTGTCGTGCGTCGTCGACCCGTTGAACCCGCCGAGCCACTCGGCCACGTGCTCCTGCGCCCGCGTGTCGAGCCGGTCCCAGATCCACTCGCGGGTCTCGTGCAGCGCGACCGCGATCGCAGCCGCCTCGACCATCTGCTGCGACCGCGGGGTCAGCCGCAGCCACGCCTCGGGGTGGTCCGGATTCGCTCCGTTGGCCACGCCCCGCGCGTACCGCTCGATCAGTTGCTCGCAGCCCTTCCCCTGCACTCCGGCGATCCGGAACGCGGCGAGCATGAACGACCGCGCGAAGCCCTCCAACGCGTCCGACGCCGTACCGGACCGACTTGGCCGGCCCGGCAGTGCGATCAGCGAAGCGCCGGGGGAGAAGTACGGCACCAGCGAGTCGAGCAGATGGTCGGCCAGCGCCTCCCAGTGCGCCCGGCTCCACCCGGTCTGGCGCGACAGAACGCGGTCGGTGTCGGGCAGGACGAGGCGGCTCATGCGAGTCTCCCGAGATCGGTGGGGTCGATGGCGTGCTGCAAAGGCCGGCCGGCGGTGAGGCGCTCGAGTTCGCTGACGGCGAGCTCGCCGAGGCGGGCGATCTCGTTGCCGACGGCACCGGCGACGTGCGGGGTGACGAAGACGTTCGGCAGATCGAGCAGCGGCGAGTCCGGCGGCAGCGGCTCCGGATCGGTGACGTCGAGTACGGCGTCGATCCGGCCGGCCACGCACTCACGCTCGAGCGCGGCCGAGTCGATGATCTTGCCGCGGGCGGTGTTGATCAGCACCGAGCCGTCCCGCAACAACCCCAGCAGGCGAGCGTCCACGAGACCGACGGTCTCCGGAAGCAGCGGCGCGTGCACGCTGACGATGTCACTGCGGCTGAACAGCTCGTCATTGCTCACCAGTTCGGCGCCGAGCGCGGCTGCGTCGGCCTCCGCGAGGTACGGGTCGCTGATCAGCACGTGCAGGTCGAAGGCCTGCAGTCGCTCCGCGACCATCCGCCCGATCCGCGACGCACCGAGCAGCCCGACCGTCGTACCGTAGCTGCCCGGCATCCCGTGCGGGTCCGCCTTCCTCCGCGAGGTCCGGTACTGCGCTGCGAGCCGGAACGCCCGCTTCCCGGCCAGCACGACCGCGGCGACTGTGAACTCGGCCACCGGCAGCGCGTTGGCGTGCGCCGCCGACGACACCTGAATGCCGCGGTCGAACGCCTCCGGCGCGACGATTGCCTTCACCGAACCCGCCGCGTGCAGGATCGCCTGCAGCTTCGGCGCGGCCTCCAGCACCTCCGGGCTGATCCGCGGGCAGCCCCATCCGGTGAGCAGCACGTCGACGTCCGGCAGCGCGGCCAGGATCTCCGGGTCGTCGAGGAACGTCCGGCCCGGGCCGACCGGTAGCACCGTGGCGATCGCGTCCAGCCGGTCGCGGACGCGCGGGACAAGGACACGGGCCCGGCTGGCGTCGTTCATCGCCAGCATGACGGTCAGGGCGGAGTCTGGTTCGCTGCTCACGCTGCCAACCTAGCAAGCGCTTTCCAATGCTGTCTTCCCCTGTGCCGGATAGTGAAAAGAACCTTAAAGATTCCAGTCGCGGAATTAAGGCCCGGACCGCAGGCGTTGACACCTCAGAGGGCAGGATAGAGGGGCCTACCCGCCCTGTTGGCCACTGCGAAGGAGACGACGATGCTGCGACCGGACGACCTCTACGAGATCGTCGACGAGTCGGTGGCCACCGGCCCGGCGGCGACGCCGAAGGTGCTGGTGCATTCGCTGGACGGATTCATGGACGCGGGACAGGCGGGCCGGGTCACGGCCGACCACCTGCTCGAGGTGCTGGACAGCCGGCTGCTCGCGCGGTTCGACGTCGACCTCCTGCACGACTACCGGGCCCGGCGGCCCGAGGTGACGTTCGCCGAGGACCGGTTCATCGACTACACCCCGCCGCACCTGAGCCTGCACCTGCTGAAGGACGACGCGGGCGTCGAATTCCTGCTGCTCGAAGGCGTCGAGCCGGACAGCCACTGGAACCGGTTCGCCGGCGCGGTCCGGCAGCTGATCGAGCGGTACAACGTGACGCTCACGATCGGCGTCCACGGGATTCCGATGGGCGTTCCGCACACCCGCCCGCTCGGCCTCACCGCGCACGCGACCCGGCCCGAGCTGGTCACCCGGTCGAACATCTGGGACGGCGAGATGCGACTGCCCGCGAGCGCCGGCACGATGCTGCAGGTCCGGCTCGGCGAGGCCGGCAAGGACGCGATGGGTTTCGCGGTCCACGTCCCGCACTACCTGGCCGAGAACCGGTTCCCGGGCGCCGCGCTGGCGCTGGTGCACGCGATCTCTGCGGCAACTGGCCTGCTGCTCCCTAGCAAGGCCCTGCTCGACGAGGCCGCCGTCACCGGCCGGCTGGTCGACGAGCAGGTCGACGCGTCGGAGGACGTGAGCGCGGTGGTCAAGGCGCTCGAGACGCAGTACGACGCGGCCGCCGGCTCGGTCAGCCGCGGCAGCCTCCTGGCCGGCTCCACTCCGTCGGCCGACGAGCTCGGTGCCGAGGTCGAGCAGTTCCTCGCCGAGCTGAACCGCGAAGACGACAAGTAGCTCCAGCTGTTCCTCGGACACACAATCGGGACCTCGGACATCTGGCCAGATGTCCGAGGTCCCGGTTTCCTGGCCGAGGTTCACCTACTGACCGCCACCGAAGGCTCACCGAAAGAACCCGAGTGACCGGAACCACAGCCGGTCCGGCGTCCGCAGTCGCCGGCGGTGCGTCGCCGTACCTGCCGGACCTGTCAGGATGAGGCATGCCTGAGTCGCTGGAGGACCTGGTCGAGCTGATCGACCTCGAGATGATCGACGTCGACCTGTTCCGCGGGCGGCAGCCGCAGACCTCGATGCAGCGTGTGTTCGGCGGGCAGGTGCTCGGGCAGGCGCTGGCCGCGGCGAGCCGGACCGTCGAGCCGGAGCGGATCGTGCACTCGCTACACGGGTACTTCCTGCGCGGCGGCGACACCAGCGTGCCGATCATCTACCGCCCGGAGCCGACCCGGGACGGCGGTTCGTTCAGCAGCCGTCGCGTGGTCGCGTCGCAGAACGGCAAGCCGATCTTCTACATGTCGGCGTCCTTCCAGCGGCCCGAGTCCGGCCTGGATCACCAGGACCCGATGCCGGACGACCTGGTCGCACCGGACGAGGCGCCCACGCTGGCGGCCGTCCTGGAGGCGCGGTCGGGGCGCAAGGCCGCCGACTGGGACAAGGAGTGGGCGGCCCTCGACGTACGCCTGGCCGGGGTGACCGGGCGGCAGTTCTGGATAAGGGCTGCTGGCAAGCTTCCGGACGATCCGGCCTTGCATGCTTGCGTTCTGGCGTACGCGAGTGACCTGACGTTGCTGGGGGCAAGCTTGCTCCCGCACAACATTGTGATCGGCGATCGGCGGATCCAGCCGGCGTCGCTCGACCACGCGCTGTGGTTCCACCGCCCGTTCCGCGCCGACGAGTGGCTGCTCTACGATCAGGCCTCCCCGTCCGCCTCCGGCGCCCGCGGCTTCGCCACCGGCCGCCTCTTCACCGAGGGCGGCGACCTGGTCGCATCGGTAGCCCAGGAAGGCCTCATCAGACCGGTCGGCCTCGACCTCGACTAGGGCAGGCCAAGGTCGGCCGTGCCCGTAGCTGGTGATGGCACAGCGTTGAGCCCCTGAACACACTCCGCTGAGCACATCGATATGTGCCCCACGCAACGTCGATCCCGACCTTGACATGCCCCATGGCCGGTGGTGCGGTCGGAGCAGATCGCACTGCTCATGTGCGATCGGGGGGACCGGTCGGCTGTCGGCTGTGCCTCCCCGATCGGAGAGGGGAGTCGAGATGAGCAAGAAGCGAGGAACCATGGTGGGGGCGGGCCTGATTGCTCTCCTCCTGACCACCGCAAGTCTTCTGCAGCCGTCAGCGGCGCAGGAGCCACCACCACCGATCGCGTCCGAGTTCCTGACTCCGCGTTCGGTGTTCACCGACAACGTGGACCTGAAGGTGAAGTTCAGGTTGTCCGGCCAGTCGACCAAGGTCGTGAACGTCAAGGATCCTTCGCGGACTGTGGTCGCGAGGTTCACCGTGCAGCCCGGCGCGCGTTTCCCGTGGCACACTCATCCCGGCCCGGTCTTCGTCAACATGGTGTCGGGTGAACTGGTCTACGTCGATTCGGACGACTGCCTGGAACGGGCCTACTCCGCGGGAACCGCGTTCGTAGACCCCGGCCACGGTCACGTCCACACCGCGTTCAACCGCACCGGCACGGTGACAGTCTTCGTGGCGACGTTCTTCGAGGCACCCGCGACAGGACCGCTGCTCATCCCTGCGGACCCCGCCTGTTGATGGCACTCTCGAGGGCGAGCGGTTCTGGTACCGTGGAGGCATGTCGCAGCGCGCTGTAGTCACGACGACGCCGGAGTCCGTCCCGGCGCGCTGACACCTGACTGTCTGACAAGCCCCGGGGCGAGTGCCCCGGGGCTTTGTCGTGCTCCGACGGCTCTCGCCCCACGTCGCAAGGAGCGAACGATGTACGACCACCGCAAGATCGGCCGCGAACTCGGCCTGTTCGACTCGGACCCGCTGATCGGGGCGGGTCTGCCCTACTGGTTGCCCGCCGGCGCCGCGGTTCGGCACGCCTTGGAGAGTTACATCGCCGAGGTGGAGCGAAGAGCCGGGTACCAACGGGTCTATTCACCGGTGCTCGCCAAGCGGGAGCTGTACGAGATCTCGGGCCACTGGGCCAAGTACAGCGACGACATGTACCCGCCAATGGACATGGGCGGTGAGCAACTCGTGCTGCGGCCGAGCATCTGCCCGCACCACGCGCTGATGTACCGGTCCCGGTCCCACAGCTACCGCGAGCTTCCGCTGCGCATCTCCGAGCTCGGCGGGCAGTACCGAGCCGAGTTGTCCGGCGCGATCGGCGGTCTGAGCCGGGTCCGCGCGATGCAGCTCAACGACGCCCACATCTTCTGCCGGCTCGACCAGGTCGCGGAGGAGGCCGGCAACGCCCTGGCCCTGATCAACCGGGCCTACGACGACATGGGGATCAGCGCCTCGCGCTACGTCCTGGCTTTGCCGTCCGAGGAGGCGGCCATCGGTTCAGAGGCGAGCAAGTACGTCGGCGACCCTGACAGCTGGGCGCGGGCCGCCGACCTCTTGCGTGACGTGCTGGACAAGGCCGGCATGGAGTACGAGGAGTCGCCGGGGGATGCCGCGTTCTACGGGCCGAAGATCGACATCCAGCTCGCGGACTCGGCCGGCCGCGAGTTCAGCCTGTCGACTGTCCAGATCGACTTCCACATGCCGAACCAGTTCGGCCTCGAGTACGTCGGTGCCGACGGCAACAAGCATCGCCCGGTCATGGTGCACCGCGCGATCGTCGGGAGCATCGAGCGGGCGATGGCGCAGCTGATCGAGGTGCACGGCGGGGCCTTCCCGGCCTGGCTGGCGCCGGTGCAGCTCGTCGTACTCCCGATCTCCGACGCCGAGGAGAAGCTTGCCGCCGAGGTCGCCCGGCGGGCGTCGGACCGCGGCCTGCGGGTCGAGGTCGCCCATGCGGACGAGGGCAGTCTGGGCGCGCGGATCCGGGAGAACCGGCTCGCGCCGTACCAGGCCGTCATCGGCGCACGCGAGGCCGCGGCCGGCGAGCTCGCGATCCGCGAGCGCGACGGACGGCAGCGCGAAGCGGCGCCGGTGGGGCCGGTGCTCGACCGGATTCGGGCGGAGGTGGATGTGTTGGCGGACCGCCAGGCCATCGCAACCGACGCTCCCGCAGCGAGGTGAGCGTGCTTACCCGTCGGGCGGCGGATTGTGATGGCCTGGCGGTTCAGGCCGCGCGCCGGCGCAGGATCCAGGTTGCGAGTGGCACCACGATGAGCGTCCCGATCAGGGCGCTCAGGATCCCGCCCCAGTCGAAGATGTCGGTGTCACCGATGCCGAGGCCCAGGGTGAAGATCAGGTAGCCGACCAGCGCGCCGAGCAGGCCGAGTCCGACTGAAACCAGCCAGGACTTCGGTCCGCTCATGTGCCGGAAGGCGTCACCGGGGATCAGCATCCGGGCCAGAACTCCACACACCAAACCGAGTAGCAGTGCTCCTATCATGGCCACCCCTCCTATGGTTCGGAGTGTCCTCCACTTCCCCGGTCGAGTCGAGGAAGTGGAGGGTCAGTGGGCTTCGAGCTGCCCGATCAGGTGGGTGAGCTCGCGGCGCTCGTCGTACACGGCGAAGTCGGTCGTCTTGCCGGACGTCTTGGAGCCGAACTGCACCCGGGACGGCAGGGGCAGTGGCTTCCGGAAGTCGACGCGAACCGTGTAGGCGTCCGGCAGCTTGGTGGCGCGCTGGATCGAGGCCAACGAGGCCGCCTTGGCCCACATGCCGTGCGCGATCTGGCGTGGGAACCCGAACGCCTGAGCGGTCAGCTTGAACAGGTGGATCGGGTTCCGGTCGCCGGACGCGGCGGCGTACCGGCGGCCGAGGTTGCCGCGCAGGTCCCACCACGCCGTGGGCTCGACCAACGGGTCCGGCAGCAGGTCGACGTGTGCCTGCTCGGTCCCGGTGGAGCGGCTCAGCAGCGTGGTCAGGTCGGTCCACACCACCTCACCGTCGACGCTGACCTCGCTGATGATGTCGAACATCGTGCCCTTCGGGTGCGGGCGTTCCGCCGTACTGTGCACCCGGATGGCCGGCTCGGCGTGGATCGGGATCGGCTGCAGTTGCGTGATCGAGTTCGACAGGTGCACGATCCCCATCGGCTTGTAGGGGAACGAGGGGTCGGACATCAGGTCCAGGTGCAGCGGGAACGCGAGCACATGCGGGTACGTCACCGGCAGCGCCGGCCCGGCGGCGAACCCGGTGACGTCCCGGTACGCCGTCAGGTGGTCCTGGTCGATCGCGGACCGGGGCAGCTCGAGCGTGAGGCCGTCGGCATCCGGCTCGTAGTCTGCCCGCCGCAGCGTGGCCCGCACCGTCCTTGCGTAGAGCGCGCCGAATCCGGGCGTGTCGTCGTACTTGCGGGTCGCCATCTCACGCACCCAGCATGCTCTGGCCGCAGACGCGGACCACGTTTCCGGTGACGCCTGCCGACGCGGGGTCGGCGAACCAGGCGATCGTCTCGGCCACGTCGATCGGCAACCCGCCTTGCTGCAGCGAGTTGATCCGGCGGCCGACCTCGCGGATCGTGAACGGGACCTTCGCGGTCATCTCGGTCTCGATGAACCCGGGGGCGACCGCGTTGATCCGGATCTGCCGCTCGGCCAGCTTCGGCGCCAGCGCCTGGACCAGGCCGATCACGCCGGCCTTCGAGGTGGCGTAGTTCGTCTGGCCGTTGTTACCGGCGATCCCGGCGATGCTCGCGACCCCGATGATCGAGCCGCCGTCCCGCAGGGCTCCCGAGTCGACGAGCTGGCGGGTGATCCGCTCCGGCGCTCGCAGGTTCACGTCGAGTACGGCGTCCCACGCGTCGGTGCGCATGTTCGCCAGCCGCTTGTCCCGGGTGATGCCGGCGTTGTGGACGACGATGTCGAGACCGCCGTACTGCTCCTGGGCGTGCGCGGCGATCCGCTGCGGGGCGTCGACCGCGGTCACGTCGAGCAGCAGTTCACTGCCGCCGATCCGGGAGATCACCTTGCGCAGGGCGTCCGCGTTCTGCGGTACGTCGACACCGATCACGGTCGCGCCGTCCCGGGCCAGCGTGTCGGCGATCGCCGCGCCGATCCCACGGGCCGCACCGGTCACGAGGGCGACCTTGCCGGTCAGTGGGCGGTTGGGGTCGTTGCTGACCAGCGGGCCGGTCCCGATCCGGGCGACCTGTCCGTCGACGTACGCCGACTTGGGGGAGAGGAAGAAGCGGAGCGTCGAATCCAGTTGCTCGTGCGCGTCCGGAGCGACGTACACGAGGTTGACCGTGGCGCCGCGCTTCACCTCCTTGCCGAGGCTTCGGGTGAAGCCCTCGAGGGCGCGCTGAGCGATCTGCTGCTCCGGCGACTGCGCCAGCTCCGGCGTCCGGCCGATCACGATCACCCGGCCGGCCGGGGCCAGTTGGCGGATGACCGGGGAGAAGAAGCGCTGCAGGCTGGTCAGCTCGGTGGTCGAGGTCGCGCCGGTCGCGTCGAAGACCAGTGCCTTCGGCCGGATCTCACTCGACGCGACCCCCTCGGTCGCCGTACTGAACGCGGCGCCGATGTCCCGGAGCAGGGCCTGGATCGCCTTCCCGGTGTCGGTCTCGGAGATCGCGCCGAACACCACCGGTCCGTCGATCACCGGCGAGCCCTCGATCCAGCGGGGCAGGGGAGTCGGGTCGGGCAGACCCAGGTTCTTCACCAGGGTCTGGCCGAGCGGCGTCCGGGTGAAGGTCTGGTAGCGGTCCGTCATCTGTCAGCTCTCCTACTTCACTTCTCGAGGATGGCGACGACACCCTGGCCGCCGGCGGCGCAGATCGAGATCAGGCCCCGGCCGCCGCCGTTCTCGTCCAGTTGCTTGGCCAGCGCGGCGACGATCCGCCCGCCGGTCGCCGCGAACGGGTGGCCCGCGGCCAGCGAGCTGCCGTTCACGTTCAGCTTGGCGCGGTCGATCTCGCCCAGCGGCGCGTCCAGGCCGAGCCGCTCCTTGCAGAAGATCGGATCCTCCCACGCCTTGAGGGTGGACAGCACCTGAGACGCGAACGCCTCGTGGATCTCGTAGTAGTCGAAGTCCTGCAGCGTCAGCCCGGCGCGGGCCAGCATGCGTGGTACGGCGTACGCCGGAGCCATCAGCAGCCCCTCGGCACCCTTTACGTAGTCGACCGCGGCCGTCTGCGAGTGCGTCAGGTAGGCGAGCGGCCGGAGCCCATGCTGCTCCGCCCACTCGTCAGTGGCCAGCAGTACGGCGGAGGCGCCGTCGGTCAGCGGGGTCGAGTTGCCCGCCGTCATGGTCGCGGTCTCGCCCTTGCCGTAGACGGTCTTGAGCTTGGCCAGCTTCTCCAGCGTGGTGTCGGGGCGGAGATTCTGGTCCTTCTCGAGGCCCAGGTACGGCGTGATCAGATCCTGCTGGAAGCCGCGGTCGTAGCTGGCGGCGAGGTTGATGTGGGAGCGGTACGCCAGCTCGTCCTGCGCCTCCCGCGTGATACCCCACTCGAGCGCGGTCAGAGCCGCGTGGTCACCCATCGACTTCCGCGTCCGCGGCTCGGCGTTGCGGGGGATCTCCGGTACGACGTCCTTCGGGCGGACCCGGGCGAGCACCTTGAGGCGATCCTGGAAGGTCTTGGCCCGGTTCAGGTCGAGCAGGATGTTGCGGAGCCGGTCGTTCACCGCGATCGGCGCGTCGGACGCGGTGTCCACGCCGCCCGCGATGCCGGCGTCGATCTGGCCGAGCGCGATCTTGTTGCCGACCAGGATCGCGGCCTCCAGCCCGGTCCCACAGGCCTGCTGGATGTCGTACGCCGGCGTGGTCGGCGCCAGCTTGGAGCCGAGCACGACCTCGCGGACCAGGTTCCAGTCCCGGGCGTGCTTCAGCACGGCGCCGGCGACCACCTCACCGAGCTCCTGCCCGCCCAGACCGGCCCGGTCGACCAGGCCGTTGACCGCCGCGGTGAGCATGTCGGAGTTGGAGGCGTGCCGGTACGTCTTGTCCTGCCGGGCGAACGGGATCCTGTTCCCGGCGACAACGGCCACCTTGCGGGTCTCGGTCACGATTTCTCTCCTGCTCTGCTGGAGCGCTTGGGTAGTGCCTTACGACCTACTGCGGTTGCGAGCGTGGCGGTGATCGCGGTCGCCCGGACAGTGGCGACATCGGCATGATGCACCACCGGATGGCCCGGCTGCCCGCTCGACACGATCAGGCCGACTCTTGCCATGTGCAACGACCCGAGCGTCTGGGTGTAGAGGTGGTTGGCCAGGTAGTCGGTGTCGACCTCGTCGAACACCCCGGACCGCTGGCCGGCCTCGAGGATCTTGGCGATCCGCGCCAGCGCCGCGGCCATCGCCGTACCGAGTTTGGTCATGACCGGCTCGGTGATCTCGCCGAACAGCTGGTCGCCGGTCCGTCTCAGCAGGCTCATCGCGCAGTCGGTGAACGCCGGGTACTCGAGGCAGAAGTCGACGAAGACCTCGCTCAGTGTGCGGAGCCGGTTGAGTGGCGCCTTCCGCGGGCTGTCGACGGTCTTGAGGCGTTCGTCCAGCTCGCCGAGGTAGTCGACGAGGGTGAGCGCGAACAGCTCTTCCTTGCCGGCGAAGTGGCGGTAGATCAACGCCTTGTTGATGCCGACCCGTTTGGCGATATCGTCGATCTGGGCGTCGATCGTGCCGCGCTCGTCGAACAGCTCGCGGGTGGCCCGGATGATGTCCCGCTCCCGGTCGCGGCGACGCTCCGCCGTGGTCCGGCGGCGTCCGATCGCGAGCAGCGCGGAGCTCATGGATCGATCTTAGCCACAGTGGTACCCACTGGTGCAAACGACAGTTACACTCGTGGGTAACATCTGACCCTGTGAGGATTGTTCGATGAGCGACCCTGATGTGTCCGCGAACGTGTTGACGCTTGCCGGCGAGCTCGGCGCCGAGCGCTCGAAACCGGGCTGGAGCACCTTCTCGCTGGCCCTGAACGAGGAGCAGAAGGAGATCCGCGACTGGGCCCACACCTTCGCCGCCGACGTGATCCGCCCGGCCGCCTCGGAGTGGGACGAGCGCGAGGAGACCCCGTGGCCGGTGATCCAGGAGGCCGCCAAGATCGGGCTGTACGGCCTGGACGCGAACGTGAACTTGTTTGTGGACCCGTCCGGTCTGCTGATGCCGCTCGTCCACGAGGAACTCTTCTGGGGTGACGCCGGTATCGCGATGTCGCTGAAGGGCACCGGCCTGGCGTCCTCCGCGATCTTCTCCAACGGCACACCCGAGCAGTGGAGCCAGTGGATGGGCAGGTGCTACGGCACGCCGGACGACGTACGCGTGGCCGCCTTCTGCTCGTCGGAGCCGGGGGCCGGCTCGGACGTGTCCGGGATCCGTACGCGGGCGACGTACGACGCCGCGACCGACGAGTGGGTGATCAACGGGCAGAAGGCCTGGGCGACGAACGGCGGGATCGCCGACATCCACGTGGTGGTCGCGACGGTCGATCCGACTCTCGGGACCAAGGGGCAGGCGGCTTTCGTCGTACCTCGGACTGAGGTGCGCGGTCTGGAGATGGGGACCAAGCTGCGCAAGCACGGGCTGCGCGCGTCGCACACCGCGGACGTCTTCTTCGACAATGTCCGGATCCCGGCCGGCAACGTGCTCGGCGGCAAGGAGAAACTCGACGAGCGGCTCGCCCGTGCACGGGAGTCCTCGTCCGGCGGCCGCAACGCCTCGATGGCCACCTTCGAGATGACCCGCCACATCGTCGGCGCCCAGGCCATCGGCATCGCCCGCGCCGCCTACGAGGTCGCCCTCGACTACGCCAAGGGCCGCGAACAGTTCGGCCGCCCGATCATCGACAACCAGGGCATCGCCTTCAAACTCGCCGACATGGCCATGGAGATCGACGCCGCCCGCCTCCTGGTCTGGCGCGCCGCCAACATGTCCGCCGCCCTCATGCGCGGCGAAACCCCCGACTACCGCCACGGCGAAGGCTCCATGGCCAAACTCAAAGCCGGCGAAGTCGCGGTCCGCGTCACCGAAGAAGCCATCCAAATCCTCGGCGGCAACGGCTACACCCGCGAGTACCCCGTCGAACGCATGCACCGAGACGCCAAGATCTACACCATCTTCGAAGGCACCTCGGAGATCCAGCGCTTGGTGATCGCCCGAGCCATCTCCGGGATGCGCATCCGCTGACGTTTCCGCAGGTCAGAGCCCGAGTTCAGGACCTGCGAGGTGTGGGCCGGCGTCCGGCTCCCAGTCCGTAGTGCTGAGCTACTCGATCGACTGGCGGTAGGCGTCCTCGTCGGCGCCGAGAGCGCCCGGGCGCGTGCCTCGATACCGCGGCCCTAGTTCGCCGGCGGAGCCGCGGTGCGCTCGGTGAGCCAGGCGACCGCCTACGCGGGAACGCCTGCCAGTGCCGCATGGGACCGGCCCGGCTATCCGGCGACGGCTTCTCGTTTCGCACTCGGGAGGGCGTCTCGGAGCTCCCGGCGTGAGCTGATTCCGAGCTTGATGAACACCTTGTTCAGGTGCCACTCGACGGTGCGCGGGCTGAGGTAGAGCTCGGAACCGATCTGGACGTTGGTGCGTCCATCGCGAGCGAGGCCGGCGATGTGAGACTCCTGCGGGGTGAGCTCATCGTGCCTCTCCTCAACGCGCTTGTGCACGTTCGCGCCCATGGAGAGCAGCTCGTGCCGGGCACGTTCGGCGAAGCCGTCCGCACCCATAGAGACGAACATCCCATGCGCGAGGCGCAGATGTCTGCGCGCGTCGACGCGGCGTTGCTCTCGCCGGAGCCACTCGCCGTAGAGAAGATGGGCGCGGGCGAGCTCCGGGCGGAGTCGCGTGGCGCGTAACCGCTCGATCGCCTCTTCGTAATGGGTCTGGGCTTCGTCGCCTTCGCTCAGGAGAGCCTGGGAGCGGGCGGCGACGCCGAGTCCCCAGTCGGTGCCGCTCACCGTCGCGCTCTCGACGAGTCGTGCGAGCGCGTCGGCGCACAGCCGGGCTTGCCCGGTTCTGGCTGCCGCCTCGATGAACTCGGCGGAGGCCCAGACGGTAACGAAGAGGTCCGGCATGTCGTTGATCGCCTGCCGGGCTGCGGCCAAGGCTTCCTGGTGGCGGCCGAGACCGTTGTACAGCATCGCGGTCGTCCAATGCGCCCAGTGGATGCCCATTCCCTCGCCACCGGAGCGGGCGGTTTGGATCGTCGCGTCGAGCCGAGCGCGGGCGTCGGCCTCCCTGCCCTGGAAGGCCGCCAGCATCATGGCGCCGTACGGAGCGATGCGAGTTCGGGTGGCGTCCGTGACGGCGTCAGCCTCCACGATGACGCCAGCGGCCGCCTGAAGATCGCCGCGCCACGCAACAACGATGCCCACGCCGTTGATTGCCACGGAGAACGGCGCAAGAGCGCCTGCGTCGCGCGCGAGCTCCATCTGCCGGGTGATGACGGCCTCCCAGCTGTCGAAGTCCCACAGCTCCACCGCGGCCACAGAAGCCAGCACGCCCCATTGCAGCCCCTTGTCGACGGAGAACCCCTCAGCCCGGAACTTGGTGACCGCCTGCCTCAACGTGGGCGCCGCTGCGGCTCTGCCTTCGGTCATCAACACGGCGAGTCCATCCAGCATCAAGTCGGACGCGAGCGGAGGGACCGCTGACGGCGGGGCGGATATGGCGGCTCGGGACACCTCCAACAACGTGCCGGGGGCGTTCGCGAGGTTGCCTGCGAACATCGCGGCGCCCCACGCGTCGAGATAGGTTTCGCGCGCCAGACCGGGATCGAGCGGCCCCAACCGCTTGGCTGCCTTCAGCAGCAGCGCCGGCGCCTCGCTCCCGGCGCCGGACGCAGACACGATCCCGGCACGCAGCAACTCCAGGCGGGCTCGTTGGAGGTCATCGGGGGTCGCGGTGTGCGCGGCGGTCAGCACTCTCAGCGCGGCGTCAAACTCGCCAGCATGCAAGCTGGCCTGCGCGGCGGCGAGTGCCCGTTCCACGCGCCGCATGGGATCTAGCGTCAGTACGACCGAGCGCCGCAGGAACGCAGCAGCGGCGGCCAGGCCACCACGGTCTTGCGCGCGGCCCGCCGACCGCTCCAGCTCCAGGGCCACCTGTTCGTCGGGCCCTTGGGCCGCGGCAGCCAGATGCCACGCGCGACGGTCCGGGTCCGTCTGAGTGTTTGTTGCCTCCGCCAGGCCCACGTGGGCCGCGCGGCGCTCATCGGCCGAGGCTGACCGGTAGACCGCCGACCGGACTAGCGGATGCCGGAACCGCACCTGTTCGCCGAGGGCGAGCAACCCCTCGCCCTCGGCCGCCGCCGCTGCTGCTGGCAGCCGGATGCCGAGTCGCTCAGCTGCGCGCCAGACCAGCAGCGGGTCATCGGCGGGCTCTGCTGCCGCTACAAGGAGCAGCAGACGGGCATCCTGCGAGAGCTTGTTCAGCCGCCTCAGGAAGCTGTCCTCGATCCGCCCGGACAAGTCTTCCGCCCGACGCAAACCAAATCCGCCGGGTAGCTGCGTTGCGCTCAACCTGCGGGGTAGCTCCAGCAGCGCAAGCGGATTGCCCCGTGTTTCGGCGACAAGCCGGTCGCGGACGCCTCCGTCGAGCCGGCCAGGGAGCGTGGTGTTGAGGAGAGCGCGGGCGTCTCCCTCGGCGAGTCCATCGACGCGGAGTTCGGGTAGACCTACCAGCTCAGGTTCGTCGGTCGGTTCCCGTACGGCGAACACCATCGCCGTGGAGTCCGCCAGCAGACGCCGCGCGACGAATCCGAGGACACCGGCGGAGGCAGCATCGAGCCACTGGACATCGTCGACGAGACAGAGCAGTGGACGGAGAGCCGCGACTTCGGACAAGAGGCTCAGCGCCGCGAGGGAGACGAGGAAGCGGTCCGGAGCATCCCCACGTGCTAGGCCCAACGCGACGCGCAGGGCAACTCGCTGCGGCTCGGGAAGGGAGTCAAGTCGCTCGAGCATTGGTGCGCACAGCTGATGCAGTCCCGCAAACGGTAACTCCATCTCCGATTCGACCCCGGCTGTCCGCCGGATCTGGAAGCTGGATGCCGTCTGGGCGCAGTAGTCCAACAAGGCCGTCTTGCCGATCCCCGCCTCGCCGCGAAGCACCAGGACCGTGCCGTGCCCGCGGCGAGTGTTCTCCAGAACCCGGTCGAGGATCTGACACTCGCTGAGCCGACCCACCAGCATCGGCTCACGACGCACACTCATCTTCGGCTCAGCCGGGGTCGCATGGCGCAACGGACCAGGCCCCGAGCGCCGAGCGGTAGGTGGAGCCGCCCTTTCTGAGGATGCGTCACAGGGCCGCCCTGCATCAGGGTTTCACTGGATCGGCCGGTCAGATTCGGCCCAACAGTCATAGCTATCGCCCCGTTGGATGCGGCCCGGGAGGTGTCGAGGGTAACCTCTCACGCTTTCACCGATTCCGGCAGTCGACAAGGGCTCGGTCGAGTCAGATGCGTGCCACCCGCGCGTGGCGTGGCGGCGGTATTTACCAGCGCGCGGGCGCCGGTCGGTTGGGCCGGGGTGCTGAGCACTCAGCACCCCGGCCCAACCGAGCACGGGCAGGCGGTGAGGTTCTGCGTGATATTCGCAGGCGCCTGTTCGGCGTTACGAGCCTGCGCGGTAGGGCGCCAGGAACGAATCCAGCGTCTTGAGCATCTGCTCAGGTGCTGTCTCGGCGACCCAGTGGCCGACCCCGGGGATGACGACGGTCTGCACGTCGTTCGCCGCGGGCTTGAGACCATCGCCTGCATAGGGGCCCCAGCTGTTCGCCCCGCCGATGCCAAGGACCGGGATCGTCAGCGGCGACTTCGCGCGCTCCCGGTTCTGGGCGACCATGGCGCCCCAAGCACGGTAGAGCCCGAAGCTGGCGCGGAGGACGTCCTTGTTGCGGTTGTACAGCTTGATGTAATAGTCGGTGGCGTAGCTCGGCAGCGTCGCCCCGCCGGCCTGGATGGCGAACTCGTAGCCGTAGAAGCCGTTGGCGTTGCTGTGCACCATGTCCACGATCAGGTCGTCGTTGACCCGGTTGAACGGGATGTGCCAGACCTTGTTGTTGATCGGCTCGTCGAGCCACAGACTTGGGTCGGCGCCGACGCCCGGGGGGCCCGGAATCTCGGCGATGGCCAGGCGGTCGACCCGGTCGCGGTGATCGGCAGCGAGCGCGTAGCCGATGATGTAGCCGGTGTCGTGGCCCACCACGGCGAACCGCTGGTGGCCGAGCTTGGTCATCAGCGCGGCCAGGTCGTCGGCGAGGGTGGCCGCGTCGTAACCGCCCGGGGTCTTCTCCGACAGTCCGATCCCTCGCTGGTCAGGCGCGATGACGGTGTACTTGCGGGCCAGCGCCGGCATCAGCAAGCGCCAGGCGTACCAGTTCTGCGGCCAGCCGTGCACCAGCAGCAGCGGCGGTCCCTCACCACCGATGACCACGTGTTGGCGGATGCCGTTGGCCTCTACGAACCGGCTCTTGAAGGTCTTGCCGAAATCGGCCGGAAGCTGCGGAGATCCGGCGACCGAGCCGAACGCATCGGGCGCCGGACCGGATGCAGAAGAGGCGTTGCCGGGCGACAGCAATGCCAAGCACCCGGCCAGTGTCGCCAGGGCTACCGCGGCGCCGGTGAACACACGGCGCGAATACATTCGACGGCGCGTGGTGGCGGGGGCAGTGGACGAGCCCGGTGGCGTGGCCTCCAGGGGGGACATGTCCATTGGGGTTTCTCCTTTCGTAGCACCGACCGGTGTGGTCTGGTGACGTTAGGAAGCCTCGTCTGATTGGCCATCGGTGGCGCCTGTGGAGTGCCCTGGTCACCTCCCTGGTCCCTGGAATGTCCCGTCAGGGGCCGGCAAGCCGGTCACCAACAGCGTCCGTGAGTACACCGGGCGGAGTCCGTACGGCGGCCCCCAGCCGTGCACTCGGCCCGGAGGCGACGTCCGAACCCGGGATCCGCCCGGGGTACTCCCGGGATGCGGACCGGGGGTCTCCCGGGCGCCTTCGGGCTCGAAGGCCGTCACGCTGATTGAGTGTGGAGCGACGCGTGGGCGGGGAATGCGCGGGCATCTCGAATCGGAGTGGGAACTGCGATCTTTTGTGGAGGCAGTCGTGGGTGCGCGTCCGAACTGCGGAAGGCGAGAGCTGCGCGGGCGGCGAGACGAGTGCGACGCGTTGGACGGTGTGGTGAAAGCGGCTCGTTCGGGCCGCAGTGCGGTTCTGGTAGTGCGGGGTGAGCCGGGCTTCGGGAAGTCGGCGCTCCTGGATTACGTCGTGCGCGCAGCGGCGGGATGTCGTGTGCTGCAGGTGGCGGGCGTCGAGTCGCAGATGGAGCTTGCGTTCGCGGGCCTCCACCAGCTGTGCGGTCCTCTGCTGGGCACCCTGGAGCGGTTGCCCGACCCGCAGACGGAAGCTCTTGGCACCGCGTTGGGGCTTCGAGCGGGCCACCGGCCGGACCGGTTCCTGGTCGGCCTCGCAACGTTGTCACTGCTCGCCGAGGCCGCCCGGGAGCAACCCTTGGTGTGCGTGGTCGACGACGCCCATTGGCTGGACCAGGCGTCCGCGCAGACGCTTACCTTCGTGGCCCGCCGGCTGGTAGCTGAGTCAGTCGCGCTCGTCGTTGCGACCAGAACAAGTGACGAAGACGAACCTTGGGCCGGTTTGCCGGAGCTGAACATCCGCGGCCTTGGCGCCGCTGACGCGATCGCAGTGCTGGAGTTGGCCGTCCCCGGCCCGTTGGATCTGCGCGTGCGTGACCGGATCGTCGACGAGACCCGCGGTAACCCATTGGCGTTGTGGGAGCTGCCGCGTTGGCTGACGCCGACGGAGCTCGCATTCGGTCCGGAACGCGCCGACGGCAAGGCGTTGACCAGTCGCATGGAGGAGGGATTCCGGCGCCAACTGGAGCCGTTGCCCGAGCAGTCCCGCCTTTTGCTGCTGACCGCTGCTGCAGAGCCCCTCGGTGATCGGGATCTGCTGTGGCGCGCGGCTGCGCGGCTTGGCATCGGAACGGAGACTGTCCGCCCCGCGGAGGCGGCGGGGTTGTTCGCAGTGCGCGACACTGTCCGCTTCCGCCACCCGCTGGTGCGGTCAGTGGTCTACCGATCCGCGTCCGCGTTGCAGCGGCAGACGGTGCACCAAGCCCTCGCGGACGTCACGGATCCCGAGCTGGATCCAGATCGGCGCGCATGGCACCGCGCTCACGCCGCGTCCGGTCCCGACGAAGCCGTGGCCGCCGAGTTGGAGCGCTGCGCGAGCCGTGCCTTGGCACACGGCGGACTGGCCGCAGCGGCAGCGTTGCTCGAGCAAGCGGCCATGCTGACGCCGAGCGCGGCTGACCGGGCGCAGCGTGAGCTCGACGCCGCGCAGGTGATGGCGCACGCGGGCAGGTTCGAGGCTGCCTTGAACCTGCTCGCGGTGGCCGAGTACGGACCGCTCAGTGAGCTGCAGCGTGCTCGGGTCGATGTGTGCCGCGCTCAGATCGAGTTCGCGCTGAACCGGGACAACGAAGCTCTACCGCTGCTGTTGACCGCCGCCCGCCGGCTGGAGCGACTCGACGTCGCACTGGCACTCGACAGTTACGCCGACGCGCTGACCGCTGCGTGGTTTGGCGGGCACCTGGTCTCCGGAGCCGACGCGGTGCAGGTTGCCCACGCGGCACGGAGAGCGCCGATGCCTGCATGTCCTCGGCGAGGTGACCACCTGCTGCAAGGCACGGCTGTGCTGTTGACCGAGGGTTATCGGGAGGCGGCGCCGTCGCTGAAGCGGGCGGTGCGTGCCTTCGACAGCGAGGACGTCTCCGTCGACGAGGGAGTGCGGTTCGGCTGGCTCGCGGCGGTCGTGGCCATAGGTCTGTGGGACGACATGACATGGAGCCGGTGGGCCGACCGGTACATGAAGATCGTCAGGGAAGCCGGTGCGCTGAGTGCGCTGCCGCTGGCACTGAACACGCGTGCCTTTGTGGACCTGTTCACTGGCGACTTGACCGCCGCGTCCGTGCTCGTCGAGGAGCTCAATGCCGTGACCGAGGCGGGGCAGATCACGATGACGCCGTACGCCGCGATTGGGCTGGCAGCCTTTCGCGGCCACGGAGCGGAGGCTGCGGCGCTCATCGGCGCGACTCGGAGCGACGCCACCGCGCGCGGCGAGGGGATCGGGGTGGCGTTGACCCACTGGGCCCAGACGCTGCTTTGCAACGGCCTCGGCCGCTACGGCGAGGCGGTGGGTGCCGGCCGCGAGGCCGCCGCACACGCAGGCGAGATGGCGTTGTCGAACTGGGCACTGGTGGAGCTCGTGGAGGCGGCGGTGCGGGCCGGTGAACCAGCCACGGCAGCAGCTGCGTTTGGGCGGCTGTCCGAGAAGACCCGGACCAGCGGCACTGAATGGGCGCTGGGAATCGCGGCGCGATCTGAGGCGCAACTGCGTGACGGCAAGCGCGCCGAAGACCTATACCGCGAGGCGATAGGTCGACTCGAGCGGACCCTCCTGCGTAGTGAGCTGGCCCGGGCACAGCTGCTGTATGGCGAGTGGCTGCGGCGAGCAGGTCGACGCCTCGATGCGCGCGAGCAGTTGCGGGCTGCCGACGACGCGCTGACCGGGATGGGGATGGATGCGTTCGTCGGACGGGCCCGCCGGGAGCTTGCTGCCACCGGTGAGACGGTTCGCAAGCGCACCGACGACACTCGTCAGAACCTCACCGCCCAGGAGATGCACATCGCTCGGCTGGCAGCCGAGGGACTCAGCAACCCCGAGATAGGTGCGGAGTTGTTCATCAGTCCTCGCACTGTGGAGTGGCACATGCGCAAGGTCTTCGTGAAGCTGGGAATCACCGGCCGTCGGCAGCTGCGGCAAGCCCTGAACCGAGCCCTCTCAGGTCGCTAGTCCCGGGTGCGGACAGGCCGCGCCGGCCTCGGGCTCGGCAGCGACCAGTCCTTGACGACTACGCGTCGCTGTTCGTGGCGGAGGTCCACGGCCATAGGCCACCACTAACTGAGGAAGGTGTCGACGTCGGCGGCGAACTCCTTGTGATGCTGGAAGAGGAATCCGTGAGCGGCGTCGGGGTAGATCTTGATCTGCGCGTTGGGCAGCAGACCGGCCAGCAGGTATGAGTACCGCGCCGGGATCATCGGGTCGCCGTCACCGTTGGCGACGAACACCGGCTGAGTGATTCCCTGCAGCCGCTCGAGCATGGCGTGATTCGGGATGCCCCACTCGGTCACTGCGTCGTACTGGGCCTGGCGGGTCTGCCATCCTGTGGGTTCATCGCGTCCCTGCGTCCGCTCACCATAGATACGGCCCAGGAGGGCCTGGCCCGCTTCGAGCCCTTCTGGAGTGGCGGGGAAGAAGGCGTGCAGATAGCCCTCGGGAGACGGCTCACGCCCGCCGACCCCCGCGATGACGTCCCGACGCCATCCATGTATCCCGGCAGCGCCCCGCGGTGCGGCGGAGGCCAGGACGATTCGGTCGACCAGGTCCGGGCGGTACAGGGCAATCTCCTGGGCGACGAAGCTGCCGATGGAGAAGCCGAGCAGGTCGATTCTGTCCAGGCCCAGCGCGTCGATGAACTCGATCGCATCGCGGGCCATGGCGGCTATCGTGTTCGGAGTGCGCCCACTGGTGGCGGCAACGCCGGTGTTGTCGAAAGTGATGACTCGGCGCCCCTGGGCCAGCGCGTCAATGAGCGCCGGGTCCCAGTGGTCCAGATTGCCACGGAAGTGCTGCAGCAGCACCATGGGTAGCGCGTTGGGACCCGAACCCACGCAGCGATAGGCGTAGTCGACGCCGTTGTCCGCGCTCAGGGTCTGCGTCTCGATGGTCGAGTAGCTACTCATCTGTAGTTCCGTCCCCTCATTTATCCGACGGTACGGCGACGTGCTTGACGTCGTACATGTAGCGGCCGGCGGCCTCGGACGCTTGCTCGGAGGAGTTGCCCTGCTGCCGCGCGTGCATGTAGGCGGCGTACCAGTCCCACCAGTCGTGCGCTGGTGCGAGCTTCTCGTAGGTGTCGTGATGCTGGGCGGTTTCGTGGAGCAGATCCGCCAGGGACGCGACGTCCATGTCAGTCGTTCCTCTCTCGGCCGGGATGGCCGGTTCGTCGTTGATCTGAGGCTGTCAGGTTGTTGTTGTGGATGCGGCTGATTCTTGGCGACCGGCCTGCTTCGCGCCTCGGCCACGGTTGGCGCCGATCAAGGCCGGGCACGGCCGCGGCCAGCGAGACGACAACTGCGCCAAACTGGAGGACGCGCCGCGCTGGCGTGTCCTCCAGCCCAGCGACAGCCACGGGCTGGTGCGGGCGACACCCGAAGTTGGTTACCCCGTGTGCAGCATTGGCGGCCGCAGACCAGAACTCCGCTGAATGCCCTGGCTGCCCGGCTGGCGCGATGGGCGGTGCCCAGTCGCAACCGGTCGTGCGGTCGGCACGGGTCTCACACTCGGCCCGGGAGTCGCTCGGTGATCTCCTGCAGCAGCCAGCGGTTGCCCTCTGTGTCGTGGAAGGAGGCGTACGAGGCGTACGAGCGATTGTGCGGGTCCCGGCCAGGCGCGCGGCCGTCGTTGCCGATGCGGAAGCCGCCACCGGTGCCGCCGCCCTCGTCGTGGAAAACCTCGCTCACTTCCACGCCGTGCGAGACGAGCTCCTTGCGGGCCTCGTCGATGTCGTCCACCGCGAGCAGAAGGCCGTCGGCGGACCCGGGCGGTGCGGCGGTGACAGCGTTGCCGAAGACCACGGAGGTCATCGATCCGGGCGGGGTAAGGTGCATGAACCGGACGCCGCCGACGTCGAGGTCGACGTCGACGCGCCATCCCAGTCCCACGTAGAAGCCCTTGGCGCGGTCGAAGTCGGCGACGGGAATGACGACGACCTCGAGCCGAAACGCGACCGCTGTGGCGTTGGACACCACCGCCGCGGTCTCATTGCTTACTTGCGTATAGCTCATTGCAACCTCCATCGGTTGTTGGTGTTGTGATAGTTAGAAGTCTTCGTGCCGCGGGGACTGATCGCGCCGGGGTGATGCACTGGTCCGGACCCTGGCCCGAGCCTTGGATCGGCGAAGGCTGAACGCCTGGTTCGATGCGTTCGGTGTGGTCGACGAGATCCGTGTGCCCGCCGCCGAGTGAGGTGGCCGAGACCAACGTCTCACCCTCGTCGGGCGCGTAGGCGGCGACGTAGACAAGCGCCTTCACAGACTCCGCGCAGCGGGTTCGCCGGAGCGAAGACATCCCGGATGGTGGTCACGCTTCGAGAAAGGCGAGCAGGTCGGCGGTTGCGGCACGGTCACGCGACGGCTGCGGACTCGGTTGGCTTGATGTCGGGTAACCGGATATCGGCGTCAAGGTCGCGGACGGCCTGGAGGAACGCCTCGGAGAACGTCGGGAACGGCTGGATGACGTCAAGCAGCACCGGGATCGGGACACGGGCACGGATCGCCAAGGTCGCCTGCTGCAGCCATTCACCGGCCTCTGGACCGACCGCGCGGGCACCGGTCAGGTGCTCGCCGTTCGACACAAGGGTCAGGAAGCCGGGGCGCAGGTCGTAGTGGCGAGTGTAGGTCGCGGTGCGCGCTACGCCGGCCAGCGAGACCGTGGCGGTGTACGGACCGTCGGCGTCACCCACAGCCGCAGCCTGCGGGTCGGTGAAGACCACCCGCGGCACTGCGTCGTAGTGCGCGCCCCGAGGCCGGCCCAGGATGTTGTCGGCCACGATCCGGCCCTGGTACTTGCCCACGTGCGTGAGTTGCCACAAACCAGTGACGTCACCCACGGCCCACAGTCCAGGTCCGGCGGACAGCCGGTCGTCGACAGGGATGCCGCGCGGGCTGGGTTCGATGCCGACGGTCTCCAAGCCCAGGTCGGCGGTGCGGGCCCGCCGCCCGGTGGCCACCAGCAACCGGTCGCCGCGTACGTGCGAGCCGTCCGGGAACGCCAGCACGTACTCCGCGCCGTCGCGGTCAGCGCTGCTCACGGGCTGGCCGAATCGCAGATCGACCCCGTCGGCGTCGAGGGCTGCGCCAACGGCACGGCCGACCTCCCGCGGTTCCTTGGGCAGGACCCGGTCGTTCGTCTCGATGAGCACGACAGAAGACCCCATCCGGGCGAACGCCTGGGCCATCTCTACTCCGGTCGGTCCCGCTCCGAGGATGAGCAGTCGACTGGGAATCTCCTTCAGTGCGGTGACGTGCCGGTTCGTCCACACTCCCGGCAGGCCGGTCAGCCCGGGGATCGGCGGCACGGCGGCGTCGGATCCGGTAGCGATCACGATGTGCTCGGCGGTGTAGCTGGTCGCACCGACTGTGACGGTATGCGGACCCGCGAGGCGTCCGGTGCCCCGCAGGATGTGCAGCCCGGCGCTGTGCGCCCACGACTCCTGTCCGGCGTCGGAGTAGTTTGACACCATGAAGTCGCGCCAGGCGAGAGCGGCGTCCACGTCGACTTCTCCGGCCACTGCCTCCCGCGCACCGGGCACCTGACGCGCCGCCGCCAGAGCCTCCCCTGGACGCAACAGTGTCTTGGTGGGGATGCAGGCCCAGTAAGAGCATTCACCGCCCATGAGTTCGCGCTCGACGATGGCGACCCGCAGGCGGCCGGCCGAGATGGCTGCGGCGCAGTGTTCGCCGGGTGACCCCGCGCCGATCACGATCGCGTCGAAATCGCGGTCCGCGGCCGGGCGTCCACTCGTTGTCGCGCTGCGGGGCATCACCGGAACTTCCGCAGCTTCAGGGGCTTCGATGCCCGGGGCTCGCTCCGGCCCTGCGGCTACCGGGGGAATGGGTCCAGATGTAGCGCCCGAGGGTGGATGGAAGCCGTCCCGGATCGGGCCGCTCTCCGTCGAGGTCCTGACTGCCATGATGCCTCCTTTGCCTTTGGAGGGGTCGAAGCCGCGGGCGGTCAGGCGGAACGACGCCGGGGCCAAGGGGCCGTTGACGTTTCCGGCCGCCATCTCACCGCTGCCCGCGGGATGAGTGCTGGTTGCCTTTTCAGTCTTGAGGGCGGCCCGGGCCTTCGAGCCCGGGTGTTGCCCTAGTTCGACTCACGGGTGGCCGCCTCCGCCTGACTCGGCAGACACAGCTGGTGTGGTGCCGGGGCCAGGCGCCGCACCGACCGGTATGAAGGCCGGGGGGTTCCCGGGCGCAATCCAGGCTCAGCTCGACAGAGCATTGGACCACCCCCACTGGAGAGCGAGGACCAGCCATGCACAGCTACGAGGAGCGTCCGCGACTGCTGGGCCGGCGCCGCGAATGCGCAGTGCTCGACGAACTGGTCGCCAGCGCGCGGTCAGCGTCGAGCGGTGTCTTGGTGCTGGAGGGCGAGGCCGGGATCGGGAAGACCGCCCTCTTGGAGTACATAGGCGACCACGCACCCGGATGCCGGGTCGTGCGAGCAACGGGAGTGGAGTCTGAGATGGAGATCCCCTATGCCGGAGTGCACCAGCTGTGTGCGCCGTTCTTGGACCATGTCCACGCGCTGCCCGATCCTCAGCGCGACGCGCTCACCACCGCATTCGGGCTTCGGGCGGGGGACCCTCCGGGGCGGTTCGTGGTGAGTCTCGCGGTGCTCAGCTTGCTGACGAACGCGTCCGAGCAGCAGCCGCTGATTTGTGTCGTCGACGACGCGCAGTGGCTGGACAGGGCTTCGGCACAAACCTTCTCATTCGTGGCACGCCGACTGCTGGCCGAAAGGATTGTCATGGTCCTTGCCTCCCGTCCTCTGGCCGAGGACGACGACCTGAGTGGTCTGCCCGTGCTGTCGGTCCGTGGGCTCGATGACAAGGAGGCGGCCGAGCTACTGAGCACGGCGATGGTCGGTCCGCTGGAGGACCGCGTCCGCGACCATCTGCTGCGGGAGACCCGCGGCAACCCGCTGGCGGTCCTGGAACTGCCGAGGGGACTGACCTCATCCGAGCTCGCGTTCGGTTTCGCCGACGGCACCCGGATGCCGCTGGCAACTCGGATCGAGGAGGGGTTCCGGCGGCGCCTTCAGCGGCTCCCTCAGGAAACGCAACGGCTGCTGCTCCTCGCGGCGGTCGAGCCGTCCGGAGACGTGGCACTTGTGTGGCAGGCAGCCCACAGCTTCGGTCTCGACGTGATCGCGGCGGCGGGACCGGCTCTCGATGCCAGCCTGATTACGGACAACGTGAGGGTGGGCGCCGGAGTACGCTTCCGGCATCCGCTGGTGCGTTCCGCGGTCTACCGAGCAGCGTCAGCAGGTGCAATCCGCGAGGTCCATGCCGCGCTTGCCGACGTCACCGACGCTGACTCCCAGCCCGACCGCAGAACCTGGCACCGCGCCCAGGCGACTGTCGGGTACGACGACGACATCGCGGCGGCATTGGAGGCCAGCGCCGCGCGGGCACAGGGCCGTGGGGGGCTGGCCGCTGCGGCCGCTTTTTTGGGGCGGGCGACCGAACTGACCGCCGACGCGCCGCTGCGCGCCCGACGCGCGCTCGCCGCAGCGCAGCTGAAACATCAAGCCGGCGCCCCCGCGGAGGCACTGTCGCTGCTGACGGTCGCCGAGGCAGGGCCGCTCGGTTCCCTGGATCGAGCCCTGGTTCACCTGGCGCGGGCGCAGATCGCGTTCTTCTCAGAGCACAGCGGGGACGCTCCGGGCATGCTGCTGGACGCCGCCCGGGAACTCGAGCCGCTCGACGCAACGCTTGCCCGTCGAACCTATCTCGACGCGCTCTCGGCTGCGTTGTTCGCCGGCCGACTCGCCACCGGAGTGGAGTTGCGTGAGGTGGCGACCGCGGCCCTCGCCGCCCCTGCCCCCGTTGGCACAAAGGGTCCCTGCGACCTTCTTCTGAACGGTTTTGCCCTGGTCATCACCGAGGGGTACGCGATCGGCGCCTCGGTGCTGCGCGACGCGGTTCGCGCCTTCCGAACCTCCGACATGCCCGCGCTGGAGTCGCTGCGCTGGTTGTGGTTCGCCACTCACGCCGCACACGACCTGTGGGACGACGAGGGCTGGGACGAACTTTGCTCCCGCCATGCCCAGCTCGCGCGTCAGGTCGGCGCACTTCATGTGCTGCCGATCGCCTTGAGCGCCCGGATGGGTCTGCACCTGTTCGCGGGGGAGCTCTCCACCGTGGACGTGTTGGTGCAGGAGGCCGCATCCGTGACCCAGGCAACCGGCAGCACCTTGCCGCCCTACGGAGCGATCGCCCTCGCCGCCTGGCGGGGACATCTGGAGGAGGCGTCTCGCATGATCGATGCCGTCATCGGCGAGGTGGCCAGCCGCGGGGACGGGATGGGCCTGACGCTGATCCGGCATGCGCAAGCGGTGATGTACAACGGTCTGGGGCGCTATCCCGAGGCGATGGCTGCAGCCGCCGAAGGTGCACAACATCCGCAGGAACTCGCCTTCGCCACCTGGTCGCTGGCCGAGCTCGTGGAGGCGGCGGTTCGCACAGAGAGCCGGGCACAGGCCGAACGAGCCGTCGAGGAACTGGCCGAGATGGCCGAGGCCAGCCGCACAAACTGGGCGCTCGGCGTACTCGCCCGCTGCCGGGCACTCCTTGCCGACGACCCGCTGGTCGCGGAGGCACTCTACCGCGAGGCCGTCGAGCGGCTCACACGTACCCGCGTGCCGATGGTGCTCGCACGAGCACACCTCCTGTACGGCGAATGGCTGCGACGGCAGGACCGTGACTTGGACGCCCGCGAGCAATTGCGTACCGCCCATGACATGTTCTTGCAGATGGGGGCCGAAGGGTTCGCCGAGCGGACTCGCAGTGAGCTCGCCGCGACAGGCGAGACTCTTCGTCAACCTGCACGATCCGGGCTGGTCGAGGCCCTCACCGCCCAGGAGGCGCAGATCGCCGGACTCGCCGCGACCGGGATGACCAACCCTGAGATCGGCGCGCACCTGTTCATCAGCGCCCGAACCGTGGAGTGGCATCTACGCAAGGTGTACCAGAAGCTCGGCATGGGCTCCCGCAAGGAGCTCCGCGCAGCGATGCCGGTGAGCCAGTACTCGATCGTCGCCACGTAGTGCCCGGCGCACAGCCGCGGCCGCGATCCCATCCGTTCGCAGTGTCGGCCTGGCGGTCGATCCGGGCTGCCGAGGTCGACACGACCGGGCCCGCGCTGTTCGGGGCGGTGACATCGCCTACTGGCGTCGCCAGGCTCCGGTCATGTGATGGCCTCGTGCGGGCCCGTGGGCCGGTCAAGGCAGCAGTGGCTGTGACAGCGAATTCTGACGTCGTTTGCTCGCGAAAGCTAGCGGCATCTGGGCGGGGGCTGAGGTGAGATCTCCGCGACTTTTGACGTCAGCGCGAGTGGATCGGCGGCGGCGAAGGGCTAGTGGAGCAGACGGATCGCACGATGCGCTCGATGACCCTGGACCAGGATCGGGCGACCATACCGTTCGGTGTCGGGGATCTGGCCAAGCGCCAGATCAGTCGCGTGATGCGGTTAGCCGCTGTTTTGCTGCCGGCGTTGCCGCCGGGCGCAGCAACGCGGCCGGTGCTTCACCGGTCTTGTCGAGGAACGCCAGCAGCGGGTGGTACCGGAAGCCGCCTTTGAACCTGGCAGCAGCCGATTCCTTCTCGCCGGTGAGGTGACAGGTGACCAGGCTGGCGTCGATGTCGATGACCAGGCCCGGCAGCACACGCCTACTCCGCGGCCGTGGCGGCAACGCCCGCCCAAAGTTCTGTCCGTGCCAGCCAGGCACGCTCCCGAGCCACCGCACGCGCTTGGCGCAACCGGACCCAAGACGGTCTCGTAGATGCTGTACAAGACCCGAAGGCTGTGGGGGTCGAGGCGAATGGCCAGAACAGATCGGGCTTGGTCCAGCAACACCGCCAGATCCGAGATCGCCTCGCCAGCATCGGACAGCAGCACCGCGAGGTCGACCAGCACCCAGGCACGGATCATGCCTCAGACCGCGCGCTGACGAAGCCCCGCTCAATGCGACCCTGAAGGCATGGGACAAACCGGCGACCTCGGCGAGATCGGCCAGCAGCCGCGACTCGGCATGCGAGGCGACACCCCGCCCATGAGCCGTCACCATGATCACCGGACGCGTCGTTGTACTCTCCACCTGCGAAGTGCCTTCCCTCTCGGTTGATTCTGAGCTCGAGGCAAGTCCAGAATCCCTTTGCAGGTAAGGCACTTCTCTACATCCAGGCTGCGTGTCGACCACCGCGATCACATCGTTTACTGCAAATCGAGGTTCAGTGATGCGGGTCCTCGCCGGGGCGCGCCTCGGTCTTACTCTTGGCGGGCCGACCGGCCGGGAATGCCGTTACCCGGACCCCCATTCGCACAGCTCGGTCCCGTTGGCGCGAAGGGCGAACACGGTGGCGTCGGGACCTTGTGCCAACGCCGTAACGCCTTCCCAAGCTTTCACTCCAGTTCCAGTTCCTCCGGCGGCAGGTGCTGTGCGACTGTTCAACTGAAGGGTCGCGACCTCGGTTCCCACGGCACGTTCCAGAGTGTGCCTGGATGGGCTGTACGCGACCTCGGCTACACCGTTCCGTGCCAACAAGGCATGCGCGGATGGATCCGGTACGAGCACCGTCGACAGGCGTTCGCCAGTGTCGGCCTTTACCAAACCGTTCTGAGTCTGCGCGGCGATGGTCCCGCCAAGATCGAAGAGACCGTTCAATGGGATAGTGTGCGTGTGCTTTGTTGTGCTCGACGCAATTGCTAGGACGTCTGTTGCCGACTCGTTAGATAACCAACCTGGTGCCACGAGCAGCGTACTACCCATTCGAGCCATTTTCTTGGTGCCCTCGTACCCATTGGGCAAGTCAAAGGCTCTCGCCGTTGTGCCGTCGCTGGACACCCGTTGGAGATAGGGAACGTTTAGGCGGCCGATCAGCACTCCGTCGCCGTCCGCAATGAGAGTTGAAATCCAGGTCCCAGCCAGGGGCTGGGCCGTGTCAACTGCTGCAGGGAGTTGACCTTCGGCGTCCACAGGGATCGACGTTGTCGTTATCGTCTGTCGGATTGGATCCCAGCGAGCGACAGCGTACGGCAGATTGACCCATACAGCGCCATCGCTGGTGATGACAGTGGTCGCGACAAGACCGTTGTAGCCGGAGTCCGGCAGCGGGTACTGAAACTGTTGTCCGGTCGCGAGATCATAGCGATGGAGGCTCGATTTGCCTCCGATTTCCATGACCGGGAACCATAACCTGTCCTTCTCCTTGTCGAAGGCGAGGGAGTAGGCCGGAGCGTTCAAACGTTCCAGTATCACGCAGTCCGTCGCCTGCGCGGCCGAATGACTCGTTGGGACCTGGTTGCCGCAGGCCGAGCAGAGTGCTCCGATCGCGACGAGAACAGATAATCGCATTCTCCATGTCCGCAATGTACTCACCTCAACTGTCGGCCGAGTAGAATTGGGCGAAGCTTCCGGAGGAATGGTAGTAAGGTGGCGCGTCATGAAGGGCAGCAGTATAAGGGACTTGACTCGAGGTCCAGGCCGGCCAGTTGCTTCCGAAGAGCACGTGCAGGGAGTGCGCAGGGCTGATCTGATGTGCGCTGTCGTACCCGAAGAATCCCGGATATGCCCCGGGCACGAGTGCATTGACGGCAACCTTTTCATGGAAAGCATCAGGTCCGTAGGTTACCGCTGGAACATGACCGACGGCTACCGGAGGATTGGAGAAACTTGCAATCCGCACATAGGTATAGAACTCAGTACCCTCGCACGGTCCGCCGTAGTTAGAAGTCTTGGCAATAGTGACATAGTATGCGAGATTGGTCGCCGAATACCCCAGGTCTCCACCCTGATACGCACAGAGGGAGTTTGCTTCCCAGTACTGGCGCATGGCCGTCAGGCTTCCTTGGGCCGGGCTGTAGGAACGCCCAGAGTGTCCCCTGATATTTCCCTGTCTGCGTCCAATGTACCGGGGAGGAGGTCCTGGTGACGCCAAGCCACCACACAATGCCTTGGCTCGAGGACATCCCGCTCGAGGGCTTCGCGTAGAGATAGCCGTCAACGCCGCTAACTCCGGTTCCTGAGCTCCTCTGTCCGGCATACCTATGACATGTGCCGGAACAATATTCCGCGTACGCCACGGTTGACGGTCCGACAATCAACATCGCAGCTATGGGGATGCAGATTAGGTACTTCAGCCTACGCAGCCATAACCTTCTGCGCCGGGGCGTAATCAAACCTGCGAGGTGAACTCCCAACCCAAGATTGGGGCGAACAATAATCATTCGAGTACACCCCACCCAGCCTGTCTGCTTCCAACCTCGATGACCTGAGTCACTGAGCCTCCCCCCTGATCACTCGTTCAGTAGGCCCCATCGCGACGGTGTTGGGGCCTAACACTCGGGCGACGGCGGCCTTGAGGTTGTCGTAGCGGATCTTGCCGAACGGCACGCCCCCGAGCACGCTGAAGGCGTGCGCGTGGCCCTCGAAGAACGCCTCCTGACCACCGGAGGCGAAAACCCGGTGCACCGCCTTGCCCGAGAACGACAACCGCAGACAGAACAGCATGCACGTCACCGGCTCACCACGCAGCCGCACTACCACCTCCCCGAAGTCAACCTCAGCCTCCGCGCCCGGCAGATGCGACTGCGGGACGAACACCTGTGCCGGGCCGTGGCCGGCCTCGATCCGGATCTCCGGCCGTCGCTTCGCGACATAGCCACGCACGACCTGATACGACACGTCGACCAGGGCGTGCTCGTCGATCAGCCGGTGATAGATCCGGGTCGCGGTATGGCGCTGCTTCCTCGGCGCGTCCAAGTCGGCCAGCAGAATCTCGTCTATCACCGCCTTGAACGGATCCAGCCTCGAGCGCCGAGGCGCATACGGCTGTCGCGGCGGTGGCCACGCCGAGCTCAGCGCCTGCCGAACGGTGCGCCAGCCCACGCTGTACTTGCGCTCCAAAGCCCGGTTCGACAGGCCCGCCCGCGAGTCACGCCGCAGCACGGCATACAACTCGACCTTCGACTGACGTGGCGGCATCGGCTGCGCCCCCTCACTGAGCACAACGATCCTCCCACCACAACCCCCGTCAGTGACGTCAAAATTCGCTGACAACTTCCGGGCCAACCAGCAGGTGCCGTCGCAATTCACGGAGATCTGACGTCACAGAACACGGTCAGAGCCAGCAGCAGGCTTCACCGTGGAACTCTCGGACTCCACGGCGATCTCGCTGACCAGCACAACGCTGTTCGACACGACCAACCCCATCCTGGCAAGCGTCGGCATCTTTGCGCTGCTGGGCACTGCGGCGCTGACGCAGCTCTTCCTCGGCCGCACCACCCCGTGGCTGGGGGCCAGCGCGGGCTCGGGAGCACTCGCCGTCGGGATGGTTATCATCGTCTCCGCGACCGCGGTTGAGACTGGCGTGGTCTACCTGCTCGGCTCCATCATCAGCGGGTTCGGGTTCGGCCTGTCCTTCCTCGGCGGGCTACGCGGGCTGTTCGGCGTGGCGGGGTCGCCGTGTGCAACCGCACCCCACGCACAGGGGTGCCGGCCGGCGCTCGGAAGCGTGCCACCCGTGAGGGCGTCGTACTGCGCCTGGCTCACGACGCAGCCGGGCGATGCCGTCGGTAGGACCGCTCACTGGTCCCTTGGCCGGCGAATGCCAGCGGCCCCGGGGTGCCTGCCAGTGCGCCGCACGGGCGCGACCAGAGCCAGCTGGCGAAACGCTGAAACACATGACCAGACATGATGCACACGGACCATCCATGGCGCTGCACATCGAGGATTACGCGCTCATTGGCGACCTGCGTACCGCCGCATTGGTTGGCGTGGATGGAGCGATCAACTGGTTACCCATGCCCCGCTTCGACTCCCCGGCCATCTTTGCCGCGCTTCTAGGAGACGAACGGCACGGCAATTGGGTTCTGGCACCCGTGAATCGGGAGCGGTGCAGCCGACGTCGCTACCGCCCCGAAACGCTGGTCCTGGAGACCGAGTGGACCACCGGCAGCGGCGCGGTCAGGGTCACCGACCTGATGGTTCCGGGTTCGTCGGACCCCATGGTGGTGCGGATCGTGGACGGCCTGGTCGGCACAGTGGCCATGCGCACCCACCTGGCGCCGCGGATGGGGTACGGCAAGGAGGTCCCGACCCTGCGGACCGACCACGGGCAGCTGGTCGCAAGCGCTGGCCGCGAGCAGCTCTGGCTCGACTCCGACGTCACCGTCACCGAAACCGACCTGTCGTGGGCGGGGGACTTCTTGGTCTCCGCAGGGGAGCGGGTCACGTTCACACTCCTCTATACGGCGGGCGAGCCGCGCCGACCGGCGCCGGACGCCGGCGCGGCCCTGGACGCGACCGATGCGTTCTGGACCGAATGGGTCGGCCGATCGACCTACACCGGTGCGTGGGCGTCCGAAGTCAACCAGTCGCTAGTCATCCTGAAGGCGCTCACCTACGCTCCGACCGGCAGCATCCTGGCCGCTCCCACTACCTCGCTCCCCGAGCAGCTCGGCGGGTCGCGCAATTGGGATTACCGCTACTCCTGGCTACGTGACGCCACCTTCACCGCTCAGGCGTTCCTTGCCACCGGCCACCTGGAGGAGGTCGCAGCGTGGCGAGACTGGCTGGTGCGCACCGTCATCGACGACCCCTCGGGCATGCAGATCATGTACGCAGTCGACGGTGCCGCCGAGCTTCCCGAGCAGACCCTCGACTGGCTGCCAGGATACGGCCAATCCAAGCCGGTTCGCGTGGGCAATGCCGCCGCCAGGCAGCAGCAGAACGACGTTTGGGGGGAGGTGCTCGACATCCTGTGGGCGGCCCGGGATGCCGGTCTGCCCGACGCCGCGGACCAGGAGAAGCTGGAACGCGCCCTACTCGACCAAATCGAAGCCCACTGGCAGGAACCCGACCACGGGCTCTGGGAGGTTCGCGGTCCGCGCCGTCAGTTCGTGCATTCGAAGCTGCTGGCCTGGGTCGGTGTCGACCGGGCTGTGCGTCGCCTCGAGGAGCACAACAACGGCGACATCCGCCAGCTGACGCGGCTCAGGGCGCTGCGGCGCACCATTGCAGACCAGATCGTCGAGCGCGGCTATCACCCCGGGCGGGCGGCGTTCACCCAGTCCTACGGCTCCCCTCACCTCGATGCAGCGGTCCTCTTGATGCCGCGTTACGGGTTCCTGCCGTCCGACGACCCGCGCATCGTCGCCACCGTCGAGGCGATCCAGCGGGAGCTTACCGAGGACGGGCTGGTCCTGCGGTACGCCGTCACCGATGACGGGCACAACGTCGACGGAGTCCCCGGCAGCGAAGGCACCTTTGTTGCCACGTCGTTCTGGCTCGCCGACGCACTGCAGATCATCGGCCGCACCGGCGACGCCATCGAGCTGTTCGAGCGACTGCTCACCGTGCGCAACGACGTGGGCCTGCTCAGCGAGGAGTACGACGCTCGTACCGGGCGTCACCTGGGCAACACACCCCAAGCGTTCAGCCACGCCGGCCTCGTCACCACCGCAGTCACGCTCAGCGCCGCCGACGGTTCCAAGTCCCACCTATCCCGACCGTACAGCGACTTGAGCCTCGAAGGACGCGCCGATGTCGCCTAGCGCAGGCCGGCCAAGGCCAGGTCCTGGTGTTGCGAGTCGAGGCCGGCATCGGTAAGACCGCGTTGCTTGAGTTCCTGGTCACGAGCGCCGCGGACTACCGCGTGGGCCGTGCGGCCGGTGTGGAGTTGGCCTTGGCAGCCTGGCCGAGGCTGAATCCCTGGTCGCGGAGTGCGAGTGGATCGCCGACGTCACCGGTGGCCAGAAACGATGGTCGCCGCACGGCCAGGTGAGCCTCGATGCCATCCGCGGCAGGGCCCTACTCGCCGAGCCCGTTCAAGAGGCTGCGCGGCGACATCGTTGCGCGGGGCGAAGGGGTCGGCTGAACTTGATCGGCTGGTTCCAAGGAATCATGTTCAACGGCCTCGGCCGGTACGACGAAGCGCTGGAAGCCGCCCGCACCGGCCAAACCGATCCGTCAGCGCCGCCGAGCAGCAGCAAGCTGCCGTACGCGAGGCCGAGTCGGTCACCATCCATTGCAGATCAGTGTGGAGAAACCGAGGACATGCTGCGCCAACGGCAGCGCGGTGTTCAACGCCGTGGCGTCGAGAGCAACCATCAATTGGCCAGAACAGATGGCGAGGTCCACGAGCGCCGCGACATGCAGGCGGTGGCGTCGTGGGTCGATGACATCGTGGTCTCTCCAGTCGAACGAGGGGCGCTGCCGCAAAAGGGGCTTGTTTCTCTAAGCGCGCGGTCGGCCGTACGTCTCGAGGAGGCGTAGCCAGATCTCGCTGACCGTTGGGTAGGCAGGTACTGCGTGCCAGAGTCGGTCCAGGGGCACCTCCGCCACAATCGCCACGGTCGCTGCGTGAAGCAAGTCGCTCACGTCCGGTCCGACGAAGGTGACACCCAGGATGACCTTGCGCTGCTCATCGACGACCATCCGGGCGGTTCCCTTGTAGCCAACCGCGCGAACGCTGGCGCCGGCAACATTTCCGATCTCGTAGTCGACGACCCGGATGTCGTAGCCGGCCGCAGCGGCGGCTGCCGCCGTGAGGCCGACGGACGCGACCTCAGGCTCTGTGAAGGTGACCTGTGGGACCACCGCGTGGTCGGCTGTCGCGACGTGGGCACCCCACGGGTTGTCCGCAACTGACGCCCCCTTCGCGCGGGCGGCGATGACGTCACCGGCGGCCCGCGCCTGGTACTTGCCTTGGTGGGTGAGCAGCACCCGATGCGTGACGTCGCCCACGGCGTACAGCCAGTCGAATCCGCGGACGAGCAGTGTGTCATCAGTCTCCAACCAGGAGCCGGGCTCGAGCCCGATCATGTCCAGCCCGATGTCACGGGTCAACGGCGTACGACCGGCTGCTACCAGGACCTCTTCAGCTGTGATGGTCGAATCGTCGCCGAGTTCGACGACGACTTTCCCGTCCGTCCGGTTGACCCGCGTCGTCTTGGTGTCGAGCAGAACCGTGGCGCCCTGCTCGCGCAACCCCTCGGCCACCAGTTCACCGGCGTACGGTTCCATCGTCATGAGCAACCCGGAGCGCGAGATCACCGTTACATGGGTACCGAAGCCGGCGTACGCCGTTGCCATCTCACAGGCGACGACGCCGCCACCGAGGATCGCGAGGCTGCCGGGTATCGACTGGGCGCTCGTCGCCTCGCGACTCGTCCACGCGCGGGCCTCGCGGAGGCCCTCGATGTCGGGAACGAAGGCATCGGAACCGGTCGCCACAACCACCGCGTGCCGTGCGGTGAGTAGTGTTGCCGAGCCGCCAGCGGTTGTGACGGTAACCTCCTTCGGCCCCGTGATGCGACCATGGCCGCGCACCAGCGAGATGCCTGCTTGCTTCAGCCATCGCACCTGTCCCGCGTCGGACCAGTTACTGGTGAAGGCGTTGCGGCGCGCGAGGACCGCCTCGACATCGAGCTCACCGGTCACCGCCTGGGCCGCGCCGGGCACCTGCCGGGCCGCCCGGAGAACCTGCCCGGAGCGCAGTAGTGCCTTCGAGGGCATACAAGCCCAGTACGAGCACTCGCCTCCGACGAGTTCACTCTCGACGATCACGGCGGTCAGACCGCCTTGCACCGCACGGTCGGCGGCGTTCTCCCCGGCGGCGCCACCGCCAAGCACGATGACGTCGTACTCCGTCGTTTCCATGCTGATTCCCTTGTTCGTAGGACACGGTTGACGCTCGCCACAGTTGGCCGACGGTCGCTGCCGCGATTACTCACCACGGTGACGCCTGAACCGGCCCGCCGAACCAGTGGAAGACACTGGCAGACGCACTGGGCCCGGGCACAGATGAGGCCGCGGCGCCCGTCCGCGATCCCGCGACGACGGTCCGATGACTGCACGCGGTGGCAGTCGAGCTAGACCAACGCTGGGACCTGCTGCGGTGCGCACGGCCGGAGCTGATCCGGACGCCAAGGACATCGTCGTATCGCACGCATAGGGCAGGAACCGGGTGGCTCGACGCCGAGGTAGTCGGTCCCGTTCCCTAGGTGACCAGCGCACCCCGAAGCTGTTGGCGAGAGCTGACACCGAGCTTGCTGAACACCTTGCCCAGATGCCACTCGACAGTCCGCGCGCTGATGAACAGCTGCGCGCCGATCTCGGGGTTCGACAGTCCGTCCTGAGCCAGCCGGGCGATCTGAGCCTCCTGGGCGGTGAGATCGTCATACCTTCGGATGGTGTGTTTTCGCACCGTCGCGCCCGCGACAGCGAGCTCCCGGCGCGCCCGCTCGGCGAAACCGTCCATTCCCAACGAGCTGAACATCTCGTAACCGGTGCTCAGTTCGCTGAAGGCGTCCGCCCGGCGATTCGCCCGCCGGAGCCATTCTCCGTAGAGCAAGTGAGTCCGCGCGAGCTCCGCCCGAACGCTGGCCGAGCCCAGATGCTGCACAGCCTCGCGGAACCGTAGCTCTGTGTCAGTGCCGTCGCCGAGCAGCGCTCGAGCTCTGGCTTCCATCCCCAGAGCCCAGTCGGTTCTGGTGGCGCGTGCCTTCGTGGACAGTCGCCGGGCGGCGTCCGCTGCCAGCTCCGCGTGTCCGGTCCGCGTGGCCGACTCGATCAATTCGGTAAGCCCCCAGTTGTGCGCGACCATCTCTTGCGGGTCCTCACACGCGCGCTGCGCGGCCGCCAATGCCTCCTCGTACAGGCCCATGCTGTTGCACAGGACAGCATGCGCGTACTCGCCGATCGCGACTCCGACGCCCTCACCGCGCGCGCCGGCCTCGCGGAGCGTGATCTCTACGAGTTCGGTCGTCTCGCGGACCTGACCGCGCCACGCGGCGACGATCAAGGCGCCGTACGGGGCCTCGTCGACCCCCATCGCATCCCGCACCGACTTCGCCTCCTCGACCAGCGAGGCGGCTGCCGAGAACTCACCACAGAACACCAGGACGGGCGTTCGCGAGCCGAGCGCCAATGGGAGTTCGCTCAGAGCGCCCGCGCTCCGGGCGGCCTGAAGGTGACGGTACGACAAGGCATACGCGCTCCTGTCATCCCAGAGTTCGAGCGCGAGTACGCAGCCCTGCCACCACCAGCGCAGGGTGTCCCGGGTCGGCAGCTCGTCGTCGCGGAGTCTCCGCAACGCCTCCCGGCAGGCCGGGACCGCACTGGCGTAGTCCTCGGTGAGCGAGCTGAAAGCGTCGAGCAGCAGGTCACCGGCCGTGGGCTCGTGCTCGGGCCGGAGCGGAGCGGAGCGGGCGGCCCGCGCGATATCGGCGATGCTCACTCCGGCATTGAGGCGGGCCGCGAACTGTGCGGCCGAGAAGGCGTCCAGATACGTCTGTCGTGCCATCTGGAGATCCAGAGGTTCGAGGCGGCGGGCGGCCGCGAGCAGGAGTGGTGTCGCCTCACTCCCTCGTCTCGACGCAAAGGCCAGCAGGGCGCCTACCAGGTCGATACGCGCGCGTTGCACCTCATCGGCCGGTCCTTCGCGAGCGGTGGCGAGCAGGCGACGCGCGGTCGTGAAACCTCCCGTCTGCACGTTGGCGAAGGCCGCATCCAGTGCCAGTCGAACCCGCACCGCAGGTACGGCGGTCAGTTGGGTCGCACGGGTCAGGAAGGCCGCTGCTGCCACGAGGCCGCCGCGAGCCTGTGCCCGTCCGGCCGAGCGTTCAAGCTCGGCCGCCACGTCCTCGTCGGGTCCCGGCGTCCCCCGGGCCCGGTGCCAAGCGCGCCGATCAGGGTCTGCCTCAGCGTTGGTGGCCGCTGCGAGCGCCCGGTGGACTCGGTACCGGTCTTCGACGGCAGCTGCTCCGTAGGTGGCGGATCTGACCAGCGGGTGGGCGAACTCGACCCGGCCGCGAATCTGGAGGAGCCCGTCGTCGATCGCCGGGGCGGCTGCGGCCATGTCGAGGCCGAGCGACTCGGCGGCACTGCGAAGCAGGGAAGTGTCGCCGAGCGGCTCCGCGGCTGCGGCGAGTACAAGGAGCCGGGTATCGGAAGGGAGTGCGCGCAGACGCCGGAGGTAGCTCAGCTCGATCCTGCCCGCCACCGCGTGCTCGCCAGGCACCCCGAATCCTCCGGCCAGGTCCGTGGCCCCCCAGGTGCGCGGCAGTTCGAGCAGCGCGAGGGGATTTCCATGGCATTCCGCGACGATCTGGTCCGACACGCCGACGTCCAGCGGGCCATGCACGTTGCGCAGCAGCAGCGCTCGGGCATCGCCGTCGCCGAGTCCGGTGATCCGCAGCGAGGGCAGCCCGTCGAGGACCTCGTCCATGGTTCCCGTACGCGCGGCGAAGACGAAGGCAACCCGCTCGGCGAGCAGGCGCCGGGCGACGAAACCGAAGACCTGCGCGGACGAGTGGTCCAGCCACTGTGAATCCTCGACCAGGCAGATCAGCGGCTGCTCCTCGGCGGCCTCGGCCACGAGGGTGAGTGTAGCGAGCCCAACCATGAGCCGATCGGGAGCTGGCCCGGCACTGAGCCCGAACACCGTCGCGAGCGCATCGCGCTGTGGACTCGGCAGTTGCTCGAGATGGTCGAGGAGAGGCGCGCACAATTGGTGGAGGCCGCTGTAGGCCAGTTCCATTTCCGACTCCACGCCGGTGACCGTGGCGACCCTCCAGCCGGCGATTTGCCCCGACAGGTAGCCGAGTAACGCGCTCTTGCCCACGCCCGGATCACCACGCAGTACCAGCACCCGGCTCGTCCCGGCCAGTACCTCGGCCACCAACCGGTCGAGCGCCTCACACTCGCTGTGACGCCCGAGCAGCCGCGCGGCGTGCCTACCACCCTCGCCGGCCAACGCCGACCTCCTCGAGCACCGAGGCGGGAGCGGCCCCGACTTCTCGTCTGGAATGTCGTCCCACATCGCTCCCATTGGGATGTCCGTGTGTACCTGACCAGCCCCTGTGACGGCGCTACCGGACCATCTGCAGTGTCGTCATACGCCACTGAACGTCACGCCACCGGCGCTCGACGATCATTGCTCTGGCGACGGCGACCAATGTCGCCAGCGTAAGGCTTCCTCAAACGCAACGGAACGGCCTCAAGCTGCAGTACTACGGGGTAGCCCCCAGGGCGAATGAGGAGACGCACCGGACGGACACTGCGGACTCGACCGGCTGAGCAGGACGAGGACCTCGATCAGCAGATCAGGCAGCGACCCGACCTGGTCCACCCCGCGGTGACCGATGCACCAGCGCGGCACGCAACTGCGCGCGGGCGCGATGCAGCCGGCTGGCCACGGTGCCGCACCGGACGCCGAGGATCGCGGCGATCTCGTCGTACGTCAGGCCGTCGACATCATGGAGTACGACGGCTGCCAGGGCGCCGGGGCTCAGTTCGTCGAGCGCGGACCGCACGTCGGCGTCGAACATCCGGTGCTCGAGGTCCTGGTCGGGAGCCGGGCTGGTGGTGAGGTGGAACGCGTCGGGGAATGGTTCGAACCGGATGCCGTGGCGTCGCCGTACCTGGTCGAGGAACAGGTTCTGGGTGATGCGGTACAGCCAGCCCTCGAAGGTCCCTGAGGTGTAACCGTGCAGGTGCCTGAACACGCGGACGAAGACCTCTTGGGCGAGGTCCTCCGCATCGGGTCGATTGCCGGTCAAGCGGTAGGCGTGCCGGTAGACCCGCCCCGCGTGGATCCGGACCACGTCGTCCCAGGCCGAGTCCGCCGAGCACGCTCGGTCGGTGCTGATGCGATGGTCCATGGCTGTGACTCTCGGGAGCTTGGTACGGCGGACGGGCGCTGAGTGAACTCGGAACGCCCGCCCACCGGGTTGGTGGACTTCTGGCCGCACTGCATCTGGTCGGACAGACATCGGCCCCTACTCGATCTGTTCGGCGCCGGCCGGGCCGGGGACGGGGTCGTTGGTGATCCGCAGCCCGGCGAACCGCCGGTCCATCGCCGCGGCGTAGCGGTCCGCGGCCGCGGGTACGGCGATGAGCTCGGCGATCACGTGCACGCCGAACCAGACCCGCACTCGCCGCCGGGTGTCGGCGGTCGCGCCGCCTGGAACTCGATCTGACATGGCCGGGCCTCCTCGTCTATCCGAACGTGAATGCATGGGTCTGGGCGCCGGGACCGAGGAAGGTGATCTCGCACGTGCGGTCCTTGATCGGACCGGGCTGCCGAACGAGTTGGTACAGCCGCTGCTCGGCAACTGTTCCGTTGCCTTGGTGGTCGACATCGACTCCTCGAGCCGCGCCGGGCGGTTGTCCGTCGATGAGCAGGCGGAACCGCACCGACGCTCCTGGAACAGCGGGGCCCATGACGAGATGAAGATCCCGGGCGTGGAATCGGCAGGTGATCCGCGCGTCCGCCGCAGCCGATGTGGTGGCCTGTTCCGTCATCGTCCACGCACCCGACAAGGCCCAGTGATTGAGTCTCAGCGCAGCGGGAGCCGCATAAGTGTGGCGCGTGCCCGGCACGGGGCCGCCCGGAGATGCGAAGTTCCGGGTGCATTCGGAGCCGGTGTAGGTCTCCGGCGATCGCAGGTTGGCCCAGTCCGCGGCCGCCTCGACGCCTTCCGCAACCACCGCCGCCGATCCATGGCTGGCACCGGCGTATCCGGCCTCGGCCAGCAGTTGCTGGATGACCCTCTCGGACTGGCGATACTCACCTTCGCCGAAGTGCTGGTGCCGCAGCAGTCCGTCGGCGTCTGCGAAGTACAGAGCCGGCCAGTAGTGATTGCCGAAGTCGCTCCAGACCGCATACTCATTGTCGAGCGCGACCGGGTAATCGATCTTCATCTCCCGCAGCGCCCGGCGAACATTTTCGACGTTGGTCTCGAACCCGAACTCGGGGGTGTGTACTCCGACCACGGCCAGCCCATGGCCGGAGTACTTCGCCGCCCATGCCCTCAGATAGGGAAGCTGACGGAGCCAGTTGATGCAGGTGTAGGTCCAGAAGTTGACCAGGACTACCCTGCCGCGCAGCCCGGTTGCCGTCAGCGGCGGTGAGTTCAGCCATCCGGTCGAGCCGCCGAAGGAAGGCAGCTCTCCCTGGACGGGCAGCCGGATCGTCTCCGGGCGCAGCCCAGCAGGGTCGGGCGATCGTGCTGTCATGACTCACCTTTCTTTGCTGGAGCGCGGTGTCGCCGCACGACTCGGCGGACTGACCGGCCTGGGTCGGCCACTAGGCCGTCCCGCCGCTCCGGCTGGGGTTTCAACCTTGAGAGCCATCTGGTCCTCTTTGGTTCGGGGGCGGTAGTGGCTTGCGGATGTTGTGAAGCATGGCCGCGCGGTGCTTTGCATCGCGCCCGTGCCATGCACTGGGACACCCCCTGGGTGATCCTTCGTTTCGTCCCGGAGGGTGCAGCTTCGAGCTCGGCTCACACCACAGGCGACGGCGGGAGGGACGGACTGATTCCGCAGGGGCGCCGTGGGGAAGGACCCGAGGCAGGTGCCTGCAGGTCGAGCCAGGGGAGCCGACCAGGGCTTGGTACGGGTGCGACGAGTGACGTCCGCCACCGACGCTTGCGATCAGGACCCGATGAGAGCAAGAGGACGACCATGAATCGGCACATTCAGGACTACGCCCTGATCGGCGACCTGCACACGGCAGCTTTGGTCAGCGTCGATGGAGCGGTCGACTGGCTGTGTCTGCCGCGGTTCGATTCGGCGGCTGTCTTCGCGGCTCTCCTCGGAATCCTCGACATGCCCGTTCCGGACGCGTTCGATCCGGCCGCAGCACCGCGCAACTGGCGAACCCGCCCGACCAGCCCCCACCCAACGACGTAGAACACAGGTTGCTCATGAACACCAACACATCAGGCATCGATCCGACGCCCGCGGAGAATAATGGCGCGCTCGCAGAGCTCGGTGTGGCGGCAGCCGCTGCTGCAATCCGTGAAGGCGAGATCAGCGCGGAGTCCTATTCCGCAGCCCTGCTTGAGCGAGCACGCCGCAACTCCGATCTGCAGTCCTTCATCACCATCGACGAGTCGTCGGTGCTGGCTGCGGCCGTGGAAGCGGACAAGGCCCACGCGGCCGGCTCGACTGCGCCGCTTCTCGGAGTCCCGCTCGGCGTCAAAGACAGCTACTTGACGCGGGGTCTTCGTACGACGATCGGGGTGAAGACCTTGGAGACCTTCATCCCGTCCCGCGACGCGGCCGTGGTGCGAGCGATCAAAGATGCAGGCGGGATCGTCTTCGGCAAGAACAATCTCGTCGAAATGTCGTATGGATTGACCGGCGACAACGCCCGATTCGGTCAGGTGAAGAACCCCCGCGGCCGAGAGCACGTTCCCGGCGGGTCGTCGAGCGGCTCAGCGGCGTCCGTAGCTGCGCGGATTGTGCCCGCAGCGTTCGGAGGCGACACGATCGGATCGATCAGAGTGCCCGCCGCACTGACGGGAGTAGTCGGGTTCAAGCCCACCACAGGGCGCTGGCCCGGCGATGGAGTCGCGCCGGTTTCTCACACCCTCGACACAGCCGGGCTGCTGGCACGCAATGTCGACGACTGCATACTGATTGACCAGATCATCGTTGCCGGTGACACCATTCCCCCGTCCGGCCGCTCTGCACTCGAAGGCGTGCGATTCGCCTACGCCCCGAGGCAGTTCCTCGGCCTTGTCGATCCCGAGATCGAGGCACAGTTCAACGACACACTTCATCGTCTCCGTTCTGCCGGGGCCACGGTCGTCGAGATCGACCTCGGCGAGGATTTCTCTGCGCTGGCAGACCGCGTGGCCTCGAACCTGTTCTTCCGCGAGACTCAGCAGGCAGTCTCCGAGTTCCTCCACACGAACGACATCCCTGCCACCTTCAGCCAGATCTACGACGACTTGAAGCCGCAACTCAAGGACGTGTGGGGGCAGTTCGTGATTCGGTCGGGACCCGGCTATCTCTCCGACGCGGACTTCGAGACCACCTTGTCGATCGACCGCCCGGAGCTCCAGCGGCGTCTCGGCAGGTCCCTCAGCGAGGGCGGCTTCGATGCACTTGCCTTCCCAACGGTCGCCGCACTCGCTCCGCTGATCGAAGAGCAGTGGAGCTTCACTGTGGCCGGCGAGCAGGTCGACCATCTCTTCCTTGCGAAGAACACGATTCCTGCCAGCGGGGCCGGGCTGCCTGGCATCAGTCTTCCCATCGGCCTGGCACGAAGCGGTCTTCCCTTCGGAATCGAACTCGATGGGGCGCGGGGAGACGACCGCAGGCTGCTCGACGTGGCGCGCCGGGTCGAGCAGGCCCTCGAGAAGATTCCCGCGTGACGCTCGGGCCCGACGTCGGTCGCGAGAGGGTGACGAACGACAGTCGATGGCTCGCCGAACAGACGCTCAGCGTTCCCGACAAGCTGCTCAGTTCTTGGTGGTCGTTTGCGGTGGTTCTTTTGCGCTTTGGACGGTGCCACGCGCTTCAGCGAGTTCCGCCCGGTTACCGCTTGACCGCGCGCGGCCGCGCCCTCTCACATGCTGCGGTCATTGCTGCAGTTCATCCACGTTCCTCGACTACAGAGTGCTATCTCCTCAGGTGAGGGAGGTGGTCAGTGGCGGTCTCGAACCGCCGACCTTCCGTTTCAGGCCGCGAGACCGCGGCAGTCCACCGCAATCGCGACCGTCCCGAGGTCGCCGCTGAGCGCCAAGCGTGGATCGGAATGTCGACGGCAGGTGAAAACTGACCCCCAGGCGGCAAGTGAAACTGACCCACGACCCAGGGGATCCCACCCAGCGGTTCGTACTCCACACCGCGGTACTCGGCGCGCGCATGCTGGACTGACCGACGCAAGACCTGCCATCCGGGGTCTAGCCTCGATTCTTCATCCGGCGGTGGAGTGGGGCGTGGATCGCTGTGTGTGTTGTGATTTCGTGGTTTGGGTAGGTTGCGGCGTCCCGGGAAGGGCTTCGGTTGGGTCCCGGGATCGCGTTGTTTAGTTGGGGTTGGGGGTCTCCGTTCAGGGTCGTGGGTAGGCAGGCGTTCAGGTGAAGGCGTGGCGGAGTCTGGTCCAGCCGGTGACGATGTCGGCGGCGTAGCGGCTGGTGGCGTCGAGATGGAGCCGGATGCGGCGGCCCGTGGTGGTGATCTTGGCTGCGATGTGCAGGACGCGGTCGCGGAAGGTGGCTGGGCTGGTGCGGGCGATCGAAGGTGTGTCGGCGAAGCCGAGAAGTTTGGTCCAGCAGATCAGGTCGGCCGCTGCGGCGACGATCTCCAGCCAGGCGGCGTTGGCCTGGAAGCTCCATGCGGGCAGCTTGTTCAGGCCGGTTGCCTTGGCGTCTTTGATCCGGTCCTCGACCCTGGCGTGCTGGCGGTGCCGCAGGTCCAGCCCGGCCACGTGGCGTGGGACGATCCCGGCTGGGGTGTCGGTGATGAAGGCGGTCAGCCGCATCCCTTCCCGGGTTGTGTTGTGCAGCCCGAGCTGGGCGCCGGGATGAGGGCGTTCCTTGCGCAGGATCAGGCGCGTGCTGTCGGGGAACGCCGACAGGACCGGTTGTGCTGCCGGCGAGCCGGTGACCTCGACCACCCAGGCGCCGTCGCGGATCGAGCCGTCGGTGTTGACAGCCGGCTGCCACAACCTGTCATCGATCGCGTCGGCGATCGCTACCAGCGTGACGTCAACGGCCTTGCCGAAGCTGAACCCCACACGCTGTTCGCGGCAGTACGCGGCGAACGCATGGGTGGCTCCGGCGCTGTCAGAACGAACCAGGATCGACGGAGCGTCCGGCGTGCCCGGCCGCACCGGCGCCGGGAGTTGTTCCAGCGCCAGGTCAAGCACCTCGATGTGATCAGCTGCGGTGTCACTCCCGGCATTACCAGGGCGAAGCAGCCCGGCCAGGAACTCGCCAGAGGAGATCTCACTGCGGTCCAGCGTGGCCATCAACGGGTGGAAACCATACGACTTCTTCCACGTCGCCGCCGCGTTCTCCTTATCGCTATGACAGGGCACGACCGAAGCGTCCACATCCATCGTCAACCAGCCGTCCGGATCGCTCGCCTGCGCCGGCGCCGCACCCGCCGCCCAAGCCCGCGCACGCGCGGCCGCCCGCGCCTGACGCACCCGCCCCAAATGCGCCGCGTCCATGCGTTCCAGCAGCCGCCACGCCGTGGAATCACTGGCCACCACGCCCCCGTGCAGCTGGCCACGTTCCCGCAGCCGCTCAATTCCGTCCATGCTCGTCTCGCCATCGGCCACCGCAACCGCCAGATCGGCGAACACCTGCCCCGGCGCGTGCAGCCACGCCGCCTTGTAGGTGTCGGCCAACGCGTTTGTCACCTGATCGGCCAACCCGCACGCCGACGCCAACTCCCGCAGCAGCACCACCCCCGCCCGCGACGCCACACCATCGCCATCCCCACTCACCACAAACCGCGGTGCACCCACCGGCACCCGCCGGACCCGCTTGCTACCCTTCACCCCAGAAGTGCCTTCCTGCCAGGTCGATCGAATCCTTCGCAAGATCGATTCTTCCTTACAGGCAAGGCACTTCGCCATTCCATGCCCGGCTCACCCACTCACCGATGAATGCCTGAGGCTAGCGGCGCCTTCCTTGCCGGGTATCGGCGATCTGAGGCGTACCGTCATGGCCGAGCCTTCGGTGGGGCAGAAGATTGCGAGATGGTTTGGCGCAGTTCCAAAACAAAAGATCGGTCAGGAGCTCTTCGTCAAGCCGATCACCGAGACTGCGGCGGCGTGCAAGGCACCCTTCGAGGACGAAGGCACCTCCGGAATCCAACGCCTGGTCATCGCCCGAGCCATCTCCGGCATGCGGATCAGGTAGTCCGTCCCACGCGTGCTCGCCACCGGCTCCCGAGCGGGCGTGGTGGTGTGAGCCAACGGTTCAGGTGGAAGGCAGGCCGTGGGCGGGTGCAGGGACCGGCACGCACGGCCCGCCGAATCAGGGGTGCTGGTCGGTCACGAGTACGGCGAGTTGCAGGACGGACCGGAGTTCTTCCCGGATGCGAACCGGATTCCCGAGTACGGCGAAGTGCGCCAGGTTCGGCACGACAACAGCGGCCGCTCGGTCGGAGACGACGGCGTCGACGAGCTCACTAAATGCTGCCGGCACGCTCTCGACTTTCTCCTCGAAGATCTTGCCGAGTTGGTAGCCCCGCTGTTCCGTGTACGTCGAGAAACGCGCGCGGATGTCGGCCTTCTCCCGGGCACTCATGAAGAGGTGTTCTCGGTAGTAGCCGTGCACGAGCTGGTGCTCATTTGTCCCGTTCCCCGCCGTCATGTGACGAGTTTCGACCGTGCCGTCACTCTCCGGAGGGGCCATACTGGTGGCCAATGGGTGGGATCGATGACTGAGTCGAAAGGTATGAGCCAGCCATCATGGAAACAGGCGTCGGACGGCTGATTGCTCAGCTACGCGCCGAACGTGAGCTGAGTCAGGCGGACCTTGCCCAACTACTTGCCAAGTCTTCAGGCAACCCTGCTGTCACGCGGCACGAAGTGAGTCGATGGGAACAGGGCCGGCGCCGTCCGCGTCGGTACTGGCTCGAATGGCTCGCCGTCGTCTTCGGCATGAGCCTGTTCGACTTTGAGGACTTGGCTCGGTTGGCCACCCCGACGATCGATACCGACGAAGCGGAGGCCATCGAACTGCGGCAACGGGTCGCGTCGAGCGACGTCGGCTCGCAGACGCTGGAGCGCCTGGAGGCTGCGGTCGATGAGCTCGCGATCGCTTATCCAGCGACGCCGCCGGACCTTCTGTTGCTGCGGGTCCGGCGTCACCTCGCGTACGTCGGTCAGCTGCTTGACGCCCGCAAGACACTCGCAGAACACCGCCGCCTGGTCGTCGTCGGAAGTTGGCTTTCTCTCCTAGCCGCGACGTGCTCCATCGACCTTGCGAACCGTCCGGCGGCAGCGGCAAGACTGCGTACGGCGACGCAACTGGCAGAGCACGGTGAACACGCCGAGTTGTCGGCGTGGTGCCTCGAAACCGAGGCATGGCAGGCCGTGACCGACGGCGATTACCGTCGCGCCCTGAGGCTCAGTCAAGGCGCCCAAACGATCGCTCCGCACGACAGTTCGGCGTACATCCAGGCCACCGCACAAGAAGGCCGAGCCCATGCACGACTCGGCCACACCCGCGAAACCCTGAACGTCCTCAGCCGCGTTGAGCAGCTCGTCGCGCCACTCAAAGTGCCTGATCGGCCCGAGCATCACTACCGCTACGACCCCGAAAAGTCGAACGCGTACGTAGCCACAACGCTCTCCTGGCTGGGAGACCCTGGCGCGGAATCGATCGCCCGTCAGGTCCTCACTCAGCTCGAGAACCTGTCGTCCGGAAATGCGCGACCCCGCCGCGCAGCCACTGCCCGCCTGGATCTTTCCCTGGCCCTCATTGCCAGCAGCAAGCCCGATGAAGCGAGCGGCGTAACCATGGAAGCCCTCACGTCCGGCCGCCTCGTCCCCTCCACCTTCTGGCGCGCCAAAGAAGTCATCAAGGCTGTCGACGCGTGCGGCCTCCCCGAAGCCACCGAACTCCGCGACGCCTACGAATCCCTGAAGTCCTGACCTTCGATTGGGATCACGAGGCGCCACCGGCACTGGCGGAGCGCCTGCTGCCGTTCTCAGCTCTGAGAATCTTCGCTCAGATCCATCTGCGAGATCTGCTATGCGCCGAGATCAATCGCATCTGGGCGTGCGAGAGGGCTTCACGAAGGGCGGCGTTGGCATGCTGAAGTTGGGTGTCGTCATAGTGCTCGCAGACGTGTTGGCGCGCGGTCAGATCTTGCCCGAACGGGGGTGGTAGGTCGTCCACAAATGCTCAACGTGCGACCGCGGAGGTGTCGAAGTACGCGTTGCAGATCGATGACACGCCTCGAATGCCAGGTGTGTAACGGTTTGCGACTCCGTCAGGTGGGTCATCGGGATCAGGTCTTACGCCGGTGGGTTCGAGGATCGACTGCTTGTCGAGGGCTGGTACGACGAAGGCACCCAAACCCCTGGGATGTCTTCGTCAGTGTGGTGTGAGACCGCCCTGAATCAGCGTGACCAGTCGTGCGACAGCTGCCTTCGAGTGCAGGTCGCCGGCGGCAGAGAGAGCGTGGAGGCAGAACTCTGCGAGTTCGTTCGGTGGGATGTCAGCGCGTACCTGACCGGCTCTGGCGCCCTCAGTGAGCAGGTCTGCCAGGAAGTCGCGGAGGTGCTGGCGTGCATCTGCTACGTGTTCTAAGCGGTGCAGCGTCGCGGCACCTTCCAGGGTGTGCTGGTGCAGCGTGTTCAGTGCGTAGGTCTGGAGTACGGCGTGGAGCGCGTCCTGTGGTGTCCGTGCCTGCTCGCGGACGACTCGCAGTTGCTCGAGGTGCGTGGTGATCAGTCGCTCGTGCCAGGCAGCAACGATCGACTCGACGTCGGGGAAGTACTTGTAGAGGGTCGCCCGGCCGATACCCGTGGTGGCGGCGATCTGCGACATCGTGACGGACGTGAGCCCGTGGTGGGCGATCAGCTCGGCGGTGGCATCGAGGGTCGCCTCGCGAACCGCGCGGCGGTGCTCGTCGATCGTCTCGCTCCACAGTCTCGGCACAGGTCGAAGTCTACAGCTCGCCACGGTACGACGGATTGTGCTGAGCGAGACAGAGTGTATTGTAAAAACACCTCTACCTGAAAGGACACCGTGATGGCCGATCGCGAACCGGCTCCTGATCCGCACGACTCTGCTGCTGGTGTGCCCAGGTGGGTGAAGGTGTTCGGGCTGCTGGCGCTGGCGGTGCTCGTCCTGGCTCTGATTCTGATGCTCGCCGGTGGACATGGGCCCGGCCGGCATCTGAACAACAGTCAACCCACGGTCACAGGCGTAGTCCGATCGTGAGGATGCCTCCGTCCGTCCGCAAGTTCGTGCTCACCACCCATGTGACGTCATCGGTCGGCTGGCTGGGCGGAGTCGCAACCGTACTGGCGCTCGCTGTCATTGCCCTGACCAGCAATGACGCCACGGTGGTTCGGGCGTGTTACATCTCGATGGAGATGATCGGCTGGTGGATCCTTGTGCCATTGAGTGTCGTGTCGCTGATCAGTGGTGTCGTTCAGGCGCTCGGCAGCGCTTGGGGTCTGCTCCGGCACTACTGGGTGCTGGTCAAGTTCGTGATGAACGTGGCGGCCACCGGCGTGCTGCTGCTCTACATGCAGACCCTTGGCTATTTGGCCGCCCTCGGCCGGGACTCGTCCTTGTCCGCCGTTGAGTTGCTGAGCACCAGAGACCCGTCGCCCGTTGTGCACGGCGTGGCCGCCGTTGCCCTGCTCCTGGTGGCGGTCGTCCTGTCGGTGTACAAGCCTCGCGGTGTCACGCGTTTCGCCGTACGCCGCCGCTCACCGGCCTGAGTGGCCGCCCAGATGGCAGGCGTCAGCGGAGTCCGCAGTAGTCCATGCCTGCGAGGACAAGTGCCGGCACAGCCGCAACGATGGCCGGCGCGACGAATACCGCTGCGACCAGTAGGCAGAGCGCCGCGCGTCTGGTCCGGCGCATTGCGGCGCGACGGTCGGTGAGTCGCTCGAGGCGAAGCTGCACGGCTTCACTGCCGAGACCGAGCGTCGCTGCGGGCACCGCGTCGTCCGCCAGTTGGAGTATGGCGCTCGCGATCGCGGATCGCCTGTGGTGACGCGAAGCCCGGTCGTCGGCGGCGAGCTCGACGAGTTGGCGGACGTGTTCATCGCCCCAGGTGAAGACAGGGACACGCGGAAAGGCACGAGAAAGTCCTCGCGACAGCGCCACGAGCAGGTGGTGGCGACCACGGAGGTGTGCCCTCTCGTGGGCCACGACGGCATTGAGTTCGTCCCGGCTGAGCAATCCCAATGCCGTGTTGGTGAGCACGATGTTCTGACCTCGGCCGGGAACGCAGAAAGCCGCGGCTGTCGGGTGTTCGAGGACGAGGATATCGAGTTGCGCGTCGCGCCGGGCTACCAGATTGAGGATCTGCAGGTGATGTCGCCATTGCCGGATGCCTTGGCCGAGCGCCGTACCGACACCCCACGCAGTCCTGATGGCGACGAGGACCAAAGCCGCGAGCGCGAGCGTGGTCGAGGTGGCTCCACTGGGGGTCGCGTAGGCCGCGTGCAGGTTCGTCACGCACGTGTGAAAGAGCTCGGCCAGGTCGGTGCGCTCGGGGTGAAGCCGCACAGCCAGGGCGACCGACCCCAGCGCGAACGACAGCAGCACGGAAGCTCCCATGCTGTGCCAGGCGACGATCGCGAGGCGCGGCGCCTGTGTCGGCCACGTCGACCGGCGAAGCAGCCAGGCACCGGCAGTCGCCATCAGCGCCGCGGAGCCGACGAGGGTCAGGCCGATGATCATGCCTGCATCCTTCGCGCGCTCGGATTGTCAAGCAATGTGCGCATCCGGGAGACCTCGTCGGCCGGCATCGTCAGAACGGTCCTGGAGGCGAGTGGTCGCGAGGGGCGGATGCCATCCAGGAACCGATGCATAGCTCAGCTGTCCCTCCGCGTGACCCCAAGGCAACTATTCTGCATAGTAGACGCCTGTCACCCCAGGCATGTCGATGATCAGGTGTGCCAGGTCAGCATCGGGCGCAGTGAACGCAGCAGAACGCTCGGGGGAGTGCGCGAGACGAACGTGTCGCGCATTGCGGTGGTCATCCGGCCGGACGCTTGTGCGACCCTGCCGAACGCGGCCGACTGGCGGGCGATGGTCTGTGTGCGCTTGCGTCGTCGGTGGTCGTAGAGCTGGAGGCTCGACGGCACGTCCGCGCCGTCGTCCAGAGCTTCGGCCAGCACGACGGCGTCCTCCAGTGCGGTGCCGCCACCCTGACCGAAGTCCGGGGTCATTGCGTGCGCGGCGTCGCCGACCAGCACCGCTCTTTCGGTGGCGAAGCGTCGCAGCGCCGGCAGCCGGTAGATGTCATGATGCAGAACCTGATCGTCGGTAATGCTGTCGAGCAGGGCTGGGACGGGATCGTGCCAGTTGCCGAACCGACGCCGGAGCTCGGTGAGGTTGTCGGCGTACGAGAGTCCTGCTGGTGTGCTCGCACTCGAGTAGGAGTAGATGGTGCCGTCGCTGAGCGGAATGATCCCGAGTCGCTCCCCACGTCCCCAGCTCTCACTCGTCTCCGCTTCCAGGTGCAGCGGTGGGGTGATGAAGCGCCAGGTGGTGTAGCCCGCATAGAGCGGAGACGCGGCCTCGGGCCAGAGCTGTGCGCGGACCGTGCTCCAGATTCCGTCGGCCCCCACCCCCGAGTCCGCTCGAGGACAGTGATCTCCCAACCCCGTCGGTGTAAGGCAATGGCCGCCGCCAATCCACCAATGCCGGCACCGACGATCACAGCGCTTCTGTCAGCCACGGTGTCACTCCTCGGGTGCTCCCAGCGGAAATCTCTTGCCCGATACCCAGGTACGGTATTAAACTATACATGAGTGTCTAGATTAGGAGGCGGGATGAGTAGCTCGGTGCACCGGCATCGACCGGTCGAAGTGGCAGTGGGGGAGGGCGGCTCACGCAGGTGGTGGGCGTTGGTGCTGTTGGCGTTCGCGCAGTTCATGCTGATCGTGGACATCACGGTGGTTCAGGTGGCGTTGCCGAGCATCGGGGAGGATCTCGGCCTGCAGCGTGCGGCGCTGACGTGGGTTGTGACCACCTACACGCTCGTCTTCGGCGGGCTGATGATCCTCGGCGGGCGGCTGGCCGACCTGCTCGGGGCGAGGCGCACGCTGCTGACGGGGCTCGTGGTGTTCACGGCGGCGTCGCTCGCGGCCGGGATGGCCGGGGATGCAGTCGTGTTGATCGCCGGCCGAGCGGGACAGGGAGTCGGGGCCGCCTTGATGTCACCGGCGGCGTTGTCGATCCTGACGACGACGTTCCACGGCCGGGATCGCACCCGGGCCCTGGGCGTCTGGGCGGCGATCGGTGGTGCAGGAGCGGCGATCGGAGTCCTCTTGAGTGGTCTGCTGACCGCCGGACCAGGCTGGCAGTGGGTGTTCTTCGTCAACCTGCCGATCGGAGTCGTCGTGCTCGCGTTGATTCCGTGGCTCGTACGTGCTGACGAACCGCGCGACGCGCGACGGACCCTCGACGCGCCGGGCGCGGTGCTGGTGACTGCGGCAACCGCTGCCCTGATCTATGGCTTGGTCCACGCCGGAGACGCCGGCTGGTCGTCGACCGGCACTATAGCCGCCATCTCGGGTGCGCTCATCGGGTACGGCGCCTTTGTGGTCGTCGAGAGCAAAGTCGCCATGCCGCTGATGAAGCCGCAGACGCTTGCTCGCCGTCCGGTCGTGTCCGGAGCGGTTCTGATGGTGGTCGCGACCGGCCTGTTGCTGGGTCTGTTCTTCCTGACCTCGTTGTACCTTCAGCACGTCCTGCACTACAGCGCGTTGAGAACCGGGCTGTTGTTCCTGCCGGTCGCAGTGGCGATCACCGTAGGAGCGCAGCTTGGTGCGCATCTGATCGGCCGCGTCGGCGGGCGACTCGTCGCAGCAGGCGGATTCGCGCTGGTTGCGGTCGGGGCGGGTCTACTGACGCAGATCTCACCCGGTGAGGGTGTCGGCACCGCCGTGTTGCCTGGTTTCGTTCTTGCCGCGCTGGGAGTCGGGCCGGTGTTCGTGACGGCGACGACGACCACCTTGGCCAACGTGCCGTCGGCGGAGTCCGGGGTCGCGTCCGGTGTGGTCAACACGTTCCACGAACTCGGCGGGAGCATCGGTGTCGCCGTTGTGTCGACCATTGCCGCGGCGAGCTTGTCTGTGGCCCCGGTCGCAGACATCTCCGGGTTCACCGATGCCTACCTGGCGAGTGCGATCGCTGCCGGTGTCAGCGCCGCTGTCGCTCTCGCGTTGGTGCCTGCGGGCAAACCTGCGCCGGTCGCCGGACACGGCCACGGTCACCACTGAGGCCGCCTTCATCGGCGACTTCCGTAGGCTTCGAGGATGGCCACCGAGCAGGTTCGCCGTCGAGCGGACGCCGAACGGAACGCGGAGACGATCATCGTCGTCACTCGTGACCTCCTCGCTGCCGGCATCGTGCCGGCGATGAAGGAGGTGGCGGGTGCTGCCCAGGTCACCAGGGCGACGCTCTACTCGCACTTCCCGACGCGCGAGGCGTTGCTCGAGGCCGTCGTGCTGAAGGCAATCAGCGAGACCGACGAGGCGCTGTCGGCCTTGGAGCTCGAGTCGGGTGATGTGGACGAGGCGCTGGTACGGCTGGTGCGGAGGTCGTGGCCGATGCTGGACCGCTCTCGCAAGGTCCGCGCTGCCGCGTTGCGCCACCTGGGCGCCGAGGCGTTGCGCAGTCATCACGACGCGGCATTTCGCCATGTCGAACAGTTGATCACCCGCGGCCGCCGTACCGGCGTCTATCGCAGCGATCTGTCGCTCGACTGGCTGGTTGCCACGTTCTACGCCGTACTCCATGCTGCCGCCGATGAAGTCGAGGCCGGTCGATTGGCGTCGGACGCTGCTCCCGAGGCCCTCATCGCGTCCTTGCGATCGCTGCTTCGCTCCGAGCAGCGCGATGCGCCGGGCTGAACTGAAAGCGCCCCGAGACGGTCTGCAAGGCGTAGGCCCGCCGGGCTCACCCCTTTCCATGGCGAGCCCGGCGGGTCGTTTTGTCCAGGTGCGGTCAGGCCGGGGTCACCGCGTAGCCGGCGTCCTCGACTGCGGCGCGGACTTTGCTGTCGTCCAGTGCTTTCGCACTGCGGTCTCGATGGCGACGGTGCCGCAGCTACAGTCGGTGCACATATCGGTTCCTTTCTCGGTGGGGGAGCGGCTAGCGCTCTGGGGTGAGCTGGACGCCTCGCAGCAGTTGGGCGTTGAGGGCGACCACGATGGTGGAGGCGGACATCAGTACGGCGCCGATCGCCGGGCTGAGCGTGATCCCGGCCCAGGCCAGGACTCCTGCCGCGAGGGGGATCGCGATCACGTTGTAGCCGGCGGCCCAGGCGAGGTTCTGGATCATCTTGCGGTACGACGCCTTGGACAGCCGGATCACGCCGGTGACGCCGCGCGGGTCGGAGGAGGCGAGCACGACGCCGGCGGACTCGATGGCGACGTCGGTGCCGGCGCCGATCGCGATGCCCACGTCCGCACGGGCGAGCGCGGGCGCGTCGTTCACGCCGTCGCCGACCATCGCCACGGTCAAGCCGCGGGACTGAAGCTGGCTGACCGCCTTGTCCTTGTCGGCCGGCAGTACCTCGGCGAACACCTCGTCGACGCCCTCGCGGAACCCGAGATCGGCCGCCACCGCACGGGCTACAGGCTCTGCGTCGCCGGTGATCATGACGATCTTTTCGACACCCACGGCTCGCAGTTGCTCGATGGCCTGGCGAGCCTCGGGCCGGACCTCGTCCTCTAGCGCGACCGCACCCGTGGCCACCGAGGTCTTGCCGTCCACCTTGAGCAGGTAGAGCACGGCTGCTCCGCGTTTGGACCACTCCTCGGCGCGGTCGCGAAGGTGGCTGGGCACCATGGCGTCCAGCTCACGCAGCAGCGCCGGTCCTCCAACGGCGTAGTTGGTGCCGTCGACAACGGCCTGCACGCCGCGTCCGGTGAGCGACTTGAACTCGCTGGCCTTCGCTCGTCCGCCGCGCTCGTCGGCGGCGGTGACGATCGCCCGCGCCAACGGATGCTCGCTGTCGGCCTCGACGGCCCCGGCGATCCGCAGTACCTGCTCTTCACCGGCGCCGTCCCCGGCGACACCGGTCACGACGTGCTCGCCCTTGGTCAGAGTGCCGGTCTTGTCGAACAGCACAGCCTGCACGGTGCGCATCCGCTCGAGCGCCAGCCGGTCCTTGACCAGGATCCCTGCCTTCGCCGAGACGGCAGTCGACAGCGCGATCACCAACGGGATCGCGAGGCCAAGCGCGTGCGGGCAGGCGATCACCAGGACGGTGACGGTTCGTACGACGGCCTCGTCAAGGTTGCCGAGTGCCCACCAGACGACGAACGTGACCAGCGCGGCGGCGGTCGCGATGTAGAAGAGCATCGCTGCGAACCGGTCCGCGAGGACCTGCGCCCGACCGCTCGACTGCTGCGCTTCGGCCACCAGTCGCTGGATGCCGGCCAGAGCGGTGTCCTCGCCGACGGCGTCGACCCGGACACGGATCGCGGAGTCTGTCGCCACCGTGCCGGCCACGACCCGGGCGCCGACACCTCGCGAGACCGGGCGGGACTCACCGGTGATCATGGATTCGTCGAGCTCGGCAGCTCCTTCGACGATCTCGCCGTCCGCGGGCACCCGGGCGCCCGGGCGAACCAGTACGACATCACCGAGGCGAAGGTCGCTGATCGAGACCGTCTCCACGCCGTCGTCGGTGACGCGATCGGCATCGTCCGGAAGCAGAGCCGCGAGAGCTGCGAGGGCTCCCTGGGCCTGGCCGATCGCCTTCATCTCTTGCCAGTGACCGAGCAGCATGATGGTGACCAGGGCGGCGAGCTCCCACCAGAAGTCGAGGTCGAACGCGCCGAGGCTGGTGGCGAGCGACGCGACGTACGCGACGGTGATCGCCATCGAGATCAGCAACATCATGCCGGGTACCCGGTCGCGGGCCTCGCGGACGCCGCCGACCAGGAAGGGCCAGCCGCCGTAGAAGAAGACAAAGGTGCCGAGCACGGGACCGACCCAGTCGATGCCGGGGAAGTCGAGCGAGTAGCCGAACCAGTCCATCACCATGTGACTGGTGGCCACGATCGGCAGCGTCAGCAACAGGCTCAGCCAGAACTTCTGCCGGAACATCTCCGGATCGTGCCCGGCGTGCTTGTCATGACCGGCGTGGCCGTGGCCTGCGTGGGCACCGTGCGCGGTGTGGTCCGCGTCGGTTTTCGTCGCGTGCTCGTGGTGGGCGGCGGAGGAGTCTGCCTGGACCGCGGGCCCGCCGGTCGCGGCAGGGTGACCGTCGCCGTGGTGGTTGGCCTTCACCATGGGTGTGTCCTCTCAACGTTCAGTGAATCGGGTCAGCCGCGGGCTGACCCGTCCGGCTCACGACTCGAACACAATACCCCATAGGGGTATTCCGTATGGAGTCGGACAGTTTGTCCGATGACGTCCTGGTCCCCAGGTGGCCGGCAGCGGGCGCAGAGGCCTGTCCCAGAGCCCGCTGCCGGATTGCGTGGGTCAGCTGACGGGAAGTTGCCCGAGCAGCCGTTTCATGGTCGCGATCTCACGGTTCTGATCGGTCTCGATCTTCTTCGCCAGCGCGGTCGCGGCGGGATCCTTGCCGGCGGTCTGCTCGGTCTTGGCCATGGCGACCGCGCCCTGATGATGCTTGATCATCATCTGGACCCACATCCGATCGAACATACTGCCCTTCTGCTTGCCGAGTTCGGACATCTCGTCCTCGGTCATCATGCCGGGCATCTCGTCGCCGCCATGCTCGCCGTGTTCGGGGGACGGCACCGGCTTGCCCCACTTGGTGAGCCAGCCCGACATCAACTTGATCTCGGGATCCTGCGCAGCCTTGATCGCCAGCGCGAGTTGCTTCACCTCGGGAGTGGTCGCCTGATAGCCGGCCATGCTCGCCATCTGCACCGCCTGCTGGTGGTGCGGGATCATCTGGGTCGCGAAGGTGACGTCGGCGTCGTTGAACTCAGCTGCCGCCGTCGTCGCGCTGGTGGGGGCTGTAGTGGGTTTGCTGCCGTGTTCCATGCCGGGCATGGAGCCGCTGCCAGAGTCGTCGCCGCAGGCGGCCAGTGCCATGGTTGCGACCAGAACGACGGCTGTGGAGGCAGCACGCTTCCAGGTGTTGTGTCGCATGTGTCAGTGTCCTTGTCGTTTGAGGTCTACGGAGCGCGCAAAGGGCGCGTGGTGAGGCGGCCGATTCGCCTGAATGTGGGCAGAGCTCGGCCTAGGTCCGTAGCACGCAGAGTTTCGACAAGGTCGGCTGCAGCCAGGGCGGCGACGGCCCCATGACGACCGGCGTGAGTTGGGTGGCGAGCCGTAGCACTGGCCGCATCGCGCGCAGGCAGCGCAACGCAAGCGCGCCGACAATCGCGAGGGCCAGGGCGGTGAGCATCGCCAGACATACGTCCGCGGCGTGACCGTGCCCATCTTGAGCCGGTCGCACCGTGACGTCCTCGCGGGATACCGCTTCAGGCACGGAGTGACTCGAGTGGTCGGTAGTGACCACGGCCGGACGCGATGCTTGGGGCATTGCCACGGAGGCATCGTGGTTTCCGGTCAGGCCGTGCATCGTGAACACCCCAGCCAGCAGGAACACGGCGATCAGGGCCCTGATCGGGCCCGGCCGCGCGCTGGTGTCCTGGGCGTTCATCGATCCCACCTTAATGAATGGTCAGGCGGATGTGTGGTCACGGTCCCGTTCGACACGGTGACGTGCAGCGTGGCGAGGAGTGAGGACCGCCAGTCGCGCCCGCTTCCCAGGGCGGCCGTTGGCCGCCCTGGGAAGCGATGCACAGTTCATCGGCGCGTCGAGGCGTCGACGGCAGTGGTCTCCGCGTCGGTCCGCGGCCTGGTGCCGGGGAATCGCAGGGTGACTGCGGCCAGGACCGCGCCGACGGCGGCGATCACTGCGGCGCCGATGAACGCTGCCGAGTATCCGTCGGTGAGCGCAGCGGCGTCATCGAGGAGGTCGGCGCCGTTCGCGGCGGCGACGGCGGTCATCGCGGCCAGGCCGAGGGCGGAGCCGATCTGGTAGCTGGTGTTGACGATTCCGGACGCCAGGCCACCTTCCTCGGGACGCGCCGACGACAGCGCGATGCCGAGGCTCGGGATGAACGCCAGCGACATTCCGGCGGCGGCGATCAGAGAGGCGGGCAGTACGTCGGCCCAGAACGAGCCGTCGGCGCGGATCAGTGACAGGCCGGCCAGGCCCACAGTGAGGATCGTCATGCCGCCGACCAGGGTCTTCTTCGGGCCGACCGTGGCGATCAGCTTCGGTGCGACGACGATCATGCCGAGCATGATGAACGTGGTCATCGGCAACAACGCCGAGCCGCTGGGGAACGCGCTCAGCCCCAGGACCTGCTGCAGGTAGAGGTTCAGGAAGAACCACATCGGCACCCAGGCCGCGCCCAGCAGCAGCTGGGCCACGTTCGCGGCCGCCAGGTTCGGCGCCGCGAAGATGCCGAGCCGCATCAGCGGCTGGCGCCGCTTCGCCTGCACTGCGACGAACACTCCCAGCAGCACGACGGCAGCGCCGCCGGTCAGCAGCGTCGATCCCGCCGACCAACCGGTCTCGGGCGCGCGGACGATCGCGTACACGCCGACACCGAGACCGGCCGTCACGGTCAAAGCGCCAAGCAGGTCGACCGAGCCACGACGTACGGTGGAACGCGGCATCAGGACCGGTGTGGCGACCAACGCGACCAGTGCGATCGGCACGTTCAGGAAGAACACCCACGGCCACGACAGGTACTCGGTGATCACGCCGCCGAGGAAGACTCCCGCCGTACCGCCGGCCGGCGCGGCTGCGCCGTACAACGCGATGGCCTTGGTCAGCTCCCGGGGATTCGCACCGAACAACATCATCAGCAGGGTCAGTGCGGCCGGTGCGATCAACGCCGCGCCGATGCCCTGGATCGCGCGCCCGGCCAGTTCCGCGCCGACTCCGGTCGCGAGTCCGGCGACCAGGGACCCGGCCAGCAGCACAGTCCAGCCGGCCGCGAAGATCCGGCGTGCGCCGAGCAGGTCGGACAACCGGCCGCCCAGCAGCAACAGGCCGCCGAACGCCACGACGTACGCGTTGAACACCCACGACAGGTTGCGCGGGGTGAACCCGAGCTCGGCCTGCATCTTCGGCAACGCGACACCGATGATCGAGGTGTCCATGATCACCATGAACTGCGCGGCGGCGATCAGGCCGAGCGCCCACCAGCGCCGTGACGACGCCGGCGACTCCATCTCACTCATTAGTACTCCTTACCGGTATGGGGTATATACCTAACCCGAGCCGGACCCTCTTGAGGTCCGGGGAACGAGAGCATACCCTAGGGGGGTACCCTATAAATTGCAAGAGGTCCCCAGATCTTGTGCGATGTCGGCCCGATAGTGTGCGGGCAACCGGGAGGAGTGGTGAGCGTGGCTGGACAGGCACAGCACGGATACATCGACGACAAAGAGGCCTACCTGCGGCGCCTCAAGCGCATCGAGGGTCAGGCCCGCGGCCTGCAGCGCATGGTCGAGGACGAGAAGTACTGCATCGACATCCTCACCCAGATCTCAGCCATGACGAAGGCGCTGGAGTCCGTCGCGCTCGGCCTGCTCGACGACCACCTCGCGCATTGCGTCCTCGACGCCGCCGCGGCCGGCGGCCCCGAAGCTGACCGCAAACTCAAAGAAGCCTCCGACGCCATCGCCCGCCTCGTCCGCTCCTAGGCGGCGCGGCGGTGCTCCCTACTCCTACGTCTGGCGATCTGTCAGATGGCGACCGGGAAGGGATTCCTCCTGCGCAGTGGTGAACCGGCAGGGTTGGCTTGTGTGGTGGCTTGGAGCCGTCACACTGGGGGTTACCAATGCAACGTCCGGTAACCATTGAGCCGAAGGATTTCGCATGAGCTTGTTCGACATGTTGAAGAACAAAGCCTCTGAACTGCTACAGGGCGCCAGTGAGAAGGTCAGTGACGCGACCGGCATCGACCTTCCGGTCGGCGATGCCGCCGACCAGGTGTCGGAGTCTGCTGCTGGCCTTGGTGAAACCGCGCAGGGTTATGCCGACGCTGCTGGTGAGCAGGTCGACGCTGTTGCTGGTTTCGATGTGCCGGTGGATGGCGTCGTCGACCAGGTGACGCAGGCTACCGAGGACGGCATCGAAGGGCGCGGAGCACAATAGTCTGCGATGCGTGGCCGCTTGGACGTGTGGCTGCTTCGTTCGGCTGATCCATGCGGGCGTGTGAGTGGCGCGGCGTAGCGCCGATGGGGATGGGTACCGGTGCGGTGCTCCGACTGCTGGAGTAGCTCGCACTGGATCGGCGGTCGGAGTCGTCAGCGAGTTGTGCCGGAGCCACCTCGATGACACGACATCGAAGGAGGAGCCGTGAACACCTCAGCGCACACCTTGGTTCGCTTGGACCATCCCGCTTTGACGGTCGACGATCCTGCCGATGATCTTCGCGGTACGACGCTGCCTACCGCTGCGCCAACTGCGCCAAGTCGGCAGGTGTCGCCGCCGCTCGCGATGGAGTGTGAGCCGGCGGTGACGGCATCGTGAGGGCATACCGGGTCTGCTGGTGGATCGCCTGCGGTGTGTTCGTGACCAGTGGTGTCCTTCTCGGCGTTGTCGTCCTCAGCGCTGATGTGTGGGCGCTCGCCGGAATGTTCGCGTTCGCCACTGGGTTCATGTTGATCGTCGGCTGGCTGTCCGAAGCCGAGGGGAGGCCGAAGAATGGTCTCCCGTGGGTTCGAGCAGTGATGCTGGGGTTGGCAGGAGGCGTGGCAGTTGTGTCAGTAGCTGCCTTCGCCATGGTTCTGCACGCGGCTGCTCTGTTGCTGGTTCTGCTTCTCGGTGGCAGCGCTCCGCCTGTTGTTGCCTGGTACGTCCGCATCCTGCGCATCGGCGACGTACGAGGGCAATCCAACGAGTACGCCGCAGTGAGCACGAGCCAGCTGTGTCGCGAATGGCGCGAGAGCTACGTTGCGCTGAACCAGGCACCGACAGCCTCCGCTCGGGTTCGAATCGTGATGGCGAGGCACCTGTGCCTGCAGGAACTCGAACGCCGCGATCCCGATGGGCTCCAAGCGTGGCTGAGCTCAGCCGCGAGCGCCGGCGGAGACCCGAGCCGCTTCCTCACCGATCGCCCGACCGACAACCCGCCCGCCAGTACGTAAGCGCGTGACCGATGCGGTAACGAGGTGGGTTACAGGACCCGGCCGCGGTGGTGTTGGAGCGACGACTGGGCGGGCGAATCTACGAACGGACACAGGCCGGCGACGAGATCGACTGGGGCGAGATCACTGCCTGGGATCCGCCGGAAGATCCCTGGATTCTCAAGACGCCACCCGGTGCGGCGGAGTACACGATGTACCGCGACAGTCCCGGTTGAGTGACGTCGTACTGTCGGGATGGACGGAGAGGAAGGGGCCGGTGTGAATCAGCAGGTCGGGGGATCGGCGTTGGAGACTGCGGACTGGCGGCGGCGGGTGTTCGCGTTGTACGGCGACGTGCGCGAGGCGACTGACCCGGTCGAGGCGCATGCGATCTGGCGCGCCGGGAGAGCTGAGCTGCTCGCGACGCATCCCGCATCGCCGGTGCCCGTCGAGGAACGCGAGGCGTCGCGCCTCGAGATCGGCGACTACCGGCCGCAGCTGCGATTCGAGGTCGCGGTCGACACGGACGTGGAAGCGGTGCGATGGGAGGTGCCTTCGGCAACCGATGGCGTGATTCCCTTCACCCGCGTCGGCGTGCTCCATCTGCCGCAGGTCGGGGACCTGGACGTGTGGTGGCTCGAGTCGTACGGCGGTGGCGTTTTCGTGCCCGTCAAGGACGCTCTCGCCGGCTCCCGCACCTATGGTGGCGGCCGCTATCTGCTGGACACGGTCAAGGGTGCGGACCTGGGCGGCGATTTCCGCGAGGGGTCGCTCGTCGTCGACCTCAACTTCGCCTACAACCCGTCGTGCGCCTACAGCCCGCTGTGGACCTGCCCACTGGCACCTGCGAGCAACACGCTGCCAACGCCACTCCCGGTCGGCGAACTGACCTGAGAGTGGCTCAGCCGGTCTTCGGGAACGTGCGGACTTGCCCCGGTACGGCGACGCCGACCAGCTCGCCTGGTTGAGGTGCACTGTGACCGGCGACGCGGGCAACGAGGCGAGTCGTGGTGTCGGTGAGGTCGAGGCGAACCATGGCGTCCGGACCGTGGTAGGCGACCGAGACCACGCGCGCGGCCAGACCTGACGGAGCGACGAGCTCGAGCTGCTCTGGCCGGATCATCGCCAGCACCTCCCCGGTCGCCGGTTGGGCGAGTTCGATCTTGCCGAGGACGCAGTCGACGACGCGCCCGTCGGCAAGGCCGGGCAACAGCATCGTGTCGCCGAGGAACGCGCCTACCTCGGGTGTCGCCGGAGCGTCGTACACCTCGGCGGGGCTGCCGATCTGGGCGAATCGGCCGTCGAGCATCACCGCCACCTGATCGGCGAAGGACAGGGCCTCAGCCTGGTCATGGGTGACGAGGATGGTGGTGGCGCCCCGCTCGGCCAGGGCCGTGAGGGTTGCTTCCCGGGTTGCGGCGCGCAGGGCGGTGTCCAAGGACGAGAAGGGCTCGTCGAGGAGTACGACGGCGGGTTCGCGGGCCAGCGCCCGGGCAAGCGCGACCCGTTGCTGCTGGCCGCCGGACAGTTCGTCGGGCAGGCGCCGCGCAAGGTCCGGAGACAGTCCGACGAGTTCGAGCAGCGAGCCGACCTGGGTGGCACGGCGGCGATCGGGGCGGGGGAGCCCGAACAGGATGTTGCCGGTGACATCGAGATGCGGGAAGAGCGCGCCGTCCTGGCGGACGTAGCCGATCCCGCGACGTTCCGGTGCGACCAGCATCTGACCGTCGGTCAGGACTTTGCCGCCGATCTCGATCCGGCCTTGCGCCGGGCGGACGAAGCCGGCCAGCGCACGCAACAGGGTGGTCTTGCCGCTACCGGACGGCCCGAGTACGGCGGTGGTGCCGCCCGGGCGGACCTGGAGACTGACCTGGTCGAGTACCGGTGGGCCGCCGTACCCGACGGTCAGGTCGCTGATGGTGATGCCGGCGCTGGTCATCGGCGGTCCAGGATCTGCCGGCGCAGCAGCACGGTGAGCGGGGCGGAGAGGGCGATCATCGCCGCGGCGTACGGCGCACTCGCCACGTAGTCCAGCTCGTCGCTCGCCGACCAGAACGCGGTCGCCAGGGTCTCGGTCCCGGTCGGGGCGAGTAGCAGGGTGGCGGTCAGTTCGGTCACCGTCGCGAGGAAGACGAGCACGAACCCAGTCAGCGCGGAGGGGAGTACGAGCGGGAGGACCACGCGGGCAAAGGTACCTGGGCCCGAGACGCCGAGCGAACGCGACGCCTCGATCAGCTCGGTCGGCGCAGCGGCCAGTCCGGAGCGCCAGGCGACCATCGCCCGGGGCAGGAACAGGATGGTGTACGCCGCGACGGCAAGCGCAGCTGTCTGGTAGACGGGCCGGGCCCACTGCACCGCGAGGGTCACCAGCGCGAGCCCGATCACCACGCCGGGGAGAGCGCTCGCCACATAGGTCACGCGTTCGAGCGCCACAGCCAGTCGGGACGGGTACCGGTGCAGCAGCCAGGCCCCTGGCAACGCGGCGACGGTTGTCGCCAGCCCGGCGAGCAAGGCGAGACCGATGCTCGAACCGGTTGCCGCGAGCAACGATCCGGCATCCACCGCGCTGTCCACGATCGCCCGCTCCAGCCAGCGCAGCACGATCACGGCGGGCACGACCACCGCCAGCCCGACCAGTACCGCGGTGGCGCCGAGAGCCGGAACGGTCCAGGCACCGAGCCGGTGCACAACAGGCCGCTGCCGCGCGCCAGGGCCGAGGCGGGCGATCCGCTTCCGGCCGCGAAGCGGGATCTCGACGACAAGCAGGCCAAGACACAGCACGATGAGTACTGCGGCCAGGAGGCTGCCGGCGGCGTTGCTGAACCCGACCGCGAACTGTTGGAGGATCGATGTCGTGAACGTCGGGTACCGCATCATCTGCAACACGCCGAACTCGGCGAGCAAGTGCAACGCGACCAGTAGCGCACCGCCGGCGACTGCCGGTCGCAGTTGCGGAACCACCACTCGGAACACCGCGCCCAGCCCGGAGACCCCGAGTGAGCGAGCGGCGTCGAGGTGTCCTTGGTCGAGCGCGCGGAGCAGCGCGGCCGCTGGGAGGAACACGAACGGGTAGTAGGCGAGGGCGGTGACGAACACGGCGCCGCCGAGTCCTTGGACCGATGGCAGGACCGAGGTCCACGCGTAGCTGCTGACGAATGCCGGGATAGCCAGTGGCATCAGCAGCAACGTGCGCCAGGCACCGGCGGCGGGCAGCGTTGTTCGCTCCACCAGCCAGGCCGCGCCACAGCCGAGGACCACCGTGATGGGAACCGTGAGGGCGAGCAGCAGCAGAGTGTTCCGGAGCAGTTCGGCCGTCCTCGGCCGGAAGAGGAGCCTCGAGGCCTCCGCGGCACCGGCAGACGCGGCCTGACCGAACACCACCAGCACCGGCGCCAACAGCAAGACGGCAACCAGTACGGCGGCCACGAGCACGAGCCACGGGGGCCGAGCGTGCCGTGTCGCCCGGACGACGGGCGCGCCGAGCGACGTCACGTCGTACTGCGCGACCGTGTCGGTGTGAAGGTCAGAGGATGCCGGCATCGGTCATCAGTCTGCTGACGTCGTCGGAGTTCAGCGTGAACGGGTCGACTGGTGGTGCCTGCAGGGTGTTCAGCGGCGGAAGGGCGGGCGCGGAAGCGACTCCGGTGCCGACCGCGTACTCCATCGACTGGGAGTCGACGAGCACCTTCTGGCCTTCCTTGCTGGTGACGTAGGCCAGGAACTTGCGCGCCTCGGCGGGCTTCTTCGAGCCGGCCAGCACTGCACCACCGGACAGCGACACGAAGGCGCCTGGGTCCTGGTTGCGGAAGTAGTGCAGGGCGGTGTTGCCGCTGCCTTCCTTGGTGCCGGCCTGGTCGCGGTACCAGTAGTAGTGGTAGATCACCCCACACGGGATCTCGCCTGCGTTGACCGACTTCATCGTAGCGATGTTGTTCTGCAAGGCGCGCGCATTGGTCTTCAGGCCGTCGAGCCACTCGGTCGTCTTCTGCTCACCTTGACCGGCGAGCATTCCGGCGACGATGGCCTGGAAGTCCGCGCCGCCCGGAGCACAGCCCCAGCGGTCCTTCCACTCCGGTCCGGAGAGTTCCATCAGCGACTTCGGCAGGTCCGTTTGGGCCAGCTTGGACGGGTTGTAGACCAGCACCGTGGACCGGGCGGCGATCGAGGTCCAGGCCTTCGAGGACGGAACGAGGTTGGCCGGCACCTGCGCGCGGGTCGCGTCCTCGACCGGGGCGAGCAGCTTGGCGCGCTCGACCAGCGTCATGGCCGGGCTGTTCTCGGTCAGGAACACGTCGGCCGGGGAGGAGGACCCCTCCGCCACGATCTGGTGACCCATCGAGGAGTCGGAGCCCTTGCGGATCTGCACCTTGATACCGGTCGATGCGGTGAAGGCCTCGACCCACGCCTTCGTCAGGTTCTCGTGCTGCGAGGAGTACACCTGCAGCGATCCGGGGTCGGCGACGTACTCTCCGGCCTTGGACTTCGACCCGCACCCCACCAGGCCCATCGCCCCAAGGGCTCCGAGGCCACTCAGGAACGTGCGTCGACGCATGGTCAGTCCTCTCTCACAGGGTGCATCGCCGTCCGATGACGGCGGATCAAGGTGCCGCCGGCCGGGTTCGGCAACGGCAGCCGGCGCAGCGCGTAGGTGCTGACTGCGCAGAACACGAGTCCGGCGACGATCGCCGCGGCGAACTGGGCGTCGGGGGTGTCGAAGAACGCGAAGACCTGGAACTGCACGAGATAGATCTGCAACGAGGCAGCGGCCAGGACGCCGAGCGGCCGGACGAGCAGGCGCGGGACCGGCACGGTCGGCAGGAAGGCGAGCAGGACGAGCCCGGCCTGGATGGTCAGGTTGCGGTCCCACGACGGGAAGAAGCCGATCGTCGCCAGCGCCGCGACGGCAGCGGTGATCAGCCGGCGTGGCGTGCTGTCCGCTACGGCCATCGCGAGGCCGGCGACGAAGAACCAGGCGACTGTGCCCGGCAGGCCCCGGACCGGGCCGTCGAACACCGCGAGTACGAGGTAGCGGGGAACCAGCAGGACGGCGAGTGCAACCATCGCGGTGCGCCAGGGGTCGGCGGCGTACGCTGCCCGCACGCGCGGAACGGCCAGCACCACGGTCGTGATCACCGACACCAGCAGCAGGGCTTCCACGAACCAGAAGATGTTGATGTCGCCCGGTCGCACCAGCCAGTGCACCAGCGCCAGGTTCGACCAGTGGATGGACCCGAATCCGAAGACCATCACCGCGGCCACCACGACCGCGGGTACGGCGATGCCGATCGCAGCCCGCGTGGTTCGTCGTACCCGGTCGGCCGTTTCCTGTGCAGTGAGGACGTACCGGGCGAAGAGGAAGCCGGCGACAGCGAGCAGGATGTGCGCGCCGCCGGCGAGCCGGAACAGTCCGACATGACTGCCACAGATGGTGATGACGGCCGCACCGCGCAGCAGCACGGTCGTCTCGACTTGCTGGGTGAGCGCATGCCTGACCGGTCGTCGAGCGGCGAGCTCGACCAGGTCGCGGACCGGCCGGTGGTGCCAGTCGGTCGGCAGCCGGCCAAGAAGCCGGGTCAGCCCGAGAGACGCCGCGACATGGTTGAACGAGTCGCCACCGAGCTCCGCGAACGATCGGTCCGGATCGATCTCGCGACGGCCGATCAGTGGAGCGAGGACGTTCGCGACCGCGGCGAACGAGTCTCCCGCGGTGGCAGGTATGTCCTCGCGGGCGGTGTGCAGTGCGGCACAGGCGCGGCGGTCCGGTTTGCCGTTCGGCAGCAGCGGGAGGTCGGCGACCTCGTGGACCGAGACCACGGACATGCCGAGGCCGGAGGCCGACGCGGCCCGGTGCTGGATCGCTTCCGGCTCCTGTCCGCAGGCCCGGTAAGTGATCTGCAGCTGTTCGTCGGTACCGGTGACGCAACACGGGATGCCGTCGGCACGCAGCGCGCGCTCGACGCGGCCGAGGTCGATCCGGATGCCCATGATCTTCACGTAGTCGGATCGCCGCCCGACGATCCGGACCAGACCGTCACCGTCGATCCGGGCCAGGTCGCCGGTACGCAGCTCGGTGTGCATCCGGCCGAGTGCGAGGTCGTCGGGGTGGTCGGCGTACCCGAGCATGACCCCGGGACCGGTGAACACGAGTTCCCCGACCGGGCCGTCCCCCTCGATGGGCTGCTCGATATCGGTCTGGTCCAACCGGAACGTCGAGCCGGCGATGGGCCATCCGACGGCGTCGGGGTACTGACCGGCCAGTTCCGGCGGCAGCACCGCCATCCGGGCGGTTGCCTCGGTCTGTCCGTACATGACGGCCAGGCCCCAGCCGCCGACGCGGCCGCGCGCGTCCAGCTCTTGTACCCGAGCGGGCGGCAGGGCGCCACCGGCCTGGGCGAGCAGCCGTAGTGACGGCAGGTCGTCCAGGACTCCTTGTACGTCGAGCAAGTCGACAACATGTGGTGTAGCAGGCAACAAGGTGACCCGGTTCCTGCGCAGCTCATCGGCGAAGGCGGAGTCGGTTACCGGTCCATGCCACAGGACCGCGGTCGCGCCGGCTCTGAGCTGGGCGTGCAGGACCGAGAGACCGAAGCAGTAGTGCAGCGGGAGCGACGTGACCGCCCGGTCGTCGGTGCTGATCGACAGCGCTGCGACGATCGCATCCGCGTTGCTGAGGAGGTTGGCGTGGCTGAGCCGCACGAGCTTGGGTGAGCCGGTGCTCCCCGACGTACTCAGCAGCAGAGCGAGGTCCGGGTTGAGTTCGTGCTGAGGGCTGACGTCGTGGTCCAGCGGCCCGCCGGATGCGCCGGCGAAAGTCCCGTCGTCGCGAAGCCAGACGTCCGGCGGATAGGTGGCGGTGATCGAGGCATGCTCGGCCGGAGTGACCAGCGCGACGTGGCCAGCCTTGAGGACGGCGAGGTAGCCGAGCACCAGATCGCGTTCTGCAGCGAGCGGAACGTGCACGAGCCGACGCCCAGTGTGAACGGCGGGAAGGCTGGCAGCAAGCGCATCGACACGCTCGGTCAGCGCGCGATAGCTCAACGGTCCGGTCGCATCGACGATGGCTGGGCGGCCCGTCTCTGCGGTGTCGGACACCAGAACGGCTCCGGCCGCCAGCCGGGCTTGCGAGGGGGACACAAGGTGAGGCTAACCTAAGAATTCGTGACTGCTCAACAACCTGCGATCGTGACGGTCTTCACCGTCGGTCTGGTCGCGGCGGACGTCGGGCTCCTCGACCTGCTCGACGATCAGGAGCGCTCGCGGGTGGCCCGCTGCGCAGGCGAGGCCGATCGCGGCCGGATGCTGCTCGGCGCCGCGCTCCTGCGAGCCGCCGCCGGCTCGCTGCTCGGCGTTGCCCCCGCTGAGCTGACAGTGGACCGGACTTGTGCCGACTGCGGCCGCGGGCATGGCCGGCCGTCCGTACTGGGCGCAGATCTCGACGCGTCGGTGTCACACAGTGGCCAGGTGGTCGCAGTGGCCATCCTCGTCGGTGGCGGCCGGGTCGGCGTCGACGTCGAGCGACTGGACGGACGACCGAAGGCGGACGTGCTCGCCTGGACGATCGGTGAAGCCCGCTTCAAGGCGGGCGGGGGATCCGGCCTGGCAGTCCACGAACTCCCGCCACCAGCTCCCGGCCATGTACTGACCCTCGCCGTCGACCGGCCGAATGTCGCGGTCGAAGTGGTCGACGGAGCCGCTTTGCTCAACCGGCGTGGCAAGGCCGCCCCGGCCCCGGAGGAGATCTGACCCGTCTGGAGGAATCGCCGGCCATGTGCTTGCTCAAGGCAACTTCTCCCTCGCTGTCCGGGTAGCAGCGTCACATCGCGAGGGGGCCCGGAAGGTCCGGGACGACCTCCAGGCCGCTCCGATCGACAAGCCGGTCGTCGACGACCGGTGGATCACGGTGCCGGCCGAGGTCGGCGACGTACGGGTCCGGATCGTCAAGCCGGTGGGCGCCGAGGGGCTTCGTGGGAGGCCGAGTTCGCTAGCGTCTGTGGGCCTGCGGCGAGGTGCGCCCGGGCGCGACTGACCAGCTGCCTGGCGTTGGCCACTCCGACCTGGAGACGCTCCGAGATCTGCCGGTACGGATAGCCGAACGCCTCCCGGAGCACGTAGGCGGCACGCTCACTCGAAGTGAGTCTCGCCATCATCAGCTGCACTGCCTCCTCGACCGCTTCGCGACGCTCGGCCTGTGCTCCGGGGTCGTCGCTCGCATCGGTCGCGTCGGAGGTCCACCGGTCGACCAAGGTCTCGTGGCGCCGCCGGGCGGACTGGCTGACGTTGATGGCGAGCCGGACGGTCATGGTCGACAGCAGCGCGTTGGGGTTCGCGACCACCGTGCGGTCGGTCCGCTGCCAGCGCAGCCAGGTCTCCTGGACGACGTCCTCGGCCTCGTTGGTGCTTCCCAGGATCCGGTACGCGATCGCCATCAGCCGGGACCGCATCTCGACGAACGTCGCCAGCGCCTCGTCGAGGTCCGACAGGTTCTCCTTCACTTCCGGCCTTCCTCCGCTGTGGGAATGTCTTCCCCTTCACGTTCCGTCACAGCAGGCGCCGTCGCGCCACGGCTGATCCGTGGGCGAACCCGTGGTCGGCGAACCACGGGATCCGGCCCCGGCCACGGGAGCCGTGCGTGTCACGTTCCGGCGAGCTGCCCGGACTAGCCAGCAGATCGAATTCCTCGCCGAAAGGACAGCACTCCCGTGAAGACCATCGTTCTCGTTCACGGTTTCTGGGTGACCCCGCGGAGCTGGGAGCACTGGATCGACCGCTATCAGCGAGCCGGGTACAACGTCATCGCGCCCGCCTACCCGGGGTTCGAGGTGGGGGTCGAGGCCCTCAACGCCGACCCGACGCCGATCGAGGAGGTGACGGCGCCGGCGATCCTCTCGCACCTGGAGTCGGTGGTCGGCGCGCTCGACGAGCCGCCGATCATCATCGGTCACTCGGCGGGTGGTGCGTTCACGCAGGTCCTGCTGGACCGCGGGTACGGCGCCGCGGGCGTGGCGATCAACTCGGCGGCGACCGAGGGCGTGCGCGTCATCCCGTTGTCCCAGCTCAAGGCGACGTTCCCGGTGCTGAGGAACCCGGCGAACCGGCACAAGGCGGTCGCCCTGACGCCCGAGCAGTGGAAGTACACGTTCGCCAACACCTTCACCGAGGAAGAGTCTCTCGAGCTCTCCCGGCGGTACCACGTCCCGGCCTCCGGGCGGATCTTCTGGAACAGCGTGCTCGCGAACTTCGAGCCCGGCCCGCAGGACGTCGCGGTCAACTACCACAACGACGACCGGGCGCCGCTGCTGTTCGTCTCCGGCGGCGAGGATCACCTGATGCCGCCGAGCGTGCAGCGGTCCAACGCCAAGCACTACAAGTCGTCCAAGACCATCACCGAGGTCAAGGAGTACGAGGGGATGGCGCACCTGCTGCCCGCGCAGAAGGGGTGGGAGAAGATCGCTGACGACGTCCTGACCTGGGCGGTCGAGCACGCCGGTTGGTCTGCCCCAAGCGCTTGACGCTGCGGCCGGGTCACTCGTCGTACGGCCTGGTGGCACCGCGTGTGTTCTCGGTCATGATGGTTGGAGGGCGGACGAGGAGGGCTGGCCATGCCTGAATCCCTGATGCGGACCGGTGCCGTGTCCGGTGGGTTGCCTCCGATGCCGCGGCGGAGTGCTCATCCACCGATCGCCGACTACGCGTTCCTGTCGGACTGCGAGTCCAACTGCTTGATTGCGCCTAGCGGTGCGGTGGAGTGGATGTGCCTGCCGCGGCACGACTCGCCGAGCGTGTTCGGGGCGATTCTCGATCGGGCTGCGGGGAGCTTCCGGCTCGGTCCGTACGGCGTACAGGTGCCGGCGGCACGTCGATACCTGCCGGGCAGCCTGATGCTCGAGACGACGTGGAAATCACCGACTGGCTGGCTGATCGTCCGCGATGCCCTGCTGATGGGGCCGTGGCACAACGTCTCCGAGCGTTCCCGGACGCACCGCCGTACGCCGACCGACTACGACGCCGAGCACTGCCTGCTGCGGACCGTCAAATGCGTCAGCGGCGCAGTGGATCTGTCGATGGTGTGCGAACCGATGTTCGGGTACGGCCGCCGGGACGCAAGCTGGCGGTACGACGGTCCCGGGTACGGCGAGGCGGTGGCCGTCCGCCCCGACCTGGACGACGAGGTCACGCTGAAACTGACGACCGATCTCCGCCTCGGTCTGGAGGGCCGAACCGCCCAGGCCAGGACGCGGATGTCGCAGGGCGACACGGCGTTCGTGGCGCTCTCGTGGTCGGTCCTGTCGCCGCCGCGGACCTGGGCGGAGGCGCTCGGGAGGATGGAGAAGACGGCCGAGTACTGGCGGCAGTGGATCAACGTCGGCGTGTTCCCGGATCACCCGTGGAGCAGCTATCTCGTGCGCAGCGCACTCACCTTGAAGGGCCTTACCTTCGCGCCGACCGGTGCACTGCTCGCCGCCGCGACGACGTCCCTGCCTGAGACGCCGAGCGGTGAGCGGAACTGGGACTATCGCTACTCGTGGGTCCGCGACTCCACGTTCACGCTCTGGGGCCTGTACACGCTCGGGCTCGATCGCGAGGCGAACGACTTCTTCTCGTTCCTCACCGAGATGTGTGACTGCGAGCACGACATCCAGATCATGTACGGCATCGGCGGCGAACGCGAACTGCCCGAGAAGATCCTCGATCACCTGACCGGGTACGAGGGCGCGCGACCGATCCGGGTCGGCAACGCCGCCTACCTGCAGCGCCAGCACGACGTGTGGGGAGCCATCCTCGACTCGATCTACCTGCACGCCAGGACGCGCGACCAGGTGACCGAAAGCCTGTGGCCGTTCCTCAAGCAGCAGACCGAGGCGGCGGCGAAGCACTGGCGCGAGCCCGACCACGGGATCTGGGAATCACGCGGTGAACCGCAGCACTTCACCTCGTCCAAGCTGATGTGCTGGGTGGCGATGGATCGCGGCGCCAAGCTCGCCCGGCTGCACGACGAGCCCGGCTTCGCCGATGACTGGCAGGCGGTCGCCGAGGAGATCGCTGCCGACATCTGCGCCAATGGCGTCGACGACAGGGGAGTCTTCGTTCAGCGGTACGGCGCTACCACCCTCGATGCCTCGTTGTTGCTCGTCCCGCTGCTGCGGTTCCTGCCGGCTGACGACCCGCGGGTCCGCGCGACCGTGCGAGCCATCGCAGACGAGCTCACCGAGGACGGCATGGTGCTGCGCTACCGCGTCTCGGAGACCGACGACGGGATGCACGGCGCCGAGGGAACGTTCACGATCTGCTCGTTCTGGCTGGTGTCGGCGCTCGTCGAGATCGGCGAACTGGACGAAGCCACCGCGCTCTGCGAGAAGCTCCTGTCCTACGCGAGCTCGCTGGGCCTCTACGCCGAGGAGATCGACCCGTTGAGCGGCCGCCACCTCGGCAATTTCCCGCAGGCGTTCACCCACCTGGCCATGATCAACGCCATCATGCACATCATCCGCGCCGAGGAAGCTCTCAGCACCAACACCTTCGTCCCCGCCCACCAGCGCTACTGACGGGGCCGTCACGACTGGCTGTCCCGGGTGAAGATCTGCAGGAAGAACAGGAAGACGTTCAGGATGTCGAGGAAGATCGACGCCGCCAGCAGGGGTGCCGAGGCGAGGTCGGTGGACTGACGAAGCCGCTGGAAGTCGAACGCGATCAGGCCGGCGAACAGGACCAGGCCGACGAGGGAGTAGATCAGGGCTCCGCCGGAGATCTGGACGAAGATCAGGACGATGCCGAACGCGATCAGTCCGAGCACGCCCCACGAGCTGATCCGGGCGACGGCCGACAGGTCGCGGCGGGTGGCGTAGCCGGCGGCGCCGAAGCCGGCTACGAACAAGGCGGTCGCGCCGCCGGCCTCCCATAGCGCCTCCGGGTCAACGCTTGCGTAGAAGGCAAGGGTCGGTGCGACGGCCAGACCCATCAGCAGACCGAAGCCGGCGAGAAGTCCGACAGCCCGGCCGGTGGACTTCTGGACCGCGAACTGCAGGGCGATCAGGGCTCCGAAGGCGGCGATGAAGGCGAGGATGCCGACACCACCGTGCAGGTCGCGTCCGAGGTACGCCCCCAGGGCGAAGAGTCCGGTGGTCATGGCGACGTACTGCATGGTCTGCGCGAACAACGTGTGCGTCTGATCCCGGCCGGTCGCGCCGGTCCGGGAGTAGGTCATCGATTCGGTCATGCCTTCACGATGCTTCGCCGTACGGCGCCTCGCCCCAGGGACAGTCCCTGGTGTGGGGTCGAGTGGTGTGCCACCAGGTGGTGGACCAGTGGTTTCCCCTGGGGTGACGTGTCAACCGCAGACGGACTGTGGTGGCAAGGAACCCTTCGAGGATTGGAAGACAGATGTCCAAGTTGACGAGCAAGACCCGGAATCTGCTGGTCGCCGCGGCCGGCGCCGGTCTGCTGCTGGCGGGCGCGACGACTGCGCAGGCGTCGGAAACCACCCAGGCGCAGAGCACGCAAGCAGTGGAGAAGCCGACGATCGTCTTGTTGCACGGGGCGTACGCTGACGGCTCGAGCTGGTCCGGCGTGACGAGCCGGCTGCAGCGTGACGGGTACAACGTCGTGGCCCCGGCCGTGCCACTGCGGGGGATCGCGTCCGACACGTCGTACCTGAGCGGCGTGCTGGCCACGATTCCCGGGCCGAAGGTGCTGGTCGGTCACTCGTACGGCGGTGCGCTGGTCAGCGAGCTGGCCGACACAGCAGGTGTGAAGTCGTTGGTCTACGTAGCCGCGTTCATCCCGGAGGCGGGGGAGACGCTGGGAGCGTTGAACTCGCAGTTCCCGGGCAGCGAGCTCGGCCCTGACACCACCAACGTGATCAGCTACCCCGGCGGCGTCGACCTGGCGCTCAAGCCGGAGACTGCCGGCCCGATCTTGGCGGCCGACATCCCGGCCCGACAGGGAGCGGTCTTCCTGGCCGCACAGCGTCCGGTCGCGGCCGCGGCCTTCTCCGAGCCGATCCAGGAGACCGCGCCGGCGGCGCTGCCGAAGTACGCCGTGATCCCGACCGGCGACAAGGCGATCGCGCCGGCCGCGGAGCGGTTCATGGCCACCCGCGCGGGCGCCAAGAAGATCGAGATCGACGGCGCCTCCCACCTGGTCGCAGTGTCGCAGCCTGCCGCAGTGACCGACGTAATCGAACGAGCCGCCCGTTGACGATCGCAGCACAGGAGCCGGCCGGAGCATCCCCTCCGGCCGGCTCCTTGCTGTCAGGCCGCCGCCCAGAACGAGCAGCGGTCGCGCAGGTGACCGAGCTTGAGGCTGCGGCCATACACAGATCTACGCACGACCGACGCCGGCGAGATGGGCAATCTTTCCGATGCGATGCCGGCGGCTGCTGCATAGCGTGAGCCCATGGACGCTTCCCGGCAACTACACCGCCTGGTCACCGGATACCAGGTGTCGCAGGCGGTGCACGTCGCAGCGAGCCTTGGGCTGAGCGACCTGCTCGCAGACGGTCCGAAGACCGCAGCTGAGCTCGCCGAGGCCACGGGAGCGGACCCAGGTTCGTTGACCCGCCTGATGCGCGCGCTGGTCACGGTCGGGCTGTATGTCAGCGACGGCGAGAGGTTCGCGAACACCGAACTTGGTGACGCCTTCCGGATCGATGCGCCGCGTTCGGTCGCAGGCTGGGCGCGCGCCGTCGGCCGGCAGCACCACTGGCAGGCGTATGCCTCGCTGGAGCACAGCATTCGCACGGGTGAGAACGCGTTCGAGGCTGTCCACGGGGAGCCGGTCTGGGCCTACTTTGCCAAGCACCCTGACGAGCAGACGATCTTCGCTGCGGCCATGACAGATCTGTCCCGGGCGGTGGCCGATGCGGTCGTCGAGGCCTACGACTTCGGTCGGTTCGGCACTGTCGTCGACGTCGGCGGCGGCCGGGGGATGCTGCTGGCGGCCGTTCTGTCGGGCTACCCCTCGGTCAACGGCGTGCTCTTCGACCAGTCCGATGTCGTGGCCGGCGCGCACGAGTTGCTGTCGGCCGCCGGTGTGGCGCAGCGCTGCCGAGTAGTGGGAGGCAGCTTCTTCGATGCTGTCCCGGAGGGCGGGGACGCCTACCTCCTCAAGTCGGTGATCCACGACTGGCCGGACGCTGAGTCGGTCGAGATCCTGCGCACCTGCCGGCGGTCGATGCCGGGGCACGGTCGCCTGCTGTTGGTGGAGCAGTTGCTGGACGAGTCACCGGACCCGGTTCGGACCGCGTTCTCCGATCTCACCATGCTCGTCATGGCCGGCGGTCAAGAACGTACGACGGACGAGTACCGCTCGCTGCTCGCGACGGCCGGCTTCGACCTCACCAGTACGGCGGCAACCGGGAGTGATGTGTTCATCCTCGAGGCGGCGCTTGCGCCCGGGCGGAACCCCTAGTACGACAGCCGGAGTTCGTGATGTTCATGCTGGGATGGCTTCTCGGCGCTGGTAGTGGCTGGTTCGGGCGCGGTGTTGGTGTCGGCGTCTCCAGGTCGACCAGTGCAGCCGGCGTCGCAGGTCTTGTATCGGTTCGACGGTGACGGTGTTGAAGAGGCGGTGGATCTCGTTGCAGGTCAACGCGATCAGGCCTTGTGGGGCTGGGGTTTCGGCTCGTTCGGTCGCGGCGAGGACGGCGAGGAGGGCGTAGGCGAGCATCGCGAGGATGGTCCAGCGGCGGCCGACGACGCGGACCAGTTCGCGTAGCGGCACTGGTGCCGGTGACCAGCAGCGGTGGTAGGCAAGTTCGCCGGTGGTGTTGTTGCGGCGGAGCAGCAGCCACCGCTGCCCTTGAGCGTCCGCGCGTTCGGGTTCGATGCTGATCCAGGCCCAGTCATACCAGCGCGGCCCCTTGGAGCCGGCACCGGCCGACAGCCGCTGCCATGCCTTGCGGGGCAGGCTCGCGGCGAGTTCGTCGGCGCGGATCTTGCCGACGCCGGTGCGGACAGGGTGGCTGCAGGCAACCGCGAGCACGTACCCGATGCCCCGATCTTCCAGGGTCTTACGCAGCTTCGGGTCTGCGCCGCAGACCTCGTCACCGGCGACCCAGCGCGCGGTCACGCCTGCGTCCAGGGTGCGGGTGATCATCTCGGTGGCGAGTGCTGGTTTGGTCGCGAACTTGACCTCGGCCGGGACATCGGCCTGCTCGCGCCGGTCGGTGTGGTCGGCCCAGACTCGTGGCAGATACAGCTCCCGGTCGATCAGTGCGTGCCCACGAGCGCTCGCATAGGTCAGATACACCGCGACCTGGGCATTCTCGATCCGCCCGGCGGTCCCGGTGTATTGGCGCTGCACCCCAACGGTGTGAGCGCCTTTCTTGAGGTCGCCGGTCTCGTCCACCACGAACACGGCATCCACCTCGCCGAGCCGCTCCACGACATACCGGCGCAGATCGTCACGGACGCCGACGGTATCCCATTTCGCCTTCCGCAGCAGGTGCTGCAGGCCATCAGGCGAGTCGTGACCGGCGTGTTCGGCCAGCGTCCAGCAGTTCTTCACCGCCAGCCCCGACATCAACCCGCCGACGGCATCCCGCGCCGGCCGCCGCGACTCCACCCGCGCGAACCGAGGCGCGATCCGCGCCATCAACCCATCGAACTCCCTCTGCCAACGACCAGGGTCTATGCTTTGGCCCGCGGCCTCCGCGAGATCATCTTGAGTCCACACAACCCGAGATCATCGAGCGGTGGCCGCCTCGCGTCCGGGACCGCCACACCGCCAGATCACGAACCGGTTGTCGTACTAGCGGCCGGGTGGTGGAGGCTGTTCCGTTGCTCTGGCGGTTTGTGATCGAGAAGTATGGGATCAGGCCTCCGCGGGGGCCGCATACGTCGGAGCCGATGGTTCAGGCGGTGGAAGCGGGCAATCCGGTGAGGGGGTCGGGTGCCTCACCGGCTCTCGTCTGCGGGCGTGGGGTGATGGTGGTTGGTCAGGTGAGCAGCTGGCTCGCGGTGCCGCCGAAGATGGTGGCGACGATTTCGAGGATGGCGATTACCAGGCCGGCGATCGCGAAGCCGCGGGCGGGGCCGGTTTGGGGGTGGCTGCCGCGGGCGAGGCCGCCGAGCCAGGCGGCGGAGGCGCCGAAGGTCGCGGGGGCGCCGGACCAGAACACCGGCAGCGTGACGATCGCGAGAGCTCCGAGCACGATCGCGCCGACCTTGGCGCGCTGCGGGTCGCGGGACAGCGGTACGGCGATCGCGAGCGCGATGACGAGCCCGATGCCGCCCACCAAGGCAACGCTTTCGATGGTCGCGATCGGCCCTTCGGGTGCGTGCGGGTCGTGGTCGGTGAAGAGGATCTCGCCGACGTGGAGGACGATGCTGAGGAGCGTCGTGAGGGCGAAGGTGCCGCCGACGAGGACGGCCGGGGACAGCCGGCGCTCGGTGGCTTTGGTTTCCGTGGTCATGGTGGCCTCCCTGGTTGCTGGGACCGGCTGCTCCAGGTCCCTCGTCGCCCACGGTGCGGTTGCCGGTATCCCGTCGGATAGGACAGCGGCGTCCCGCCTTGTCCCGCGTTGTCCCGGCGCGGCCCGCAGATGTGCCCAAGGGCGGCCCCTTGGGCACATCATGTCTGTGTGAGCACCGTTGTTGCCAGTCCGCGGGGGGCGTCCACGAGCGTGGTCGTCGCTGCTGTCGCGACCGGTGTCGGCGCACTCCCTCTGCTGATCGGGTTCTCTGCCTCGAGCGTCCCGACGGGTGCCTTGTACGGCGCGGGTTGGCCGGCGTTCGGGGTTGCGGCAGCACTCCTGCTCGATCGTGGTACTGAGCCGCGTGTCGGCCGGACGCTCGCGGTGCTGGCGCTCGTTCCGGCAGTCATCGCGGCGATCGCGGTGCCGACCGCGGGCAACCTGGTCTGGACCCGGGTCGAGGACTTGTGGCGTAACGCCGACATCGTCGTCGTACTTCTCACGTTGGTGGTGCTCGCCTGGGCGATGGGCTATGCCCCCGGACGAACCCCGCGCCGCCGGCTTTTCTGGCTTCTGGTGTGGTCGGCGGTCATGATCGGCGCGGTCGTGGTGGCCGATTCGACGTTCGAGTCGCGGGCGGAGGCCGTCGTACTGACCCTGGGGATGTGGTCGCTCGCCGGCCTCGTGGCGCGGCTGACGGTTGCGACCGAGTTAAGGCCCGTCGATGAGCCGCTCGTCGACGTCGGCGCGGTGGCGCTGACTTTGGCGATCGGTGCAGCCGTCGGTGTGTTGGTGCGAGTGGCCGGCACGCGTGCCGGCATCCCCGCACCGGACGTCACCGCCGCGTTCGCCGCGGTGACGTCCACCGCGCTGGCCTGGCCTGCGGCGGCCTGGTGGCGCCGGTCCTTGCTCGCGCGCCGCTATGGCACCGGAACTCTGACCCCCGCCGATGTCGCTTCCATCACCGCTGACCTGCATCGCCTTACCGACCCGCGCGAGCTGCTCGCCAAGGCCGCCGAGATGGTGGCCGCCTCCAGCGGCAATTCCGAGGTGACGCTGGTGCTGGGCGACGACAGCCCTGACATCCCGCCCGGCTGGATCGAACATCGGCTGCTGGTCGGCGGCGACTGGGTCGGCACGCTGCTGCTCAAACCTGACGATCCGGAGGGGCCCGAACCGCGTCAGGTTCGCATGGTCGAGCAGTTGCTGCCGACCGTCGCACTCGTCTGCCGGGCGGTCGGGCTTGCGGTCGAGGCCGAGCACGCCCGCCAGGATGTCGCCCGCGAGCGGGACGCGGAACGGACTCGCATCCTTGGCGATCTGCACGACGGCCTCGGTCCGGTGCTGGCCGGAATGAGCATGCGGGTCCAAGCGGAGCTGCGCCGGAGTCCGACCCCCTTGCTGGAATCACTGGCCCCGGAGCTGGCCGAGGCAAGGGGTGACCTTCGCCGGATCGTCTCCGGCCTCACTCCGTCGGCTCTGCACGACGCGGACTTGACTCGGGCACTCGAGCGGCTGATCGCAACGTTCAACGGGGACGGCCGGCACGTTGGGCTGGAGGTCGCCGTCGAGCATCCGCTGCCCGGCGAAGTGACCATTGCCGTCTACCGCTGCGTGGCGGAAGGCATCACCAACGCTGTGCGTCACGGCCGGGCCAGCCGTGTCACGGTCCGCGTCGCGGCGACCGCGACAGGTCAGGTCGCCGTAGACGTACGGGACAATGGGACCGGCGGCCCAATCGCCTCGGGTGTCGGGCTCACATCGCTGCGACAGCGGGCGGAGCAACTGGGCGGATCGCTGGCTGTCGGACCGTACGACGGAGGCGGGGTACTGCTGCACGTGGAGCTCTCGACGGTGGGAGCAGCATGACCAGGGTGATGCTCGTCGACGACCATCCGATCGTGTTGTCGGGACTGTCGGCTCTGGTCGAGTCGGAGGACGGGCTCGAACTGATCGCGGCGGCACGGACCGCGGCCGAAGCGCGGGCCGTCAGCACCGCCCCGGACGTGGCGGTGGTCGATCTCCAACTGCCCGACGGCGACGGCATCCAGCTCGGCTCGGCGCTGAAGCAGACCTGGCCAGGTCTGCGCGTCCTCGTGTTCACCATGCACGCCGACGACCAGGCGGTGATCCGCAGCCTCGGAGCCGGCCTGGACGGCTATCTCCTCAAGGACTCCGATCCCGAGGACGTGCTGGCGGCGATCCACAGCGCTGCGCGTGGCGCCCTCGTTCTGGGCAAGGGTGCGTCGAACGCGGTCGTCGCCGCCGCGGCCTCCGCGCCACGGACCGACGCGCTCGGTGCCCTCGATGCGAGGGACCTGGAGATCCTCGACCTTCTCGTGCAGGGCCTCCCCACGTCACAGGTTGCGGCGCGCCTCTTCCTCGCGCCGAAAACGGTCCGCAACCGGGTCTCGGAGATGCTCGGCAAGCTCGGAGTGGCGTCCCGTGACGAGGCGATCGCCCTTGGCCAGGCAGGCGGCCTCGGCCGGTCCTGATGACGCGATTCAGGGCCGCCGCCTCATCGCCGGCTGCCTACGAGACTTCCGAGGGCCGTCGGTCCTACGTCGCACCGACGACCTCGCACCTACTCCACTGGTCACACTGGCGACGCCACCACCAAACCCACGTTCTCGACGCCACCACTACCGGCGTCAAGCAGCACAACTCACCAGATCACGAGATACGGCTGCAGTACTAGGCGGCCTATAGCTGAACGACAACGTGCGCCGGCCCGGAGTCGGGCCGGCGCACGCTGTGGGTGGGTCAGGCGGTGGTCATGACAGGGGCGGGCGTGGTGGTGAGGCGCCGACGGCGGCGGGTGAGGAGGTAGGCCTGGATGACGAACTCGATGCCGCCGGTGGCGGCGTAGATGGCGAGCATGTTCAGTCTGGGTTGGCCGGCGGCGGCTGCGATGAGGTAGGCGAGGCCGCCGATGATCGAGAGGCCGTTGGCGAGCAGGAGGGGTACCTGCAGGCCGAGCTGTGCACGACGTCGGAGTACGACGACGAGTTGGGCGGCGCCGCTGACGCTGGCCCAGATACCGAAGACGGCGATCACGGCTGTGGCGCTGCGGGTTGCTGCGATGCCGAGGGCGATGGCGGCGACCGCGCTGGAGACGGTGTTCGCGAGCAGGAACCGCCGGGCGGAGCCGGACTGGCTGCGTGCGTCAACAAGGGTGGCGACTGCGTCGATCAGCGGGTAGGTGACGAGCAGTGCGCCGGCGAGGATTGTCACGCTGGTGGTCAGCGACTTGGTGACGGCCGCAAAGGTGGCGGCCCAGGCGATCGCGATCAGTCCGCGGGTGAGGAAGATACGCAGGGGTGTGGAGTTGTTCATTTCCTGATTCCGTAGGTTGGGTTGGTTGGATTGGTGCTGACTATTTGGAGTCGGCGGGGATCTTCTGGGTGTTCCTCGCTTCGACCGCGATGACGCTGTCGTGGAACGCCTTGATCAGGAGGTTCTTGCCGACGGTTGAGAGGATGAGGTCGAGGATCCGGCCCCGGATGTTCTTGCCGCGCCGTACGACGACGGCATCGATCGCCGTGGTGCCGTGCGGCTCGCGGGTGAAGATGTAGGTGTAGCTCGAGCCAGTGCCCCAGACGTTGGAGTCTGTGGTGACGATGACGACGTGGTTCGGGTCGGACCAGTCGTAGTGCAGCCGCTCCCAGACACCGGCGGAGCCTTCCGTGGCCTCTACGAAGTGCGGACCTTGAACGTGCACCTCGAGGTAGTCGTCGGAGCTGTTGCCGAAGGTCTTCGAGCGGCCTGGGCCGAAGTCGAGCAGCGCGGCCAGGTACTGCTCGGGTGTCGCGATCGTGGTGGCGTGCAGGTGGATGGTGGACATCTCATTCCTTGCTGGGGCTGTTGGTGTCTGGCTCTCTCACCACCGAATGTCGCTCCATCCCGGAGCCGTCGCATCAGTGATGAACCCTGGTGGTGTGTCCGGCGTACCTGGCGGTGTGCGTGATCGGACCTGTCATGAACCCGGGCGGGTGCGATGCGCTCAGGCAGCAGCGGTTTGCGGGTCCAGGAGGGACCAGCGGGGGTCGTCGTCGGGCCAGTGGTTGAGGAGGGCGTCCACGGCGAGGTTGTGGGTGCCTTGGTCGAGTACGCCCAGGTCAACTGCCTTGGCGAGGATCTGGAGGTAGGTGGCGACGGATTCGATCGGGAGGGTTGTGGCGATCGGTGTCAGCGAGTCGGCGACGTCTCGCATGTCGACCAGCGCGAACGCGCCGACGAGATCAGCGTTCTCGGCGCGCAGTTGGTCAGCGAACGCCTCGAGCGCGGTGCCTTGTGAGATTGCGTCGTCCACCAGCAACACTCGTCGTCCGGCCACGGCGGCGCCGCGCACGCGCGGTTCGTGGTCTTCGTGGCCGATGTACCCGGGCTTGCGGACGAACGCGAAGGGCAGGTCGCCGGCAAGTGCCACTGCCGTGGCGAGCGGGATGCCGCCGGTCTCGGCGCCGACGATGACGTCCGCGTCCAGCTGACGGGCGAATGCCACGGCTGGTACGGCGAGGTCGTGCAGCAAGCGCGGGTCGCCGTACGCGTTCTCCACCGAGAGTGGGTGCAGGGGGAGGCGGGTCTTCATGTCCCAGTGCGAGACTCCGGGGCGGACCAGGCCCGGCACGGACGCGAGTCGGGTGGCCAGGTCGTTTCCGACGGGTTGTACGGCGGTGTCGATGAGCCGCACTCGGTGAGCGTTCGCGACGGGGGCTGCAATCTGTTGGTAGGTCATGTACCGACGGTCGCGCTCGCCGGTGTTCGTCGCGTCCGGCGAAGTCCCTGGTGCCATCCCTGGCGGCCCACGGACACCCGCGCCCAGGCGCGGCTGCGCGAGCTGGCCGCCAGTTGGCATAGTCACAATTCGTCCACGGCTCAGTCGGACCGCTTGTCTGCGGGCAGGTGGTCTGGTGACCCTTGCATCCTCGGGTGGATCAGGCCGGAGAGGATGACAGCCGGTGTCAGAGAGCGCGGAAGGCTCCCTGCAGAATGCGAGCACGGAACTGCGACGAGCAGTCGAGGTACTGCGCCGTCGGCCGGTCGACCAGGTCGCGGCGAGATCACTTGTGGCGGAGTTCCACGAGCTGCGGACGTTGATGTCGACGATGGCGTTGTTGATGACGTCGTTCGGCTTGTCGCGTTACGGCCGCCTCATCCGCCCTGAGCGGTCGACGGCTGCCGGCGTTCTGGCGGAGGCCGACGCCGACCTGGGCGCCGCCTCCGACCATCTGGGCCAGGCGGCTGGGCACCTGACCGCCGCCCGCCGGAAACTCGATTCCCTGCACTGACCACCAGGTGCTGGACCAGGGTCTTCCCCTGGGGTGATGCGTCGCCAACTGACCAACAGTGGTGACAGCGGAACCCCTTCAAGGAACGGAAGACCCCATGACCACGATTCACTTCACCGAGGTGACCACCTCGACGCCCGAGCAGTTCATCGCCGGGCTCACCGATTTCGGGCCAGGACGCTCGAAGATCTTCGGAAACAGTCACGACGACTACCTCGTGGTGCACGACCAGGGGCCCGATTGGGCCGACGTCACCGAGGGCTTGCCCGGCGTCTGGGAGCGCCTGCGCTACGACTGGTCCGACCCTGACCACGTCGTCCTCACCACCACCGACTCCAACGTCTGGGGCGGCAATTCCGGTCACACGTACACATTCACGCGACGTGCTGACGGTGCGACGGAGATCGACGTCGTCATCGTCCGCGAAGGCAAGAACTTCAAGGGCCACCTGATCGGAGGTGTCTTCGCCCTGTTCGGCAAGCAGGTCCTGGGTAAGGCCTTCGACGCCTCCGTCCGAGCCATCGAAGCCCGCAACATCCCCACAACCCGAGCGGAGGCCTGATCGATGGAACCGGCCGGAGCATGCACTCCGGCCGGTTCTGGGTGTTCATGCGAGGACCGGGACCAACAGCGCTGGTGCTGTCAGGCGGAGCGGGCCAGGGCGCTACGGAGCTGGCGACGAGAGGTGATGCCCAGCTTGGAGAAGGTCTTGCGCAGGTGCCACTCGACCGTCCGGGGGCTGATGTAGAGCTGCGCCCCGATCTCGACATTGGTCAACCCGTCGCGGGCGAGACCGGCGATCTGGGCCTCCTGTGCGGTGAGGTCGTTGAGGGTGTCCGGCGTACGTTTGCGGACCGTTTCGCCGGTGGCGAGCAGCTCGTGGCGGGCGCGTTCGGCGAAGGCTTCGAGGCCCATCTTCTCCAGTTGTTCGTGCGCTGTCCGTAGCTGTTCGCGGGCGTCCACGCGGCGACCCTCGCGACGCAGCCACTCGCCGTACAGCAGACGGGCGCGGGCCTGCTCGACGCGGATGCTGGTCCGGTCCAGGTGCTCGATGGATCGGCGGTAGGCGTCCTCGCTGTCCTCTAGCAGCGCCTGCGCGCGCGACTCGATGCCGCGTCCCCACTCGGTCGGGGTGGCGGCGGTGCGTTCGGTGAGCCAGGCGAGGGTGCTCTCGAGCAGTTGGGTGTCGCCGGTGCGGGCGGCTGCCTCGGCGAGCTCGCCGACGACCAGTACGTCGTACCCGACGACGTCCTGGTCGAACACCTGGCGTGCCGCTTCGCGGGCGGCGTCGTACTGGCCGAGGCCGTTGTGCAGCACCGACTTCGCCACCATCGCGAACGACGCCATCCGGCCCTGCGTGTGCTCGGTCGACTCGCGGACGATCGTGTCGATCAAGGTGGTCGCGGAGGTTTCGTTGCCGCGGAATGCTTCGAGCAGCATCTCGCCGTACCGGATCCGCGGGTTGTTGGTCGCGGCGGCGAGCTGGCGTTCCTCTTCCATGAAGCCGGCCACTGCGGGCAGGTCTCCGGTGAGGCAGGTGAGGTTGGCGCGGAAGTTGAGGGCGAACTGGAGTTGCACGAGTGCGCCGGACTCGCGGGCCATCCGGTCCTGGCGGCGGGCGAGCTCGAGTGCGGTGTCGAAGTCCCAGACCTCGATGGCGATGATGCCGCTGGCTCGGTTTCCCACGAGCCAGAGCCAGCTGCCGACGTCGTCGGCGTCGACCATCGCCTCGCCTGCCAGTGCGAGGGCCTTGGTCAATTGTGGTGCGGCGGCTGCGTATCCGCGGGTGAAGCGTTGGGCGAACGCCTGGAGGATGAGATCGGCGGGTGGATCCGCTGCGGCCGGGGGAGGGGTCGCGGCCGCTGTGGTCGCCAAGATGCCCGGAGCGCCGGGTCCGCTGGCCCAGATCGCTGCTGACATGGCCTCCAGGAAGGTCATCCGGGCCCGGTCCGAGTTGCACGTCTCCATATGTCTGGCAGCGCCGAGCAGGAGGCGGGTGGCGTCGCGGGCGTGGCCTTGGTCGAAGGCGATCTCACCGCGCAGCCGCTCGACCTCGGCCGCTCGGTACGCGTCGGGTGGGCCGGCGGCGACTCCACTGAGCAGGCTCAGCGCGACGTCCAGTGCGCCTGACCCGCGCTTCGCGGCCGCGGCGGCTAGAGCGCGATCGGCGCGGCGGTCCGGTGCCGGCGTGAGCTCGGCGGCGCGTTCGAGGAAGTCGGCGGCGGCGATCAGGCCGCCGCGACTCTGCGCCCGTTGAGCGGACTGCTCGAGCTCGGCGGCGACTTCCTCGTTCGGGACGGGGGTCGCCTGGGCGCGGTGCCAGGCACGCCGGTCGGGAGCGGTCTCGGGGTCGGTGACGTCGGCCAAGGCCTGATGTACGGCTTGCCGGTCCTTGGGCGATGCCGTCCGGTAGGCGGCCGACCGCACCAAGGGATGCCGGAACATGACGTGGTGTCCGAAGGTGATCAGTCCCGACTCGATCGCGCTCGATGCCGGGTCCGCGCCAAGTCCGAGCTGCTCCGCTGCTCGCCAAAGCAGGGTTGCGTCGCCGAGCGGTTCGGCGGCCGCTGTCAGGAGGAGCAGGCGGGCGTCGCGCGGGAGCGCCTCCAGACGCCGTACGAAGCCTGCCTCGAGGCGGCTGGACAGTGCGGATTCGCTGTCGCTGTCCGCGAGTTCGGTGACGCTCCAGGCTCGGGGTAGTTCGAGTAGCGCGAGTGGGTTGCCGCGCGTCTCTGCGACGATCCGGTCGCGGACTCGGGGGTCGATCGGTCCCGGCAGCACTGAGTCGAGGAGTGCGCGGGCGTCCGCATCGCCCAGGCCGTGGACCTCGAGTTCGGGCAGGCCGTCGAGTTCGTGTTCCTCACCATGGCGTACGGCGAAGATCAGTACGAGCGCCTCAGCGGCCAGGCGCCGAGCGACGAACGCGAGGACTTGAGCGGAGACGCGATCGAGCCATTGGGCGTCGTCGACGATGCAGAGGACAGGCTGCTGCCGGGCTCCCTCGGCGAGCAGGTTCAGTACGGCGAGGCCGACCAGGAACCGATCGGGAATCGGTCCGGTCTGCAGGCCGAACGCCGTACTGAGGGCGTCCTGCTGTGGACGCGGGAGGCGGTCGAGTAGCGGCAGGAACGGCTGGCACAGCTGATGGAGTCCGGCGAACGCGAATTCCATCTCGGACTCGATCCCGACGGCCTTCGTGACCTGGCAGGACGGGGCTCGCGCCTCCAACGAGTCGAGCAACGCCGACTTGCCGACGCCCGCCTCACCGCAGACGACCAGCACAGCGCTCCGACCGGTCCGCGCCTCGTTGAGCAGACCGTCCAGCACGGCGCTCTCCCGCTCCCGGCCGCGCAGTTCACGCTCCGCCATGAGACCCCCGCCATCCGGGACCACGAGGTCAGGCTTGCACCCGGACACGATCCAACGCAACGCCAGACGGCGCCGACCAACACCACCGAGCCATGGTCCAGGCACAGGACGTCGCACGACGCAACACGCACTGCGTCCTCGACGACCGACCACGTCGTGTGCCCGAAGGTGCTCAGGGGTTGACGGGCTCGCGTGGCGTTAGGAGGTCTTGTGGCGGGCGCCGCCTTCGAGGTGGACTGTCTCGCCGGAGATGAAGCCCGCGCGGAGTAGCCACATGACCGTGTCGACGACGTCGTCGGATTCGCCGTACCGTCCGACCAGCGTTCCGGCGGCACTCTTGCTCAGCAAGCCGGCCTTGCCGTCGCCCAACCGGTCCCAAGCGCCCGAGTCGACGACACCGGGCGAGATGGCGTTGACCCGCACCGGGGCGAGGTCCGCCGCGAGGTGGCGCGCGACGTACTCGACCGCACCATTGGTCACCCCCTTGACCAGCGAGCCTGGTCCCGGTCGCCACCCGACGACGCCGGAGAACAACACGATCGACCCGTTCGGCCGCAGCACCGGCGCGAAGTGCTTGGCGACCAGCAGCGGTCCGATCACCTTCGCCGTGAACGCGGCCATCAGCTTGTCGTGATCCAGTTCGACAGCCCGAACGTCGTGCGGCGCCGAACCGGTCGTCACGATGTGGTCGATCCCGTCCGCGAGCCGGGTGGCCGCAGCGGCCATCGTCGTCTCGTCCTGCAGATCGATGCGCACCGCGGTCGCGTCGATCTCGGCCGCCAGCGCCTCGGCGGCCGCCAGATCACGTGCACCGATCACCACGTCGTACCCGTCGTTCACCGCACGCCGCGCGACTGCCGCCCCTAGCGCCCGTGCACCGCCGATGACCAGGATCCGTTCCACTGTCGTCACTCCCTCTCGTAGGATCGGACCTCACGGTATGGATTTGATACCGGTATCTTCAACGGAACTGGGAGCACCCATGGGCAAGGCGTACAACGTGATGGCGGCGACCTGCCCGAGCCGAACCGTGCTCCACCGCATCGGCGCCCGCTGGACCGTGTTCGTCGTCAACGCCCTCGCCGACGGCCCTCGCCGCTTCACCGACCTCAAAGCACACATTCAGGGCATCACGCCAAAGGTCCTGACCGAGACCCTCCGCTCGCTCGAGGTCGACGGCCTGATCAGCCGGCACGAGTACGCCGAGAACCCGCCACATGTCGAATACGCCCTGACACCACTAGGCCGCTCGCTCCTCGTCCCGCTCCGCGCCGTACGACTCTGGGCCGAACAACACGTCCCCGACATCGAAGCCGCCCGCGCTCGTCACGACGACCAGACGTACGCCGACCCGGTGTGAAGACCACGCCTGGCTGACCCGACAGTGGGCTGACATCGAAGCCGACTTCCGCGCCCTAACCCGGTTCATCGCACTGATTGTGGTGATCGGGATGACGCTGAGGTTGTGCGGAGTTCTCGGGCTTGACCCGGGTTCGGGTGCGGCAGAGGCTGGCTGGTGGAGGGTGGCTGAAAGGAGACGGTGGGATGGCGAAGGTGCTGATTCTTACTGGTGACGCTGCGGAGGATCTGGAGGTGTACTACCCCTACCAGCGGTTGCTGGAGGAGGGATACGAAGTACACGTGGCTGCGCCAGAGGTGAAGAAGCTGCAGTTCGTGGTGCATGACTTCATCGACGGGTTCGACACGTACACCGAGAAGCCGGGGCACACCTGCCAGGCTGACGTGGCGTTCGCCGACGTGGATCCGGCGGAGTACGTCGCGGTGGTGATTCCGGGTGGACGCGCGCCGGAGTACATCCGGAACGACGCGGACTGCCAGCGAATCGTGCAGCACTTCTACGGTGAGTCGAAGCCTGTTGCTCAGCTTTGTCACGGCCCGCTCGTCGCCGCGGCGGCAGGTGTCCTGAATGGACGCAAGACCTCGGCCTATCCAGCGCTGGCGATCGACATCCGTGCCGGCGGCGCGGAGTGGGTCGACGGTGACGCTGTCGTCGACGGCAATGTGGTCTCCGGTCGCGCGTGGCCGGATCACCCGGGCTGGATGCGCGCCTTCATGACGATCCTGAAGGAGCACGCACCGGCATAGCTCTCGACGTCCTGGTCGCCGGCGGCCAGTCCGCCGGCGACTCCGACCCACCTCCTGTGCGCGTGCCGTCGCGTGCTGGGTCGACTGCGGCGCGATCGACCGCGCTGGGCTCATCCGTGCCGGGGGAAGAGGGCATGGCGGGGGCAGCCGTACGGTCGGCGGGTGGGGGTGGTGTGGGAGTGATAGGTCACGCGCTGGTTTCCGTTCCGCGGCCGGCGACCCGGGTGGGTTGGGATCGCGCGATTGCCGTGGGGTTCGCGGTGGGGTCGGCGTGCTTCTTCATCGGGCCGTTCCCCGGGTTCGTCCAACTGGTGGGTGCCTCGGCGGATGGCGTGGTCTTCTTCGTCGGCTCCGTGTTCTTCACTCTCGCCGCCGCGATGGAACTGCGGGAGGGGACTGTTCGGCGGGGGCATCGGTGGGGGCGGGATCCGTCATGGTGGAGTGCTGCGGTGCAGTTTGTCGGGACTCTTCTGTTCAATCTCAGTACGTACTCCGCGATGCAGGAGAGCCTGTCGACGCAGCAGGAGAATCGGCTGATCTGGACGCCGGATGTGTTCGGCTCGGCGTGCTTTCTCGTGTCCGGGGTGCTGGCCTACCGGGTCGCGGCCGGACCGGGGTTCCACCCGCGGCGGATGGACCGTGCGGGTACGACGGCCGCCGTGAATCTGCTCGGATGCGTGCTGTTCGGCATCTCGGCCATCGCGTCGTTCGTCGTGCCGTCCACCGGTTCGATACTCAACCTGGCCGCCGCGAACTGGTGCACCGCACTCGGCGCCCTGTGCTTCCTCATCGGCGCCCTGCTGAGCCTGCCCCGTTCGCGTGACACCCGCCCGCCCACGGCGAGCTAGCTGTGCTCGCAACGCGCCGCAACTCCGAATGGTTGTTGGCTATCTGAGGTGGAAGACGTGGACCATGTGCGGTGTATCGACGAGGGTGTGCGGCGCCAACGCGTGGTAGGCCCAGACATGAACCCAGGCGTTGCCGGTTCGGACCGTGAGGACGGTCTTGAACATTCCGGGTGCGAAGTAGGTCAGTAGCAGGAAGACAACCGACAGGGCGGAATTGCCCGGTGAGTCGAAGACGATCCACGCGTCCCAGATGTGCAGCGCCGTGTAGGTGAGCCCACCGAGTATGACCGTGGCGGCGGTCGAGCCAGTGAGTCGCAAGAAGCGCGGTACCAAGATCGCGTAGATGAAGACCATGGAGGGCAGGACGGTGCCGGCGAGGTACAGCGTGAAGGTCATCGGAGCGCCGACCAGGATCTGACGGGCGGAAAGGTCGAAGATCGCCGGATCGAGCGTGGCGATCTGGACGAGCGATTCGACGCTGAGGATCACGCCGATGAGGAGCGCGTCGGCGCGGCGGTTGCCCGAGCGAAGGTTGAGCGCCTCGGCCGAGTAGCGGCGGCGGAAGTACAGGAGCGGAATCACCGCGTAGACGACGAGGTTGAAGCCTGCCCAGGTGATTGCCTCGGCGGGACTGACATGCTCGTGTGTTCCGTAGATCGATCCTGCGAGGTGAAGACCGAAGGGGTGCCATCCGGCGAGTCGGGCCAGGGCGAAGCCGAGGCCCAGCGTGCCTGCGGCGTAGAGAAGCAGGAACAGGGTTTCGCCGGCGGCCACCGATCGCCGCGGTGCGCGGCCGGCGAGGTCAGGCACGGCCCGTTTCCGGGTGAGCCAATAGGTCAATGCGGTGAGCAGCAGCACCTCGAGGAGAACGAGGTTGGCGTCCACCACGCGACCGAGCGGTGTCCGCGAAGCGGCGCTCGGCCAGTCGAACGGCAACGTGTCTCCCGCCACGGCGAGAGCCAGTGCGTTACAGGCGATCCAGCCCAGGGCGGCGAGGTGGACGCTGCGCCGGCGGAGCAGTGCGGGCAGACCACGTCGGCGCGGTTTCGCTTCTGGCTCGTTGATGAGGGTCACGGCGGCCTCCGGCAGGTTGGTAGTACGACTGTGCTACCAACGGAACGTAGCACGACTGTGCTATAAAAGACCAGTGCCAAAACTCGTGGACCCCGTAGAGCGCCGCGACGAGCTTGTCGAGGCGGTACTGCGAGTGGTACGCCGCGATGGCCTGGAGCATGCCTCGGTGCGCAACGTCGCGCGCGAGGCGGGGCTGTCGGTGGGATCGCTGCGGCACTACTTCGAGAGCCAGTCCCAGCTGATGGTCTTCGCGTTCCGGACGGTCATCGAGCGGATCGAGGCCCGCCTCGCGAGACTGGAGCCCGAGCCTGACCCGAGGCGACGAGCCGAGCGCACACTGGCTGAACTGCTACCGCTCGATGACGACCGGCGGGCCGAGAACGAGGTCTGGTTGGCGTTCACGTCCCGAGCCATGGTCGACTCGTCGCTGCGCGTCCTGCGAGACGAGGGCTACGCCGCGCTCGAAGCCGGCTGTCGAGCGATGCTGACCGACCTCTCGGCGGCCGGTCTCGCCCCGAGCGACGTTGAGGCTGAGGCTGAGCGGTTGCACGCCTGGCTCGACGGTCTCGCTGTGCACGCGGCTATGCGGGCGGATGTCTACACGGCCGAGAAGCTGACAGCCGCCATTTCATATCACCTCGATGCGCTCGCTAGCCAAGGAACCGTCGCTGTGAGAAGGCAACGACCGCGCTAGAGCCGTGCGGTGCTCGGACAGATCGGCAGACCATCCCCGCCGGCACACCTCTCCGAACCCGGCCTAGGCGTCGACCGGCAACAAGAAGCTCTTCCTTGACGACGAGCACAACAACCACGTCCACGTCCGCGTCCGCTCGGCCTGAGCTGGGGGTGGGGTGCTCGGTGGGTGGGATGGGGTGGGTCGGATGCAACCCAGGCCACGCCCACGCCCGACGTATCGACCTCACCGAGCCCGACGGAGACCCCGACCCCCACGCCGACCGGAACGGAAACGCCGACCGAAACGCTGACTCAGCCCTGACGTCGCGCTCAGGCGATTCGGCGTGCGCCGGCTTGGGAGTGGGTTGCCAGGAAGTCGAGCAGCAGGGTGTTCACGTGGTCGGGTGCGTCGAGTTGTGGCCAATGGCCGATGCCGTTGATCCGCTCGTAACGCCACGGGCCATGGACGAAAGCAGCGGTGCCGGTCAGTGCTTGTTCGGTGATGGCGAGATCCTCGGTGCTCCAGATCCCCATGGTCGGCGCCTGGATGGGCGGGAGCTCCGTCGGAGGTCGGATCAGCGACTCCGGTGGCAGGATCGCCCGGTACACCGCGAGGCTCGCGACGAGGGCCGCGGGATCGCGGAGGCGCGCGATGACGGAGTCGATGTCCGGGTGCCTGCTCCAGTCGCGCAGGTTGGCGAAGTCGTCGGCGGCAAGCCAGTGTTCAGCGACGCCGGGGAACTGGAACAGCAGCATGTACCACGACTTCTCGCGCTGGGCCCAGCCCGCGGCGGCGAACGCCGCTGGGTGGCCGACCGACAGGCAGGTCAGGGTGTTGACCCGCTCAGGCGCCAGGGCAGCGAGTACGGCGCCGATCGCACCGCCCCAGTCGTGGCCTACGACATGGGCCCGGGGTGCCTCGAGGACATCGAGGATCCCGATGAGGTCGCCGACGAGTTGGATGATTCCGTAGCTCTCGACGGCGCCGGGTTTGTCGGACTGACCGAATCCGCGAAGGTCAGGTGCGATGGTTCGATAGCCGACCGCGCCGAGTGCGGTGATCTGGTGGCGCCAAACCTCGTGACAGTCGGGCCAGCCGTGGAGTAGCAGGACGGGCTCGCCGTCGCCGCAGTCCTCCACCTCGAGGGTCGTTCCGTTGATGTCCAGTCGCATGGCGAGCTCCCTACTGGTTTGCCGCGATCGTGGAGAGGAGCTCCGCACGGTCGGGGCCAGGGGTTGGGTACTGCGGGGCGTTGGCGCCGAGCGTGAGGACCTTGGCCACCATGCCTGGGGCCGCCAGCGCCTGCTGGGGTGTGCACAGCATCGACACCACGGACGCGTACGCACGCAGTACGTCGGGATCGCGGTATGCGGCCGCATACAGTGCTTTGCTCATCGCCCAGTTGGCGTCTGAGGTGCGGTAGGTCTCGCCGGTGACGTCGGCGGCGATCTCGTTCAGCCGGTGCCGGTCGAAGGCCAGAGTCATCCGGTACAGCGGGGCGACCGTACTCTCGGTGATCTCGTCGAACCGCCGTACCAGCTTCTCCGGCTGGTCCGGCCCGACGTCGCGGAGCAGGTCGCGGAGTGCGCACGCGTGCAGCATCCCGATCGACGCGCCGCGGCCGAGCGAGGGGTTGGTGCACGCCCACGCATCGCCGACCGCGACGAGCCCGGTGACCACAGGTTCGCCGTCAACGACGAACCGGCGGTACCGATCCTCGATGCCGGCGATCACCTGGACGTCGGTGATCGGCTCGGCCGCTCCCCAGTGGGCGACCGTCGGGTAGAGCTTCAGCGCCGCGTGCCAGGCGGAGGTGTCACGGAGCCCGCGCAACTGCTTGTCCCGCCCAGACGTGATGAACCCGACGCCCCAGGTGTCGTTGTCACAGGGAAGAGTCAGGATCGACAGGCTGTTGAAGTGCTGGAGCAGCGTGCCCTGTGCCCTGGGGCGGGATCCGTCCGCTGAACGGAAGTGGCGGGCGTAGTACACGAATCCTGAGTCCTCGCGTTCCTGGTACGGCGTGCGGCCGCCGGCGGACTCGAGCATCGTCCCGACCTGTGACCGTCGTCCGGTCGCGTCGACGACCAGATCGGCAGGCAGTACGGCGCCGCCGTCGAGCACGACCCCGGTCACGTGTGGCGCGGCTGCGACCGAGCCGCGACCGGTAAGCAATCCGGTGACCGTGACGCCGCGGCGGATCGAGATACCGGGGGTTCGCTGTGCGACTGCGGCGGCTGCTGCCTCCAGGACCGGACGCCGGGCGGTCACCGTGTCGAAGCGCTCGTCGCCGTCGCGCCGGCCACCGGTGATGGCTGATGGCAACTCCTCCAAGACGTTCACCCGGGTGCCGCCGAAGGCGATCAGCTGTTCGAGCACGGTTGGTAGCTCTTGCTGCACGAGCGTCCGCCAGCGGGGCAGCATGAAGTGCAACTGCCGGAACTGGTTGACCCCCGGCCGCTGCCAGTTGTGCCAAACGCGTGCGACGTCGGCGCCGGGAGCTGAGTCGTCTCGTTCCAGGATCGTCACGCTGTGGCCGTCACGGGCCAGCAGCATCGCGGTGGCCAGGCCGTTGAGGCCGGCGCCCAGTACGAGGATTTCCGCCATGTCGCACCTCCGGAGCTGAATCGGTGCCGGAAGCGTGCGGCACCGGCCTGCTCACCCTCCAGGCCAATCGCTGTCCAATCACTGTCCGAACGCCGTCCTGGATGTCCGTCCGTCTTGACCGCCAACCGGGCGAGAGGCAGGTTGGACTGAGAATGCTCGGAGTGCCGGAGGGGGGTGGCACATGACGAGCCGTGGCAAGTCGACACCGACGGCACAGCTCGGCGCGATCACGGTGGCTGATCGGCTTCGGCAGGCGCGGCGCCGGCGGTTCGTGGGGCGCACCGGCGAGCTCGAGCTGTTCCGGAGCGCGTTGACGTCAGGCGAGCCCGGCTTCACGGTGCTGTTCGTCCACGGGCCGGGAGGGATCGGGAAGACCACCTTGCTCGGCGCTCTCGCCGAGACCGCCGTACAGGCGAATGCGACGGCGGTGCGTCTCGACGCCCGGACGATCGAGCCGTCGCCGCCCGCGTTCTACGCCGCACTCGGCGGAGCTCTCGGCCTGCCGGACCAAGCGGGAGCTCTGGAGAGCCTCGCTGCGTACCCTCGCCCGATTCTTTTCATCGACACCTACGAGCAGCTGGCTCCGCTGGACAACTGGCTGCGTGAGGAGTTCCTGCCCGCGCTTCCCGCGGACGCGCTGGTCGTGGTGGCCGGGCGGACGCCGCCGTCGCCGCAGTGGGCGAGCGATCCAGGCTGGGGCGAGCTGTTACGAGTGGTTGCCCTGCGCAACCTGCAACCGGACGACGCGCGCGCATACCTGCACGCCGCGGGCGTGCCCGCGGCCTTGCACGGACAGGTGCTCGAGATGACTCACGGCCATCCGCTGGCACTGTCCCTGCTGGTCGATGTCGTCGAGCAACACCGGGGTGCCGTCGCGCCGGGCCTGTCTCTGCAGGAAACGCCGGACGTGGTTCGGGTGCTACTCGAACACTTCGTCGAGTGGGTCCCCAGCCCACGGCACCGCGAAGCGCTGGAGGCCTGCGCGCACGCACGGTTCACCACGGAAGACCTGCTGCGCACCGCGCTGGGCGGCGACGACGCGCACGAGCTGTTCGGCTGGCTGCGTGGGCTGTCGTTCATCGAGGAAGATCCGTACGGCGTGTTCCCGCACGACGTGGCCCGCGACGTCCTCGACGCGGATCTGCGCTGGCGCGACCGGGCGTCGTACGCCGACCTGCACCGGCGGGTACGGCGGCATCTGGTCGAGCAGGCACGCCGTACCAGGGGACTGGAACAGCACCGCTGGGCCGCCGACATCATCTTCCTGCACCGCAACAACCCGGCGATGCGAAGCTTCTGGGACTGGGAGTCCTTCGGGCACGCGTTTCCCGACGAGCTCCACGACGAGGACCGCGCGCCGATCCTCGCGATGACCGAGCGGCACCAATCGGCCGAGCAGGCCGAGCTGGTGGCGCACTGGATGGGGCATCCGGCTGCGACGTTCATCTCCATCCGGGCCGGAGCCGGCGAACCGATCGGCTACGGCGGGATTCTCACGCTCGATCAGGTCGGTGAGTCCGATCTCGCCGTCGACCCCGGCGCCGCGGCGATCTGGGATTACGCGCAGCGGCATGGTCCGCCGCGGAGGGGCGAGAGCGTGCATGCGGCCAGGTTCCTGATGGATCGCGACGCCTACCAAAGCCCGTCGGCGTCGAACAACGTGATCACCGCGTGGCACATCCAGCACATCCTCACCGCCGCGGGGCTGTCGTGGGACTTCATCGCGTGTTACGAGGACGCAGCCTTCTGGGAGCCCTTCTTCGCCTACATCGACTACCACCGGGCCCACGAGGCGGAGTACGACGTCGGCGGCCATCACTACGCGGTGTTCGCCCACGACTTCCGGCGACTGGGGCCGCTGGGTTGGCTGGAGCTGATGTCCGACCGGGAGATCGGTGCGCCTGCCGGACCACCGACCGGCGCGGATCCGGAGCTGGTGCTGTCGCAGCCCGAGTTCGCCCAGGCGGTCCGTGCCGCGCTGCGGTCCCTGCACCGTCCGGACCAGCTCGCCGGCAATCCGCTCCTACGCTCCAGGCTGATCCGCGACCACGGTGAGGCATCCGCCGACACACTCCGTGCCCTCGTTCTGGAGGCTGCTGAATCGCTCCGGGCAGACCCCCGTGACGACAGGCCGTTCCGGGCTGTCGACCGTACCTTCCTCCGACCGGCCACCACCCAGGAACGCGCCGCCGAGGTGCTCGGCCTCCCGTTCACCACCTACCGCCGCCACCTCACCCGCGGCGTCGACCGCATCATCGACTACCTATGGACCCGCGAACTCCACGGCCCCCAGGCCGAGCCGGCCTGAGTTCGCTGACCTGAACGCCTTCAGTTTTCGGAGGGTTGGGCCGAGACTCGAAGAGGCGGGAGGTTCGTCTTGTGGTCCCGCCCGGGGGCGACAGTCGGGGGAGGGCTCATGTCCGAGCAAGTCGAGGTAGTGCGCGCGGTGTACGACGCGTTCACGCGCGGTGACATCGCGGGAATGCTGGGGATGCTGGACCCGCAGGTGGAGTGGATCGAGGCCGAGCACGCGACGCTGTGGCCGGGTGGACCGATCTACGGTCCTGACGAGGTCGCGGCACAGGTGCTGTCTCGCATCCCCGAGCTGTTCGGGGACACCTTCCGGATCAAGGTCGAGCGGCTCCATGAGTGCGGTGACACGGTCGTCATGCAAGGCCGCTACACCGCCACTGCGCGGGCCACGGACACGGACCTGTCGGTGCCGGTCGTTCATGTCTGGGACATCGCGGGCGGCAAGGTGGTGCGGTGGCAGCAGTACACCGACACCTGGATGTTCGCCGAGGCAACCAACATCCGGCCACTCGAGCGCTCGACCACCACCTAGCTTCCTTCGGCAGAAGGTTCTCGGGGACTCCGGTGGTGTCACAAACCGGGTCAGGATTCGGTCCCTGTTTCAGAGGAGTTCGTCGTGCCGGCGGATTCCGTGAAGGAGAGCTGATGCCATGAGGTGGCTGCTGAGGGCGGCGTGTCGGAGTGTGGATCCGGAGCTGTTCTTTCCGATCGGGACGACTGGGCCGGCTGTGCGGCAGATCGAGGCTGCGAAGCAGGTGTGCCGGCGGTGTGAAGTGGTTGACGCATGCCTGGAGTGGGCGTTGCGGACCGGGCAGGACGCCGGCGTGTGGGGCGGGTTGTCCGAGCTCGAGCGTCGTGACTTGAGGCGCCGGCTCCGGGAGACCGACCCTGCAGAGTCGCTGCCGAGATAGGCGCAGCCCGCCTGCCGGTGGGCAAGTGGGCTGCTGTTGTGAGCTGTTACTTGCAGGCGTAGACGATCGGGACGAGTTCGCCGGAGCTGACGTCGTACCCGGCGGCTGTCCACTTGGTGTTGGGCTCGAAGATGTGCTCCAGGAGAGTGCCCTGGGGGAAGGTGATCTTCGTGCCGTCGCTCTTGATGATCACCGACGGGTAGTCGCCGAGTGGGCCGAAGCGGCCCTCGGTGACGGCGTCGAGGGAGCTGTCGAGGTCGACCACTCGATCCTCGAGCTGCACGATGCGGGTGGTGCCGGTGTTCCAGAGCAGGCCGGTGACGTCGTCGATGTCGGTGTCGCCGCCGGCGATCCAGCTGCCTTCGATGTCACGCGCCCAGACGCCGGTGTCGTTGATGCCGGGCAGTTGTGAGGGCTCGCTGGCGTAGAGGGTCGTGCCGCTCGGCACGGGGATCAGCCGCGGTTGTCCGCCCGCGGGCCAGACGAACGGGATGTTCTGGCCGAGTGTCTCGTCCCAGGTCGTGCCGAGGATGTCCTGGTTCTTGTTCATCGCGGTCAGACTGCTGATCTGCAGGGTGGTGGGCTCGAGGATGCGGTACGAGTTGGTCTTGACCGAGTAGATCCAGTGGTCGGTCCGCGTCATGCTGCTGGTGGTCCCGACGACGAGTCCGCCCTCGATCACCGAGTAGGCGAACGACTCGCCGTCCGGCTGTGAGGCGAGCCAGCGCGGTACGCCGTTCACCCAGAGCACAGCCTGGCCGTGCATGCGTCCCTCCCGATTCGCTTCACCGAGGATGTAGCGGCCGGACGGGTCCGCCGTACGCGCCTTGCTTGACCCTGGCAGCGAGTCAGCAGGCAGTTTGAGGACGTGCTTCGTGCAGTTCGCCGGCCCGGCTGCTGCGGCCTGGGCGGCCGGTAGCGCTGTGACGAGCAGGGTGGCGGTGGCCGCGACGGCGGCCAATCGTCGAATCATGTCTTTCCCCCAAGACGAATGGCCCCTTCCCCACAGGGGCACCGTGCGATGTCAGACGCAGATGCTCCACCAGAAGTTCGGCAGCGAGTCGAACTGATTGTGCGACTACCATTCCGTACAGTGATTTGTTCGCAATTCCGGATGCATTCCGGCAGCATTCCCTTCGCAGGGCCGACCGAGAAACCGGGGAGCTTGCCACCATGTCACGGGCCAGACGAGCGTTACCGCACGGGAAAGGTTGGGGCAGCGGGCTTCTGCTTGCTGTGGGATTTGTCGGAGCGGCCGTTGCGGTCGTGGTCGTCGGCGCCCAGCTTCAGGACGACAGCGGGCGGCAGGGTGGTCAGCCGCCGTCATCGCTGCCAGGCACTGTCGCGTCGGCGTCCGGGACGCTCGGTACGACGTCCACCCTCGAGGCGACCGACTCGGCCGCGGCGTGCGTCGCCCAGATCGCCGCTGCCGAACAGGTCGTGAAGGCCGCGCGGATCGCGGCCGGGCACTGGCGGGAGCATGTCCAGGCCCGTACGGATCTGATGACCGGGAAGAACACCGAAGCGACGACCAAAGCGATCTGGAAGCGGACTCGGCTCGCCGGACCGGCTGATGTCAGTCAGCTCGCCACGGCCACGTCCGCCTACGCCAAGGTCGTTCGCGGGTGCGAGGGGCTGACCAGCCCGGATGCCGCGGCCTGTCGAGAGCGCCTGACTGCACTCGAGGTAGCCGCGGCCAGCGGGCGTGCTGCGAGCGGCGACTGGGCCGCGCATCTCGCGATGATGCGAGCCCACGCGGCCGGCGACTTCGGCGCCGAACATGCTCAGGAGATGTGGGTCTCGGCATGGGAGAACGCGGCGAAAAACCTCAACGCGTTCGCCCGGTCCGACGCGGCACTGGCCAACGCCCCGGCGTGCCGGTCCGAATGATCGCCAGTGCGCGAGCCAGGGCAAGAGCTAACGGGGCTCAGTAGCAAGCGCGGCGGGCGGTTTCGCGGAAGGCCGGCAGGGCGGGGTTGCTGTTGTCTGCGGACCAAGCGAGTTGGAGGGTGAGCTCGTGCCCGTCGAGGGGGACGAAGCGGACGCCGGCCATCGACACCGCTTGGTAGGAGGAGGCGACGGCGGTGACGCCGAGGCCTGCGGCGACCAGGCCGAGCGCGGAGATGCCGCTGGCCTCCTGGACGATGTCCGGGCTGAATCCGGCGGCGCGGCAGGCCGCGATGAACTCGTCGTACGCGAAGACGGACCGGTGGCGCGGGAAGAACACGAACGGCTCGCCGGCGAGCTCGGACAAGGCGATCCGGTCGCGGTCCGCCAGCCGGTGATCCAGCGGTACTCCGGCCAGTAGCGGCTCGGTGAGCAGGGTTTCCAACTGGATGCCCGGCGGCGCCGCCGAGGCGCGCACGAAGCCGGCATCGACACGACCAGCATTCAGCGACACCAGTTGCTCGTCGTCGGAGCTCTCGCTGATCCGGAAGCTGATCTCGGGGTGCGTCTTCCGGTGCGCCCGGATGATCGTGGGCAGCAAGGCGGGTGCGACCGATGGAAGGATCGCGACGGCCAGCTCGCCCCCGCCACCCTGGGCAGCGAGCCGGGCCAGCCGTACGGCGCGATCGGACTCGGTCAGCGCCCGTCGCGCCTGCTCGAGGACTGCTTGGCCGGCTCGGCTGAGCGTGACCCGCCGACTGGTCCGGTCGAACAGCCGGACTCCCAGGATCCGTTCCAGGTCGCGGATCTGCCGGGACAGGGCCGGCTGGGTGATGCGCAGCCGCTCGGCGGCGCGGCCGTAGTGGAGCTCGTCGGCCACCGCAGCGAACGACCGCCACAAGCGCCCATCCACATCCATGCGGCCACGTTATCAATCATGAACCAAGAGGCCTTGGACATCATCGATGGCTCACGGTTGGCTGGAATCGTCGAAAGGATGCCGACGATGACCCGACCCCTGACGCCCGGCACGCGCGGGCTGATCGCCGATCCGGATGCGCAGACCGCGATCTGGTTCCTGGGCGTGCTGTCTCAGGTGCGCGTGACCGGTGAACAGACTGGCGGATCCTTCTCGCTGACGGACAACCTGGGCCGGCACGGGGACGCCAGCCCGGTCCATGTCCACGAGCGTGATGACGAGATGTTCCTGGTGCTCGATGGCGAGTTGCGCGTCCTCGTCGGCGACGACGAACACACCGCTGGTCCCGGCACCGCAGCCGTGCTGCCGAGGCGACTGCGCCATGCGTACGTCGTCACGTCGCCGACGGCACGTTTCCTGTCCCTCCACACGCCCGCCGGGTTCGAGCAGTTCGCAGCCGAGGTCGGCCGTCCTGCTCCGACGCTCACGCTGCCGCCCGAACCTGTGGAGCCGCCGGACTTCGCCGTACTCGCAGAGACCGCGGCTCGTCACGGCATCACCGTCCTGGCTCCGCCGCCCCAGCCGTAGACGTGGGAACTCTGCTAAGGGCCGTCTCGGTCGCGGCGGCTGGATCGTTGCCGGCGCGACCTTCTCGATCCCGGTCTGCGCGAACGGCCGGTCGCCACTATCGGCGCACGCTGGGGACTGACCAGCCCTGGGCATTTCACCGCGCCTTCAAACGCCGCTTCGGCTTGCCGCCGGCCGAGTACCGCGCCGTCCACGGTGCGCGGGGAGGCAGCACTACGGCTGTGCACGGCTGGCGTACGACGGCTGTCTGAGAGAAGCCGCATCGCTGGGGTTGTTCGGGGGTACCGGATGCGTTGGGGACGGCAGGGGAGTGACCATGATGCGTCGGCGCGGCGCGGTCCACGGGGACAGGGAGTCCGACGACATCGAGGTCGGGCTGGATGAGCTGCTGGGAACTCGTGACTCCGGCGTACGGGAAGATGCCGGCGCTGACGAGCCGATCCCGCAGGACGAGGCGTACCCGGAGGACGAGGCGTATCGGGAGGGTGAGCCTCGGGTGCCGGGGGCGTCGCTCGGCGCCGCGTTCTTCGGCTGGTTGGTCGCCTGCGGCACCGCCGTACTCCTGCTGGCGTTGGTTGGCGCCGTGTGCACGCTGATCGGGTGGGACAGACTCGCCGCCTGGGCGGGCGACGAGACCAGCACCGGCCGGCTGTACGTCGGCGGTTGGATCGTTTTCGTTCTGTCGATGGGAGTTGCCGCGTTCGCGGGAGGCTACGCCGGCGGGCGGATGGTGCCGTCGCACGGCGACCGGCAGGGCTTGGGCGTCTGGCTCTTCGGCTGGGCCGCTGCCGGCCTCATCCTCGGCCTGGGCTATTTGGTGGATCGCAAGTACGACGTCGTGGAGCGAATCGACTGGCCGTCCGTCCCCGTCGCCGAAGCCGACCGCCCATGGGCGACTCTGGCTGCCCTCATCGCGATCCTCCTCATCACCCTGCTCGGCTCAGTACTCGGCGGCACCGCAGGCAACAACTGCTACGGCAGGCTGACCCTCCTCAGGAAAGGGTGATCAGGCGGGAGCCGTGGGCGGGGACGGACTTGGCGGTCCAGGACTTGTTGGACTTGCCGAGGTCGCGGTGGTTCACCAGGTCGCGGAGCTGTCGGTTGCCGTGTACGCCGAGTTGCTGCCAGGTGACCGTGATGTCGGCCGGCTGGTCGCCGAGGTTGTAGACCGCGACCGCGAGGCGGCCGTCCGGTAGGCGCTTCTTCCAGACCTGCAGCGTTCCGGCGGTGACCTGAGTCGGGATCACGCCGGCCTGGTCGACGGCGATCACTTCGCGGTTGGTGAGGATCGACACGGCCTTGTCGTCGATGTTCGAGAGGTCGCCGCCGACGTACAGCGGTGAGGAGGCCATCGACCAGAACGTCATCACGCTCTGCCGCTCGACGTCGGTGATGCCGTCCTGGATTCCGCGGCCGGTGTTGTTGTTGATCGGCATCGAGTCGAGGTCCGGCCAGTAGTTCGGCTCGACCACGTCGAGCCACTTCGGCAGGTCCTCCCACCGGTTGTCGACCGAGCTCGTCCAGGTCGACACGGTGTTGCAGTAGCACTCGACGTCGGTGTCGACGCGGACGCTGTTCGCCCACGGCCGCAGGCCTTCGCCCGCCTCGCGTGGGATCGGCCAGGCGCTCGCGGTCAGCCACATCTTGCGGCCGCTCTGGTCGATCGCCTTCGACCAGGCTTCGATGTCGGGGATGTTGTCGGTGGTGACGCCGTCGATCTTGACGAAGTCGACGCCCCAGGACGCGAACCGGTCCGCGATCGAGTCGAAGTAGGCTTGTGCGCACGGTTTGGTGAAGTCGATCTTCCAGTCGCCGCCCCACATGTTGGTCGGCGTCAGCGGCATCACGGTGATGTCCTGGGTCGTGCAGTCGGTGCCGAGGATCGGGGCGTTCTTGTCGTAGATCGGCTTCTGCAGACCGGCGCCGCCGTACAGACCGAGCTTGAGTCCCTTGCCGTGGACGTACCTGGCCAGGCTGGCGATGCCGTTCGGGAAGCGCTCGGGGTCGGCCTCGGGGATGCCGTTGGCGTCCGTGCGGAACTGCCAGTCCCAGTTGGCGTTCCAGCCCGCGTCGAGGTTCACGTTCGTGTACCCGGCCTGCTTCAGGTTCGCTGCCATGGCGTCGGCGGTGTCCTTGATGTGCTCCTCGGTGAGCCACTTCGTCCCGTAGTCGGGGTGCGTCGAGGACTGGACGCCGGAGTCCGTGGGTGTCGCCGGGGCATCGGGGAGCCGTCGACGTCGTCGCCGGAGGCGTGGGCCGCGGCGGCCGCCGCCGTACGGATGCTGCACGACGCGCCCCGAGATCGCCGAGGCTGCGTTGACAGCTCCGGTATTGCTCAGTGATTATTGAGGCAATGGACGTTGAGGTGCGGTCTCTGGTGGAGCGGGCTCGGGTGCATGCGGCGCTTGGGGATCCGGCTCGGTTGGCGATTGTGGATGCGTTGGCGGTGGGGGACGCGGCGCCGGGGGAGTTGGGGGCGTTGCTGGAGATGCCGACCAACTTGGTGGCGCATCACCTGAAGGTTCTGCAGGAGGCCGGCCTGGTGATCCGGGGGAGGTCCGAGGGTGACCATCGCCGGACCTATGTGCGGTTGGTGCCGCAGGCGTTGTCGAAGGTGGGGATTCCTCCGTTGAGCGCGGTCCCGCGGGTCGTGTTCGTGTGCACGCACAACTCGGCGCGTTCGCAGCTGGCTGCCGCGATCTGGTCGCGCCGGAGTCACGTCCCGGCGACGTCAGCCGGGACTCAGCCGGCGGAGCGGGTGCATCCGCGGGCAGTGAAGGTGGCGCGGCGGCGTGGGCTTGACCCGGAGAAGTGGCGCACGAGTCAGGTGAACGACGTGGTGAAGCCGGATGATCTGGTGATCGCGGTGTGCGACATCGCGTATGAGCACCTGCCGGCGGAGGCCCGGCCGCGAGTGCATTGGTCGGTACCGGATCCGGCGCCGGCGGACACGGATGCGGCCTTCGAGGCCGCGTACGACGAGATCGCCGGCCGGATCGAGCGGCTGGCGCCACTGGTTGCACAGAGCAAGAGGAAGAAGGCCGGCGCATGACCGAAGTCAGTAGGTACCACCGGGAAGACTTGTCCATCGACCAGCACCTCGCGTTGCGTACGGCGGCCTCCCGGCTGGGCGAGCAGTTCGCCGGAATCTACGGGCCGGAGACGATCGAGCGGTTCCTGCACTCGAGCTACGACCAGTTCGCCACCGGTAGCACGGTGCCGAACTTCCTTCCGCTGCTGGCAGAACGCTTCGCCCGCCAGCGGCTGACGGCACTCGCGCGAGTGGAAGGCCACCATGACGATGGCCGTCCGGTCGTCTTGTTCCTGTGCGTGCACAACGCCGGCCGCAGTCAGATGGCGCTAGGGTTCTTCGAACACCTGGTCGGCGACCGCGCCATCGGGTGGTCGGGTGGCTCGGAGCCGGGCGTCGAGGTGAACCAGGCAGCGGTGGCCTCGATGGCCGAGCGTGGCATCGACATCTCGACCGAGTACCCGAAGCCATGGACCGACGAGGTGGTCCGGGCAGCGGATGTCGTGATCAGCATGGGCTGCGGCGATGCCTGCCCGATCTTCCCCGGCAAGCGGTACGAGGACTGGGTTCTCGACGACCCCGCCGGCCTCGAGGTCGCCGACATCCGCCCGATCCGCGACGAGATCGAGCGTCGCGTCCGGCAGTTGCTCGACGAGCTCGACGTACATGTCGTGAGCGGCCGGTGAACACGACTCCGCTGTGGCGACGGACAGTTGCCGAGGGCATCGGAACCGGTCTGCTGGTCACCGTCGTCATCGGATCCGGGATCGCCGCGTCCAGGCTGTCGGCGAACGATGTCGGGCTCCAGCTCCTGGAGAACGCGTTCGCGACGGCACTCGGCCTCGCCGTCCTCATCCTGATGATCGGGCCGGTGTCGGGTGCGCACTTCAACCCGGTGGTGTCGGCCGTCGACTGGTGGCTCGGCCGGAGCAGCGGCACCGGCCTGACCGCTCAGGACCTCACCGCCTACATCCCGGCGCAGATCGTCGGCGCTGTGCTGGGCGCCGTTCTGGCGAATCTCATGTACGGCGAAGCCGCGGTCTCATGGTCGACGACGGAACGGGCCACCGGGCAGCTGTGGCTGGGTGAGGTGGTCGCGACGGCCGGGCTGATCGTGCTGATCTTCGCCCTCGCGGCATCCGGCCGGGCCTCGGTCGCACCGGCCGCGGTCGGCGCCTACATCGGGTCGGCGTACTGGTTCACCTCCTCGACCTCGTTCGCCAATCCCGCGGTCACGATCGGGCGGGCGTTCAGCGATACCTTTGCCGGGATCGCTCCTGGCTCGCTACCAGGCTTCGTGATCGCGCAGGTGGTCGGCGCGGCAGTCGGTGTCGGACTGCTGGCGGTGCTGTATCCGGCTGCTGGGCGGGTCGCAGACGCTGTGGTGACTACATCTCAATCAACTGGAGCATCCAAGTGAGCAAGCCAAGTGTTCTGTTCGTCTGTGTCCACAACGCCGGCCGGTCGCAGATGGCCGCGGGCTGGTTGCGGCACCTGGCGGGCGACACCGTCGAGGTCCGTTCGGCCGGCTCCGCGCCGCGCGACCAGATCAACCCGGTGGCCGTCGAGGCGATGCGGGAGGTCGGGATCGACATCACCGGCGCGGTGCCGCAGTTGCTGGCGACCGAGACCGTCCGGGAGAGCGACGTCATCGTGACAATGGGCTGTGGCGACGCGTGCCCGATCTTCCCGGGCAAGCGGTACGAGGACTGGGAGCTCACCGACCCGGCCGGTCAGCCGATAGAGGTCGTTCGCCAGGTCCGCGACGAGATCCGCGGCCGGGTCGAAAAGCTCGTCGGCGAGTTGCAGGCGGCCTGAGCGTTGACCGCTAAATAGACGGCTGTGAATATAGACCTATGTCGACTCCGGGGGGAGCGCGGACGGTGGTCGTACCGCTGTCACGGGAGGACGCCGAGCGGCGCGCGGCTCAGCTGAGTGTTGTCGCGGATCCGACGCGGCTTCGTCTGATGAGCCTGGTCCTGACCCACCCGGCCGGTGAGATGAGTGCGGGTCAGCTCGCCGCGGAGTTCGATCAGTCGCTCACCGCGATCAGCCATCACTTGCGGCTGCTCTGCGAGGCCGATCTGCTGACGCGGGAGCGGCGGCAGTCGTTCAGCTACTACCGGCCGACACATCACGCCGTCGCGCAACTGGCGACCTTGCTCGGGGTGGAGGTGCCCGAGCAAGGCGGAGCTCGTGAGGCCGGGTTCGATCTCAGCTCGGCCGTTGTCGATCGGCAGCTCGAGCGCATCGCGGAGCAGTTGGCGACCCGCTTCACGGGGACCTTCTCGCCGGAAACGGTACGGCGGTACGTCGGCGAGAGCTACGACATGCTGGCGGCCCGGTCCCGGGTCCGCAGGTTTCTCCCATCCCTGACCGCGAACTTCGCGGCCGAGCGGCTGACCGCCCTCGCGAAGGCGGAGGGCAAGACGCGGACCAGCGTCTCGGAGGTCCTCTTCGTCTGCGTCCGCAACGCGGGCCGGTCACAGATGGCGGCAGGCCTGCTGAGCCAGTTGGCCGGCGACCGGGTCCTCGTGCGGTCGGCCGGTTCGTTGCCCGTGGCGCTCGTCGACGCGAACGTGGTCACCGCCATGGGCGAGGTGGGCGTCCAGCTCGGCGGCGCGTACCCGAAGCCGTTGACCGACGAGATCGTGCGGGCCGCCGATGTCGTCGTCACCATGGGCTGTGGCGACGCCTGCCCGGTCTACCCCGGTAAGCGCTACCTCGACTGGCAGATCGAGGATCCCGAAGGACGGCCACTGCCGGAGGTCCGCAAGATCCGCGACGAGATTCGTCGACAAGTCCTGGAGCTCGTCGCCGAGCTGTCCGCGCCTGTCTGATCAGAGGGCGGCGACAAGGTCGCGGGCCGTCCGACCGGCTCCGATCAGCGTGGCCGAGGCGGGCCCGGTCCAGTCGCCGTACCCGATCAGGTGCAGACGTTGCTCCTTGATGGCCTGGGTGCCGTCGGTTGGGATCCGGCCGTCGGGTCCTCGCAGACCCAGAGCGGTCAGATGGCCAAGGGCGGGGCGGAAGCCGGTGCACCAGATGATCGTGTCGAAGGACGACTCGCTGCCGTCGTCCCATCGGACACCGTGGTCGACCAACTGTGTGAAGGGCCATCGGGCATGGAGTACGTCGCGGTCGCGGGCCTCCCGCACGCTGTCGACCATCACGATGTCGCCAAGGCCGGCGACTCCAGCGGAGTCTGGTTCGCCGACCTGGCGGGCGCGGTGCCGGCGCGTCGCGATCTCGAACAACGCCCGGCCGTCCACGTCGTCAGGGAGGAACCGCGGCGGTCGCAGCGTGATCCAGGTCGTCGCCGCGACCTGCGAGACCTCGGCGAGGATCTGCGCGGCCGAGTTGCCGCCGCCGACGATCAGCACCCGTTGGCCGGCGAAGTCCGATGCGCGTCGGTAGCCCGCGGTGTGCACCCGGCGGCCGGCGAACGATCCCGGGTACGCCGGAACGAACGGACGCGACCACGTACCCGTCGCAGACACGACTGCCTCTGCCTCCCAGTCACCACGAGTGCTGTGCACCTGAAGCAGCCCGTGACGGCCGCGCGTGACGGATTGCACCGAGACGGAGCGCCGTACGTCGAGGCCGTAGCGCTGCTCGTATCGGGTCAGGTAGTCGACGACATGAGACGCCAGCGGATAACCGGCGTCGCCGGTCCAAGGCGGCATCATCCAGCCGGGCAGCGATGAGTACTGGGTGGGGGAGAAGGTCCGCAGCGTCGGCCACAGCTGCGCCCAGGCTCCGCCCGGCTGCGTCGCGGCGTCGAGGATGACGAAGTCCTTGCCCGGGACCAGGCCTGAGCGTCGCAGGTAGAAGCCTGTCGCGAGGCCTGCTTGTCCACCGCCGATGACGACGACCTGCACCATCTCGGGCGTCAGACGGTGGTCGGAGTCGGGACCGACAGGAGCGTGGACAGCCAGGTCAGGCGTTCGGGGCGCGGCCAGTAGTAGACCCAGGTGCCGCGGCGCTCGCAGTCGACCAGGCCGGCCTCACGCAGGACCTTGAGGTGGTGGGAGATGGTCGGGCCGGAGACGTCGAACTGCGGGGTGATGTCGCAGACGCAGACCTCGTCGCCGGCCGAGGCGATGATCGACATCAGCCGCAGCCGGACCGGGTCGGCGAGAGCCTTGAAGACCGCGGCGCCCTCGGCTGCCGCGGCAGGCTCCAGGGCAGCGTCCATGATCGGGACGCAGCAACCGCCGCCGACGGGCTCGAGGGAGAGCTGCTGTTTTGACATGCGTCTATCTTGACTTATGTCTAATCAGGAGGCAAGGTGGAGCTCGTTGATTAGATGAGCATCAACTCAGGTCACCGGCGCGGCTTCCGGGCGCCCGGGCCTGTACAGAGTCTTGGGGAGTTGCAATGAGCGTTTCATCGAAGGACCTTCCGGTCGTGGTCATCGGGGCGGGACCGGTCGGTCTGGCCGCCGCCGCGCACCTGGCCGAGCGCGGCCTGGAGTTCGTCGTACTGGAGTCCGGCCCGAGTGTCGGCGCGGCGATCGACGAGTGGCGGCACGTGAAGCTGTTCAGCCCGTGGCGCTACGACATCGACGGCGCCGCCCGCCGGCTGCTGGAGCAGACCGACTGGATCGAGCCCAACCCGGACGACCTGCCGACCGGCGGGGACCTGATCGACGCCTACCTGGCCCCGCTGGCGAAGACGCCGCAGCTCGGTGACCGGATCAAGTACGGCGCTCAGGTGACCGCCGTGACACGGGTCGGGTTCGACCGGATCCGGACTGCTGGCCGCGAGGACGCGCCCTTCCTCGTGCGCCTGGCCGACGGCGAGGAGGTCCTGGCCCGCGCGGTCATCGACGCGGCGGGGACATGGCGCCGGCCGAACGTGCTGGGTGGTTCCGGCATTCCCGCACGGGGAGAAGCCGAGGCGGCGGACGTGATCTCGGCGGCCCTGCCGGACGTGCTGGTGCGTGACCGTGAGCGCTTCGTGGGTCGCCGTACGGCGGTTGTCGGGGCGGGTCACTCGGCGGCGACGACGCTGCTGGAGCTCGGCGATCTCGCTGCGCAGGAGCCGGGCACGGAGGTGCTGTGGGTGGTTCGCGGTGCGGACCAGGCCCGGACCTACGGCGGCGGCGCCGACGACGAGCTTCCGGCCCGCGGCGCGCTCGGCACTCGGCTGAAGAAGCTGGTGCAGTCCGGCCACGTGGAGCTGGTGAGCAGCTTCCGGATCGAGGCGATCAACCGTACGGCGGATGGTCGCGTGGAGCTGACCGCGGGGGACCGGTCGGTTGTCGTGGACACGGTGGTGAACTCGACCGGCTTCCGGCCGGATCACGACATGGTGGGAGAGTTGCGGCTCGACCTCGACCCGATCCTGGGATCCACCCGCGCGCTGGCCCCGTTGATCGACCCGAACCAGCACTCCTGTGGAACGGTCCCGCCGCACGGTGTCGACGAGCTCGAGCACCCCGAGCCGGGCTACTTCGCCGTCGGCGCGAAGTCGTACGGCCGGGCGCCCACGTTCCTGCTGGCGACCGGCTACGAACAGGCCCGCTCGGTCGTCGCAGCGCTGTCGGGGGACTGGGACGCCGCGCGCGACGTACAGCTGAACCTGCCCGAGACCGGTGTCTGCTCGTCGAACCTCGCGTACGGCGACTCGGCCGACGAGGCTGCCGGCGGCTGCTGCGGCCCCGCCCCGCAGGCGGTCAGCATCGAGGCACCGGCTGGGCGCGGACTGGCCACGGGGATCAGCGGCGGTCTGCTGACGGTTGTCGAGGCCAAGCCGGCTACTCAGTCGGGCTGCTGCAACTGAGATGACGGCGAATCCGGGTCTGGTCGAGCGGCCAACGGCGGCGAGGCCCGGCACGCGCCGTTTGGTGGGCGCCCTCGCCGTCACTCAGACGGTCGGGTACGGCGTTCTGTACTACGCCTTCAGCGTCATCCTCGGTCCGATGAGCCGCGACCTCGGCATCTCGAACGCGACGGCCGCCGGCGCCCTGACCGTGGCGGTGCTGGTCGCCGGGCTGCTGTCCATCCCGGTCGGACGATGGCTGGATGCCCGGGGCGGACATGCGTTGATGACCACCGGATCGGTGCTGGGCTCGATGGCGGTGCTGGGATGGTCGCAGGTCCACAGCGCGGCACAGCTCTACGCCGTCTTCGTGCTGATCGGTGTGGCGTCCGCGATGGTTCTGTACGAGCCGGCGTTCGCGGTCGTCGTGGCCGTCACCGATCCGGCGCGGCGGGGGAAGGCGCTGCTCGGCATCACGTTGGTCGCTGGGTTCGCCAGCTCGATCTTCATTCCGCTGACCGGTCAGCTGGTTGCCCGCGTGGAGTGGCGGCCGACGTTGGCGGTTCTCGCGGTCCTGCTGGCGATGGTCACGGTGCCGCTGCACGGTCTGGCCTTGCGGCGCACCGCGCCCGTGCTCGACCGGGCAGAGCGGCACCGGCGAGGATCGCCCGGGTGGGTGTTGCGTGATCCCGCGTTCTGGTTGCTGGCGGTCACCTTCGTGCTGCATGGTGCCGCGCTGGCCGTGATCGCCGTACATCTGGTCCTGTATCTGGTCAGCCTCGGCCACCCGGCCGCGCTGGCCGCGTCTCTGGCGGGGCTCCTCGGACTGCTGTCGGTCACCGGCCGGGTGGTCACGACCCTGTCGACCCGATGGTTGCCGATGGCCACCATCGCGGGCGTGATCTTCGTCGGGCAAGGGGTGGCGATGGTCCTGCTGCCCGTCGTCGGGCGTCAGGTGCCAGGAGCCATCGCGTGCCTGGTCCTGTTCGGACTCGGCTTCGGCGTCGCGTCGATCGCGACACCGGCCATCCTGCTCGACCGGTACGGCGCCGCCGGCTACGGCACGATCGCGGGAACTCTCGCCGCGCCGGTCCTGGTTGCCAAGGCCTCCGCGCCACTTGGTGGTGCGCTCCTGGTTGCCGCCGTGGGCTACCGGCCGCTCGTCCTGTGCGTAGCGGGGGCTTGCGCGCTGGCCGGCGTACTCCTTCTGCTGCTGAAGTGGCGGCCTACTGCGCGAGCGGCATCTCCCCGGTGACCAGGAAGATGACGCGCCGGGCCATGGAGACGGCGTGGTCGGCGATGCGTTCGTAGTAGCGGCCGAGCAGCGCGAGGTCGACGGCGGCCTCGACCCCATGGGGCCAGGACGCGTCCATCATCAGCCGGAACTGGTTGCTCCGCAGCTTGTCCATCTCGTCATCGGTCGAGGCGATCTCCTGAGCGGCTGCCACGTCGCGGCTGTGGATGACGTCACCGGCCTGGTCGACCATCCGCCGTGCGACCTCGCCCATGTCCTCGATGAGGAACTCGAGGTCGACCGGGATAGCCGGCAACGGGTAGCGGAGCCGGGCGATCTTCGCGACGTGCGCGGCGAGATCTCCCATCCGCTCGAGGTCGGCGACCATGCGCAGCGCGGCGACCAGCATCCGCAGCTCGTCGGCGACCGGCGCCTGGCGGGCGATCAGGACGAACACCTTCTCCTCGACCATCTCGCCGGTGGCGTCGAGTTGGGAGTCCGCGCCGATGACCTCTTCGGCGAGGCCGAGGTCGGTCGTCAGCAGCGCGTTGGTCGAACGTCGTACGGCAGTCGAAACGGTCCGCGTCATGCGTTCGAGTTCGACGAGAATGTCGTCGAGCTGTTCGTGGTAGAGCTCACGCATGTGTTCCTCCGGTGGGTGTGGCCGGCTATCGCGCTGCAAGCCAGTGCTGTGCGGCGAGCTGGATGGCGTCCCAGGGGCTACCCAGGGGCGGTGTATAGGCGAGGTCGAGGTCGAGGAGTTGTTCGACGGTCAGGCCGGTTTGCAGCGCGACGGCGTAGCCGACGATTCCGGCGAACTCCTTGGAGCCGCCCGCGGCGTTCTCTCCGGCGACGCGGCCTTGCTTGTGGGCGGTGGTCCCGAGCGGCACGTATGTCGGCTCGGCCAGCAAGACGTGATGCGTGTGCACACAGTCGCCGGCGGCCCAGACATCCGGAAGGTTGGTGCGCATGTGACGGTCCACGATGATCGTGCCGTGGTTGTTCAATTGTACGCCGGCGGCCGCAGCGAGCTCGCTGTTCGGCCGGACGCCTCTGACGACCAGGACGGCGTCGGCGGTGATCTCGTCGGCGAGCTCCTGATCGAGGTCGTCGTCGAGCTCGCGGGCCTCGTCCATGGTGTGCAGCAGGTAGGTGTCGGCGACCAGGATCGTCACGGTGCTCTCGGGCGCGCACTCCCGGGCGCGCAACGCGGCACTGATCCCTGCGTCGGAACCGCCCACCACCACAATCCGCATCTCTCCGGCTCCCGTCATCTCGGACTTTGCCTCAGGCAATCAAACCGGATCGACGGGCGGTTCCCCGGCCGGACATCATTCGGCGAACTCCCGGTCGACAACAGGTGGCACCCTGAACTGGTACCCAAGCCCGCGGATCACCTTGATCCACTGCGGGTTCCGCTCGTCGTCGCTGAGGCGTTTGCGCAGCCGCATGATGTGCACGTTGAGCGTGTTGCTCCGGATCGTCACGCCTTTGCCCCAGACCGCCCCGCGGACCTCCTCACGGGTGACGAGCTCGCCGGGCCGTTCGGCGAAGAAGCGGAGCAGGAGGAACTCCATCGGCGGCAGCTCGATCTGGCGGCCGTCGAGCCACATCTGCGGTACGGCGCCGTCGACCCGGAGCCGCCCGAGGTCGAGTGCCAGCGGTCGCAGATCGACTTGGTTCGGGGCCGGTGCGAGTGAGTTGATCAGGGCGAGCAGTTCACGGACCCGGTACGGGCGCGGAACCACCGCGCTCGCTCCGGCGTCGCTGGCGCGGCTGGTGAACTCGCTGCAGCCGGCGTCCGCGCCGACGATGACCGGTTGCTCCGGGTCGTCGGCGCGGACGATGTTGAGGAATTCGATCGGGTCCAGGCGTCCACTGCCCGGGCCGAGCAGAACAACGTCGGGGCACAGCTTGCCGACGTGGAGAAGTGCCTCCGCCGCGTCGGTGCAGACGTGCACCTCGAGCGGTTGCGCGAGCGCGGCGGCGAGCAGTTCGTCCACCGTCTCGCCATGATCGACGACCAGCACCGAGATGCGGAACTCCGGCTTCCGGTGGGCCGGATCAGCGGACCGGCGGCGAGTACGCACGGGATGGCCGTGTGACTCCCTGGCGTTCATCATCGGGGCGGTCATGGCGGATCAGCCGAACCTGCCCGTGATGTAGGCCTCGGTGCGTTCGTCGGCCGGGTTGCCGAAGATCTTGCCGGTGGTGTCGAACTCGACCAGCCGGCCGGTTCGCTGGCCGTGTTCGTCGGCGGCCGCGGTGAAGAACGCCGTACGGTGGGACACCCGGGCGGCCTGCTGCATGTTGTGGGTGACGATGATGATCGTGAAGGTCTTGGCCAGCTCGACCATCAGGTCCTCGATCTTGGCCGTCGCGATCGGGTCCAGCGCCGAGCACGGCTCGTCCATCAGGATCACCTCGGGGCTGGTGGCGATCGTCCGGGCGATGCACAGCCGCTGTTGCTGGCCGCCGGACAGGCCGTAGGCGCTCTGCTTGAGCTTGTCCTTGACCTCGTCCCACAGGGCCGCCCCGTGCAGTGCCTTCTCGACGACCTCGTCCATGTTCTTCGGCTTCATGCCGGTGACGCGGGGGCCGTAGGCGACGTTGTCGTAGATCGACTTCGGGAACGGGTTGGGCTTCTGGAAGACCATGCCGATCCGGCGCCGTACCTCGATGACGTCGACGCTCGGGTCGTACATGTCGACCCCGTGGAACGTGACGTTGCCCAGCACACGGGCGCCGGGGACGAGGTCGTTCATCCGGTTCAGGCAGCGCAGCACGGTCGACTTGCCGCAGCCGGAGGGACCGATGAGTGCGGTGATCTCCTTGCTGCCGAACACCATGTCGACGCCCGAGACGGCGAGGAACTTCTCGTAGTAGACCTCGAGGTCGCGCAGTTCGATCACGCCGTCCGGCTGGGCCGCCGGCGCACGGTGGTTGGTGCGGTCGCCGAGCTCGACGTGGATCTCGTGCGGTGCGCCGACCGCGCCGACCGTCTCGGGAACGGTGGCGAGGTCCGGTTCGACGTTCGTCATGGGTGGGTCTCCCGGAGTGGTCATGGTCACCAGCGGTGCTGGTAGTGGTTGCGCAGCCAGATCGCGACGGCGTTCATGGCCAGCAGGACGACGATGAGCAGCAGGATGGCGGCGTACGCGAGGTCGCGGAACGCGTCGCGGTCCTGCGGGACGAGGTTGTAGATCTGCACCGGCAGCGTGGTGTACTTCGACAGCACGCCGTCGGGGTTGAACGTGACGAAGGTCGTGGCGCCGACCAGGATCAACGGGGCTGCCTCGCCGATCGCCCGCGACATCGCCAGGATCGATCCGGTCGCGATGCCGGGCAGGGCGGCCGGCAGCACTTGGAGCCAGGTCGTTTGCCACTCGGTCGCGCCGAGCGCGAGTGAGCCGTCACGGATCTCCCGCGGTACGGCGCGCATCGCCTCCCTGGCCGTGATGATGATGACCGGAAGGATCAGCAGAGCCAGCGCGATACCGCCGGCCAGCACGACCGCGCCGACCGAGAGCGGGCCGCGGACGACGAAGCCGAGGGTGAGGATGCCGTAGATGACCGCGGGGACGGCGGCGAGGTTCTGGATGTTGAGCTCGATCGCCCGGTTCCACCACTTCGCCGGATTCGCGTACTCCTCCAGGTAGACGGCCGCTGCGATGCCGAGCGGCAGCGCGATCAGGACGGTCATGGCGCCGACCCACAGCGTGCCGAGCAAGGCCGACTGCACACCGGCCGTCGCGGGCCTGATCTTCGACGGCTGATTCGCGATCAGGTTCGCGTCGAGGCGCGCGAGTCCTTTCTGCACGATCACCGCGAGCATGAAGAAGAGGAACACACAGATCAGCGCGAGGCACGTCCACAGGACGGCGGCGAAGATCGCCGAGATGATGCCGTCGCGGCGCCGGCCACGGGTCAGGGCATTTCCCCGGGTCACACTGGCTGTTGTCATCAGTAGGCCTGCCTGTACTTGCGCACCAGCCGGATGCTGGCCAGGTTGATCACGAACGTGATCGCGAAGAGCAGCGCTCCCACGGCGAACAGCGAGTAGTAGACCGGCGACCCTTGTGGCGCGTCGCCGCTGGCGATCTGGGCGATGAAGCCGGTCATGGTCTGGGCGCCTTCGCGTGGGTCGAAGGTCAGCTGGGCCCGGCTACCGGCCGCGATCGTGACGATCATCGTCTCCCCGACCGCCCGGGAGAACCCGAGCACGATCGCCGCGACGATCCCGGACAACGCGGCCGGGAACACCACTCGCAGCGTGGTCTTCATCCGGTTGGCCCCGAGCGCGTACGACCCTTGCCGCAACGCCAGCGGTACCGCGGACATCGCGTCCTCGCTGAGTGATGCGACGGTCGGGACGATCATGAACCCCATCACGATGCCGGGCGAGAGCATGTTGTGGATGGTGGTGAAGTGGACCAGGTTCGCGAGGATCGGCGTGATGATCGTCAGCGCGAGGAACCCGTAGACCACGGTCGGGATGCCGGCCAGCACCTCGAGCACCGGCTTGAGCACCTTGCGGACCCGCTCGGAGGCGTACTCGCTCAGGTAGATCGCTGCCCCGAGTCCCAACGGTACGGCGACGGCCAGGGCGATCAGCGTCACGATGAGGGTCGCGACCACCAGGGGCAACACGCCCCAGGCCTTGTCGGTCCAGCTGAACTTGTCACCGAAGCCGGCGGTCCACTCGGTGCCGAGCAGGAAGTCGCCGACCCCGACATGGGTGAAGAACGCGACCGTCGGGGCGAGCAGCGACAGCACGATGCCGATGGTGACCGCGACGGACACCCAGGCCGCCGTGATCATCGTTGCTTTGATGAATCGCTCGCCGCGCCGGGGGTGTTGCTGGGTCAGGTCGACGGCGGGCCCACGCCAGGCGGGTGGGTGGTTCCGCTTCGTGGCGGAACCACCCGTCGCCGTGTCTGCCGTTGTGTCCGGCATGGTCACTGGGCCTTCAGCTTGTCCAGTTCGGTCTTCGCGGTCGCCTTCTGGGCGTCCGTCAGCGGCACGAACTTGGCCGCCTCGACGATCTCCTGGTTCTTCTCCAGGTAGAACTCGACGAACCCGAGCACCTGCTTCTTCTGCAGGCCCTTGTCCGACGGGTAGATGAACAGCGGACGGGCCAGCGGCGTGTAGGTGCCGTCCTGCGCGGTGGCCACCGACGGCTCGACGCAGCCCTTGCCGCCGTCGACCTTCAAGGCCTTCAGCTTGTCCTCGTTCTCCTCGAAGTAGGAGAAGCCGAAGTAGCCGAGCGCGCCCTTGGCGCCGGACACACCCTGGACGGTGACGTTGTCGTCCTCGGTCGGGTTGTAGTCGGTGCGGCTGGCGCCTTCCTCACCGTTGATCTCGGCGGTGAAGTAGTCGAACGTGCCGGAGTCCGAGCCGGCGCCGTACAGCGGGAGCGGCTCGTTCGGGAACTTCGGGTCGACCTGGTTCCAGCTCTTCACCTTCGAGCCCGGCTCCCAGATCTTCTTCAGCTGGGCGACGGTGAGGCAGTCGACCCAGTCGTTGTCCTTGTTGACGACGACGGTCAGCGCGTCGTTGGCGACCTGGAGCTCGGAGAACTTGACGCCGTTCTTCTCGCACAGCGCCTTCTCCTCGTCCTTGATCGGACGGGACGCGTCGGAGATGTCGGTCTCGCCGGCGCAGAACTTCTTGAAACCGCCGCCGGTGCCCGAGGTCCCGACCGCGACGTCGACGCCGCTCTGCTCCTCCTTGAACAGTTCACCCGCGGCCGCGGTGAGCGGCTCGACCGTGCTCGAGCCGTCGACGACCACCTGCCCGGACAGCGCCTCGCCGCTGCCGCTGTCGCCGGAGCTCTCGTTGTTGTTCCCACCGCACGCCGTCAGGGCGAGCAGGGCGGCCGCCGAGACGGCGACGTAGCGCATGTGCTTGACCGGGCGCATGACCACCGGGCACCCCTCCATGTTGTAGGCCCCGGAGACCCGGGACACCGCGGGCTGAACGCGTTCACGTGACAACTAAATCGAAGAAGTTCGATGTAAACGCCAGGTGAACGGATGGTGATCACTGGGCTGTAGATAGACGAATCTCGATGTACGAAATCCAGCCCGTGACCAGGTGGTTTCCGCGGGTGGCTGTTCACCCAATGGTCACGGACTGACCACCGCCAACGTGCGGGAACGCCTGTCCCCACCCGCGTGCTCGGATCGCTGAACACCTGCTCGGGTGGCCTGACGCCGTGGGGCGTCGCCGATCTCCTGTCCGGACAACCTCGACTTCGATGCCCACGGCAACCCGCGGTGATCGTCACCTGGCGGCCCGACGGGGGCGAGATCGGCGCCTGAGACTGGGCCGGCCGCTCCTCTGCTCCTTGGGGCGGCCGGCCCTCGCTGGGTGTCTAGCCGGTGAACATATTCGTGCCCAATACGTTTTCTGCGACGGCAGCCATTTACACTGCTGAGGTGAGCCCCCGCCAGAGCGCCGCCCGAGTCGGTGCGCCGAGCAATGACGGTGCTCAGCAGGTCACCGGCGTCGCGATCGACCGCGACGAGGCCGAGCGACTGGCCGTCGTACTGAAAGCCCTCTCCGACCCGACCCGGCTGCAGCTCCTGGCGATGATCGAGGCGAGCCCGAACGGCGAGGCCTGTGTCAACGATCTGACCGAGCCCCTCGAGCTCAGTCAGCCAACCATCAGCCACCACCTGAAAATCCTCGTCACCGCGGGAATTCTTGCCCGGGACAAGCGTGGCCTGTGGTCCTGGTACTCGATCGTCCCGGAGCAGCTCCAGACGCTGCGGGCACTCTTGCCTGGGCCTACCTTCCTGCGCTAGCCCGCACCACGTACTCGGCGTCGCGGGATATGCCGCGCAGCGTGTTCGACGAGAAGGATCGCTGGAACTCGACGCCGAGGTACGCTGACGGGCGGACAGCCCAGCGGGCGAGATCCGCTGGGCTGTACTTCATGGCGAGGTCTGTGTCAGTCGTCGCATCCGCATCCGCATCCACAGCCAGATGAGCACGTCGGGTCGTCGCAACAGGTGGTGTCGTCGAGGATCTCGAGCACGGTGTTCACCTCCCCTCGAATCCGGGTGGACACCAAGTGGTGTCCGGCGCGGGCGGAAGGCAGTCGGCGCTCGGCAGTGCGTCCGCCATCGCGACGATCTGCCCCCGCAGCTCGGTCAGCCGAGCCAGTTCGGCGTCGAGCTCAGCCAGCCGGCGCTGCAACAACTCCGCCGCTGGCTCACACGGACATGTGCCGGTGTCCCGAACGGCCAGCAGATCGGAGATCTCACGCAGCCGCAGGCCGAGCCGCTGGCAACCTTGGATGAACCGCAGCCGTTCGATCGTCGAAGGTTCATACAGCCGGTAACCGGCCGGTGAGCGTTCCGGTGCCGGCAGCAGACCCTCGCGCTCGTAGTAGCGGATCGTGTCGGCGGAGACAGCTACCGCCGCGGCGAGCTGGGCCACCCGCAGACCCTGAACCGCAACGCTGGTGTTCATGCATCGAACGTAAACCTTGGACCCCACTCCAAGGTCAAGCCCTCGTGCATCATTCTGTGGCTGTGCGCCGGTAGCAGAGCACGGCGGCGGGAATGGTGACGACGAGCAAGCCGGCGATCCAGGCGAGTGCGTGCCGGACGGGATCGGCGGTAGGGCCGCCGAGGGTGAGGGCGCGCAGGGCGTCGACGGTGATCGTCACGGGGTTGATCTCTGCGAAGGTCTGCAGCCAGGTAGGCATTGTCGTGACCGGGACGAATGTCGAGCTGGTGAAGACGAGAACGATGACCGGCATGAGTCCGAGCAGCCCGGCCGACTCGGCGTCGCGCACGAGGAGTCCGATCAGTGCGTTGATCCACGAGAAGGAGACGCCGATCAGAAGGGCGAGTCCGATGGTGCCGACCGCGGCGGCGGCGCCGGCGTGGAAGCGGAACCCGATCGCGTAGCCGACGCCGATCATCAGCAGGACGACGAAGAGGTTGCGGATCGCGTCGGCCAGGGCTCGCCCGGCCAGTACGGCTGATCGGGTCATCGGCAGGGCGCGGAAGCGGTCGATCATGCCGGTCGCGAGGTCGTCGGCGATCGCGACGCCGGTCTGGGATGCGCCGAAGGCGATCGCCAGCACGAACAGGCCGGGTAGCAGGAAGTCGACGTACCTGGTGACGCCTGGTGGGTCGACCGCGCCACCGAACACAGAGGTGAACAGAACCACGAACAGGACGGGCTGTGCGGTGGCGTACGCGATCAGGGTGGGCACTCGGACGAGCCTGCGCAGGTTCCTCGCGGTGATCACGGCGACGTCGCTCAGGAGTTGGGGGAGAGCGGCCTGCTCGTCGGTCCGCCGTACCCAGGTCGCAGTCATCGAGAGCTCCGGATCTGGACGTGGTCGTCGCTTGTGGACTGTCCGGTCAATGTGAGGAACACATCGTCGAGTGACGGGCGGCGCAGAGCGACATCGGTCACCGGCACGCCCGACTCGCGCAGGCGGGTCACCACCTCGCCGAAGGCTTCCAAGCCGCCCGAGATCGGCAGCACCATCGTGCCGTCGGCCACATCCATCACCGGAGCGGCAGAGCTGAGATCCGAGAGCTTGGCGGCGAGTGACTCCGGATGAGCGTTCTGTGGGATGCGCACCTCCACTCGATCGCCGCCAACGCGGGCTTTGAGCTCGTCCGCCGTACCGGTGGCGATCAGGCGTCCCCTGTCGATGACGGCAATCGCGTCCGCCAGTCGATCGGCTTCTTCCAGGTACTGCGTGGTCATGAGGACCGTTGTTCCTTGTGAAGCCAGGGTGGAGATCGCCGACCAGAGATCGATGCGGCCACGCGGGTCGAGTCCGGTGGTCGGCTCGTCGAGGAACAGTACGGCGGGTCGCCGCACCAGACTCGCCGCGAGGTCGAGTCGCCGTCTCATGCCACCGGAGTAGCCGCGGACCAAACGGTTCGCCGCGTCGGACAGGTCGACCATGGCCAGCAGTTCGTCTGCTCTCCGGTTCGACGGCCCGCGGTTCAGCCCGGACAGCCGGCAGATCATTCGCAGGTTTTCGCGGCCGGTGAGGTAGCCGTCCACGGCGGCGAACTGGCCGGACAAGCCGATGATCCGCCGTACGGCCCTGGAATCGCCGACCACGTCGAGACCGGCCACCCGGACTGTGCCGGCGTCCGGTCGCGTCAGCGTCGCCAGGATGCGAACCAGGGTGGTCTTGCCTGCGCCATTTGGTCCGAGGAGCCCGAGGACCGTGCCCGCCGGAACCTGCAGGTCGACATCGGCCAGCGCCTCGATCGCGCCGAATCGCTTCCTGAGTCCGTCAACCTCGATCGCGGGCACCTCCATGACGCCACCGCCTCATAGCTAGCATTACTACCTATGCCCTTGGTGTAGCATAGCTACCTATGAGGGTGGATGCGCAAGTGCTGAAGGGGCACCTCGACGTCCTGCTGCTCGCCACCTTGGCTGACGGCCCGCTGCACGGCTATGCGATCAAGGAGGCGCTGCGCGAGGGCAGCGAGGGCCGCTTCGACCTGCCCACGGGCACCGTCTATCCCGCGTTGCACCGGCTGGAGCGTGCCGGTCTGATCGCTGGGTCGTGGTCGGTTGTCGACGGCCGTCGCCGCCGCAGCTACCAGCTCACGGCCGACGGTCAACGCAAGCTCACGGGAGAACGCGCGAACTGGCGCGAGTTCGCGCAAGCGGTCACCACCATGCTGGAGCCGAACAAATGGCTGACCGGGACCTGATCGCGGACTACGTCGCCGAACTGGCTCGCCGGCTCGCACCCGAGATCGTCGAGGAGCTCGCGGACGGCCTCGAGGAATCGGTTCGGAATCAGCTGAGCCGAGGCCTGACGCCGCTCGAGGCGGCCACTGCCGCCGTCGAAGAGTTCGGTTCGCCGACCGAGATCGCAGCGGCGTTCGCACGGCAGTCGGTAGGTCACCGTACCGCCGTGGCACTGCTGGAGACGGCGCCGCTCTTCGCAGTTCTCTGGGGATTTGCGCTGATCGGCGCGAAAGCCTGGAATTGGCCGATCCCTGTGAGTCTTGCCTGCCTGTTCGGTGTCACTCTCGTCTCGATCGCCGCGACGCTGCTGACCGTCGTGCGGAGCAAGAAGCCGTCTACTGCTCGGCTGGCTGCGCCTGCGACTGTGGCGATCACCCTCCTCGACCTCGGGCTGTTGACCATTGTCCTAGCGGTAGGCCCGGTGTTGACGGTTGTGATCGCGCTCGCGGCGTCCGCCAGCCTGACGCGCGCTGCCCTGTCGATCCGCCAACTCCCAGGCCTCCTGGCCGGGTGACGGTCATGCGTTCAGCGTCAGTTGGTGGCGGTGGAAGTTGAAGTGTTGGGTGGGGAAGCGGTAGAGGTCGGCCAGGGTCATGTAGTGCTTGAAGAACGGGTCCCAGCGGGTGGGGTAGCACATCCCGCGGTTGAGGTCCGTGTCGGTCTCTGCGTCCAAGCGGCGGTGCAGCTTGTCGACGACGTGGTCGAACATCAGCTCCATGCGATGTGGGGTCATCGCTGTGCCGCCGGCGTACGAGCCGAGGAAGTTCACCGCGTCGAAGGGTTTGGTGCCGGCGTTGAGGGTTCGCGCGAACACCTCGCTCGCGCCGGTCGGCAACCTGTCGAAGATGCGGGCCAGCCTCAGCAGCGCGCGGATGATGAGGTACCCGAGCAGCATGTGGAACAGCAGTTGCCGGTTGTTCCAGCGGGTGCCGTTCGACGGTCGGCGCAGGCTCTGCGCGGTCGCTCCTTCGATGAGTTCGTGGAAGGAGCGACGCGCAGCCTCCAGCTCCTCGTGCGTCACGTTCCGGTCCATGGATTCATGGTGGACCAACCGCTGACGACGAGAATGTGCGGTCAGAGGATCGTGAGGGAGATGGTGCCGGGCGCGAGCCTGTTGGTGGAGACTCTGTCGTTGCCGGTCAAGGTGTCGACGGTCAGCTGGTCAGCTGGTTCGACGTCCGACAGCCGGACGTCCGCGCTGAGTCCTGAGACCCGCACGTCGCCACCGGAGCCGGAGACGCGGATGTGATCCTTGCCGGGTGTGCCGGTGACGGTCACTGCGTCGACCGCTGAGTCGCCGCCGCTGGTGTTGATTTGTGCGCCGAGGTCGATGTCGAGCTCCCGTACGTCGGTTCCGCGCAGGTCCCCGATGGAGACGGAGTCCGCGCCGCCCAGGGCGTTGAGTTTCACCCGCTCCACGTTGTCGGTGTCCATCACGATGTTGCCGACGTCGCGGGTGAAGCGGAGGCGGGGCCCGTTCGCGGTGGCGGCGAATCGCTCGGCGATGGCCGCGCCGTTGAACAGCATCGTGTCGGGACCGCGACCGCCTTCGATAACGTCACTGCCGTCGCCCGGATCCCAGACGAACGTGTCGCTGCCGTTGCCGAGGAAGGCCGTGTCGGCGCCGCGGTTCCCGTCGACGAAGTCGTTGCCGTTGCCGGTACGGAAGACTTCGTTGCCGCTGCCACCGAACGCGGAGTCGTTGCCGTTGCCGGTGTCGATGATCGTGAACGGCTGCGTTTCGGCGCCGTAGTCGATCCGTACGACGTCGTTGCCGCCGCGACTGGTGACCTTGATCTGGGTGAAGTCGGCCCGCTGGACGATGCGCGGCGCCGTACCGTTGCCGAAGTCGACCTCGACGACCGAGGTGTTGGTCGCCGGCACGCGCAGGGTGATGTTGTCTGCGCGGTTCGTTCCCGTGACGGTCAGTTGTCCGTTGTCGATCACGACTCCGCTCGCGGGCGCCGCGGACGCCGTACCGGCGAAGCTCACTGCCAAGCCGGTAGCGATCGCTGCCGCGCTCAGACCTCGCCGGAGTCGTCTTGTCACACTGCTCATGATTGAGCCCCTCCCTTGGTCGCGGCCCTCCTGATGGGCTGCGCTGTCGGTGTTTACGGGGCCTACACGAGTGTCATCGCCGACCGGTTCAGAGCGAATTTCTCCGAGAAGTTGCTAAGGGCATCTAACGGGAATTCCCGGGCCGAGGGTTGAACCGGATCGGCCCGGGATCCGTATAGAGAGGCGGCGATCAGCGGTTGGTGTCGTAGACCAGCTTCTGGATGCCGTTGGGGTAGGACTGGCTCTCGACGAGGGTCAGCTTCTGCTTGTCCTTGTCGGTGTCGCTGAACAGGCGCTTGCCGGCGCCGAGCAGGACCGGGAAGACAAGGAGGTGGTAGCGGTCGATCAGACCGGCGTCGGACAGGTTGCGGTTGAGGGTCGCGCTGCCGTGGACGATGATCGGTCCGCCCTCGGTCTCCTTGAGCGCCGCGACGTCGTCGAGCGTGCGCAGGATGGTGATGTCGCCCCAGTTCGACACCAGGTCGGACTCCTGCAGGGTGGTCGAGACGACGTACTTCGGCATCGTGAGGTACAGCGGGAAGTCCTCGGTCATGGTCGGCCACACCGGCGAGAACGCCTCGTAGCTGACGCGGCCCATCATCATGGCGGCGGCTTGCTCCTGCTCGCGGCCCTTGAGCTCGTAGGCGGACTCGTCGAACGCGATGTCCTTGAACGTCCAGCCGGCGTTGCGGTAGCCGGTATCTTCGCCGGGCGAGTCGACGACGCCGTCCAGCGAGACGAAGGCAGTGGCGATCAGGGTGCGCATCTCATGCTCCTTGGGTTGGTTGATGTGCGGTCGTCACTGCGTCGATCGAGAGCCGCTGGACACTACACAGCTCTCACAGACAACAAGTGTGACGCCGATCACACTCGTCAGCGTCCGAAGGCCCAGGCTGCCATCAGGGGGAGTTCTTCGCGCCAGAACGGGTCGCCGTGGTCCCCGGGCCGCTCAGTGATGACGACGTCGGCGTTCGCCGCCTTGAGTGCGTCCGCCCAGCGGGTCGCGTTCTCCTGGAACCACGGTTCCTCGGTGCCCGCGACCAGGTACGTGCGAGGCAGCGAGCTCTGCATGTCGCCCGGCGGCTGGTACCCGCCACCCGGTGACGCGCAGAAGATCGCGCCGTAGATGTCCGGGTGGCGAAGCCCGGTGGCGAGCGCCAGTTCGCCACTCGCCGAGACGCCGAACACCGCCGTACGTTCGGTGGGCAGCGCGACGCCGAAGCGCGTCCGCACCCACTCGCGGACGTCCTCGACGAAGAACTTCTCGTGCGCCCCGAAGCGTTCGGCGTCGAAGCCGGGAGAGTACTCGTGGATCCGCTGCATCTCGTCGTCGAGGCGGTGCGCGGCCACGAGCAGCGTCGGCGGCACGTCGGCCGCTTCGTTGAGGAACTCGCCCCACTGCGAGATCAGTTGACCGTCGCCGGCGTACACGACCGCCTGTGGAGTTTCGGCTGGCACGTACGCCGTGACCCGCCGGCCACCGTCGTACTCGAGCGTTTCGGTGACGAGTTCTCCCGCGCTGGACGGCATTGTGTGTGGCCCCTCACTCGCCGGATCTTGTAGTGTCACAGTCTGCCGAATCGGCAGGCACCTTGTGTGATGCCTGACTGCTTGATGACCGAGGAGTTCTCGACTATGCCAGAAGACATCAGCCCTCTGATCCGGACGGACATCCCGCACTCGGCACGGATCTGGAACTACTGGATGGGGGGCAAGGACAACTTCGAGATCGACCGCGTCGTGGGCGACGCCGGAGTCGAGGTCGACCCGGACATCGCGACGATGGCGACCGAGTCGCGGAAGTTCCTGGTTCGTTCCGTGCGCTACCTGGCGTCCGAGATCGGCATCCGCCAGTTCCTCGACATCGGAACCGGCCTGCCGACGATGCAGAACACCCACGAAGTCGCTCAGAGCGTGGCTCACGACGCGAAGATCGTCTACGCCGACAACGACCCGATGGTCCTCGCGCACGCTCGGGCGTTGCTGACCAACACCACGCCCGAGGGTGTGACGACGTACATCGACTCTGACTACCACAAGCCCGAGCAGATCCTCGCCGACGCCCGGAACGTGCTGAACTTCAACCAGCCGATCGGCGTCATGTTCATGGGCGTGCTGGGGCACGCTCAGACGTACGACGACCTGCGCCGGATCGTGTCGACGGTGATGGACGCCGTACCGTCGGGGAGTTACCTCACCATGTGGGACGGCACGACCGACAGCCAGGCCTACGTGACGCTGTGCGAGAACTACGCCAAGACCGGCGGCGTCCCGTACGTGCCCCGGCCGCAGGACGAGATCCGCGCGGTCTTCGACGGCCTCGAGATGGTGCCGCCTGGCTTCGTGTCGATCACCCAATGGTGGGCAGACGAGGACGACAGCGACCTGGAGGACGCGCGACCGATCTCCGCGTACGGCGCAGTCGCCCGCAAGCCCTAGTCAAGCCCACACCCTGCCAAAGGACTCCTGACTCGTAGGAGTCCTTTGGCAGGTGCTGCCCGGCCGAGTCCTAAGCCCCTTCTCGGGACCCGGTTCGGCGGGGAGGTCGGGACTTTTGGCCTCTGGGTTCGGGGGCGGGGGCGGCGCAGGCTGGGTGCATGTCCTCGTTCATCGTGCCGGTCAGGTCGTCGCGTGAGCCGTGGTTCCGGCAGCGTCCGGCGGCCGCGGTGGCGCTCGCGGCAGTGCTCTACGCCTTGGTGCTGGTGCTGCGCTTGTTCACTGGAGGACCGTCCGACGCCTACGCGCTGCTCTTCGTCCTGCCGATTGCCCTGGTCGCCGTCACCTTCGGGATGCGCGCCGGGCTGGCTGGTGGTGTGGTCGCCGTCGCGCTCATCGTGGTCTGGGTGATGGTCGAGGACGTTTCGCTCAGCCCGATCGGGTGGGTGTCGCGCATCGTGCCGTTGCTGCTGCTGGGCGTGTTGCTCGGGGACGCCGCGGACCGGCTGCGTCGTGCCGAGGAGGAGCGGTTGCGGCTGGAAGCCGCGGCCCTGCTGTACCGCGAGGCGATCGAGATCAACGACTCGGTCGTACAGGGCATGGCGGCGGCCCGCTGGGCCCTGGAGACGGGCCGGGTGGACGCGGGCCTGCAAACCCTCGAGCAAACAATCACTCAGGCCGAGGAACTGGTGTCCGGCCTGATCCGGCAGGCAGGCCTGGGCGGCTCCAGTCCGGCGGCCATCGCCCCCACTGCACACCTCGAGCCCAGAGAAATCGACGGCCCCCGCTAGCTGCACCGGGCCGAGGAGTCGTCGCCCGGGCCTTTGGTCGGATCGCCGCGAGGCCTTCGCCTCTGTGGGCCGACGCCCCCACGGGCGTTCGGTGGAAGCTGATAGGCACAGACAGCGCGGTGGGGAGGTGCCGGTGATGACCAACCCAGGCATGAAGGAGCCGCGGGCGGTCGCGGTTGGTGTCGGGGGGAGTTGGATCGATGACGGGGCCGTGGACTGGGCGCTGTCCGAGTCGGTGGTGAGCGGGGCTCCGATTCGGGTGCTGCACGTGGTCGAGCACCGAGCGCGACCATTGAACGGGCCCGCGGCGGTGTCGGAGGCCGAGCAGTTGGTCGACGACGTCCGTGAGTACCTGGACCGCCACGACACGGGCGCGGTGCACACCGGCGTGATCTTGTCCGGCGGACCGGCACACATGCTGGGGCGGTGCACCGCCGGCGACCGGATGCTGGTCGTGGGGCGGCACAGCCGAGGTCTGGTCGGCCAGGTGCTGATCGGCTCCACGGCGGAGGCGGTGGTCTCCGAGCCGAGTACGGCGGTAGTCGTCGTACCGCCGACGTGGAGTCCAGGAGACCCGGCGGCCCCGATCGTGGTCGGAGTGGACGAGCTCGAACACTGCGAGACGGCGCTGGACTTCGCTGCCGCACTGGCGGCGGAACGCGGTGCCCCGATCCGGATGGTCCAGGTCTGCGACACCGGAGAACCAGCCGTCGAAATCGAGAGCCAGGAACTGGAAGCGGCAGATCGCCACTGCCGGGAGAGGTTCCCCGGCGTGAGGTTCGAGACCGAGCTCAGGCGAGGTCGACCCGTGGCCGAACTGCTCGACGCGGCGCAAGCTGCAGGTGCCCAACTCCTGGTCGTCGGAGGCCGCAGCCATCGCCGTCTGGTGGCAGCCGTGCTCGGCTCCACGGTCAGGGGAATCCTCCAGCACGCCGATTGCCCGGTCGCGATTGTCCACCAGCCGGGTGCGGATTCCTGAGGTGCGGTTACTTGTCGGAGTTGACGGCGAGCTCGGTCGAGATTTGGTGGGCCCAGTCGGTGATCTTCTTCCAGTCGCGGGAGTCGACGGCCAGGTCACCGGTCGCGAGTCTCCGGGCGAGGAAGCCTTTCGCCGAGTCCGGGTCCAGCCGGCCCGCGAACGTCACGGCGGGCTCGGCGCCGATCCGGTCAGCGAGTCGCGCGACCTTGCGTGGCATCGTCTGGGCCTCGTCCTTGTCGGGGCCGACCGGCCCGCTGTGGAACAGCCAGACCTGCCGCGTGCTCAGCTGATCCGCGTGCTTGCGCAGGAACGTGACCGCCTCGGGACGCCAGCGGCGCAAGTAGATCGCGCTGCCGACGATCACGGCGTCGTACTCGCTGACGGCCTTCACGTCGGCGACGTCGAGCACGTCCACCTGATGACCCGCCCTGCGCAGTTCCTCGCCGATGGCGCCGGCGATGCTGGCGGTGGCCCCCATCTTGGTGGCGTAGGCCACCAGAACCTTTCTGGACATCGAAACCTCCTCTCTGGCGATCGTCAACGGACGATCGCGACGGGGCAGTGGGCGTGGTGAAGCACGGTCTGGCTGACCGAGCCGAGCAGCAGGCCGGCGAATCCACCGCGCCCGCGGGAACCGGCGACGGCGAGTTCGGCAGACTCGGCGGCGTGCAGGATGGCGCGCGCCGGCGGACCAGCGACCAGGCGGGTGTCCCACTCGACGCCGGGGTGATCGGCGGCCGCGCCGGCGACGGCTTCAGCCACGAGCACCAGCGCGGACTCCTGCACAGCGTCCTCGTCGAACTCCAGCATCGATTTCCCGTCATCGTCGTACGTGCGGAACGGGCTCGACCAGGCGTGTACGGCGAGCACCCGCGCGTTCAGCGCCTCGGCTTGGTCGAAGGCGAAGTCGATCGCCTTCGCCGATGACTTCGAGCCGTCCACACCGACCACGACCGTCCGTGCCTCGTGCGCCCGCGGACGCAGGTCCGGCGGAATCACGACGACCGGGCAGTGGGCGTGCGTCGTCACCTGGACGGCGACGGAACCGACGATCAGACCACTCCAGCCGCCGAGTCCGCGCGATCCCAGCACCAGGAGCCGAGCGTTCCCGGTCTCCTCGATCAGCGCGCCGGCCGCATCGCCCTCGACGAGTATTGTCTCGACCTGAAGCGTCGGGTGCTGTTGGCGGATGCCGTCCGCCAGCGCGCTGAGGCCGCGCTCCCGGGCGGTGCGCAGGCCCGCGAGTGGCACCACCTTGCCGGGTGACGGCCGGGTGAACACCACGATTTCGAACGCCTCGACGACCCGTAGCGGAGCATGGAGCCGATCGGCTTCAGCGGCTGCCCACTGCAGGGCGGCTTGGCTTGACGGCGAGCCGTCGTACCCGACGACGACCGAACCGGGTTGTGCTGACATGGGTTCTCACCTTCCGTGCGCGGTGGCGATGTCGCGGCCGTCGAGGGCCGGTAGGGCGATGGCAGTGAGTACGACGGTCCCGGCGAAGAGCCAGCCGTGACCGGCGGTGAGTCCGGCGCCGAGCGGACCTTCGTGGAAGGCCTGGTAGAACGGCGAAAACGGCAGCCACGACTCCACCGAACTGAGCAGCAGGCCGGCGGCGTACAGAACGTACGCAGCGGTGGCGGCGACCGAGCCGACCACGATCGCAGTCCCGCGACGGCCGGTGATCGCACCGGCGGCGAGTGCCAGGGAGCCGAACTCGAGTCCGAGCAGCGTCATCGCGAGGGCGCCGGTGGCTGCAGCTCCGACGCTGATGCCGAGGTCGAACAGGGCATTCCCGGCGAGCGTCGATGCGAACAGCGCGGTGCCGAGGACCGCGAGCGAGGTCGCTAGGGCGAGCGCCTTCTCCACGACGATCCGGGCCCCGGACACCGGGGTGACGAGGAGCAACTCCAGCGTCCCCTGCTCCTCCTCGCCGGCCAGCGCGCGAGCACCGCGGCCGATGCCGTAGACGAGGAACAGCGCCGGCAGCAGCAACGTGAAGAGCTCGGCGTTGAGGAAGCCGGCGCCGGTCGTCATGGCCTCGAGGTCGAAGAACTTCTTCAGCTCCTCGGGAAACGAGCCGTAGATCTGTTCGAGGTCGAGCCCGCGGACCGACGGCCACAGTGCCGACTCGAGCACGGTCAGCGCCGCGATGGCGATCGACCAGCCGAACAGGCCGCGGCGGGCGTCGTACAGGGACTTCAGGTAGACGTTGCGGAACATGCCGATCACCTCGGGGTCGCGTAGTAGTCGAGGAACACGGCTTCCAGGTCGGCCTCGTGACTGACCAGGTTGGTGACCTCGTACGGCGCGACGGCCCGGACCAGCTCGGCGGTCGACCCGGTGACCACGACGTGCGCGGTACGGCCGTCCGACGACACGTCCTGGACACCGGGGACCTGACGGATCCGGTCGAGCGGGGGAGTGGCGGCGAAGGTCAGGTCGAGCCGCCGGCGCGCCTGGGCCTTGAGCGCTTCGACGGACTGGGTGGTCACGAGCTCGCCCCGCCGGAGGATGCCGACGGTGTCGGCGACAGCTTCGACCTCGGCGAGGATGTGCGAGGAAAGGAAGACGGTGCGGCCTGCGTCCCGGGTCTCGCGCAGCAGGGCGAGAAACTCACGTTGCATGATCGGGTCGAGTCCCGCGGTCGGCTCGTCGAGGATCAGCAGTTCGGGTTCGTGCATGAACGCCTGGATGATGCCGAGCTTCTGCCGGTTTCCGCGCGACAGGGCGCCGATCCGGATCTCGGTGTCGAGCTCGAATCGTTTGGCCAGGCGGTCCACCGCGGCCTGGTCGACGCCGCCGCGCAGGTGTGCGAAGTAGCGCAGGTACTGCGTCCCGGTGAGATCGGGGTAAGCGGCGAAATCCCCTGGTAGGTAGCCGATGCGTCGCTGCAGGGCGTCGTACTGATCGGCGGCGTCGAAGCCGAAGACGATCGCGGAGCCGGACGTCGGCCGGATCAGGCCGGCGAGCAGCCGGATCGTGGTGGTCTTGCCGGCGCCGTTGGGGCCGAGGTAGCCGAACACCACGCCACGCGGGACGTCCAGGGTGAGCTCGCTGAGCGCGAGGTGACGGCGGAACTTCTTCGTCAACCGCCGGGTCCGGATCGCGACCTCCATGCCAGCTCCCTCCTCACTCTCGACGCTACGGATCAGCCGCCGGGTTGATCAGGGCCGAAGGTCCCCATGTCCCGCGCCGGGTGGCATCACGTCGGCCGGTGTGGCGAAGCTCAGCGCACCACTGCGACCGGGCATGGGGCGTGGTGGACGAGCGACCGGCTGGTCGAGCCGAGCAACAAGCCACGGAATGCGCCATGTCCGCGCGATCCGACCACCAGCAGGTCAGCGGTCCGACCGGCGGCGACCAGTACGTCGTCCGGCCGCCCGTGCACGAGTTCCTGCCGTACGGCGACGTCCGGGTACCTCTCCCGGTGGCCCGCAATCGACTCGGCCAGCAGGGCCGCGCTCTGCTGCTCGAGTGCGTCGAGGTCGTAGACCACGGGCAGTGGATCGTCCGGCCCGGTGCTCACCGGGTCGTGCCAGGCCATCACTGCGATCAGTCGCGCCCGTCGGGCCTGAGCCGCCTCGTAGGCGAACTCGACCGCGTCCAGGGACAGCCCGGATCCGTCGACCCCGACCACCACCTCGCCGGTCGGAGGCCCGGACTCCCACCGGGGCGGGATGATCACGACCGGACACGGTGCATGCGTCGCGACGTGCGCCGCCACCGATCCCATCGCCAGGTCACGGAACTCGCCCAGCCCCCGCGACCCGACCACCACCATCGACGCCTCGGTTGCCTCCTGCAACAACACCTCCGCGGCGCTGCCGAAGCTCACGACGGCGTCCACGGCCAGTTCCGGGTCGTCCGTCCGGATGCGCTCGGCCACCTCACCGAGCAGCTTCTCGGCCGTACGGCGTACGGCGTCGGCCGGCAGCGGCGTCGTGACACCCGTGGGGCTGCGGAGCATCGGTAGCGGAAGCACGTAGGTCAACCGGAGGCTCCAGCTCCGCCGATCGGCCTCGTCGGCGGCCCACCGGACTGCGGCTTCGCTTGCGGGCGATCCGTCGTACCCGACGACAATGGTCACGGCCGTGCTCCTTCGGATGGGCGCCAGTGCCAGTCGCGGATCTCGGGCAGGTCCTCGCCGTGCTCCAGGATGTAGGCGTGATGCCGGGCGCGCTGGTCGGTCAGCCATTGCCGGACGTGTACGGCGCGCTCGGCCAGCCCGGGCACTCGGTCGATCACGTCCATCGCGAGGTGGTACCGGTCGAGGTCGTTGCGGACCACCATGTCGAACGGCGTCGTGGTGGTGCCCTCCTCCTTGTAGCCGCGGACGTGCAGGTTCGGGTGACTGTGCCGGCGGTAGGTCAGCCGGTGAATGAGCATGGGGTAGCCGTGATAGGCGAAGATGATCGGCGTGCTGGTGCCGAAGAGCGCGTCGAACTCGGCGTCGGGCAGCCCGTGCGGATGTTCGGAGGCCGGCTGCAACCGCATCAGGTCGACGACGTTGACCACCCGGATCTTCAACTCTGGAAGGTGTTCGCGCAGCAGACTGACCGCTGCCAGCGTCTCCACCGTGGGGACGTCACCGGCGCAGGCCATCACGACGTCCGGCTCGCCGGCGTCGTTGCTCGCCCAGCTCCAGACGCCGAGACCGCGGGCGCAGTGCAGCTCGGCGGACTCCAGGTCGAGCCAGTCCTCCTGCGGGTTCTTACCGGCGACGATCACGTTGATGTAGTCCCGGCTGGCCAGGCAGTGCCTGGCGGTGGACAGCAGCGTGTTGGTGTCCGGCGGCAGGTAGACGCGGATCACTTCGGCCTTCTTGTTCACGACGTGGTCGATGAAGCCGGGATCCTGGTGCGAGAAGCCGTTGTGGTCCTGGCGCCAGACGTGCGACGTGAGCAGGTAGTTGAGCGACGGCACCGGTCGCCGCCAGGGCAGAGCGCGGGTCACCTTCAACCACTTGGCGTGCTGGTTGACCATCGAGTCGACCAGGTGCACGAAGGCCTCGTAGCAGGAGAACCAGCCATGCCGGCCGGTCAGCAGGTATCCCTCGAGCCACCCTTGGCAGGTGTGCTCGCTGAGGATCTCCATCACCCGGCCGTCGACCGCCAGGTGCTCGTCGGTCGGCAGCACCTCGGCGTTCCACGCCTTGCCGGTCACGTCGTACAGCGCGTCCAGCCGGTTGGACGCGGTCTCGTCCGGTCCGAACACCCGGAAGTTGCGCTGGGCAAGGTTGTTGCGCATCACGTCGCGCAGGTAGGTGCCGAGAACTCTGGTGGGCTCGTGCCGCACGCTTCCGGGTGCCGGTACGTCGACGGCGTACCCCGTGAGCGAGGGCAACTCGAGCTCACGCGTCAGGATGCCGCCGTTGGCGTGCGGAGTGGATCCCATCCGCCGGTCACCGGACGGCACCTGGGCGAGCAGCCCGGCAACCGGCCGCCCGGACTCGTCGAAGAGCTCCTCCGGTCGGTAGCTCCGCAGCCAGGTCTCCAGCAGTTCGAGGTGCTCGGGCGACGTCCGTACCGCAGACAGCGGGACCTGATGGGCTCGCCAGGTGCCTTCCACCGGCAGCCCGTCGACCTCTCGGGGTCCGGTCCAGCCTTTCGGCGTACGGAACACGATCATCGGCCACGGTCGCCGCGGCGCATCAGGATCGCTTCGGGCCTCGTCCTGGATGGACTTGATCTCGTCCAGAACGCGGTCGAGGGTTGCGGCCAGCGTCTGGTGGACGACCTCCGGATCGGACCCGCCGACCAGGTACGGCGTGTAGCCGTACCCCGTCAGCAGGTCGGTCAGCTCGTCGTCACCGATCCGGGCCAGGATCGTCGGGTTCGCGATCTTGTACCCGTTCAGGTGCAGGATCGGCAGCACCGCGCCGTCGGTGCGCGGATCGAGGAACTTGTTCGAGTGCCAGGACGCGGCCAGCGGCCCGGTCTCGGCCTCACCGTCACCGATCACGCAGGCGACGACGAGATCAGGATTGTCGAGTACGGCGCCGTACGCGTGGCTCAGCGAGTAGCCGAGCTCGCCACCCTCGTGGATCGAGCCGGGCAACTCGGGCGCGACGTGACTCGGAATCCCACCGGGAAACGAGAACTGACGGAACAGGCGCTCCATCCCGGCGGCGTCGCGCGACACCTCCGGATAGGTCTCGCTGTAGCTGCCTTCGAGCCAGGTGTTGGCCGCGATCGCAGGCCCGCCGTGGCCGGGGCCGATCACGTACATCATCGAGAGATCGCGCCGGCGGATGACGCGGTTGAGGTGCGCGTACAGGAGGTTGAGTCCGGGCGTCGTACCCCAGTGGCCGAGCAGTCGCGGCTTGACGTCCTCGGCTCGGAGCGGCTCCCGCAGCAGCGGGTTCCGCAGCAGGTAGATCTGACCGACGGACAGGAAGTTGGCGGCTCGCCAATAGGCGTCCAAAGCGTCGAGCTCGTCCGCACTCAGCGGCTTGTCGCTGACCTGCTGCATAGTCACTCCCTTTGGCGTGGGCATCACTCCAACCTTCGCTCCGCGGGGCCGGCGGCCGGTAGAGGCCAAGGTCCGCCGCGGGGCGGGCCCTTTGGGACCAAGGTCCCGGCAGATCGTGTTCTTGGTCCCTGCTCGGGACGCAGTGGGCGGTGGATCATGGAGGGGAGGGAGCGATTTCATGACCATCAAGGTGTTCTTGCTCGACGACCACGAGGTCGTTCGGCTCGGCTTACGGCAGTTGCTCGAGGGCGAACCCGATATCGAGGTCATCGGCGAGGCCGGTACGGCGGCACAGGCCGTGGCCCGGGTTCCGGCGCTGCGGCCCGACGTTGCGGTGCTCGACGTACGGCTGCCGGACGGCGACGGGATCACCGTGTGCCGGGAGATCCGGTCGGCGATGGATTCGCCGCCGGCCTGCCTGATGCTGACGTCCTTCTCCGACGACGAGGCGCTGTTCACCGCGATCATGGCCGGCGCGAGCGGGTACCTGCTGAAGCAGGTGAGCAGCTCCGACCTGATCGGCGCCGTACGGCGGCTGGCGTCGGGGGAGTCCCTGCTCGATCCGTCGATGACGACTGCCGTCCTGGAACGGCTCCGGCATCCGGTCGACGAGGACGAGGACCCGCGGTACAAGTCGCTGACCGAGCAGGAGCGCAGGATCCTCGACGAGATCGCGGCCGGCAAGACGAACCGGCAGATCGCGCAGAGCATGTTCCTGGCCGAGAAGACGGTCAAGAACTACGTCTCCGGCCTGCTGCGCAAACTCGATATGGAACGCCGTACCGAGGCCGCTGTCTACGCCGTCGAGCGCTCCAAGCGTCGCCCGGTGCGCTGACCGATCACGACGGAACGCCTCGCAGCAGGCTGAGGTCCTTTCCGATCACGCCGTCGACGCCCAGGTACTTCGCGTGGTCGCGGTCGTCCTGGGTGTCGACGGGCCAGGTGAAGACGCGTTCGGCGCCGCGGCGTAGTTCGGTGACCAGGTCAGGCGTCAGTAGCCGGCGGTGTACGCAGGCGCCGTAGGCCGGGCGGGTGCGTAGGCGTTTGCGGAGACGGCGCAGGCCGCGGCGGCTGCCGGCTGACAGGACGAGTCGGACGTGCGCCAGGTCGCTGAACGCATCGAGCATCCACCAGTGCTGCGTGCAGAGGGTGACGGTGCCGGTGGGGAGTGCTGCGGCGAGTCGCTTCGCGAGCCCGGGGTGGATGCCCTTCAGGTCCAGGAGCAGGCGCGGGTCGCCGTCGGCCGCCGCCAGCAGTTCCTCCAACTGGAGCAGTTGGGTGTCGCGCCGGCGGACGAAGATGCCCTGGTCCCAGAGCCACCAGGGTCCGAGAGATTTGAGATGGCGTACTTCGAGGCGCCGCCGGAACACGTGGATATCGGCCTCGACCAGGTCGGCGCCGCCGGCGAGCGCGGCCCGGAGGGTGTCCAGGTCGTTCCCGGCCCGGTGTGCGACGGCCAGCTGGGGTGTCACGTCGTACCCGGGGATGGCTCGCTGAACCAGCCGCGCCAGCGCAGGATGAGGCAGCTGCCGCCGAAGATGAGGGCGGGGATCCAGTAGAGCAGCGCTGTCAGCGCCACGGCTCCGAACGCGGCCGTCCAGGACACTCCGATGGCGGCCAGCCCGGCGACGAGGGCGCCCTCGCGTGGGCTTGCTCCGTGGACTCCGGGCAGCGCACCGGCCAGCTGACTGGCGCCGAACACGGCGACGAGCTGGACCGGTGACACCGAGTCTCCGACCGCGTGGATGGCTCCGATCAGCAGGCCGAGGATCGTGATCTGGTAGCCGACCGACAGCAGCACCCCGGCCAGGAAGACCTTGGGCGACGGCCACGGCCAGCGACCGGCCAGCCCCGGGCGCCGCCGGTTCACGATCAGTGCCACCACGAGTACAACGGCCGCGGCGCCGAGGGCTACTGCGAGGACCGCCCGGGGCATCGCGACGCCACAGACCGCGACGGCGAGGATCAGGCCGACCGCGCCGACGAAGCGGTCGAGCGCGACCTCGGAGACGGCGGCGCTCCGCCGTACGCCGGTCCGCTCCAGCCGGTGAATGCGCCAAAGGTCCGCGCCGGCGTGCCATGGGGAGATCAGGCCGAGAATCTCGCTCTCCGCGTACGCGCGGATGTGCCAGCGTCGCGTCCGGCCGCTCGCCGACAGTGCGTGCCACCGCATCGGGCAGAGGATGTACTTGCCGATCGCGAACGGCAGCAGGCCGGCGATCGCGGGCAGCACTGCTGTGTGGGGTACGCGGTCGACGTTCCACAGGGACAGGCCGACGGCGATCAGCAGTGCGGTGACGTGCGTGGCACGGTGGGTGATGACGGCATGTGCGATCCGCCAGGTCTGTGCGATGCGCCCAGATCCCAGTTGCACGGAGGGCTCCTTCCGGGCACCCGAGAGACAGCGGAGCGTGAGGGGTTGATTGCAGTCCGCCGAGTACCTGACGCGTCAGACAATAGCTACGGTTCTTGTCTGCCGCATCTTGGTGTACGGGTAGTGGACACTCCGCTGATGGCCGGTGATCGCTCCGCTGCGCTCGGTGGCACGGGCGGTGGCTCGGCCGGTGGTCGTCGTACCGGGGTTTGCGCGGGACGCCGGCGGGCGAGCCGGGTTGCCGCGAGGAGAGCGAGCAGGGCGATGGCTCCGCCGGCGAGACCGTCGAAGAGGTAGTGGTTCGCGGTCAGCACGATCGCGGCCAGCATCGCCAGTGGCATCAACCAGCCGAAGAGGCGGACCAGCCAGTGCCCGGCCAGGGTCGCCCAGGCGATGCCGATCAGCAGGTTCCAGCCGAAGTGCAGGCTCGGTACAGCGGCGTACTGGTTGACGAACGCAGGTGGCTGGAGCACCCGGTAGGCCGAGGTCTGCTCGGTGACCGTGTCGACGAAGCCGTACCAGGCGAGGAATCGCGGCGGTGCGACCGGGAAGACGGCGAAGATGACCAGCCCGATCGCGCCGGAGATGAGCATGGCGTTGCGAAAGCGCGAGTACTCGTGGCGGTGGCGGACGATCAACCAGAGCAGGGTCAGGGCGAGGACAGGCCAGTGCCCGTAGATGTAGACGTAACTCAGCGCTTCGACGAGCCAGTTGTGCGGGAGCACTGCGCTCTGTAGCTGTGGTTCGGCGAAGACGCCGACCGACCGTTCCAGGTCCACGACCCGGTCGGCGTTGCGAAACGCCAGGTCGGTCCTGGTCTCCATCAGCCCCCGGACGCCGAAGTACAACACGATGGCAGTGCCGATCAGCGAGACCTCCCACACCGCCCGCCGCCGTCGCGCCCCGGCCAACCTCGTCGGCATGCAGTCCACCCCCTCCTGACCACGATGCACCACCAGCACCCGCGATTGAAGGCGCTGTGGGGCCCCGCCGGGGGGTCAGCGGATGCGGACGGCGATTACGCCCTTGACGGTGCCGGCGAGTACGTCGGCGAGTTTGCGTTCGTGGGCGTCGGACGGGCCGGTCACGGTGACCACGCCGTCGTGGACTTCGACGTACCAGTCGGGGCCCTCGGTGTAGAGCAGGTCGCTCACCTCGGCGCGGATCCGGTCGTCGCGTCCGGCCAGCAGGTGGACGACGTCGCTGCGGCTGATCATGCCGACCACGCGACCCTTGTGCAGCACCGGCAGGCTCTTCACCATCGTCGACCACATCAGGTCGATCGCGACCTCGAGGTCGTCGTCGGCCTCGACTGCGGCCACCAGATAGCTCATCACGTCGGCGACCCGGCGCGGCGGCGTGTCCGCGGTCGTCCGGACCGCGGCGACGGGAACGCGGTCGTTCAGCAACGCGGCGTCCTGCACGAGGTCGGCCTCGCTGACGATTCCAGCGAGCGTTCCGCTCTTGTCGACGACCGGCATCGCGGTGATCTTGCGGTCGTCCAGGAGTCGCAGCGCCCGGCCGATCGAGGTCTCGGCGGTCACGGTGACCGCCGGTGTGGTCATCAGGTCCCGGATCAACATCGTCATCACCTCGTTGTGTGAACGGCTCGAAACTCTCGGTTGGTCAGCCACCGGCGGCGGCGGCCGGGATCACGGCGACCGGACGGGTGGCGTGCTGGAGGACGGTCTGGCTGACCGAGCCGAGCAGCAGGCCGGCGAACCCACCCCGGCCACGGGCGCCGAGCACGATCAGGCTCGCGTCCGCGGACAGCCGCAGGATCTGCTCGGCGGGATGCCCGGTGACCCGGACGATCTCGGCGTCGTCGCCGTCGTACCGGGTCCGTAGTTCGGCTTCGGGGTCGCCGGCGGCGTCGTCCGCGAGTTGCCTCGCGGCGACCACACGGACCGGCAGGCTGTGCCGGCGGGCGTACTCGAGGCCGAAGTCGAGTGCTTTCAGGCTCGGCGACGACCCGTCGTAGCCGATGACGACCGGGCCGGGCAGGGCGTCCAGCTCGGTGGCTGTCGTGTCGTCGGGGCGAACGACGACGACCGGGCAGCGGGCGTTCGCGGTGAGGTCGAGGCCGGTCGACCCGAGCATTGCGCCCAGGGTGACGCCGAGGCCACGGCTACCGATCACGACCAGGTCCGCGTCGGCGGACGCCGCGATCAGAACAGGTGCCGGAAAGCCGTCGGCGCGTCGTCCTTCGACGGCGATCCCGGGCTCGAACTTCTCGGCCGACTCGATGGCCTGGCGGACGATCCTGTCGGCGGCAGCCCGCAGGCCGGGGGCCAGTTCGCTCGCACCGAGCGGCACGTTGAACAGCGGCCAGACGAACGCGTGCACCAGGTGCAGCTCGGCGCCGCGGGCTGCCGCCTCGGTCGCGGCCCACCGGATAGCGATCTCCGCGGCCGGCGAACCGTCGATGCCTGCCACCACTCGACCTTTGGTCATCGTTGCCTCCTTCCACTTCACGGTCGCGCGCCGGGGCCTCCGCATCCCAGAGTCGAAGGTCCCGCTCACCCGCGGCCTTCGGTCAGCGTCCGGCCATGGCACGGTCCGGAGTCGGGAAGCCGCGGGACTTTCGGCCCTGTGGGCGCGGCGGTCCCAGGGATCGAATGGAGGGACAGAGCTGAGTTGAAGGAGTGGTCATGAACAGGGCGAGTGCCACCTGGCTGAAGCAGCCTGTGCCGATCGTGCCCAGGGTGCGCCGGGCGGCTGAGGAACGCGCCGGGTTCGCTGTGACCACGGCCGCTTACCGCGAGTTCGTACGGGCGGCGCGGCTGCGGCCGCACATCGCCGGCGAGCTTCGCCGCTGGCGTGCCGGGCGCGACCTGGTCGCTGTCGGCGCCGCCATTCGTACGGCGTTCGCGGATGCCGAGTGGCCGGCCCCGGTGGCAGCGGCGATTGTGGCCGGGTACGCGCGGCTGGGCGGTGACGGGACCGCGGTGACCGTTCGCAGCCTCGGTGCGCCGCAGCAGGAGGTGTTCCGCGACCTTCGGACGACGTACGACGTACTGGCGGCCTGCAAGCGATGCTTCGCAGCGCCCTTCACCGATGCGGCCATCCTCGACCGCAAGGAACGCGGCGTCAGCCAGCTGGACGTAGCGGTGTCGATCGGCATCGAGCGGCAAGCACAGCCGGCCCCGGCGCCGGTGACGGAATTCGCTCCGTCCATCGGGGACTGCGCGGGCTATGTCGTCGACACCGCCGAGATCCGGCGGCTCGCGGCCTGGGCGCTCGCCGCTGAACGGCATCGGAGCCGACCCCGAGCACGGATCGAAGGAGCGCGATGACGACCTCGGTGACCGACCCAGCACACCCCGAAGGCGGGTGGGACGCGCTGGCCGCAGATGGATCCGTGGTCCGCATCCGGCCGATCCGTGCCGATGACGAGACTGCCCTGAAGGCGATGAACGAGCGCTTGTCCGACCGTTCGGTGTACCTGCGGTTCTTCGCCCTCGATCGGCGCGGCGCCGACGCGCACTCGCATCACCTCGCCGACGGCAGCCCAGACCACCAGGCGCTGGTCGCCGAGACCGCCGGACACGTCGTCGGTGTCGCGAGCTACGAACTGCTCCGTCCCGGCGAGGCCGAGATGGCGTTCCTGCTGGACGACGCCGTGCACGGGCGGGGCATCGGCACTCTCTTGCTCGAGCAGTTGGCAGCTGTCGCCCGCGAGGATGGCATCCTGCGCCTCTGCGCCGACACGTTGGCGGAGAACGCGGCCATGCTCCGGGTCTTCGCCGACTCGGGCTTCGAGCAGACGCACCGCTTCGACAGTGGCGTGGTCGAGTTGACTCTCGACACGTCGTACTCGCCCCGGACCCTGGACCGGATGGCCGAACGCGAACGGCAGGCCGAGGACCGCTCGCTGCGGCCGCTGTTCTCGCCAACCGCGGTCGCAGTGATCGGCGCCGGTCGTACCCCTGGTGGCATCGGACACGAGGTACTGCGCGCGATCGCGGCCGGCGGCTACTGCGGTGAGTTGTACGCCGTGAACCCGCGAGCCGACCGGATCGGCGCCGTGGCGGCATACCCGTCGATCCTCGCAGTGCCGGGCCCGGTAGACCTCGCCGTCATCGCGGTTCCCGCCCCGCAGGTGCCGGATGTTCTCGCCGAGTGTGGCCACAAGGGCGTGGCCGGCGCTGTCGTCCTCACCTCCGGGTTCTCCGAGCTCGGAGCCGACGGGCACCAGGCCCAGCAAGAGATTCTCTCAGTTGCCCGCCGGCACAGCATCCGGCTGATCGGGCCGAACTGCCTCGGCATCGTGAACACCGCGCCCGACGTCGCGCTCAACGCCACGTTCGCGGACGTGACGCCGGTGCCCGGCTCGCTGGCGATCGCCGCGCAGTCCGGCGCGGTCGGCATCGCGGTCCTGGACCACGCGAGCCGCATCGGCCTCGGCATCTCGGAATTCGTCTCACTCGGCAACAAGGTCGATGTCAGCGGCAACGATCTGCTGCTGCACTGGTGGAACGACGCGCGGACCGACGTGATCGCGCTGTACCTGGAGTCGTTCGGCAACCCGGTCAAGTTCGGGCGGCTCGCCCGGCTGGTCGGCCGGACGAAACCGGTCCTGGTGGTCAAGGGTGGCCGGTCGACCGGCGGGCAGCGCGCAGGCGCCTCGCACACGGCTGCCGCCGCGACGCCGGACACCGCGGTCGACGCGCTCTTCGCGCAGTCCGGCGTACTGCGGATGGACACCGTCGAGGAGCTCGTGGAGACAGCCCGGGTACTCGCCGGCCGCCCGCTGCCGAAGGGCAACCGCCTCGCTGTGATCGGGAACGCCGGTGGGGCGGGTGTGCTTGCCGCCGATGCCGCCGGGCGCCTCGGGCTCGAGATCCCCGAGCTCAGCTCCGCGAGCCAGCAGGAACTGACCGGTGCCGTCGGCGCGGGAAACCCGGTCGACCTCGGCGCCGCCGCCTCCCCGGAGAACTTGCGGCACGCGCTCCAAGTGATCCTCGACAGCGGTGAAGCCGACGCGGTGCTGGTCTGCTACGCCGCGACCCGGGCCGGAAGTGTCTCCGAGACGTACGCCGCGATCGCTGCCGCCGCCGAAAACACTGACATCCCGGTGCTGGTCACCTGCCTCGGGGCCCCGGACGCGGGGCCGCGCATCCCGCTGGCCAACGGCGCACACTTGCCGGTCTTCCCGTTCCCGGAGAGCGCCGTGCGGGCACTCGCGCACGCCGTGCGGTACGCCACCTGGCGGTCGCGTCCGCAGGGCGTCGTACCGCAGCTCGATCGCGTCGACGCGGAAGGTGCCCGGACGGTCGTACGACGCTTCCTGGAGCGCCAGCCCTCGGGTGGCTGGCTGGATCCGGAGCAGGCCGAGCAGTTGCTGAAGTGTGCCGGAATCCCTGTGGTCCATTCGATCCGGGCCGGCGACCGGAAGCAGACGCTGGACGCCGCCGCACTGATCGGCTACCCGGTCGTCGTCAAGACCGCCGCCGAGGGGATCGTCCACAAGACCGATGTCGGGGGAGTGCGCCTCGGCCTGACCGACGAGAGTGCGGTCGAACGGGCGTACGACGAGATCGTCGCGGCGACCGGTGATCGGCACGTCGCCGTGCAGGCGATGGCCCCGGCTTGGACCGAGATGGTCGTCGGCATGGTCCGCGACGCGTTGTTCGGTCCGGTCGTGATGGCCGGAAGCGGCGGCGTGCTCACTGACCTGATGGCCGACCGCCGCTGGCGAGGACTGCCGCTCACCGATCTGGACGCGGTCGAGATGGTGCGATCACTGCGTTGCGCACCGCTGCTGGCCGGCTATCGCGGCGCCGAACCCGCGGACGAAGCTGCCGTACTCGATGTCTTGCACCGGGTCGCCTGGCTCTCGGAGACGCTGCCGGAGCTGGCAGAGCTCGACATCAACCCGTTGACCGCCGCGCCGTCCGGCGCCGTCGCGGTCGACGCGAAACTGCACGTCACCCCGGCCGCCCCGGCCCGCGACTGGTACGCGCGGCATCTGCGCTGAAGCACCCATCGAGTAGGAGGTCGAAATGAAGGCGTTGGTCTACCACGGTCCTGGGCACCGCAGTTGGGAAGAGGTGTCGGATCCGGTCATCGAGGACCCCGAGGACGCGATCATCCGCGTCGACGCGGTCACCATCTGCGGTACCGACCTGCACATCCTGAAGGGCGACGTACCGACGGTTCAGCCCGGCCGGATCCTCGGTCACGAGGCGGTCGGGACGATCCTGGAGATCGGCGCCGGCGTGCGCGGACTCAGCCCCGGCGACCGGGTGCTCATCTCGTGCATCACGTCCTGCGGCCGCTGCGTCTACTGCCGAGAGGGCCACTACGGCCAGTGCTTGGGCGGTGGCGGCTGGATCCTCGGCCACCTGATCGACGGGACGCAGGCCGAGCAGGTGCGGGTGCCGTTCGCGGACCGCTCGGTGCACAAGTTGCCGGACAACGTCACCGACGAGGGCGCATTGCTGCTCGCCGACATCCTGCCGACGTCCTACGAGGTCGGTGCACTCAACGGGCGGGTGTCACCTGGGGACACCGTGGTCATCGTCGGCGCCGGACCGATCGGCCTGGCCGCGATCGCGACCTGCAAGCTGTTCAGCCCGGCCCGGATCGTTGTCGTCGACCTCGCCGACAGCCGCCGGAAGGCCGCGCTCGAGCGCGGCGCCGATCTGGCGCTGAGCCCGCAGGACGACGTCGCCGGCGAGGTCCGCGCCCGCACCGGTGGACTGGGCGCAGACGTGGCCATCGAGGCTGTCGGCATCCCGGCGACCTTCGAGCTGTGCACCCAGGTGGTTCGCCCGGGCGGGACGGTCGCCAACATCGGCGTGCACGGCGCTCCGGCGACGCTGCACCTGGAGGATCTGTGGATCAAGAACGTCACCATCACGACCGGCCTGGTCGACACGATGACGACGCCACGCCTGCTGTCCATGCTTGCGGCCGGCCGGCTGGAGGTGCCGGAACTCATCACGCACCGCTTCGGCCTGGACGAGATGCAGGACGCGTACGACGTCTTCGCGCGCGCAGGTGAGACGGGTGCGCTCAAGGTGGCGCTGTTCAGCACCGAAGGTGTGGGGCAGGACAACCACTGAGTACTACGCGGGATCAGCCCTGGCCGATGCGGACGGCGACTCTGGTGAGCGCACGGAGGCCGGCCAGGGCCTCGTACACCCGCAGCTGCAGTCCGACGAGGTGGCCCCCGGCAACGAGTTCTCGCCGTACCTCTTCGAGCCGGTCGACGATCCGCGCGACCTCGTCGGCGATGACGGCGTCGGCGGGTGCGGCGCCCGCACGGCAGGCGGTGAGCGCCGGCAGGATGTGGCTGCGATAGGCGGTGACGGTCGCCTGGATGGTCGCCATCAGCTGGTCGGGCCGCGGATCGACGGCGAAGTCCTCGTCCGCCACTCCGCGCAGGCTCTGCTCCCACTGCTCCAGCTCGCGCTGCAGGGACGCACTTGCGATGGTCATGACTCCTCCGGGTTGTCGATGAAGTCCTGCGTCGGCCGGCGCCCGGTGGTCGCCGCGGCGCGTCCGCGGCCGAACCGGATCACCATGTGCGCGAAGCCGGACTTCCGGGTCGTGCCCTGAATCGTGCGCTGAACCGCGCGACGCAGGTCGTCATGCTCGAGCGGCTGGTTCAGGAAGGACGCCGTAGCCCCTCGACGGGTCGCGACCAGGAGCACGCGCTCGAGTGCGAGACCGGCGGCCACGTGGTCGGCTGGTTCGTCGCCCGCCGTGGACAGTACGGCGATCGACGGGTGCTGCTCGAAGGCGGCGCTCGGCCGGGACCGGTCCAGGGGTGCGGTGGCGAGATCGCGGACGACACCCGGATAGGTCGCGGAGCGGGGACCGAGCGCGGCGCTGGGAATCCCGTCCGCGCCTTGCCGGCGACCGACCCAGCGGGCTCGCTCCGCGCTGCGGTGCCAGTCGCCGATCTCACGCAGGTCCGCCTCTCGCACCAGGTCGAGGATCCGCTCGGTCTGCGCGTCGCCCAGCCAGGTCAGTTCGGCCTTCTCCTTGAACGCCTCCTGGATCAACGCGATCCGTAGGTCCTGGGTGATCGACTCGTCCTGGACCGGGGCGCGACTGGTGTGCCGGCGGGGGATCTCGGCGTACAGCACGCTGAGCTCCTGGTCGGGAACGCCGGCCGGCTCGGTGACGATCCGGGCCACGAGGTCGGGCTCCTCCTCCGGGCAAGGCATGAGCCCGAGCCAGGTGTGGTAGCCCATCGACGCCGCCGCGCACCGCAGGTTGAAGGTCGCGGCGCCGGCGGCGATCCGCAGGGCTCGTCCGCTCGGGTCTTCCGCGGGCAGGGCGCGGGAGCTGTCCAGGAACACGTCGATGACGTGGCCGCTGACCTCGAAGCGCCACGGCTGGGTGTTGTGCATGCTCGGCGCCGCGACAGCAGCCGTGAGCAGTACGTCGATCTGTTCCGGCGACAGCCGGTCTTCCACCATCGGGGGCCTCCTGGTCGTTCTTCGCGGCCACAAACTGTTCCGCGCCCCCAGCGTCGCGCGCGCGAGACCGCCGAGGCTGCGGGCATCGGTCCTGAAGTGACGGGCCCTTCGGCTCTTCGCGCGGTGACCAGGGCCTCTGACGACGGACCGCCGTACCGGCTGATGCTCGAAGTACAGATCAAGGAAGGGACGAGATCATGACCACCACTCCGGACCGTCGGCGGATCCCGGCGCCTGTGATGGAACCTGACGGTGATCGGTACCCGATCATCACGACTGCGGCGGGCCGGGCTCTGGCCGTGCTGCGGATTGCCTTCGGCCTGACGTTCCTGTGGGCCTTTGTGGACAAGGTGTTCGGGCTCGGTTACGCGACCCCGGAGGGCAAGGGCTGGATCGACGGTGGCGACCCCACCGCCGGATTCCTGGGCAAGGGAACCAGTGGCCCGTTCGCGGACTTCTACCAGGGTCTGGTGGGTGACTGGTGGGTCACTCCGCTGTTCATGATCGGGCTGGCCGCCATCGGTCTGGCGTTGACGCTGGGCATCGGGATGCGGATCGCCGCGCTGTCCGGAAGCCTGCTGTACGTGCTGATGTGGACGGCGAACCTGCCGCCGGAGAACAACCCGGTGCTGGACGATCACATCCTCGGCGCGATCACCCTCGTGGTTCTGGCTCTGGTTGCTGCTGGCAACTGGTGGGGCCTCGGCCGGCAATGGGCACGACTCGACTTCGTCCGCCGCTTCCCGTGGCTGCGGTGACCGAACGCCGGGTGTGAAGAACAGCTGGGAGGACCAAGGTCCTTCCAGCTGTTGCCGTCCGGCCTGGCCGGCGAGGCATCGCGCCTCTGCCGTCCAGGGGCACCGGCGGGCGACGCTCGAAGTGAACAAGTCGAGGAGGCGTGCGATGAACAGCTGGGTGCGGAGCGGACCGGTGGTCGTCGAGGTCGATGGCACGGCCGAAGGGATGCGTGTCGTCGACTATGCGTGCGTAGAGGCCCTTCGGACCGATGCCGGCCTGGTTCTGGCCGCGTCCTATCGGGCGCACAGCACCTTCTCCCCGATGCGGCCGGACGACCAGCCGAAGTCACCCGGCGACATCGCCGATGCCTGGCTGCGAGCGGCCGTGGCACATGTCCACCACCGGTACGGCTACGGCCTGCAGCTCGAGGCCGTGTCGAAGGAGGGGGCGCGGGCGCGGGTGCTCGCGGAGATCGCCCGGCACGCCCGGGTGCTGATCGTCGGGCGGACCCCGAAGCGTGGGCCGCAACGGCTGATGGCCGCTCACGCGAACCTCGGCCTGGCTGCCCGGGTCGGCTGCCCGGTGCTCGTCGTACCGCTGTCCTGGCGGCCGTCCGTGCTCGATCGCAAGGTTGCGGTCGGCGTCGACGGATCGGCGTTGTCGGCGGAGGCGGTGGAGTTCGCGTTCCGGACCGCCGCCGACCGTGAGGGGGACCTGATCGTGGTGCGGGCGGGCCTGCCGCCGGACCACGCCTGGAACGACGACGATGTCGAGGACTCCTGGATCAGCCGGGCCGATCACGCCATCGGCGAAGCGATCGCCGGCTGGACCGGTCAGTTCCCCGACGTGAAGGTGACCCGGTTCCTGAGCAGCCGGCCGGCCGCTGAAGCGCTGGTGCGCGAGAGCGAGCAGGTCGGGCTCGTGGTCGTCGGAGTGCACGACCACTCGGTGGCGGTCTCCGATCCGGTGGCCCGCCGGTGCGTCGCGGCGATGGTGTGCCCGGTGGCCATCGTCCCGCACCACCTGACGGCCGCCGAGCGGGAGCTCCTGGACCGGGTCGGCCGCGACCACGTGTTCTTCACCCTGCCCACCGCTGTACAGGCCTTCCAGGACCGTACGGCGACCACCACCGAAGCAAGGAGCTGACCATGTCCGAGACACCACGTGCCCTCATCGTGTACGAATCGATGTTCGGCAACACCTGGAAGGTCGCGGCTGCGATCCGGGACGGCCTGAGCACCGTCATCGACACCGACCTGGTCCGCGTCGACCAGGCGTCGACCCGCGTCCCGATGGACGTCCGGCTGCTGGTCGTCGGCGGACCGACTCACGCGTTCAGCATGAGCCGGCCGTCGACGCGGTCGGACGCCGGGAAGCAGGGCGACGTCGTGATGCCGGTCGAGACAGGCATCCGGGAGTGGCTCGGCGCGCTGCCGACCTGCACCACGAAGACGCTGTCCGCGACCTTCGACACCCGGATCACCAAGGTTCGCCGGCTGCCCGGTTCGGCCGCTCGGTCCGCGGACAAGATCCTGCGCCGCCGGGGCTTCCGGCCGCTGCGGCCACCGGCGAGCTTCTTCGTCGACGACACCACCGGCCCGATCGAGGAGCGGGAGCTGGAGCGGGCCCGGCAGTGGGGAATGGAGCTCGGCCAGGCGCTGCGGTCCTCGCTCGGGATCATCCGGCGGGGGAGCAGGCGATCCGCATGATGCACGACGGCGTCGATCCGAACCTGATCTGGATCCTGTTCGGACTGACGATCTGGCTGGCGGCGATCGGCGGCGCGGTGGCAGTGACGGTCCGGGCGGTCCGCTGGCCGCCGCCACGCGCCGCGACGCGGCTTCCGTCGCCGCTCGACCTCCTGGAACGGCGGTTCGCCGCCGGTGAGATCAGCCGGGAGGACTTCGACGAGGCCCGCGCTCGCCTGCGCGAACACGAGCTCGACCTGTGACGGGGGTCAGTGCGCCGTCAGCCGCCGACCGGTGATCCGCCCGAGACCGAGCCGGATGAGTTGCGCGTCCGTGCGGGCCACCCAGGACTGCACGGGCAACCGGCGATGCACTTCGGCATGCTCATTCGCAGGTACGACTGACAGTCGGCCGACCGCGGTGACCGTCCAGCCGTGCCGACGGTCGGTGTCGACGTCATCGGCCTCGAACGCCACGACGTCGCCGCGCTCGGCGGCTCGGAGCTTGTTGCCCTCGGCAGTGAGGAAGACCAGGCTGTCGCCGTCGATGAAGAAGTTGACCAGCCGGACGGCAGGCAGACCGGCCTCGCTGAACACGAGGCGGCCCAGCGGCACGGTGCGGAGCAACCGCAGGCATTCGTGCTGGTCGAGAACCTCCAGCACAGCGTCGTCGAAACTTACGTCGGTCACAGGCTGAGCTTGAGGGTCGGGGCGGTCGCTCGGTAGGGCCGAAGGTCCCGACTGGTCAGGCGTCTCGCTCCCAGCCGCGGCGGGACCGGCGGTTCTGCGCCGCGTCGCGGCTGCGGTAGACGATGTACGGCCGGAAGAGGTAGCCGACCGGCGCGCTGAACGCGTGGACGAGGCGGGTGAACGGCCAGATCGCGAACAGCAGCATGCCGATCAGCGTGTGCAGCTGGAACGCGAACGGCGCCTCCTGCATGGCGTCGACATCCGGCTGCAGCGCGAAGAGCGAGCGGAACCACGGGGAGACCGTTTCCCGGTAGTTGTGTTCCTCGCCGACGGCGCCTGACCCGAGGAGCGTGGTGGCGAGCCCGGCGACGATTGCGGCGACGAGGACGACGTACATGGTCTTGTCATTCTTGGTGGTGGCCGTGAAGACCGGGCCCTGGGTGCGGCGGCGGTAGACGAGAAGGGCCACACCGACCAGCGTGCAGACACCCGCCACGCCGCCGAGCGCCAGCGCCTGAATGTGGTAGCCGTGCTCGCTGAGGCCGACGGCGGACGTCCAGGACTCCGGAATGACCAGTCCGATCAGGTGTCCGATCACGACCACGAGGATGCCGAAGTGGAACAGTGGGCTGGCGATCCGGAGCAGGCGGCTCTCGTAGAGCTGGCTGGATCGAGTCGTCCAGCCGAACTTGTCGTAGCGGTAGCGCCAGATCGTCCCGACCACGAGCACAGCGATGGTGACGTAGGGCAGGATCACCCACAACAGCGTGCTCATCGCGGTTCTCCCGCCGGGTACGGCTCGAGCCCGACCCGTTCCTGCGGAGGTCCTTCGGCTGCGATCCGGCGCGCCGCGAGCACGACGTCCGGTCCGGACGGCGGGAGGGTGGCCAGCACCGTTTCGACGAGCTGTGCGTACGGCGACTTGTGCCGATGCAGCGCGTCCTTCAGGAGTTCCAGAGCAGCGCGGTGCTGTGTGAGCAGCGCCAGCCCGGCCTTGGGATCACCGGTGGCGGCGAACTCGAGAACGACACTGAGGTGATCGGGCAGCTCGCCCTCAGGCGGTGTCAGACCGGCGGCGCGGTAGATCTCCTTGAAGCCGACCAGGGCCTTGCCGCGCTCGCGGGTGTCGCCATGGGTCCACCACGTCAGGTAGAGGCAGCATCGCGGGCGCAGGTCGAACGTCGCCACGTAGTCGCGCTGGGCGGCGTCCGGTGTGGTCGCCGCGAGATGGCCTGCGAACGAGTGCAACGGAGTCGCGAGCTTGTCCGGCAGCGTCGAGATCGCGTTGGTGATCATGGGGAGTTGCTCGAACAGCTCCTGGTCGGGGTATCCGAGGAACAGCGAGGTTGCCTTGTGCGCTACCGCGGTGGTTCGGGTGTTCATGACTCACCGGCTTCGTCACGGCGAGGTGGGAAAAGACCGGCCGGTGTTCCCTGCCCGTCCCAGTTGAGCAGGTTGACCCGCCGGGCCACTGTCTCCTCGCCCGCGACCTGATCGTCGGTCTGCCGGTGCCGCAACGCATGGAACGTCTCGACCGCCACCGGGACCGGCCGACCGGATGCCTCGCCGAACGGCTTCGACCCGGTCAGATACATCCCGGGTCCGCCCTCGTAGTCGAGCGAGCAGCCGATCTCCTCCAGTTGCCGCCCGGTCTCCTCGTAGGCGGTGGGGATGACGTAGCGGTCGTCGTACTTCGCGATCGCGAGCAGCCGGTACATCGCCGAGATGCTCGCCTCCGTCATCCCGACCCCTGCCGGGATGTCCGGTCGGGCCGGGCGGCCGAGGTTCAGGTCGCGCTGGTAGGAGCGCATCGCGGCCAGCCGCCGCAGGACACCGTCGACCACAGCCGTGTCGCCGGCGGTGAACAGCTCGGCCAGGTACTCGATCGGGATCCGCAGCGACTCGATCGCGCCGAACAGGTTGCCGGACTCCTCGGCGTCGTGACCGGTCTCGCGGAGCGCGTCCACGACGGGCGACAACGGCGGGATGTACCAGACCATCGGCATGGTGCGGTACTCGGGATGCAGTGGCAGCGCCACCCGGTACTCCTTGGCCAGCTTGTAGACCGGCGACCGCTGGGCCGCGTCGATCCACTCCGCGCTGATCCCTTCCAGTTCCGCGGCGCGGATCACCGACGGGTCGTGCGGATCGAGCAGGACGTCTAGCTGGGCGGCGTACAGGTCCTTGGGGTCCTGCACGGAGGCGGCCGCGAGGACGGCGTCGGCGTCGTACAGGAAGAGGCCGATGTAGCGCAGTCGGCCGACACAGGTCTCCGAGCAGACGGTGGGCAGGCCGACCTCGACGCGCGGGTAGCAGAACGTGCACTTCTCGGCCTTGCCGGTCTTGTGGTTGAAGTACACCTTCTTGTACGGGCAGCCCGACACGCACATCCGCCAGCCGCGGCACGCGTCCTGGTCGACCAGGACGATGCCGTCCTCGGCCCGCTTGTACATCGCCCCGGACGGACAGGACGCGACGCATGACGGGTTCAGGCAGTGCTCGCAGATCCGGGGCAGGTAGAACATGAACGTCTGCTCGAACTGCAGCTTGATGTCGCGGGAGAGCTTGGCCAGCACCGGGTCCTGGACGGCGAGCTCCGGACCGCCGGCCAGGTTGTCGTCCCAGTTCGCCGACCACTCGATCTTCATCGGCTCGCCGCTGATCAGGCTGCGGGGCTGGGCCACCGGCATCTGGTCGCCGAGCGGCGCGCTGGTGAGCTTCTCGTAGTCGTAGGTCCAGGGCTCGTAGTAGTCCCGGATCGACGGCAGCTTCGGGTTCGCGAAGATCGTGAGCAGCTTGCGCAGGCGGCCGCCACCTTTCAGTTTCAGGCGCCCGCGCTTGTTCAGCTCCCAGCCGCCCCGCCACTTCTCCTGGTCCTGGTAGGTCCGTGGGTAGCCCTGACCGGGCCGGGTCTCGACATTGTTGAACCAGACGTACTCCATCCCGGTCCGGTTCGTCCACGCCTGCTTGCAGGTCACCGAGCAGGTGTGACAGCCGATGCACTTGTCGAGGTTCATCACCATCGCCAGCTGCGCCATCACCTTCATCAGTACGTCACCTCCTGGGACCGGCGGCGGACCACGGTGATCTCGTCGCGCTGGTTCCCGGTCGGGCCGAGGTAGTTGAACGCGAAGGACAGCTGCGCGTAGCCGCCGATCAGGTGCGTCGGCTTCACCAGCAGCCGGGTCAGCGAGTTGTGGATACCGCCCCGCTTGCCGGTCGTCTCGGTCAGCGGTACGTCGATGGTCCGCTCCTGAGCGTGGTGCACGAACACGGTGCCGGCCGGCATCCGGTGGGAGACGATCGCCCGGCAGACCAGCACGCCGTTGCGGTTCACCGCCTCCACCCAGTCGTTGTCCTTGGCACCTATCGCGGCGGCGTCGGCCGGGCTCATCCACATCGTCGGTCCACCGCGGGACAGCGACAACATGAGCAGGTTGTCCTGGTACTCGGAATGGATCGACCACTTCGAGTGCGGGGTCAGGTAGCGAACCGTCACCTGCCGCTGCCCGTCCGGTCCGGGCTGTGGCTCGCCGAACAGCAGGTTGAGGTCGAGCGGCGGGCGGAAGACCGGCAGCTGTTCGCCGAACTCGGCCATCCAGTCGTGGTCGAGGAAGAAGTGCATCCGGCCGGTCAAGGTGTGCCACGGCTTGAGGTGTTCGACGTTGACCGTGAACGGCGCGTACCGGCGGCCACCGGTCTCACTGCCCGACCACTCCGGGCTGGTGATCACCGGCACCGGCCGCGCCTGCGTGTCGGCGAAGACGATCCGCTTCTCCTCGCTGCCCTCGGCGAGCGCGACCAGCGGCGTTCCGGTGCGCCGCTCAAGGGCCCGGAAGCCCTCCACCGCCAGTCGCCCGTTGGTCGTCCCCGACAGGGCGAGGATCGCCTCCGCGAACTTCTTGTCGGTGTCCAACGCCGGCCTGCCCGCGGCGATGCCGGCCGACATGACGCCGTTGCGGTGTGCGAGGTCGTCGACCTCCCGGTCGGGCACGACCGTGACCGCCTTCGTCGTCACGCCGAGCCGGTCGACGAGTGGTCCGAGGGCGGCGAGTTGCTCGGCCACCGCTGCGTAGTCGCGCTCGACAACACTGAGTCCCCACATGGTTTTGCCGGGGACGGGATCGATGTCCTCGTGCCGCCAGTCGCGGACGACGCCGCCGGGTTGGGCGGTCTCGCCGGGAGTGTCGTGCTGCAACGCGGTGGCGACCAGGTCACGCCGTACGCCGAGGTGTTCGGCGGCCAGCTCGCTGAACCGGCCGGCGATGGTATGGAAGGCGTCGAAGTCGGTCCTCGTCTCCCACGGCGGATCGACGGCGGGGTTGAAGGCGTGCACGAACGGGTGCATGTCGGTGCTCGACAGATCGTGCTTCTCGTACCAGGTGGCGGCCGGCAGCACGATGTCGGACAGCAGCGTGGTGGAGGTCATCCGGAAGTCCATCGAGACCAGGAGATCGAGTTTGCCTTCCGGTGCCTGGTCCCGCCAGGTCACGTCGCGCGGTCGCTTGTCCGGTGGTGTCTCGTCGGCGCGCAGGTTGGCGTCGGTGCCGAGCAGGTGGCGCAGGAAGTACTCATTGCCCTTGCTCGACGAGCCGAGCAGGTTCGCCCGCCACACCGTCAGCACGCGCGGCCAGTTCTCCGGCGCGTCCGGATCCTCGCAGGCCAGCTTGAGCGTGCCGTCGCGCAGGCCGCTGACGACGTGCTGCGCCGGGTCGTTGCCCGCCGCGTCCGCTTCGGCGACCAGGTCCAGCGGGTTGCGGTCGAACTGCGGGTACGACGGCATCCAGCCGAGCCGCGCGGACTGAGCGACGACGTCGGCGGTGTGCATCCCGGTCAGCGTGCCGGCGGCCAGCGGCGAGGCGAGCGCGTCGGCCTGATTGCCGTCGTACCGCCACTGGTCGGTGTGCGTGTACCAGTAGGCCGTCCCGATCATCTGCCGCGGTGGCCGGACCCAGTCCAGGCCCATCGCCAGCGTCGCCCAGCCGGTGATCGGCCGGCACTTCTCCTGGCCGACGTAGTGCGCCCAGCCGCCACCGTTGCGGCCCATGCGGCCGGTCAGCATCAGCAGGGTCAGGATCGCCCGGTACGTCGCGTCGCCGTGGAACCACTGGCAGATCCCGGCGCCCATGATGATCATCGACCGGCCACCGGACTCCTCGGCGTTGGTCGCGAACTCCCGGGCGATCCGGGTCGCCGTCGCGGCCGGCACCGACGTGAGCTGCTCCTGCCAGGCGGGTGTGTACGGCGTTTCGGCGTCGTCGTACCCGGTCGGCCAATCGCCGGGCAGGTCGTCGCGACGTACGCCGTACTGGGCGAGCATCAGGTCGAAGACCGTCGTCACCAGCCGGCCAGCCACCTCGGTCGCGGGGACACCGCGACGGAGTACACCGGCCCCGGACGGCTCGTCGAAGCGCGGGAGCAGGACCTCGACGTTCGTCGAGCCGGCAAGGTCCTGGACGGTCAGCTGCGGGGAGACTTCACCGAGATCGAGGTTCCAGCGCCCGACGCCGGAGTCGGTGTATCGGAAGCCCATCGAGCCGTTCGGGACGGCCGGCCCGCCGGTCCGGCCGTCGAGCAGGACCGTCTTCCAGGCAGCGCCTTCGGTGTCGTCGCCGAGGTCGGCCGCGGTGAGGAACTTGCCCGGGACCAGCGAGCCGTCCTTGTCCTGCAGCGTGACCAGGAACGGCAGGTCGGTGTACTGCCGGACGTAGTCGACGAAGAACGGCACGCGCCGCTTCACGAAGGACTCGGTCAGGATCACGTGGCCCATCGCCATCGCCAGGGCGCCGTCGGTGCCGGGCTGGGCGGGCAGCCACTCGTCGGCGAACTTCGTGTTGTCGGCGTAGTCCGGCGACACCGCGACCACCTTGGTGCCGCGGTAGCGCACCTCGGCCATCCAGTGGGCGTCCGGCGTCCGGGTCACCGGCACGTTCGAGCCCCACATCAGCAGGTACGACGCGTCCCACCAGTCACCGGACTCCGGTACGTCGGTCTGGTCGCCGAACACCTGTGGTGACGCGACCGGAAGATCGGCGTACCAGTCGTAGAACGAGGTCATGCAGCCGCCGATCAGCTCGATGAACCGCGCACCGATCGCGTGCGACACCATCGACATGGCGGGGATGGGGGAGAAGCCGGCGATGCGGTCGGGGCCGTGCGCCTTGATCGTGTGCACGTGGGCGGCGGCGATCAGCTCGGACGCCTCGGCCCAGCCGATCCGCACCAGGCCGCCTTTGCCGCGAGCCTGGTGGTAACGGGTCCGCCGTACCGGGTCACCGACGATGTCCGCCCAGGCGGCGACGGGATCGCCGAGTCGCTCCTTGGCTTCCCGGTACATCTCGACCAGGACGCCGCGCGCATAGGGGTAACGCACGCGTGTGGGGGAGTAGGTGTACCAGGAGAACGCCGCGCCGCGTGGGCATCCGCGCGGCTCGTACTCCGGGCGGTCGGCGCCGACGGACGGGTAGTCGGTCTGCTGCGACTCCCAGGTGATGATGCCGTCCTTGACGTACACCTTCCACGAGCACGAGCCGGTGCAGTTGACCCCGTGGGTGGACCGCACGACCTTGTCGTAGCTCCACCGGTCCCGGTAGAACACGTCGCCGTCCCGGCCACCGCGTTTGTGGACCGTCCGCAGGTCGTCGGACACCTCGGCCCGGCGGAAGAAGCGGCCGGTTCGCAGCAAGGCGTCCGCGGCCGCATTGTCCAGACCAGCTGCTGCCCTGCCTGGTTCCGCGCCCATCCCGTTCCCCTCGGATCGAAGCCGGCTGACCTGTCCACCGAACTGCAGTGCGCACCGTTTCGTCAATGGGGACACGGCGGAAGACCGCCGGATCAGGCCGAACGGCCGCCGGGCTGGCGTCCTTCGGCCTTCGATGGTGGGACTTCCGCCTCTGACCGTCGGTCACTCGCGTTCCTAGGCTCGATCAAGACGCCGATGAGTGACTCGGCGGGACTCGAGGAGGCATAGTGGTGGGATCGATGCCTGATCGGCCGGAAGTCGACGTGCCGGCGCGCAGCGTGGCGGCGCGACCGGTGGTGCAGCTTGCCGTGGCGACGACCGGATTCCTGCTGACCTTCTGGGCCTGGGCGCTGATCAGTCCGCTGGGCGCCAGGTACGCCGACCAGTTGAACCTGAGCTCGTTCGAGCAGGCGCTGGTGGTCGCGACCCCGGTCCTGGTCGGCTCCCTCGGCCGGATCCCGGTCGGGGCGCTCACCGACGCGCTCGGCGCGCGCCGGATGATGCCGGCGATCGCGGCGCTGACCGTGCTGCCGGTCCTGTTCATCGGGCTGGTCGCGGACAGCCTGCCCACCTTGCTGCTCGGTGGCTTCTTCCTCGGTCTCGGCGGCACGTCGTTCGCGGTCGGCGTACCGCATGTGAACTCGTGGTTCGAGCCGGCGCGTCGCGGTACCGCGATCGGCATCTTCGGCGCCGGTACGGGTGGTACGGCGCTGTCCGCGTTCACCACGGTGCCGATCACGGATGCCTGGGGTGCGGAGGCGCCGTTCCTGCTGGTCGCGGGGCTGCTGGTGGTGCTCGCCGTCGTGTCGGCGTGGTTGCTGCATCCGGCACGGGGCTGGACGGCCGGCTCGCCGCACGGCTTCGTGGGCCGGGCCTGGCGGACCGCCCGCAAGCCGGTCACGATGCAGTTGGCCTTCCTGTACGCGGTCGGCTTCGGCGGGTTCGTTGCCTTCAGCGTCTACCTGCCGTCGTACCTGCGCAGCGCCTACGACCTGACGCAGTCCGACGCCGCGTTCCGGACGGCGGGCTTCGTGGTGATCGCGGTCGTGGCGCGTCCGGTGGGAGGCTGGCTGTCCGACCGCCTGCACCCCGTTCCGGTCCTGGTCGCAGCCTTCGCCGCGACCACGCTCCTCGCCGCCGTCGCTGCGATCGAGGCCCCATTGATGCCGGTCGCGACGATCGCGTTCCTCGGTCTGGCCGCCGCGCTGGGTGCGGCCGCCGGAGCCTGCTTCGCGCTGGTCGCCAAGGTCGTCCCGGCGCCGCAGGTGGGTGCGACGACGGGGATCGTCGGCGCCGCCGGTGGCCTGGGCGGCTTCTTCCCGCCACTGGTCATGGGCGTGGTGCGAAGCGCCACCGGCGACTACACGCTCGGCTACCTGTTGCTCGCAGCAACAGCCGCGGCCGCCACCGCGTTCACCTGGTTCGTCGTCAGACGCGCTGAGTCCTGATTCCGCGCGGCACGGCCAGGACGACAGCGACGACGCCGAGGACGAAGAACGCGCCGGCGCTGACCAGGACGACGATCGACAGCCAGTCGAGCGACGGCACGGTGGCGCCGACGTCGACCTGAGTGTCGATTCCGGCGGTGCCGTCCGGCGACATCACCACGATCGTCCAGTCGCCGCTCTCGAAGGTCCAGTTGACCGTCTGTACGCCGGGCCCGCTGGCTTGCGTCCGCCAGAAGCTCACGTCGGTCGGTGCCACGGCAAGCGCCGTACCGGCGTGATCGGTGGTGTCAGTGGCGCCCGGGGCGAAGGACCGCACCGTCGCGTAGTGCACACCCTTGAGGTAGTTGCGCACGTCGCTCGAGCGGGCGACTCCGATGAACACCGGTCCGTCGCCGGCCGACTCCGCCCGCACCCGCAGGTCCCCGACCAGGCGTCGAGGCACGTCGGTTGCGGCGCCGGTGTCGAGCGTCATGTCCTCGCTGACCACTGCGTAGCCGGTGGTCGAGAGCGACACCGTGTCCGACGTCAGATAGCCCGCGCTGTCACGCTGAGTCTGGTCGAGCCAGAGCATGGTGCCGCCGACGACCAGTCCGACGGCCGACGCCAGTGCGACTAGAGCGCCGAGCACTGTCGTGATCACTCGACCCGCTGTCCATCGGCCGGCCCTCGTGCTCGGGGCGTTGCCGGCCGGATACGTCGTACTCATGATTCCTCCCGAGAGTTGTCTTCAGTTCCAGCCTCCGCACCGGGCCGGTCGCCGACAGGGCCCTCGGTCACGCATCCCGCGGACCTTTGGCGCCGGGTCAGACGATGTCTCTGCGGATCGTGACGGTGCTGCCGAGCACCGCGAGCACGACGCCGTACGCGGCCAGCAACAGACCGGCCTCGGCTGCGGGGAGGAAGGCGACATCGGGCTGGTAGGTGTTGGTCAGGCCGCCGAAGGCACCACCCGGAAAGTACTTGAAGTAGTCGCGAATCGTGGGCAGGAGCGACACGAAGGACTCGACGACGAGGGAGTAGACGAGGGTCCCGACCACCGCGGCGACCTGGTTGCGCACGAGCGCGCCGATGCCCACCCCGATCACGGTGAAGATCGCCTGGCCGAGCACCACACCCAGCAACGTCGCGGGGATTCCGTTCGCCGTCATCGGCACGTCGATTCCCTTGGCGCCGAGCCAGGGTACGGCGATCGCGACGGCCACGATGACGTTGGCGGCTCCGAAGAGCAGGCCGGCCACGGCGTAGGCGATGACCTTGGCGACCACTACCCGGTGGCGGCGCGGGGTGACCAGGAAGGTCGGGGTGATGGTCTGGTGCCGGTACTCGCCGGTCATCGCCACGATGCCGAGCACCACGGTGAAGACGGCGGCGCTGCCGGCTGAGCTGAACAGCGACTGCTGTCCCTCGACGGAATCGAGCGGCGGGCCGGTGTTCTCCGGCCGGCCTGAGAATGCGATGAGCAGGCTGACGAACAGCGCGGTCATGCCGACGGCGCCGGCGAGCAGCCACAGCCACAGCCTGGTGGTGAACAGCTTCGTGAACTCGGCACGGACGAGGTCGGTCATCGGGACGCACCTCCGCCGGTCAGTGCGAAGAAGATGTCCTCGAGGTCGCTCCGCTCAGCCGTCAGCTCGTGCAGTTCGACGCCCGTGACGAACGCCAGATGGCCGATCTGCTCAGGTCCCAGACCGGTCACCACCAGGGCACCGTCGCGCTTGACCATCCCGGCCTGGCCGGGCAGGGCTGCCGCCAGGCGGTCGAGGTCAGGTCCGCGGACGACCACTGGCCGAGCGCGGACGTCGGCCAGCTCGTCCAGCGTGCCCTGCCGCACGAGCGAACCCTTGTCGATGATCACGACGCGGTCGACGGTCTGTTCGACCTCGCTCAGCACGTGGCTGGACACCAGGATGGTTCGTCCCTCGGACGCCAGCCGGCGAAGGAAGTTGCGGAGCCAGACGATGCCTTCGGGGTCCAGGCCGTTGGCCGGCTCGTCCAGCAGCAGCACCAGCGGGTCGCCGAGCAGAGCGGCAGCCAGCCCGAGGCGTTGCCGCATGCCGGCCGAGTACTCGCGCACCTTGCGCGGCGCCGCTGGCGTCAGGCCGACCAGGTCGAGTACGGCGTCCGTGCGTCGTACCGGATATCCGTTGGCCACGCAGAGGATCCGCAGGTGGTTCTCGGCTGTCCGCGCCGGGTGGAAGCCGGACGCCTCAAGGACGGCGCCGACTGTGCTCGACGGTTGGGGGAGGTCGGCGTAGCGCAAACCGCCGATGGTGGCTGTGCCCGCGGTTGGGGTGACCAGGCCGAGCAAGCAGCGCAGCGTCGTGGTCTTGCCCGCGCCGTTGGGCCCGAGGAATCCGGTCACGGTTCCCGGTTCCGCGGTGAAGTTCAGGTCGTCGACCGCGCGCACCGCGCCGAACGCCTTTGTCAGGCCCGACACGGCGATCCGTCCGGCCTCGTCTGTCATGACATCCACTACAAAGCCTGGTCGACATCCTGCGCCAGTGCCGAAGGACCCGGTCCCGGGCCTGTCCGCTGACTCCCGCAGCCGTCGGTTCAGGACTTTCGGCCCTGCTTGACGTGGTCGTTGCGGAGGTGGCATGGAGGCTTGCGCACTGCGATCATCATGATCAGCGGACGAAGGGGCGGATCATGGAGAGTCCACGGAAGTTCATCCTGGTCGGGATCGACGGCGGTCCCGCGAGTCAGGTCGCGTTGCGCTGGGCCGTCGATGCGGCTGCCGCGCGAGATCGCGCCGTACGGGTGGTGTACGCATACCTGGACGAGGTCGTTCAGTCGTCGGCGATCGCGGCCGAGGGCTACCTTCCCGTACCGGAGGTGGAGCTGTACCAGGCCGAGCTCGACGCGGCGGTCGATTTCGTCCGCGACCGGCTCGGGTACGAGAACGGGTCGGGCTGGCTGGCCGCCGACAAGGCGGCGAACGCGATTCTGAACGAAGCGTCCGAGGCGGAGATGGTCGTGCTCGGCTCGCGGCCGCACACCAAGCTCGGAGCCGCCCTGCTGGGTTCGACTGCGACTGCGGTGACGGCCAAGGCGCCATGTCCGGTGGTCGTGGTGCGCGGAGTCGACGCGACCGGGCCGGTGCTGGTCGGCACGGACGGCTCTGCCGACTCCGAGGCCGCTGTGCTGTTCGGCTTCGAGGAGGCGGCTCGGTCCGGCAACCCGCTCGAGGTTGTGTATTGCTGGAAGCCGTCGGATCGCGAGGACTCGTCGAGCGGTGATACGGAGGCACTGCTGCGGAATTGGCTGGCCGAGAGCTTGGCGCCGTACCGGGAGAAGTTCCCGGCGGTGCGGGTGCGGGCGGAGGTCGCAGCAGGGCGGCCGGGCGCCGTTCTCGCGGAACGCAGCGACCACAGTTCGATGGTGGTGGTCGGCTCTCGCGGACGCGGCGGCGTCGCAGGTCTGCTACTCGGTTCAGTGAGCCAAAGCGTCCTCCACCAGGCGACCTGCCCAGTCGCCGTCGTACGCCCAACAAAGGAGTAGCTCAGCCCTCGAGGATGCTGCACACGTAGCGCTCGACGAGCTGGTACGGACCGCCACCGACGGAGGCTTCGTTACGCCAGATCACGATGTGCGCGTCGGCGAGTTGCCAGAACAACCGGATCCGAACTGGCGGCGTGCCGATGCTCTCGAACGTGAGCTGATCTCCGTCGATCCAGCCGCGCAGGATCTCGGTGTGACCGTAGTTGTCGGCCACCGTGGCCCGGTACTCCTGCGCTCCCGGATCCCAACCGGCCACCCAGTGGAGCTGCCAGCGCAGGACGAATGTGCCGTCGGTGAGGAACTGGTCCTGCTGGTAGTTGCCGACGATCCACAGGCCGTCCTGGATCACCTCATGGCGGCCCTCGCCGACGGCGGTCATCGAGGGACTGCCCGGACCCATCCCGCCGGGCTGGATCGTGCCGGTCCAGGTGATGTCGCGGTGGAAACGGGCGAGGGCCTGCATCTCAGGTCCGGCTTCGAGCGGTCGCGGTACGGCGGTGAGGTCTGTAGTCATGCTTCAGAACACACCGGTGACGCCGTGCGCGAGGAGGGCCGGAGGCCATCGGCGGCAGGGGCTATCGGCCTCAGTTGGGGGAGGTGGTGAGGGGGGCGCGTAGTTCGAGGATGGTGCCGCGGGGCTCGTTGGCGGAGAGGTGGACGGTCCCTCCCAGGGCTTCGGCGCGTTGGCCGAGGTTGCGGAGGCCGCTGCGCCGGTCGGTGTCCTGGAGACCGATTCCGTTGTCCGCGACCCGGGCGACGACGTCGTCCGGCGTCACGGTGACCTCGACGACGACGGCGCTCGCCTGGGCGTGCCGGACCACGTTCGAGAGCGACTCCCGGATCGCAGCGAGGATCTGCGGCCGAACGGTGGTAGGTACGGCGGTGTCCAGCGGGCCGGTGCAGATCAGCTCGGGCCGGAAGCCGAGCGGCTCGGTGTACTCCGACACCAGCGCATGCACGTCCGCCCGCAACGAGCTCTCGTCCGGGTGGTGATGGAGCTCGAAGATCGCGGCGCGCAGGTCGCGGATGGTGGCGTCGATGTCGTCGACCGCCCGGCTGATCCTCTCCTGCACGTCGGGCCTGACCATCCGGTGCATGCCCTGGAGTTGCAGTCCGGTGGCGAACAAGCGTTGGATCACCAGGTCGTGCAGGTCGCGGGCGATCCGGTCGCGGTCCTCGAGCACGGCGATCATCGACCGGTCGCGCTGGGCCTGGGCGCGCTCGAGGGCCAGGGTGGCCTGGCTGGAGAACATCCGGACCAGGTCCGCGCCGACGGTGACCTCGCTGATCGCGCCGTGCTCGGCGGCGACCACGAGCAGGCCGCCGGTACTGCTGCTGCCCTGCGGAAGCGGCGCGATGATGGCCCGGCCGAGGGTCTCCAGCTCCGGGAAGCCGGGCGGGCCGCCGAGCTCCTTGAGCAGTTGCGCCAGGTCGTCCACCATGACCTGCTGGTCGCCGGCCAGCAGGTCGGCGACCATCGGAAGATCGGTGCGAAGCCTGCGGCCGACCTGGGCCTGGAAGACCGCCGGCCCGTCGATGGCCTCGACGACGAGCTCGTCCCCGTCCAGGAGCATCACGGCGCCGACAGCCGAGGCGGAGACCTCGCGAGCGCGCCGGGCGATCAGCTGCAGGGCATCGCCCGGATCGAACTCGCCGAGCATGAGCTGGGTGATCTCGGCGGTGACCTCGTGCCAGCGGCGGCGGCGCTCGGTGTCGGCGTACAGGCGGGCGTTGTCGATGACGACGCCCGCCGCGGCCGCGAGTGCGGTCACGGTGCGCTCGTCGTCCTCGGTGAAGTCGGCGCCACCGGACTTCTCGGTGAGGTAGAGGTTGCCGAAGGCGTGCTCGCGGGTCCGGATCGGTACGCCGAGGAACGTCTTCATCGGCGGATGGTTCGGCGGGAACCCGAACGACCGTGGATGGTGGGTCAGGTCCTGCAGGCGGATCGGCTCGGGATAGTCGATCAGCAGGCCGAGGATGCCGTGGCCCTCCGGGTACGGGCCGATCGCGGCGATCTCCTCGTCGGTGACGCCGTGGGTGATGAAGCGGACCAGTCGCTTGCCGTCGTGGCCGACGACGCCGAGCGCGCCGTACCGGGCGCCGACGAGCTCGCAGGCGGCGGTGACGATGCGGTCGAGGGTGCTGGTCAGGTCGAGGTCGGCGCCGATCCCGACGACTGCGTCGAGCAGCGCCCGGAGTCGTTCTTGTGAGTCCATGATCTCGTCGACGCGGCCCAGGAGCTCCTGCAGCAGGGCGTCCAGGCGCACCCGCGATAATCCCGCGAACTCCAGTGCGCCCTCGTCCCAGGTCCTGGCCGGCTTGTCGGAGCTCCCACCCATGGTGACTACGGTACGGAGTCCGGTTGCGGATGGGAACCGACTGACCCGTCCCGGCGACCGCGCCTTCACTGTGGGTGACGCCGTCCGGCAGGGCGAAGGATTACGCTGACTCCTGGAACGCCGTACCGAGGGGGCAGTGTGACGATCAAGGTGTTTCTGCTGGACGACCACGAGGTGGTCCGTCTCGGCCTGCGGCAGCTCCTGGAGAGCGAGCCCGACATCGAGGTGGTCGGCGACGCGGCGACGGCAGCGCAGGCGATCGCCCGGGTCCCGGCGCTCCGGCCGGACGTGGCGGTGCTCGACGTCCGTCTGCCCGACGGCGACGGCATCTCGGTGTGCCGGGAGATTCGGTCGGCGATGGACAAACCGCCGGCCTGCCTGATGCTGACCTCGTTCTCCGACGACGAGGCCCTGTTCACCGCGATCATGGCGGGGGCCGCGGGGTACCTGCTGAAGCAGGTGAGCGGCACCGACCTGGTCGGCGCGGTACGGCGCCTCGCGGCGGGGGAGTCGTTGCTCGATCCGGCGATGACGACCGCGGTGCTGGAACGCCTGCGGCACTCCGCCGAGGAGGACGACGACCCGAGGTACAAGTCGCTGACGGAGCAGGAACGCCGGATCCTGGACCAGATCGCGGCCGGCAAGACGAACCGCCAGATCGCCGAGTCGATGTTCCTGGCCGAGAAAACGGTCAAGAACTACGTGTCCGGGCTGCTCCGCAAACTGGACATGGAACGCCGCACCGAAGCCGCCGTCTACGCCGTCGAACGAGCCAAACGCCGCTCCCGCTGACCCCAGGCCGGGCCAGTCGGCCGCCGGACCGGGACCTTCGGCCCTGCCTGACGCCCCGCGCGCGAGGCAGGGTGGTGATTGCAGGGGAGCTGACCGACTCGCCGTGAACGGATCGAGAGCAGGTGGCCGGCAGAGTTCCGCGCCACCAGATCCACCGTCATCAAGACGGAACCGTCTCCCGGCGAGCGGCGCTCTTTCACGGTCGATCACGCGAGGAGTCCGCGATGAGCAGGACCGGGCGCAGGAACGGGGAACTGTGGGTGCTGATGCAGGCACGCCGGCTCGGATTCGGCCGCAACCCACTCCGCCGGCGAGTCGACCGGATGGAGTCGGCGATCGTCCTCGGCTCGATCCTGGCCGCCTTGCTGATGATCCCGGCGGCAGCCGCGATCGGGACCGCCGTACGCACCGCGAGTGAGCGATCCGCCGAGGAGCGGCGGGCGTCACTCACCCAGGTGCAGGCGCGGGCCGTGACCGCAGCCGCGACTTCCGTACTCGGTGGAGCCGGGCAAGTGGCTTCGCTGGCCAAGGTCGCCTGGAACGATCCGGCGGGCCGGCCGCACGAGGCGGTGACCAGTGTGCCGATCGGGACGAAGCCGGGGAGTGAGGTCACCATCTGGATCGATCGCTCGGGCGCTCTCACCAGTCCTCCACGCCCGCCCGCCGACAGTGCCGCGATCGGCTCCGCGGTCGGCCTGACTACGGCGATGATGTCGTGGCTGCTGATCGCCGGCCTGGCGCGGCTGGCCGTCGTACCTCTGGATCGTCGCCGTCTGCGCGATTGGGATCGCGACCTCAGGAAACTTTCGTGGCGGTTGTGAGGCCGGCTAGGGGGCCGGCGGTGGTGAGGAGGGTGCGCAGGCGGCTGACGAAGCGGGCGGTGGGGGCGCCGTCGACGATGTCGTGGTCGACGCTGACGGTCAGCTGCAGGAACTCGCGATCGACGAGCCGGCCCTGGCAGAGCACGGGGCGGCGGGTGATTCCGACAACGACGATGCCCAGAGTGTGCAGCTGGAAGGCGATCCCCCAGCCGCCGCCGGCGCCGAACATGCCGACCGCGGTGACTCCGACCGTCCCGGCCAGCGCCCGTTGGCGATGCGGCATCCGGTGCAGAGCACCGAGCAGCGCAACCCGGACGAAGCCCGGCAGCAGGAGGTAGGCCCGCGCCCATGATTGCCGGTGGACCGAGGGACTGAGGTGCGGATCTGCCTTGACGGCGCGGATCTCGCGTTGCAGATCGCGTACGTCGCGCGCCCCGGCGTCGCGGAGGACGTGAGTGAACGCGAACGGACTGCCGTCGACGTCGACCTCGATCGGCAGGCCGATGTCGACCTCGTCGAAGATCACCTCGCGGCGGCGGAGATCGCGATATGCCTGGACGCTCGGGTCGGCGGCCACCGCCCGGGCCACGCACGCGATCACGAAGGCGGTGAACGACAACTCCTCACCGGTCGTCGCCGCATGCGAGCGCAACGTCGAGCGTGCCGATGTCACGTCCACCTCGAACAGGCCGTGGATGGCGTGCCGCCGCCGCGCGGCCCGGCCTGCGTCGATGACGAGCTGCCGTACCCACGGCGCCCGTACGACCCTCGAATCCCCGTGCTGCACCCGTCCACCTCCACTACCGGCCTGGTTCGAGCATGCCGTGCCGCCGGACGGCGTGAACCGGCTGAAGGTCCCGACGCTTCGGGTACGACGCCCCTGCACACCGATCCGCTCGTGGGGGACAGTCGAGAGTCAGGTGGTCTCGTGCTGAAGGCGGTGAGTCGGGTGGTCGAGCTCTCGGAGGGAGACCGGGACGCGATGCTGCGCGCGGCGGTGGCGGCGCCGTCCATGCACAACACGCAGCCTTGGCGGTTCCGGTTCGATGCCTGGGCGGTCGAGGTGTTCCGCGTCCGGGAGCGCGAGCTTCCGGCGGAGGATCCGGATCGGCGGATGCTGTACCTGTCACTCGGCGCCGCGGTCTTCAACCTGCGCGTCGAGGCGGCGGCGCGAGGGTACGCGTCGCAGGTCCGGCATCTCACGGATCAGCGCCGGCCGGACCTGGTCGCGGTGATCGAGCTGGGTGGTCCGCGATCGGATCGGATCGAGCTGCTGGCGCCGTACGTGCTCCATCGGCGGACCAATCGGCAGCCGTTCACCGGTCAGCGCGTGCCGGGCCAGGTACGGGCGGAGCTCGAGCTCAGCGCCCGCGTCGAGGGCGCCGAGCTCCGGTGGCTCGACCACCTGGACCACGGGTGGTGGTTGCGAATGGTAACGAACGATGCGGCGGCCACCGACGACCAGGACGAGGCGAGGACGGCCGAGCGGCGGCACTGGGTCGGCGGCGACCGGGACGTTGACGGTGTCCCCTTCAGTGCGCTCGGGCCGAAGGCGACTGGGGGTGCGTCGGTGGTGCGCGACCTCGCCGCGACCGCGGGCGACGAGGCCCGCCCAGTTGCCTCCTTCGAGTACGAACCGCAGCTTGCGGTCCTGGCTACCCGGTACGACGGACCGATCGAATGGCTGCGGGCGGGTCAGGCACTCGAGCGTGTCCTCCTCGAAGCGACCGCACACGGGGTGTCGACGTCGTTGCTGAACCAGGCGATCGAGCACGAGGACCTGCGCCGGCAGATCGACGATCCACTCGGCCCGCAGACCAGCCCACAGACCGTCATCCGATTCGGCTACGGCCCGGAGGTCCCGCCCACTCCTCGCCGCCCGCTCGCCGACGTCGTGATGCCTGCCGAACAGCAATAGGCGAAGGGGTCTGCCGTGGGTGGCCGGCCCCTTCGGTGTGTTCAGCTGCGACGGGCGATGCGATCCATCGCGGACCGTACGGAGGTCTCGCTCGGCTGCGGCCAGAACACGTCCCAGGCGTGGAAGATCAGGCCGATACCCCAGCCGAACATCGGGAACGCCGGCCAGAAGAAGCCCGCGCCCGTCAGGTACCAGATGACCACCAAGAAGGTGTTCACCGTCACGTAGGCGAGGACGTGGCCGGCGAGCTCACGGCGCTTGCGCAGCTCGTTCACGGCCTGTTCCCGCAGCTTGTCGTCGTCGGTCCGGATCGAACCCAGTGATTCTTCGTCCATGACTGCCTCCCTGTTCCTCACCTTCACTCTCGGACCGGACCGGACACCGGCACAGGGCAGCAAGTCCTGACCTTCCGGTGCCGTCCGCGGGACGTTCGGCCCTGGGCCGAGCCGGGCGGCGGCGGGATGCTGGCAGTGAAGGGAGGAGAGTCCTGATGAACGGCGAGTTGATCGTCTGGCCACGGGACATCACAGGGATCGAGCCGGCGCAGGTCGGCGTGAAGCACGCGCGGCTGTTCGAGCTGTCCCGCCAAGGCGTCCGCGTGCCGTCCGGCTTCGTGGTGACCGCGGCGGCGTACCAGGAGTTCGTCCGGGAGGCTCAGCTCGGCCCGGTGATCGCACGCGAGATCCGCCGGTACCGGGCCGGGCGGGACGGGGTCGCAGTCGCGGCCGCGATCCGGACCGCCTTCTGCGAGGCATCGTTGCCTGCGGCATTGGCCGAACGGATCCTCGAGGCCTACCAGGAACTGGGCGGAGACGGCACCGAGGTCGCCGTACGCTGCAGCCCGGTGGCGCCGCAGGACGACGAGCACGACGAGATCTTCCTGCATCTGAGGACTGGTCCGGACGCACTCGCGGCGTGCCGACGTTGCTTCGCCTCGCTGTTCAGCACAGTTGCTCTCGGCAACCGTGAGCTTCGCGCGCCCGACCACTTGGCGGCGGTGATGCCTGTGGTCGTGCAGCGGATGGTGCGTGCCGATCTCGGGGCGTCCGGGACAGCCAGTGGTGAGAACACGTTCGTCCGCATCCACGCCGCGTGGGGTCTAGGCGAGCCGGCTGTTGACGACCCGGACCAGTACTCGGTGCATCCAGGCGCCCGCCCGATGATCGTCAAGCACCGCGGCGCCAAGCGAACCAAGACCGTGTACGCCGATCCGCACGGGACCCGGACGATTCCGACGACACCCGAGGAGCGCTCGGGGCTGGTACTGAGTGACGACGACCTCGTCGAACTCGCGGGCTGGTCGGTTCTGGCCGACCGGCACTTCAGGCGGCCGATGGAGCTGGAATGGGCCAAGGACGGGTGCTCGGGCGAGCTCTACCTGGTCGAGGCCCGGCAACATGCGCTCCCGGCGATGATCGCGAACGGTGTCGCCCGGGCGTTTCAGCACTAGGCGGACCGGGGGCGCTGACCCCACGGGACCAGTCGGCGGCCGTTGATGGACTCGATTCCGAGGCGAACCAGATATGGGTCGTCCAGCGGGAGCCAGGAGTGCAGCGGAAGGGTACGGCGGAGAGCGGCGGTCTCGTCCGCGCTGACGACGGAGAGGTGGCCGATGGCCGTCACGGTCCAGCCGGTGTGCCGTTCGGTGTCCACGTCGTCGGCCTCGAAGGCGACGACGTCTCCGCGTTCGGCGACCCGGAGTTTGTCACCCTCGCCGGTGCTGAACACGATGGTGTCGTCGTCCACGACGAAGTTGACCATGCGGATCGCCGGCAGACCGCCGTACGTGTGGACGAGCCGTCCGACCGGGACGGACCGCAGCAGGCGATGGCAGGCGGCCGGATCGAGGATCTCCAAACGACCGAAGGACCTCTACGACGCCCTGCCCTAGATGATGGGGAAATCGAAACAGGTGTGCGGGTACGGTTCGTCTTTCAGGGTGTAGTGCCACCATTCGGTGTCGTACCGCGCGAAACCGCAGGTCTCCATGATGGAACACAAATACTGCCGGTTTTGCGCTTCGACCGGCTTGATTCCCGGTGCTCCGTGCCGGGAGATCGAGTCCATGAGGTCGTGGTCGCCGCCCATGGGAGCGAGTTCACCGGTCGCCAGGTAATAGAGCGTCAGGTCGACGGTGCTGCCCCGGCTGTGGCCGGACTTGGCAGCCACGTAGCCGTTGGCGAACATGTCGGCTCTGTCGATGTTCGGGTAGTGACGTGGCTTCGTCCGGCCGTCCTCCGGTTGCCGCGACCAGCGCAGGAAGTTGTCCACGGCGCGTTGCGGGCGGTAGCCGTCCCAGAGAAGCAAGCCGAAACCGAGGGGCTCGGCCTTTTCTCGCGCCCTTTCCAGGGCCGCGCACAACGCTCTGGTTCCGACGATGCGATTGGCCAGGTACCCGTCGACCGGTTTTCCGGTGAAGTTGTCCCAAGTGGCGTACTTGGCGTCCCACCGGATCCCAGGCGCGAACTCGTCCACAAAGACGAACTCAGCTTTCACTGGGATTTCCCGGCCAAGGTCAGCGACACCAATCTGTCGATCACTTCGGCGCGATGCAGCCCGGCGGCCGCCATCATCCTCGGATAGCGGCTGTACGACGTCAGGCCCGGCAAGGTGTTCACCTCGTTCAGGACCACCTGGCCCTCCGGCGTCAGGAACAGGTCGACCCGCGACAGCCCTCGGCAGCCCAACGCGCGGTACACCGCCTTGGCGGTCTCCTGGACGAGTGAGCGTGCCTCCGCCGAGATGTCGGCGGGCACGATCGGCGTCGAGTTGTCCGAGCCGCTCTCGGGCGTGCTCTCCTGATGGATCTTGAAGAATCCGTGCGACAACGCGATACGGTCCACCTCGCCGACGATCAGGTCCGGATCGTTCCCCAGGACGGCGCATCCGACCTCGCTGCCGACGACCGCCTCCTCGATCAGCACCTTCGCGTCGTACTGCGCTGCCGTCTTCACCGCACCCGCCAGGTCGTCCTTGTCGGTTACCTTGCTGACGCCGAACGACGAACCCGACCGGGCGGGCTTGACGAAGACCGGATAGGTGAACCGGTCGGGATCGACAGTCTCGTCCGCCATGACAGTCCAGTAGTTCGGCGTGGCGATTCCCGCGCTGCCGGCGACGAGGTAGGTCAGGGACTTGTCCATGCAGAGCGCCGAGCTTTGAATGTCGCACCCGGCGTAAGGGATGCCGGAGAGCTCGAGCAGGCCCTGGATCGCGCCGTCCTCGCCGAACTTGCCGTGCAGAACGGGGAGCACCAGATCCAGCTTGACCGTTGCGTACTGTCCCTGCCTGATGCGTGACCCGATGCGGTCGGACTCCAGCACGATGAGTCCGTGTGCACTGCTGTCCGGTGACAGCACGACCGGTCGGCAGTCGCCGGTCTCCCAGTCGGGCGCAGGGCCGTCGCACAGCTTCCAGGCGCCGTGCTCGGTGATCCCGATGTACAGGGGTTCGTACTTCTCGAGGTCGAGATTTCTGGACACCTCTTGCGCGGACTTGACGGAGATGGGGTGTTCCTCGCCACGGCCCCCGAAGAGGATGCCGATTTTCAGCCTAGCCATGCTGCTTCCCGCTTTCGTGGTTCAGGCAATTGATGATGGAGTTCTCGACGGTGTCGCTCAGCGCACGGTCGGTGTAGTAGGCGGTGTGTGGACTGATGAGCACGTTGGGCAGCTCTTGCATCCGCAGCAGCAGCGTGCTTTCGACGGGCCGGTCCCGGTGGTCGGCGTAGAAGATTCCTTCCTCTCCCTCGAGGACATCCAGCGCCGCTCCGCCCAATCGGCCGCTCTCCAGGGCATCCAGCAGGGCCTCGGTGTCGAGGAGTGCACCGCGTCCGGTGTTGACGACGTACGCACCGCGCTTCAACTGCCCGATGCGCTGACGATTGAGCAGATGGTGTGTCTGCGCGTTGAGCGGTGTGTGGAGTGTGACGATGTCGCTGCGCTGAAGCACTTCGTCGAGGGAGACGTAGTCGGCAGAGGTCTTGGGGCGGTTGTCGAAGGCAATTACTCTGCAGCCGAAACCTCGCAGCCGGTCCAGGACTGCCGCGCCGATGCGCCCGGTTCCGATGACCCCGATGGTCAGGTCGCGCAGCTCTTTCCCACGTACGGCGTTCAGCCGGTAGTCGTGGACCTCTGCACTGCGGATGACGGACTTGGCGTTGCGAATCGCCATCAGCATCAACATCACGGTGTAGTCGGCCACGCTGTCGGGTGAATAGGCGACGTTGCCGACCGAGATGCCGATGCTCTCCGCGTACTGCACGTCGAGGTGGTTGAACCCGATGCTCCTGGTGGAGATGTAGCGCACGCCGGCTCGGCTCAGTGCGAGTAGCGTCGAGTTGGTGACGTGGGTCTTGTGGCCGATGCTGATGCACCGATTGCCCAGCGCCAGTTCGAGGTTTGCCTCGGATACCGGCGCCTCGGTGAGCGTCGGGAGGACGCCGAACCGAGGCGCCAGCTCTCGGAACAGCACCGCCTCGTCCGCCCCGCACCCGAACACCGTGATTCCCAGCGCCGGGAGCGCATCCACTGGAAAGTGGCGCTCCGCGGTTCGTGCTGATTCACCGGGGGTCATCATGTCTCCTTCTCCGTGCCAGGTTCATCGGCCGCGTCGTCTCAGGTGCTCGCGTTGCTTCAGGTACAGGTCGAAGAGCCGGTAGAACGTGGGTCGCAGCGGCAGGTCCCACTCGCCGACGTACCTGACGGCTTGGCCGCCGGTGCCGACCTTGAACTGGATTAACCCGACGTGTGGGTCGTCGGCGTCGAGCGTGGGCGTGATGCCACGCAGGCTGTAGACGTCGCAGCCTGCCGCCGGCGAGTCGCGGATCATCGCCCATTGGCAGGCGTTGGAGCCACGCACCTCGCGCTTCTCGGTGGACGAGGCGCCGTACGAGTACCACGCCTGCGCGCCGACGCGGACCAGGATGGTGGCGGCGACCAGGTCCCCCCGGTGGTGAGCGAGGTAGAGCCGGATGCGTTCGGGGTCCTCGGCGCTCATCGCCGCGAACATGGCCTCGAAGTACGGCAGCGGCCGGGGCGTGAAGTGGTCGCGCTCGGCGGTGTGGACGTAGAGGTCGTGGAACGACTTCAGGTCGGTGCCGACCGTCACCTCGACGCCCTCCTTGGCCGCCTTCTTGAGGTTGCGGCGCCAGAGCTGGTTCATGCCGCGGAGCAGGTCGTCCTCGGACCGCCCGGCCAGCGGGAGCTCGAAGGTGAACTGCGGATGCCCGGTCCCGAACCCGTCCTCGGGGTTCTGCGGCAGCCAACCGGAGTCCCGGAGCCAGCTGGTCACGGAGGCGCCGGTCGGCGGACTGGGCAAGTCGGTCAGCCGCTTGATGCCCGGGTCGGCGATGCCCTCTTTGACCTGGGCGGCGCTCCAGGTGTTCGTGCGCACCGGCGGGCCGAGCCGGATCGCGAACGCGCCGTGTGCCTCGAGATAGGCCGCCAGCGGGTCGATCCACGCGTCGAGCCCGGTGGTCCAGCCGATGACCGGGCCCTCGGGCAGGTAGGCCAGTGTGTAGCGCTCGAGCCGCGGCACCGGACGGTGCAGGACGAGTCCGGCGCCGACCAACCGCCGGCCGTCGTACCAGCCGAGGGACTCGCTGCCCCACGCGGTCTTGACGCGGCCCCACGCCGGGGTCTGCAGGAAGCTGACCGACCGCTGCGTCCGCGTGAACGCCAAGTGCTCGGCGGCGCTGATCGGCCTGAGTGTCAGGCTCACTGCGTCATCCTGGGGTCGTGTGCCGGGTCGGGGTACCTGGGTGGGCAGCCGTGCTCGACGGCTTCCGGGCGAAGCTCGTAGTGCCAGGGCTCGTTGTCGTAGATCTGGCACAGGCCGTACCTGGCGCCATGCTCGGACAGCCATGCCGTGGCGTCGGCGCGCCCGAGGTCGATCGCGTGCCCCGACACGTGCGGCGACGTACTGGGCGTGGCGACCCATCGCGCGGCCTCTTCCTCCGAGCCGTACTTCGACACCGCCGCACGGAGCAACTTCTCCTGGTACGCCGCCGACCGCCACCCGCTGTTGACGAAGAACTCGACCCCGTCGCGCCGGGCATCAGTCGCAGCCTTGCGCAAGGCAACCAACAGGTCGGCATCGAGATTCGCCACCGCGGGAATCTCGTCATCGAAGACGGTCACTCCCGCCGGGACGAACCCGTCGGCCTCACCCAGTGCCTGGTGGCCGGTCTCGCTTGTCGATACGCGCGGGAAGGCGGAGGATGCCAGGGACTGCTGAATGAAGACGCCGACGACCGCGACATTGGCGACCACGAAGGCCGCGCGGATCATCAGTCGGGTACGGCGGTTCGCTGTAGGCGCCGGTCTGCTCGCGGACATACCACCAGCAAAGACAGCCCGCTGTTGCCAGCACGTATCCGGTTTTCGATATGCCGGCGATAGGTCAGGACAGCCGGGACATCAGGAGGTCGAGCTGGGCCGGGTTGCTGGTGAGCTCGAGGGCCCGGCGGTCGGCTTCGTGGGCCTCTGCGGATCGGTCGTCGGCTCGGAGGAGTTCGGCGTGGACGGCATGGAACAGTGGGTAGCCATCCAGTGCGGTCGCGATGGCGTCGAGCTCGGCGAGAGCCTCTTGTGGACCGTGGATGTACCTGACGGCGACGGCGCGGTGCATGCGGGTGACCGGGGTCGGCTGGAAGTGCAGCAGCAGGTCGTAGAGGACGACGATCTGTTGCCAGTCGGTGTCGGCCCAGGCCGGTGCTTCGCAGTGGCAGGCGGCGATGGCGGCCTGGAGTTGGTACGGACCGGGGGAGTGGTGGCGGCGCGCCGTACGGGTGAGCAAGGTGGTCGCGTCGGCGATGGCTGCCTGGTTCCACTGTGCGCGATCTTGGTCCCGGAGGAGGACGAGCCGGCCGTCGGCGGTGAACCGTGCGGCGACGCGGGCGCGGTGCAGCCGGATGAGGGTGAGCAGACCGGTGACTTCGGGTTCGTTCGGAAGGAGGCCGGCCAGCAAGGTGGTGAGCCATTCGGCGTCGTCGACCAGGTCGCGGGAGTGTGCGCGGTCGCCGGTGCTGGACAGGTAGCCCTCGTTGAAGAGCAGGTAGATGACGGTGAGTACTTCGTTCACTCGCTCGGGCAACTCGTCGTTGCGCGGGATCCGGTAGGGGATCGCGGCGTCGGCGACCTTTCGTTTGGCGCGGGTGATGCGCTGGGCGACGGTCGTCTCGCCGACGAGGAATGCGGCGGCGATCTGAGCGGTGGTCAGGCCGCAGACCACGCGGAGGGTCAGGGCGATCTGTGCTTCCCGTGACAGCGCCGGGTGGCAGCAGGTGAAGATCAGCCGGAGCCGGTCGTCGGGTTCCGGCCGCACCGGCCACTGCAGGTGGGCGAGCTTGCTGCGGTAGTTCTCCTGGCGGCGCAGTACGTCGAGCCCACGCCGCTTGGCGACCGTGAACAGCCAGGCGTCCGGACGGTCCGGGATTCCCTCGTGCGGCCAGCGTCGTAGCGCGGTCTCGACCGCGTCCTGGACCAGGTCCTCGGCGGCGGCGAAGTCGCCGAGCAGCGACATCAGAGACGCGGCGAGCCGGCCCGCGTGCTCGCGCACGACGCGGGCCAGCTCGTCAGCAGGATCCGTCATGACTCCACGGGGCGGATCTCGACGACCGGGCAGCCGGGCCAGCTCTTCACGATCCGCAGGGCTTCGTCGAGGTCGGCGACGTCGAGCTCGACGAAGCCGGAGATGACCTCCTTGCCTTCCATGAACGGGCCGTCGGTGGTCACCGGTACGGCGCCGTCCAGCCGGACCGTGGTGGCCGACTCCGCCCCCTGCAGTTTGGCGCCGCGGTTGGTGATCTTCGGCGCGTGGTCGGCGAACCACTGGTAGACCTTCTGATAGGCCTGTTCGAGCTCGGCCGGGCTCATCGCCTCGAGCTCCTGGGCGAACTCCGGGGTGTCGACGAACATGAGCACGTACTTCACTGCACCACCTCCTGTGATCAGTCTGGCCGGACTCGGGTCAGTCGGTGGGCAGAGTGGCGAACAGGTCGACGCCGTTCCCGGACGGGTCGGCCACGGTCGCGTACCGCATTCCCCATGGCGCGTCGTACGGCTCCTGCAGTCCGGTGACGCCGGCGGCGACGAGTTCGGCGTACTTGGCGTCGACGGCAGCCGGGGACTCCTGCTCGAAGGTCAGGAAGACCCGTCCCGTCGCGGGTGGCGACCAGCCGTTGGTGGTCTTGCCGCGAAGGTCGTCGGAGTCGAGCATCAGGTGCACACCATTCGGCAGGTCGCACCCCGCGTGGTCGTTCGGCCAGTGCTCGTCGCGGACGAACTCGAGCCCGAGCCGCCGGTAGAACTCGATCGCGGCGGTCACGTCGGTCACCGCGATGTCGATAGCGCTCACGGTCGCTGCCATGGTCATGTCCCTTCTCGATGAAGTCCTTTCACGAAGAAGACGATCGGCGGCGGGCCGAATTCGACACCTCCGGCTCACAGAGAACTCGTCGGATCGGTCTCGGACAGCCGGTCGGCGCGGGTGACGAGGTAGTCGCGCTCCAGGGGGCTCGGGGTTTGGGTGGCGGCCAGGCGGTAGTGCTCCGCGGCCGTGGTGACGTCGCCGGCGGACTCGAGGAGGTGGGCGCGGACTGCGGTGAGCCGGTGGTGCTGGGTGAATCGAGGGTCGGCGGCGAGGGTGTCGAGCAGGCGGAGGCCGGCGTCGGGGCCGTGGACCATGCCGGCGGCGACGGCGCGGTTCAGGGTGACCATCGGGTTGTCGGTCTGCCGCTCCAGCAGGGTGTAGAGCCCGAGGATCTGCTTCCAGTCGGTGCTCGCGGCATCAGCCGCTTCGTCGTGTACGGCGGCGATCGCGGCCTGCAGCTGATACGGGCCGGGCTCTCCACGCGTCATCGCCGCCGTCAGCAGCTCGGTGCCCTCAGCAATCAGCTCGGCATTCCAGCGGCGGCGGTCCTGCTCGTGCATCGGAATCAGTCCGCCGTCGTCATCGGTACGGGCCGGCCGCCGGGCATCGGTCAGCAGCATCAGTGCGAGCAGACCGGCGACCTCGCCGTCGGCGGGCAGCAACCGATGCAGCATCCTGGTCAGCCGGATGGCTTCGGCGGAGAGCTCCACCCGGTTCGGCTCCGGCCCTGCGGTGGCCGTGTAGCCCTCGTTGAAGATCAGGTACAGGACCTGCAGTACGGCGTCCAGGCGCTCGGCCCGGTCGTCCGGGGACGGGAGTCGAAAGGTCGATCCGGCGGCCTTGACCCGCTGCTTGGCGCGGCTGATCCGCTGGCCCATCGTTGGCAGCGGCAACAGGTAGGCTCGCGCGATCTCCTCGGTCGTCAGACCGCCGACCGCCCGCAACGTGAGGGCGACCTGGGACTCGCGGCTGAGGGCCGGGTGGCAGCAGAGGAACAGCAGGACCAGCGAGTCGTCCTGGTCCGCCGACGGAGTGCCCTCGGGCGGCGGGAGTTGCCGGGCCGCATCGATGGCCTCGCGCTCCCGGCGGGCCTGGTCCTGGCGCAACAGGTCGATCATCTTGCGGGACGCGACCCGGATCAGCCACGGCCGTGGATCGTCCGGGATACCGTCCGTCGGCCAACCGGTCGCGGCGACCAGCAGGGCCTCCTGGACTGCGTCCTCGGCGGTGTCGAAGTGGCCGTACCGCCGTACCAGGGCACCGAGGACCTGCGGCGCGAGCTCACGCAGCAGGTCCTCGATCCGTCCGGTCACGTCAGCTCCCGTCCGGCCCGTCCGGGATCGGGCGGACCTCGACGGTGTCGCCGATCGCCTCGACGATCCGGGCGGCGATCTCCAGGGCCCGGTCGTGGGTCGCGGTGTCCACGATGGCGTAACTGACGAGGACTTCCTTGAACTCGGCGTACGGGCCGTCGACGGCCACCGCGCCCTTGTCGCCCTTGCGGACGGTGACGGTCAGGGACGGGTCGGCCAGGCCCTCGGTCGAGACGAACTCGCCCGACTCGGTGAGCTCCCGGCCGATGTCCTCGTAGAACTGGCACATCGCGAGGAACTCCGGACTGCTGGTGTCCACCGTCTCCCAGTCGGCCTTCTTCGTGTAGGCCAGCAGGATGTACTTCACTGGTCGCCTCCTCGGTCGCTTCTGGTCATGGTGGACTGGTAGCCGCCGCCACCGGGGTAGACCCACGCTCCGTCCATCCGCGTATCGCCGTCGGTGAAGGTCCCCCGGAAGTACGCCGGTGAGCCCTTCTCGCCGCCCCAGATCGTCAGGGTGTCGCCCTCGAGCTCGTACACGTAGTCGAGGGTGTTCCCCTCGCTGTCGTAGAACCTGGACTTCAGGTCCTCGCCCGGCGCGGCGCCGAAGGGCCGCTCGTGCCCGATCACTTCCAGGCCGTTGATCTCGTGCCCCTGCTGGTGCATCAGGACCCGCTGGAGCAGGAAGTAGCCGCCTTCCATCCACTCGTAGGTCACCGTGCCGACGGTGCCTCCGGACACGGTCCACTCACCGACCAGCCGGTCGAGCCGGCGCAGGGTGTCGCTGGGCTGGGGGACGGGTGGGAACTCGTACTCGGTCATCTCGGACCATCCTTTCGAGGTTGCTCTGATGCCGCTACCTCGAAGCCACGGCCTGGTCTTCGACAGCTTCGCCAAACTTTTTCGGGCGCCTGGCGTCAGTCGGCCACGGCGGGTGGTGCGTCCTTGTCGAGGAGGTGGGATCTCTCGCGTTTGCGGGGGAGCATCAGCGCCGGGATCAGGGTCAGCGCCACGAGCACCCAGGCGACCCAGAAGGTCTGCGCGAACGCCGCCGCCGCGTCCTCCAGCCCGCGGGCGATGGTGGCGGGGTCGATGTGCAGCGGGGCGATCGCCTCCGGCTGGGTGTTGGACAAGATCGCGGCCTGGGTCTCGGTGAGTCCCGGCGTTCCGGGGATGACCGGCGAGTCGTTGAGCTGGTTGGTGAGGATGACCGACATCGTCGCGACCCCGCAGGACGAGGCGATCTGCTGGGTGATGTTGAGCAGGGTCGAGCCGCGCGCGACCTGGGGACCGGCCAGCGTCTTCAGCGCCGAGGTGAACAACGGCATCATGGTGGCGCCCATCCCGAAGCCCATCACGACCAGCATCACCATCAGGGGCGGGTACGGCGTGGTCGCGGTGACCTGGGTCAGGCCGAACATGCCTGCCACGATCAGCAGCAGCCCGAAGGGCACGATCCGGCCCACCGGCACCTTGTCCACCAGGCGCCCGGCGATCGGCATCGTCACCATGGCGCCGAGGCCCTGCGGCGCCACCAGGAGGCCGGCGTCGAGCGTGGACTCGCCGCGGATCTGCTGGAAGTACGTCGGCACCAGGAGCAGCCCGCCGAAGAACGCCGCCGCGAACAGGAACATCGTGATGATCGAGATGGTGAGGTTGCGGTTGCGGAACAGCCGCAGATCCAGCAGCGGATGCTCCGGCCGGAAAGAGTGCCAGACGAACGCCGCCATCAGCAGCACGCCGACGAGCATCGAGACCCAGACCCGGGGCGCCCCGAAGTCACCGTTCTCGGCGGGCAGCGACGACACGCCGAAGAGGAACAGGGCCAGGCCGGGGGACATCAGCGCCACGCCCACGACGTCGAGCGACTCCGACGGCTCCGGGCTGTCCTTGGCCAGCGCGAACCAGGCGTAGATCAGCGCGATCACGCCGAGCGGCACGTTGATCAGGAAGATCCAGTGCCAGCTCGCCACCTCGATCAGCCAGCCGCCCAGGATCGGGCCGAGGATCGGGCCCAGCAGCATCGGCACCCCGAGGATGGCCATCAGCCGCCCCATCCGGTGCGGCCCCGCGGCTCGGGTCATGATGGTCATGCCGAGCGGCATCAGCATGCCGCCGCCCAGTCCCTGCAGGACGCGGAAGCCGATCAGCATGTTGATGGTCGACGCGGTGGCACACAGGGCGGACCCGGCGGTGAACAGCAGGATCGCGGTCATGTAGAGCCGCTTGGTGCCGAACCGGTCGGCCGCCCACCCGGTCAGCGGGATCACGGTCGCGAGCGCGAGCGTGTACGCCGTGACCGTCCAGGCGACGTGCGAGTACGACACCGGGTTGTCGGGCGTGCCGAACTCGTCCTGGAAGGTCGGCAGGGCAACGTTGACGACGGTGATGTCGAGGATCGACATCACCGCGCCCAGGACGACGACGCCGGCGATCTTCAGGACCGCGGCATCGATGTGGTCGGGATACTCGGACTGCCTGGCTGGCTGGCTCACTGTCGGCCCCCTGAGCACGATCGCGTCTCTCCCGAGAGTACGCCGCGGCTCAGTAAGTGAGCTCGATCCGGGTTCCGGCGGGCTGACCGGGGTGTCGCAACCAGAGGACGCCGAGGTCGGCGTCGTACCGCAGGTCGGTGACGTCGGCGCCGTCAGCTCGCACGGCCCGAGGCTCGGTGGGGACGCGCAGCGCGGTCGTGACCTGCACTCCGCGGGGTGCCTCGCAGCCGAAGCGGATCCCGGTCTGATCGTGTTCCCAGTCCACGACCCGGCCGGCGGAGGGCAGCAGTGGTTCCTCGTCGTACGTCAGGTCGCGGAGCCAGGTCAGCTCGCCGGGGCCAAGCTCCCGCTGCCGGACGACGCCCAGCTGTGGGTCGAGCAGATCGAGGTACTTGCCCTCGATCACGTGCGAGCCGCCGGCCTCCTCCAGGACGGCTCCGACGAGGTACGGACCGCGCTGTACAGCCAGCCAGTTGGTGGACTTCCAGGTGTGCCCGCCCGCCTCGGCCAGCTCACGGATCGCGGCGGCCAACTCGTCGGCGCGTTCCGGTGACTCGGTGAAGTCGGCCGGCCGGGACGGAAGGAACCGGACCCGGCCCTGCCCGATCGGCTGGACGCCGTCGGCCCCGCGGTCCGCGCCGAGCGCCTCGGCCAGGTGATCGGCGCAGGTGTCGTAGCGGCCGGTCCACCAGGAGCGGATCTCGTGGTAAGGATCGGCACCGTCGCCGACGTACAGCAGACTGCCGCCACGGCTGACCCACCCGGCCAACGCATAGTGGATGCCCGGCGCCAGCGGCTTCTGGAACTCGTAGCTCAGAACGAGTACGTCGACGTCGTCCAGCGCATCGGGCGTGTCGATCACGTTCTCCAGCTGGACCGGGCAGACCCGCTGCCCGTCGCACAGCGGTGGCAGGGCCAGCCCGTAGAAGTCGGAGAAGTGCAGCTGCTCGCGGCCTTCCACGGCCAGAGCGTCCTGCAGCCCGTCGTAGTGCCCACTTTCGCCGCCGGGGGACCAGCGCTGGAACATGGCGGTGTCCGACAGCGCGATCCCGATCCGAGGCCCTTCGTGCGGCCAGCGCACCTCGGGCTGGTCCACGTCGCGGAGGCTGTTCATGGCGATCAGGTAGCTGGTGGCGGTGTCCGGCGGGATCAGGTGCCGTTCGGTGGATCCGTCGCACAGGTAGGGGCGGTTGAAGATCCGGTTGGGCCACGGCGCCACCTCGTACCGCGAGACGCCCGGGTGCAGCAGCGAGGCGATCAGGGTGCGCTGCCAGTTGGCGAGGTAGTCCTCCCAGGTGCGGTCCGGGTGGTCCTCGATCGGGTCGTGCAGGAACCACATCCGCCGGTCGGTGCCGCGGGTGAGATCCTGGGCGATGCCGTACTCCAGGTAGGCCGTCTCGAACGTGCGTTCGGCGACCTTTCCGGCGTACACGTTGGGGGTGCGGGAGGTCCCGGTCCACACCTGCGCGATGGCGCCGTCGATCGACGGCAGCGTCCGCAGGCGGGACTCGGGGCTGATGATCTGCCACTGGGTGTAGTTCAGGAGACTGTGCGTCGGGACGTAGAAGTGCACCTGGCGGCCCTGCTGGAGCGCTTCGTCACGCAGCACGGAGGTGACTCGGTCGAGGCTGCGGGACAGCAGGTGCTGCTTGAGCTGCCCGGCGCGGAAGTGCGCCTCGGCGGTGCTGTGCGGGGGCTGCCACGGCTCGCCGAAGAAGGCCTGCCACTCCCGCTTGAACGACTCCGAGTAGCCGGCGCGGGCCCAGAACTCCGGCTCTTCGAGATGGATGCCCTCGACCCCGAGCTCGATGATCGGGCGCAGCTTCTGCACCAGGTACTCGGTGAAGCCGAACGTCGGGACCATGTACGGGATGTCGGTGCTGTGGCCGTGCAGGATCGGTGCTCCGTCGCCGGCAGTCTGCGCGTCGGCCCAGTGGTCGGAGCCGTCCCACCGGCCGTCCAGATAGTCCTGGTAGGTGCCCCAGGAGATACCGGTCATCAGGTGGACGCGATAGCCGGCCTCGCGCCACCGGGCGATGCGCTCCGGCGTGGTGTCGTTGAGGCCGTAGATCATCACGAAGTCGGTCCGCAGGTCGATGGATTCGTCGTACGGCGCCTGCTCCTGGAAGCCGGTCGCCTCGCGGTGCTTGCCGTTCGTCATATGCCCTTCCCGGGGGTCAGCGGGGGAGTAGGTCGGCTGCTTGCAGTTGTTGCCAGATCTCGGACTGGTCGACGACGGTGACGCCGAGTTTCTCGGCCTTGGTGAGTTTGGACGCACCGACGTCGGCGCCGGTGATGAGCAGGTCGGTGCTTGCCGAGACCGACGAGGCGATGGTCGCGCCGGCGCGTTCGCACAGGCGCTGGAAGGCCGGGCGGGTGACCTTCTCGCCGGAGCGTGGGTCGCTGATCGAGCCGGTGACGACGACGGTCTTGCCGGCCAGCGGTGCACCGGCCGCGACGACCGGTGGGAGGTCTTCCTCGCGGACGTCGAGCGAGACGCCGGCGGCGCGGAGCCGTTCGAGCTCCGGGCGCAACCGGGTGAGGTGCTCGATCAGCGAGGCGGCCACCTTCGGGCCGATGTCGTCGACTGCGACCACCCCGTCGACGCCCGCGTCGGCGACCGCTTCCAGGGAAGCGAATCCGGCTCGGCACAGCCTGGCTGCGGTGCCCTCGGAGGCCATCGGGATCGCGAGGCCGATCAGTCCCCGGCGCAGTCCGACCTGGCGGCTCGCGTCGATCGATTCGATCATCCGGGCGGCCGAGACCTCGCCGATGCGGTCGAACTCCAGCAACCGCTCGGCGGTCAGCTGGTAGAAGTCCGACGGGTGCTCCAGGATCCCGGCCTCGGCCAGTCGTTCGATCCAGACACCGCCGATCGCGTCGATGTCGGCGGCCGCGCGGGACGCCCAGTGGATCAGCCGCCGTACGGTCTGGGCGGGACAGGCGACGTTGGTGCAGAACAGCTCGCGGCTGTTGCCTTGCTCGATCAGCGGCTGCTCGCAGGATGGGCAGACGCTGGGCGGCACGATGTCCCGCTCGGCTCCGGTGCGCTTGGACGCGTCGAGTACGCCGGCGACGAACGGGATCACGTCGCCGGCGCGACGGACCAGCACGGTGTCGCCGATCTTGATGTCGCGCGCGCGGATCACTTCCTGATTGGCCAGCGTCGCGCGGGTGACCGTCGTACCGCCGACGAAGACTGGCTCCAGCCAGGCGACCGGCGCGATCTTGCCGGTTTTGCCGACGTCCCAGACCACGTCGGCGAGCACGGTGGTCTTCTCCTCGGCGGCGAACTTGTACGCCAGGGCGCCGCGTGGCGAGCTGGACCGGGTGCCGGCGGCAGCGTAGGCGTCGCGATCGGCCAGCCGCAGGACGGCGCCGTCCAGGTCGTAGTCGAGGTCGTTGCGTTGCTCCTCGATCGTGGTGATCACCGACTGCGCCGCAGCGGCGTCATCGCAGTGCCGCATGTCGGCTGCGGTGAAGCCCATCGTCTGCAGCGCGCGCTCGAGGTCGGTGTCGGCGTCGTTGGAGTCGCTGAGCAGATCGAAGGCGAAGAACTGCAGGCGCCGCTCGGCGACCGTGGCGGCGTCCTTGGCGCGAAGAGTGCCCGCGGCGGCGTTCCGCGGGTTGATGAGCGGCTTGTCGGGGTGGGCCGCGTTGTAGGCGGCGAAGGTGGAGCGCAGCATGACTGCCTCACCGCGCACCTCAGTCCGGTCCGGTACGTCGAGCCGCTCTGGGACCCCGTCCGTGAGCGCCCGGACGAGCGGCGTCACGTCGTCGCCGGTGGTCCCGTCGCCGCGCGTGACCGCTCGCGCGAGTCGGCCGTTCTCGTAGACCAGGGCCAGTGACAGGCCGTCCAGCTTCGGCATGACGACCACCGACTGGCCGGGGAAGCGGCTGAAGAAGGCCTCGACCTGTTCGGGCCGGGTCGCCTTCTCCAGCGACAGCATCGGCCGCGAGTGCCGGACCGGCGCGTGCAGCACCGTGGGCGCGCCGACCTGGTCCAGCGGGTTCGGGTCGGGTGCCAGCTCCGGGGTGGCCTCGATCCGCGTCCGCAGCTCGTCCTCGATCGCGTCGTACTCCGCGTCGGCCACCGTCGGCGAACCGCGGTAGTAGGCGTCCCGCAGTACGACGATCCGATCGGCAAGTTCCTGAATGCGCTCCCCATCGTCCACGAGCCAGGACATTACCGGGCGGCCCGGACAAAGTGCCCGGACAAAGTGCCTCAGGTCACCGTGATGATGGTCCGGCCGCGGGTCGTGAAGGCGGCGGGGGCGTCGGCCAGCGGGCGGACGGTCGTCACGAGTGGCGTGAGCCGGCCGTCGTGGCGGCGGGTGGCGAGTTGGACGAGCTGTTCACGGCTGGGCTCGACGACGAAGAAGATGGCCCGGCCGCCCTCGGGATGAACGGCCGGCGGATCGGCGATCGTGACGAGGGTGCCGCCGGGGCGCACCAGGGCAGTGGAGCGATCGCGGATCTCGCCGCCGATCACGTCGAGCACGACGTCCACCTGGCCCGCATCCTCCAGACGGTCGCCGTCCAGGTCGAGGAAGGCGTGGACGCCCAGATCGGACGCCGCCTTCTGGTCGGCGGCTCGGCCGGTGCCGATGACGTGGGCGCCGGCCTCGCGAGCCAGCTGTACTGCGATGGTGCCGACAGCTCCACCGACCCCGTGAATGAGGACGGTTTGGCCGGTCTTCAGGTGGGCGTGGTCGAACAGGGCCTGCCAAGCCGTCAGACCGGAGATCGGCAACGCCGCCGCGGCGACGTGGTCGACACCGGCGGGGAGCGGGGCCAGGTTGCGAGCCTCGACAGCGGCGTACTCCGCGAGGGAGCCGTTGCGCGTCCAGTCGGCCAGCCCGAAGACCCGCTGGCCGACCGTGAGACCGGTGGTGCCGTAGCCGAGCTCGACGACGACCCCCGACAGCTCGTGGCCGGGCACGCTTGGGGTGCGGTCGTGGCCGGCGCGGTCGGTCCAGGTCCCGGGCCAGTCCAGCTCACCGCGGGTGAAGCCGGCCGCGTGGACCTGGACGATGACATCGTTCTCAGCGGCGTGGGGATAGGGGAGGTCGGTCAGGGACAATCCGTCGACGCCGGCCTTGGGGTCCTGAGCAGTGATGGCACGCATGCCGTCGACAGTACGCACCCGCAGCCCGCTGTCGATGGGCCATTTCAGGCCGGAGTTGATGGGCCGCTTCGGCGTGGACGCGGCGGTCGATCCCGAAGGTCACTTGCTGTCGCGGGCGGCGGGGTTGGACATCGTGGGGAGGGACTTCGACGAGTTGAGTCCTGACTTCCGGGCCGACGTACTCCGGCAGCACCCGCGTCTCGGGCTGGCCGAGGAGTTTCTCGCCTGCTTCCAGGCGCGGGCCGAGCGGAAGGCCGACAGCTCCGCCGCACACGCAGTCCAGTCCGGCCTCAGCGCCAGGATGGCCGGCAACCCGCTCGACGGCGAACGGGTTTAGCGGTCGGTCAATGGTCCGGCGGGGTGGTGAGCCGGTCGGCCGGCACTTGTTCGATGCGGGTCCAGCCCTTCCAGCCGCGCTCCTCCAGGATCGCCAGAAGCTGCTTGGCACCCGGTGCGGACTCGGCCATGGTCGCGTCCATCAGTGCGACGAACTGGTCGTCGAAGACATCGGCACCCACTTCACCGGCCTCCACGGCGCGAATCATCAGGCGCTCCATGATGTCGGCCAGCTCGACGATCCGCGGATCGTCCGGCTGCCAGTCGAGTCCGCCGCGCAGCAGGCTGTAGAGCTTCACCATGTCGGGGTCTTCCAGCGCCGCGTGCTTCATGTCGATCACGGCGTCGACCAGGTGCGGCATCTGGGCGGCGACCATGATCCAGGCGTCCCGCTCGAGCTCGATGTACCACTCTTCGACGCCGAGACCACGGAGCCGGTCGAGGTAGCCCACGACGCTGTCCGGAAGCGCCAGGTGCTCTCCGGCGGCGAGCCTGGCGATCCGCTTCCGGTTGCCCTGGAGCCGCCGTACCTCCGCACGCAGTTGCTTGTCGATCTCCTCGACACCAGCGGCGAACTCCTCCGGACCGGCATCGAGGAGTTGCTGCACCCGGGCCAGCGGCACGCCGGCATCGGCCAGGGTGTGGATCCGGATCAGTCGCACCACCGCGGCAGAGTTGTAGGTCCGGTACCCGGACTGGTCGCGCTCGGGTTCCGGCAGCAGCCCGATCTGGTGGTAGTGGCGTACCGCCCGCACCGTCACTCCCGCGTACGCCGCCAGCTGGCTGATGGTGAGCATGGGTCTCAGCCTGCCTCAGGCGATCTTGCGGCGATAGGTGACCATCGCGAGGCCGTAGGCGACGACGAGGATGCCGACACACCACGCGAGGGCGGTCCAGACGTCGTCGCCGACCGGCTGCTGGGTGAACAGGTCGCGGATCGTGTTGACGATCGACGTCACCGGCTGGTTCTCGGCGAACCAGCGCACCGGGCCGGGCATGGTCTCGGTGGGCACGAAGGCCGAGCTGAGAAAGGGCAGGAAGAGGAGCGGGTAGGAGAACGCGCTCGCGCCTTCCATGGTTTTCGCGGTGAGACCGGGGATGACGGCCAGCCAGGTCAGCGCCAGCGTGAACAGAAGCACTATGCCGGCAACCCCGAGCCACGCCGGCACTCCGGCGCCCGAGCGGAAGCCCAGGAGCAGCGCGACGCCCACGACGATCACGAGCGAGATCCCGTTGGCGAACAGCGAGGTCAGCACGTGCGCCCACAGCAGGCCCGGCCGAGCGATCGGCATGGACTGGAACCGCTCGAAGATCCCGCGCTGCATGTCCATGAACAGCCGAAAGGCCGTGTAGGCGACCCCTGACGCGACCGTGATGAGCAGGATGCCGGGCAGCATGTAGTTGACGTACTTGATCGGACCGGTGTTGATCGCGCCGCCGAACACGAAGACGAACATCAGCATCATGGCGATCGGCATGATCGCGGTGGTGATGATGGTGTCGACGCTGCGGGTGACGTGGCGCAGGGTGCGTCCGGTGAGTACGGCGGTGTCGCTGAAGAAGTGCGTGGCCATGGTCGCTCCCTACTTCGTTCCGGCGCCGACGACCGCGAAGAAGACCTCTTCGAGGGTGGGCTGCTTCTCGACGTACTCGACCTTGGCCGGCGGCAGCAGCCGCTTGAGTTCGGCAAGGGTGCCGTTGGCGATGATCCGGCCCTCATGCAGGATCGCGATCCGGTCGGCCAGTTGCTCGGCCTCCTCCAGGTACTGCGTGGTGAGGAGCACCGTGGTCCCGCGCCCGGCCAGCCGCTTCACGGCCTCCCACACCTCGATCCGCGCCTCGGGGTCGAGACCGGTCGTCGGCTCGTCCAGGAAGATCACCGGCGGACTCCCGATCAGGCTCATCGCGAGGTCCAGGCGGCGACGCATCCCGCCCGAGTAGGTGGACACCCTCCGCCCACCCGCGTCGGTCAGCGAGAACCGCTCCAGCAGGTCGTCCGCGATCGCGCCCGGGTTCTCGAGGTGACGCAGCCTCGCGACGAGCACGAGGTTCTCCCGCCCGCTGAGGATCTCGTCCACGGCGGCGAACTGCCCAGTGAGGCTGAAGGATTCGCGCACGTCGGCCGGCTGCGTGCCGACGTCGAAGCCGTTCACCCGTGCCGTCCCGGCGTCGGCCTTCAGGAGCGTGGCGAGGATCCGCACCGTCGTGGTCTTGCCCGACCCGTTCGCGCCGAGCAGGGCGAAGATGCTGCCCCGCTCCACCTCGAAGTCCACGCCCCGCAGCACCTCGACCTTCCCGTACGACTTCTCGAGTCCCTGCACCCGAATCATTGGTCTCCTTACTCGAGTCGTTCCGTTCACCAGGGTGGAGGGTTGACGCAGCGTCAAGGTCAAGCCGGCCGGGCGGCTGGTTCAAACGGCCGGCCAGACGACTCCGTAGGCGGGTTTCCGCGGCCGCGTCGGCGTACGGCGCTCGACGACGGAGATGGTCTGTTGCAGCCGTGGCGCGCGGTGTCCGCGGTCGTCGTCACGGCCCGTCTCCAGCAGGGTTGCCTTGTGGTTCATGGTTGCTCCTTTGTTCTTGGTGCCGAGGCGTTCCCGGCTCGCCAATCAGGTTCGCCCGGTTGGCGCCTCGGCCCCATCCACCGAGCGGGCCCTGCACCGGCTGACCCCGGGGTCCCCCGATTGGGGGAGCTGCGTCGCTCTGGACCAGCGCGGGACGGCGGCGGCATGCTGGGGACTGGGGGCGGGACATGACGGCGAGCGGGCGTAGTACCGGCGCGCGAGAGATGGCGCGGGTGGTTGTGGTGGACGATCACCCGTTCTTCCGGGACGGGCTGATCCGGGGGCTGCGTGAATCCGGCTATCTCGAGGTGGTCGGCGAGGCCGAAACCGGGCGGGGAGGCCTCGAGGTGATCGCCGCGGAGCGCCCGGACGTGGCCGTGGTCGACTACCAGATGCCTGACCTGACCGGACTTGACGTGGTGCATGCCATCGTCCGTGAGGGGCTGCCCACCCGGGCGCTGATCCTGTCAGCCGTCACCGACAGCGCGGTCGTCTTCCGAGCTTTGGAGGAGGGTGCGCAGGGCTACCTGTCCAAGGAGTCTCGCCGTTCGGAGATCGTCGACGCGGTACGGCGGGTGGGCCAGGGCCAGACCGTGGTCCCGCCGGAGCTGGCTGCCGGGCTGGCCGATCAGATCAGGCTACGGGCGGCGTCTGCCGGTCCAGTCCTCAGCGAGCGGGAACAGCAGGTACTGGCCGGCTTCGCCCGCGGGCTGTCCATCCCCGAACTGGCGGCCGAGCTGTATCTCGGCGCCAGTACGGTCAAGACCCACACCCAACGGCTCTACGAGAAGCTCGGGGTCTCCGATCGCGCCGCCGCCGTGGCCGAAGGTATGCGACGGGGCCTGCTCGAATGACCGGTTCGGACCCGATCGCCGCAATGCCGGACCGAGGGGTCCGGATCCAGGGGATGTTGAGGCTGCTGCTCGCCGCGTTCCTGGTGGCGGTCCTGGTGACCGAACCACCCGATCACCACCGCTTGCTGTGCTGGGTGATCGTCATCGCCTACGTGCTCTGGAGTGTGTTGACCGCGGCGGTCCAGCGACGCGGCTTGGGCCTGATGCCGTACACCTGGCTGGCCCTCTCGGTCGACGTGATCACGCTGACCGGGTTGTCCCTGGTTGCGGACGCATCCGCAGACACGACCTGGACGGCGTACACCTTGCTGAACGGTCTCTTCGTGGTCCCGCTGCTGGCCGCGACACAGCTCAGCCCGCTGGTCTGTGCTCTTGCGACGGCACCGACGGTGGTCGCCTACCTTGTCTCCGGGCTGCTCATCCGGCCGATGGACGAGGAGCCGATCTCGTACGTCGTACTGGCCGCCGTGCTGCTCGCTGTCGTCGGGCTGGCCTGTGTGCTGTTGTCGGCGCTGCAACGATCCCGGGTTCTGACGATCACCAGGCTGCTCGAGGAGCGGAGCCAGCTGGTGGAGGACATGGTTCAGATCGAGCAGCGCGAACAACGGAACCTGGCGGAGACGCTGCACGACGGAGCTCTCCAGTACGTGCTGGCTGCCCGCCAGGAGGTCGAGCCGGCGCTCGGCGGTGACGCCGAAAGTCTCGAGCGAGTCGAGTTCGCCCTCGCGGAGACGACCCGGCTGTTGCGGTCCACGATGTCCCAGTTGCACCCGGTGGCGCTGGAGTCGGCCGGATTGCTGCCGGTCCTCGAGGACGTGGCCGACTCCACGCGCTCACGCGGGCGGCTTTCGGTCGACGTGGAGACGCAGGACTGGGACGAGTCGACCCGTACGGCGGTGGACGAGTTGCTGCTGGTCACGGTTCGCGAGTTGCTCACGAATGTCGTGAAGCATGCCGCGGCTCACAAGGTCGTCGTACAACTGGCCCGGACCGACGGGGTGGCCAGGCTTCGCGTGATCGACGACGGGCGGGGACTCGGGGGAGTGGACCTCGACGCCCGGCTACGGAACGGTCACCTCGGTCTCGCGTCGCGGCGGATCCGGGTGGAAGCTGCCGGCGGGTGGATGCGGCTGCGGGACGCCGAACCGCACGGCACTGTCGCGGAGGTGGAGGTTCCGTTGGCGTGAAACGGCGTGGGGGGGGGGGGGGGCGGCCGCGCGCGCGGGGGGGGGGGGGGGGGGGGGGGCCCCCCCGGGGGGGGGGGGGCGGGGGGGGGGGCCGGGGGGGGGGGGGGGGGGGGGGGGTGGGGGCGCCCACCCCCC